>CANFWI010000025.1 GCA_947450675.1 Comamonadaceae bacterium | reverse complement strand
TATGTCGGCGGCATCCGCTTTCATCGCCCGATCATGATCGGCGACTTGGTCGAGGTCGAAGCCAAGCTGGCCTACACCGGCAACACCAGCATGAACATTTCAGTCGAAGTGCGCAGCGGCGACATGAAAGGCGGCCAGATGGAAAAAACCACCGAATGCCTGATCGTTTTTGTCTCGGTGGATTCACACGGCCGACCGATGCCGGTGAACTCTTGGGTGCCGCGCACACCTGACGCCGAAGCGCTGGCGCGCAAGGCCTTGGCCCAGCTCGACGCCTCGCGCTCAACCTACACCGGCTGACGCGGCCTCAGCGCCGTTGACAACACTGTATAAGTGGACGCTGTTGACGTAAAAAATGAAAGCCATCCAGGCGCCCAGAACATTAGGAGACACTTTCGCATGATCCACTGCCGACACCTCGCCGCCGCCCTGTGTGTGGTCTTCACGTCTTTTGCAGGCCTGCCCATGGCCCAAGCTGCAGACCCTTTCCCTCTGCGCCCGATCAAAATCCTGGTCGGTTTTGCCCCCGGCGGCAGCTCTGACACGGTGGCCCGAATCCTTGCGCCGCGCTTGTCTGAGGCGCTCAAGCAAAGCGTGATCATTGACAACCGACCTGGGGCTGGCGGCAATATTGCCTCCGACGCCTTGGTGAAAGCCCCGGCAGATGGCTACACCATCATGCTGGGCACCATCGGTTCGCTGGCGGTGAACCAGCATCTGAACAAGCTCAGCTATGACCCGGTGACCGACATGGCGCCGCTGAGTCTGGCCATCGTCTTCAGCAATGTGCTGGTGGTCAATGCGAACAGCGAGATCCGGACTCTGGCTGACTACGTTCGCCTGGGTCGCGTTGAAAAGTCGAAGGTGTCCTTCGGTTCTTCGGGCATTGGCAGCAGCGGCCATCTCGCCGGCGAGCTGTTGAAGGTTTCCGCCGGTCTGAACAATCAGCACGTGGCCTACCGCGGCGGCGCACCGGCCATGAACGATTTGCTCGGCGGCGTCTTGGCTTCCATTTTTTCGAGCCCGACCGATGCGGTGCAGTTCATCAAGGCCGGCAAACTGCGGGCCTTGGCGACGACCGGTAGCAAGCGGCTCGATGTGTTGCCGCAGGTGCAGACCGTGGCTGAACAGGGTTACCCGGGGTTTGAGGCCATCAACTGGTACGCATTCACCGCGCCTTTGAACACGCCCACCGACGTCGTCCAACGGCTGAACGCGGCCATCGTGACGACGCTGAATGACCCCGGCGTGGCAGCGCAATTGCGCAAGCTAGGTTTAGAGCCCAAGCCCACCACGCCGGAAGAAACCGGGCGCTACATACGCACTGAAAGCGACAAGTGGGGCGCGCTGGTGCGCAAGGTCGGGCTGAAACTCGATTAAGCCTCCGCCTCAACAACTTTAGAAACTTCCAACCCAACCAAGCTTCGCCCATGGACTCCACCATTGCAGAGAAAATTCTGGCCCGGCATGCCGGCGTCAGCCACGTCAAAGCCGGTGACATCGTCATTGCGCGCGTTGACTTCGCCATGGTGCATGACGCCCGTGCACCCAACACCATCCGCATGGTCGACAAGATGACCGCCGGTCGACCGACAGCATTGCCCTTTGCCGACAAGACCGCTTGGGTGCTCGACCATTACTCGCCGCCACCGACGCTGGAGGCTGCGCAAGGCCACACGGCCATGCGCCGCTTTGCACGTGAACATGGCAGCGTGTTGTATGACATTGGCGACGGTATTTGCCACCAAGTGCTGCCTGAAGGTGGCCACCTCACGTCTGGCGACTTGGTGGTGGGCACCGACACCCACTCGGTCACCTACGGCGCTTTCAACGTCTTCGGCACCGGCATTGAAGGCAGCGACATCAGCGCCATCTTGACCACCGGAAAACTCTGGTTCCGGGTGCCCGAGTCGGTCAAGGTGACGCTCAACGGACGACTGCAGCCCGGCGTTTGGGCCAAGGACTTGACGCTCTACATGCTGGGTCGATTTGGTGCGGAAGGTCTCAATTACCGGGCCATCGAATACACCGGTTCGGCCGTCAGCGCGATGGAAATTGACGACCGCATGACGCTGGCCAACCACGCCGCTGAGTTGGGCGCCAAGGCGGCACTGCTGGAAGCCGATGAAAAAACCTTCGCTTGGCTGGCCGCGCACGGGGCTCGCCCACCGCAGCCGGTCACCGCTGACGCGAATGCCATTTACGCGGACCGCTTTGAGATTGACGCTTCCGCGTTGACGCCGCAAGTGGCGCGCCAGCACGCGGTTGACGACGTGGTCTCGGCCTCTGAGGTGATTGGCCAGAAAATCAATTTCGCGCTGATCGGCACCTGCACCAACGGCCGCATTGATGACATCCGCCAAGCTGCGGCAATTTTGAAAGGGCGCCGACTGGCCCCGGGCGTGCGCATGATCGTGACGCCGGCCTCACGGCAGATTTATCTAGCCGCTTTGCGCGAGGGCTTGATTGAAATCTTGACCGAAGCCGGCGCGTCTTTCGAGGCCGCCGGTTGCGGCACCTGCGTTGGCATCACGAACCACCTGATCCCTGGCGATCGGGAGGTTGTCATCTCCAGCGCGAACCGAAATTTCAAAGGGCGGCTGGGCAACCACGACGCCGATATTTGGCTCGGCTCCGCCGCGACCGTGGCGGCATCGGCCCTGACTGGATGCATCACCGACCCGCGCACCGTGCCGGGCGGCCAATGGGAGGCAGCACATGTCTGAAGTGACACACGACCAGATTTCCGGCTCAGCTTATGTGCTGGGTGACGACGTCAACACCGACTTGAATTGTTCCGGCAAGTATTTGCCCGGCAAGGACGAAGCCTATATCGCCGCGCACGCCTTCGAGGCGCTGTCACCCGGTTTTGCGGCGCGCTTTCAGCCCGGCGGCATCATCGTTGCCGGCACGCATTTCGGCATCAACTCTTCCCGCGAACAAGCGGTTCATGTGCTGCGGCGCATGGGCGTGGCGGCGATTGTTGCGCCGTCGTTTGGCCGGCAATTTTTCCGCAACGCCATCAACAACGGCTTGCCGGTGCTCGAATGCGACACCGCCGACATCACTTCGGGCAGCACCTTGGTGCTGGATTTGCAGGCTCAGCTCTTGCAAGTCACCGGCTGGCCTGCCGGTCGACCAATGCGCGCTTTGCCACCGGTCATCCGCGCGCTGTTGCGTGAAGGCGGCTTGATTCCATTTTTACAAAAATACCCGGACTGGCAGGTGCCCGCATGAGCGCGGGTTCTGCTGTGCCGAGCGTCAGCCGCTTCAGCCAAATGCGTCGTCAGTTGCGCCAGCGCTTGAACGGGGCTGGTCGCAGCGCGCCCGCATTGATCGCGCCCGGCATCTTCGACGGTTATGGTGCGCGCTTGGTCGCACAGGCCGGTTTTGAAGCGGCGTACATGACGGGCAATGGCGTCTCCGCCTCCTTGTTGGGCCGGCCCGACGTCGGCCTCGTTGACTTGTCCCTGATGGCCAACCATGCGCGCAATGTGGCGGCCTGCATTGATGTGCCATTGATCTGCGACGCCGATACTGGCTACGGCGGCATCGTGGCCGTGCGGCGCACGGTGCAAGAGTTTGAAGCGGCAGGCGTGGCCGGCATTCACATCGAAGACCAGCTCTCGCCCAAGCGCTGCGCACAGTTGCCGGGCGCGCGCAGCGTGCTCGACTTTGCCGAGGCGGTGGCCAAGATTGAAGCCGCTGTGGCGGCCCGTAACGATCCGGATTTCCTCATCATCGGCCGCACCGACAGCGCTGCTGCGCACGGCTTGCCTGAAGCCATCCGGCGTGCGCAAGCCTTCGAGCGCGTAGGCGCTGGGGCGGTCTTTGTCGAGCTCAAAGGTCACGCCGGCATTCTGGACGACATTCGGCGAGTAGCCGATGCCATCAGCATTCCCTGCATGGTGAACATAGACGCTGGCGGTGCCTTGGCTGGGCTGCATGCCGACGCGCTGCACACGCACGGCATCGGGTTGGCGATTTACCCCGGCTTGATACGCAACACCGTCGGCTTTGCCATGCGTGAAGCACTGCAAAACCTGCAACGGGACGGCAACACCGAGGCCTCGCGCGGCCGCATGTTCAGCTTGCAGGAATACAGCGAGACGATGGGCCTGGCGGAAGTCGAGGCTTGGGAGCGGCGATTTTCGGAAAGCTGATCAGTCTGCGGGGCGTGTCAGTGTGAGGTCAAACAAACTGGTGGCCTCCAGTTCCAGCACCTGAACGTCGGTTTGGTTGACCATTTGCCAGTGCCAACGCAGGATGCCCAACGTGGGCTGGCTGACGGAGTGGCGGGTCTCTAGAACGGTGGCCCGCACACGGAGCTGATCGCCGGGGCGCACGGGATGCTGCCACTTCAAGTAGGCCAAACCGGGTGACGCGAAAGACTCTGAACCGTGCAAAGCGGCATCGGTGATGAGCCGCATGGCGATCCCGCAGGTGTGCCAGCCGCTGGCGATCAGTCCGCCAAAGCGACCGTCCTTGGCGGCGACCGGATCGGTGTGAAACCACTGCGGGTCGTAGGCCGTGGCAAAGGCCATCACCTCGGCTTCAGTGACCAGATAAGGGCTGGCGTTGATGACTTGTCCGACCTGAAATTCTGCGAACTTCATTGCACGCTCGCTGGCATCAATAGGTTTCCAAATGCAGACGACCTTCTTTTTTGAGCGACGCGCCCACAGTGTCCCAATCCAGACCCGCTTGTGTCGCCACGTCGCGCAGCGCCAGCACGACGCCCTCTTCCATGCTTTTCAGGCCGCAGACATAAAAGCAAGTGTTGGGGTCGCTGAGCAGCGGCACCAGATCCGCCGCGCGTTCGCGCATCACGTCCTGCACATAACGTTTGGGCTGGCCGGGCGTGCGTGAAAACGCGAAGTTAAGGTCGATGAAATCTTTCGGCAGATTTTGCAGCGGGCCAAAGTACGGCAGTTCTTCCTGCGTTCGGGCGCCGAAAAACAGCATCAGCTTGCCGCCTTCAAATTTGCCCGTCGCGCGCAGTCGGCGACGCCATTCAGTCATGCCGCGCATCGGGGCGCTACCGGTTCCGGTGCAGATCATGACGATGTTGCTGCGCGGATGGTTCGGGATCAGGAAGCTCGCACCGAAGGGGCCGATCACCTGCACTTTGTCGCCGACTTGCAAGTCGCACATGTAGTTAGAGCAGACGCCGCGCACCGGCTGACCTTGATGGTCTTCGAGCACGCGCTTGATGGTCAGCGACAGGTTGTTGTAACCGGGCCGCTCGCCGTTGCGCGGGCTGGCGATGGAGTACTGGCGCGCGTGGTGGGCTTTGCCCTTGGCGTCGAGCCCGGGCGGAATGATGCCGATCGACTGGCCTTCGAGCACAGGAAATGGCAGGCTGCCGAAGTCCAGCACGATGTGGTGCGTGTCGTAATCGCCGCCGGCCGTTTGGCCAACTTCGGTGACCCGTACATTGCCACTGACAACCGCGGTGATGGATTTGTCGGCGGCTTTGGGGCCGTAGAGATTCGTGTACGGATGGGCGGCCGACCAAGGCGGCACCATGGCACCGTATTGCGCGCTGTTGAAGCTGGTTTCAGAATAAGCGGTGGTGACGGCCGCCGTCTCGGCGACGACCAACACGGAGTCGTCCGCCGTTGCGTCCACACCGTGTTCAGCCAGCTGCTCAGGCGAGAGTTCGCCGGGCAACTCGTCCCACAACAATTGTTCATCGGGCGAGTAGGCTTTGACGCGTGGCATCGTGCGCCAGTTGTCAATCGAGCCGGTCGGGCAGGGCGGCAAACAGTACATGCACAGGTTGCACTTTTCGGCATCGACAACGTAGTTGCGTGAATCATGCGTGATCGCGCCCACTGGGCAGATCGCTTCGCAGGTGTTGCACCGGATACAGATCTCGGGGTCGATCAAGTGCTGTTTGATGACGATGGTGGCGGTCATGTCCATGGTGTTGTCTCTTGAGTTCTGAACGTCTTAAGTGCATCAGGGGGCGCGAGGCCCCCTGACTATTTCAGCACAACAGCTGATCAGTTGAATCGCACGTAGTCGAAGTCTACTGGCTGGCGGTTGATGCCCATGACGGGTGGCGAGATCCAGTTGGCGAACTTGCCTGGCTCGACCACACGGCCCATCAGGCTGGCGACGTAAGCGCGGTCTTGCAGCGACGGCAGCCATTCACCCACTTGCGCTTTCCATTCGGGCAGGCTCAGCACGCGGCCCTCTGGCGACACCTTGACGCCGGACAGCGCACCGATGTTGCGGTTGAAGGCTTTGTGCGGCACTTTCATGCGGGTTGGAATACCCGCTTTTTCGAGCACCTTGTTCCAGCGTTCCACGCCAGCCACCGAGTCTTTGATGTAGTCGTCGCGCAGCACCTCGTTGAGGGCGTTGAGCATCGGTACTTCTTTTTCGACCAACTGGCCATCACGTGCTTCAAGAACTTTGTAAGTCTGACCCTTGAGGACGTGGTCATCGACGCGTTTGCCCTCTTCGTAGCGACCTTTGATGCCGGTGCTGTAAAAGGTGGCGGCGTTGCTCGACTCGTCAGCGCCGAACAAATCAATGGTCACGCTGAAGTGGAAGTTGATGTAACGCTGGATGGTCGGCAGATCGATCACGCCAGCGGCACGCAGCTTGTTGACGTCGTCCGTCTTCAGCTCGTTCATTTTTTGCGCGGTGCGTGAGATCACGCGGCTGATGCCGCTCTCACCGACAAACATGTGGTGGGCCTCTTCAGTCAACATGAACTTGGAGGTCCGGGCCAGCGGGTCAAAAGAACTTTCGGCCAAGGCACACAGCTGGAACTTACCGTCACGGTCCGTGAAGTACGTGAACATGAAGAAGCTCAGCCAATCTGGCGTCTGTTCGTTGAAAGCGGCCAGAATGCGTGGGTTGTTTTCGTCACCGCTGCGACGCTCCAACAGACCCTCGGCTTCTTCACGGCCGTCACGGCCAAAGTGCTTGTGCAGCAAATACACCATGGCCCACAAATGGCGGCCTTCTTCGACGTTGATCTGGAACAGGTTGCGCAGGTCGTACATGCTCGGTGCGGTCAGGCCCAAGTGGCGTTGCTGCTCGACCGACGCCGGCTCTGTGTCGCCTTGCGTGACGATGATGCGGCGCAGGTTGGCACGGTGTTCGCCGGGCACGTCTTGCCAGGCTTTTTCGCCTTTGTGGTCACCAAAGTGAATGGTCCGGTCGGCTTCGCCCGGGTTCAGAAAAATGCCCCAACGGTAGTCGCGCATTTTGACGTGGCCAAACTGGGCCCAGCCTTGCGGGTCAACGCTGACAGCCGTGCGCAGGTAGACCTCGGAGTCGGTCGAGCCGACAGGGCCGACGTCGTCCCACCAGTTGATGAAGTTGGGCTGCCACTGCTCCAGCGCGCGCTGCAAAGTGCGGTCTTCGCTGAGGTTGACGTTGTTGGGGATTTTTTCGCTGTAGTTGATACCGGACATGAGAGTCTCCAATAAAAAAAGGTCTGCAACGGTGGAAGAAGTTCGGTTGCAGCGCGCCACCAGAGATACGCTGCACAACTGTTATTTTTAGACGCGGTTCCAGTCGAACTGGGCTTTGTCACCTTTGCCGTAAACCTTCAACGCGCCTTTTTCACCGACAGCGTTAGGACGCTGGAAGATCCAGTTTTGCCAGGCGGTCAGACGGCCAAAAATGCGCGTGAACATGTTTTCCGGGCCGTTGAAACGCAGGTTAGCTTCAAGGCCGGTCAAGGCATCCGGTGACATCGAGACGCGCTCTTCAATCGCAATGCGCACTTCGTCAGTCCAGTCGATGTCATCCGGGTTCGACGTGACCAAGCCGACCGCAAAAGCGGCGTCAGCGTCGAGTGGCTGACCGGCTTTGGCACGCACAGCCTCTAAGGCTGGTTGCTCGTCATAAAAACGGCGACCGAGGCGGCTCTGTTCAGTGACCATCGGGAACAAGCCAAAGTTGCTGTCGCCAACGGTGAGGGTCGGTGCCTTCGCAGCGTCGTCCGGCAGGGCCAGCATGTAGCTGCGGTCGCAGGCCAGTGCGAGTTCAAGGAAGGAGCCGGCGAAGCATGAACCGGGCTCAATCAAGGCAAACAGGCTGCGTGACGAGACGTCGAGACGGCTGAAGGTGCGGCGCATCAGACCGATGGTTTCGCGCACCAGCCAGTGGTTTTGGTGCGCCATCAACACAGCGTCGCTGGCCAGCACGGCAGCGGCATCGCCTTCGGTCTTGATCAGCCAAACGCCGATGTCGAGTTCGTTGGTGCGCATCTGCAAAATGGCGTCTTCGAGTTCGCGGGCCATGGCCAGCGGAAACCAGTCTGCGCCGGCTTTTTCGATGCTGGCGATGTCCGTCGGTTGTGGACCGCTCGGGCTCTTGACGGTGAACGTAGCGGTGCGCTTGACGCGCTCAATCTCGACGCTCACATATTGATAACGCAGCGCGTCAGCTTCAACCGCGCGCTTGAGAGGCGTCATCGTCACGCCTTGGCCATTGGCAGGACGATCGCTTTGGGCGGCCAATTCCAGCGCGCGTTCTTGTACTTTTTGCGCGAATACGGCGGTCTTGGCAATGCTGTCCACCAAGCGCCAGTCCACTGCTTTCTGGCCGCGCACACCTTCAACGCTGGTGCAGAAAATGTCGGCCAAGTCGTGGCGCACGTGGCGCTTGTCGGTCACGCGGGTCAGACCGCCGGTGCCGGGCAGCACGCCGAGCAAAGGCACTTCGGGCAGGCTGACAGCGCTGGAGCGGTCATCGACCAAAATGATTTCGTCGCAGGCCAAGGCCAGCTCGTAGCCACCGCCGGCGCAAGCGCCGTTCACCGCGGCCAAGAACTTCAAGCCGCTGTGCTTAGAGGAGTCTTCCAGCCCATTGCGGGTTTCGTTGGTGAATTTGCAAAAATTGACTTTCCAGGCATGGCTGCTGACGCCCAGCATGAAGATGTTGGCGCCTGAGCAAAATACCTTGTCCTTGCCGCTGGTGACCACCACGGTACGCACTTCAGGGTGTTCAAAACGGATGCGGCCGACCGCGTCGTTGAGCTCAATGTCGACGCCGAGGTCGTAGCTGTTGAGCTTGAGCTTGTAGCCCGGACGCAAGCCTGCGTTCTCGTCGATGTCCACCGCCAGCGTGGCCACGGGACCGTTGAAACTGAGCTTGAGGTGTTTGTACTGGGTCGGGTCGGTTTGGTATTCGACGCGCGGTGCAAGGGCTGAGGTCATGAACATGTCTCCATCGTGCTGTGGGGATGCAAAAAACTGCATCTTTCGGAATTCTCGATGTGAATAATAATGCACATTAGAAATCTCGGTCAAGCACTTTTTTGCCTATTTCCTCAAAAATCAAGCCGGCAGCTGCAAAAGATCCCGCACTTGGCTGCGCAGCAACGCAAATGAAGGCGCCAATCCCTGGGCACTCGTGTTGAGTGTGAGTTGAGCCTTTGAGTAAAAGGCCGCACGCCCCGCCAGAATGACTTTGAGGTCTTCCATCGCCTCTTTGCTGGCGGCCATCGGACGTGTGTCGCCTTGGGCCAACACTCGGTTCATGTGGTCTTCGGGGTCGGCTTGCAGCCATACCGTGGTGCAGTGGCTGAGCAATTGATTGAAGGTCGCCGGGTCAGACACCAAGCCGCCCGGGGTGGCGATCACCGCCTCGGGATAAATCTGGATAGTCTCTTCCATGGCGCGGCGTTCATAGCGGCGGTAGGCGTTTTGGCCATACAAAGCCTGAATTTCCGCAACGCTACAGCCGGCAAATTTCTCGATCTCGCGGCTCAGCTCCACAAAGGGAAAGCCGAGGTCTTCGGCCAACATCTGGCCTAACGCCGACTTACCGGCCCCGCGCAGCCCTATCAGCGCCACCCGCGTACTGACAGTGCCAAGCGCGCCGCCGGTTCCGAGCAGCTCGCCCAAAGCGATGCGGGCCTTGCGCAAGTCGGCTTCATCGCAACGCTCCAAGAGCTCTCTGATCAGCAGCCATTCAGGTGACAGCGTGGTGACATCCCCGATCAGCTCGGCCAAGCTGCATTGCAAAGCGCTAGCCACCTGTAGCAGCACCAAGATGGACGCATTGCCCTCCCCGTATTCAAGATTGGCCAGATGACGCTCAGACACCTCGGCGGCGATCGAAACGGCCTTGCGCGTCATGCCGCGACGAGCGCGCAAACCTCTCACGCGCTCCCCCAAAGCCACCAAAAATGGATTTTTTCCGCTGCTGTCGGTCTTTTCTGGCATGGGTTGGCTTGGTGTTATCCCTAGGGCATGCAATATAGTGCTTGACATGAGGCTTGCTGCGCTTTATCGTTCATATAAGCATAATAATTCATGTTATCGGGCCTGACAAGCAAGGTCCTGCACATCAACCTTTCCGTGAATGGACGAGCGCGCCGATGTCTCCCCTTGAATTTCGCGAGCAGATTGCTCAACTCACCACCCAACTGGCGGGCCGTCCATTGAATGCCGAATTGGATGTTTGGCTCAATGCCGAGCACGGTCCCGGCAGCGCAACCTTTAGCCAATTGCAAGCCGCCTGCATGGCCGGCGTGGCCGAAGGCTGGTTGTGCGACCGCGAAGGCAGTGGATTGAAATACGGCCGCATCTTCAAGCCAGCAGACGACCTGCATGGCTTTTCAGTGGATGTGGTCGACATGACGGATGTGGCCGGGCCGCACCACAGCCACCCGACCGGCGAAATTGACTTGATCATGCCGATGGATGCTGCTGCCTGCTTTGACGGTCGTTCTGCTGGCTGGTTGGTCTGTCCTCCGGGCAGTGCCCATCGTCCCACCGTGACACAAGGCCGCGCCTTGGTTCTTTATTTGCTGCCTGAAGGCCGTATTGACTTCACCCGATAAACCAGACTCAGTAGAACACGCAGAAAACGACTTTCCTATGACTGAACTTCTCCCTAATTTCTTGGCTGGTCGTTGGCAAAACGGCAGTGGTGCAGGCACCGAACTGGTCGACCCTGTGCTGGGCACGCCGCTGGTGCGCGTCGACGCCAGCGGTATGGATCTGGCCGAAGCATTCACCTTTGCCCGCAAGCAAGGCGGTAGCGCCTTGCGGCAGTTGAGCTACCGGCAGCGGGCTGTATTGTTGGTGGACGTCGGCAAGGTCTTGCAAGCCAACCGCGAGGCTTACTACGAGATCGCCACCGCCAACAGTGGCACCGTGAAGAACGACACGGCGGTCGACATCGACGGCGGATTTTTCACGCTCGGCAGCTACGCCAAGATGGGCGATTCGCTGGGCGATCGGCATCACCTGTTGGACGGCGACAGCGCGCGTCTGGGCAAAGACCCGCTGTTCCAGTCGCAGCATGTGATGACGCCGACCCGAGGTGTGGCGCTCTTCATCAATGCCTTCAATTTTCCGGCGTGGGGCCTGTGGGAAAAAGCCGCGCCTGCGCTTCTCTCTGGTGTGCCGGTGATCATCAAGCCAGCCACGGCCACCGCCTGGCTGACGCAGCGCATGGTGCAAGACGTGGTCAACGCCGGTGTCTTGCCCGTCGGCGCCTTATCTGTCATCTGCGGCAGTTCGGCCGGCTTGCTAGACCAGTTGCAAGCCTTTGACGTGGTGTCTTTCACCGGCTCGGCAGAAACCGCCGCTGTGATTCGTTCGCACCCCGCCGTCACGCAGCGCTCAGTCCGCGTCAACATCGAAGCCGACAGCCTGAATTCAGCGCTGCTGTTGCCAGACGCCGGCGCCGAAGCGCTGGAGCTGCTGGCCAAAGAAGTCGCCCGCGAAATGACGGTCAAGTCAGGCCAGAAATGCACGGCGATTCGCCGCGTGCTGGTGCCGCAAGCGCTTTACCAAGAGGCCGCTGCCGCCATCGGCGCTAGGCTGGCCAAAACGACCGTGGGCAATCCGCGCAACGAGACGGTGCGCATGGGCGCCTTGGTGAACCGTGCGCAATTCAACACCGTGCTGGAAGGCTTGGCGTTATTGAAGGCCGAAGCCGAAGTGCTGCACGACGGCGCAGCCCATGCACTGATCGATGCGGACCCTACGATCGCTTGCTGCGTAGGCCCGACCTTGCTGGGACTGCGCACGGCGGATGCCAGCGATGCGTCGCAACACGTGCATGACACCGAAGTTTTTGGCCCGGTCGCCACGCTGGTGCCTTACCGCGACATCGCCCATGCGCTGGCGCTGATCCGGCGCGGTCAAGGCTCCCTCGTGACCTCGCTGTACGGTAGCGACTCAGCGGCGCTGGCCAGCGCTGCACTGGAACTGGCCGACAGCCATGGCCGTGTGCACATCATCTCGCCCGACGTGGCTGCACTGCACACGGGCCACGGCAATGTGATGCCGCAGTCGCTGCATGGCGGGCCGGGCCGCGCGGGTGGTGGCGAAGAACTGGGCGGCCTGCGGGCGCTTAATTTCTATCACCGCCGGAGTGCTGTACAGGCCAGTACAGCAGTGCTGGCGCACTTGAAGCCTGTCAGCGAATAAGCGACTGCCCGGCTTAAAAAAGAGATTGAGGAGACAAACATGGCATCAACATTTGCACACGGCGCACAGCCAGTGGCTCCGGGCCCGCGCTTTAATTTTGCGCAGCACCTGATCGACTGCAACGTCAGTCGTCCAGCCAAGATCGCCTTGATCGACGATGTCGGTCAGCTCAGCTATGGCGAGTTGGCGGAGGGTATTCGCCGCGTTGCTGCCGGCTTGCTGGCGCTGGGCCTGCGCCGTGAAGAACGTGTCTTGCTGCTGATGCACGACAGCAGCGACTGGGTGCTGAGTTTTCTGGGTGCGATGTACGCGGGGCTGGTTCCGGTGGCGGTCAACACCTTGCTGACCGCGGACGACTACGCCTTCATGTTGCAGCACAGCCGCGCGCAAGCCGCGCTGGTGTCGGACGCTCTGCTGCCGATCTTGCGGCAAGCCATGGAACAGGGCGGACAGGAGGTGCAGACGGTGATCGTCTCTAGGCCCGGTGCGGAACTCGGCGCTGGCGAAGTGTCCTTGGACGCATTGATCGAGCGCAGTGCGCCCTTGGCTCAAGTGGCGGCGACCAGTCCGGACGATCCTGGTTTTTGGCTGTATTCGTCGGGCTCCACCGGTCGTCCGAAGGGCACTACGCACACCCACGCCAACCCGTATTGGACAGCCGAGTTGTATGGCAAACCCATCCTCGGTTTGCTGGAAAAAGACATCTGCTTTTCGGCCGCCAAACTCTTTTTCGCCTACGGCTTGGGCAACGGTTTGAGCTTTCCCTTGAGCGTGGGCGCGACCGTGGTGTTGATGGCCGAGCGGCCCACCCCAGACGCCACCTTTAAGCGCTGGAAAGAACAGCAGCCCACCGTCTTTTTTGGCGCACCCACCGGCTTCGCTGGCATGCTGGCGTCGGCCAAGCTGCCGGCGAAAAGTGAAGTCGCGTTGCGCTTGGTGTCATCCGCTGGCGAAGCGTTGCCCGCCGACTTGGGTCAGCGCTTCACCGCGCACTATGGCGTGGAGATCATTGACGGCATCGGCTCCACTGAGATGCTGCATGTTTATTTGTCGAACATCCCTGGCAAAGTGCGCTACGGCACCACCGGCTGGCCGGTGCCCGGCTATGACATCGAGCTGCGTGGTGACGATGGCTTGCAGGTCGCCGACGGCGAGACCGGCGACCTGTACGTGCGCGGCCCGAGCGCCGCCTTGCTGTACTGGGGAAATCGCGAAAAAACGCGCGAGACCTTTCAAGGTGCCTGGACCAAGAGCGGCGACAAATACGTGCGCAATGCCGATGGCACCTACACCTACTCCGGCCGCAGCGACGACATGCTCAAGGTCAGCGGTATTTACGTGTCACCGTTCGAAGTCGAAGCCACGCTGGTGCAGCACCCTGCTGTGCTGGAAGCTGCGGTGATCGGCATGACGGACAGCGAAGGCCTGACCAAAACCAAGGCCTATGTGGTGCTCAAGTCGGGACAAACGGCGACGGCCGAAGAGCTCAAAGCATTTGTCAAAGAACGCTTGGCGCCCTACAAATACCCGCGTGTCATCGAATTTTTGCCGGAGCTGCCGAAAACAGCGACCGGCAAGATCCAGCGCTTCAAGCTGCGCGAAATGGACAACACAGCCGCATGAGCCAGAGCCTGGATCAGCGCACATTGACGGCCGAGATAGCATGGGCTGGTCGGGACGTGCGCATCGAATACCAGTGGATCGAACAGGTCGAGGCCGGCCAGCCGCTGCTGATTTTTTTGCACGAAGGACTGGGCTCGCTGTCCATGTGGCGTGACTTTCCGCAGACGCTGTGCCGTGCACTCGGCTGCCGCGGCCTGGTCTATTCGCGGCCCGGCTACGGTCAGTCGACACCGCGCGCGCCGGATGAAGTCTGGGCACCGGACTTCATGCACCGCCAAGCACATGAGGTGTTGCCCGCTTTGTTGCTGGCTTTGGGCGTGGACACCGCTGCCAACCCACCTTGCTTGCTGGGTCACAGCGATGGTGGCTCGATCGCATTGCTGTATGCCGCACGTTTCCCGGATCGCGTTGCGGCTGCAGTGGTCTTGGCACCGCACATCAGGGTGGAAGACGTCTCGGTCAGCAGCATTGCCAAGGCTCGCAGGGCTTACCTTGACAGCGATCTGCGGCAGCGCTTAGCGCGCCACCATACGGACCCTGATTCGGCCTTTTGGGGCTGGAACACTATTTGGCTGAACCCAGCTTTCCGGTCATGGTCGATCGAGTTGGACATCGCCGCGATCACTTGCCCGTTGCTGGCGATCCAGGGTTTGGACGACGAATACGGCACACTTGAGCAAATTCGCGGTATTTCCAGAGTTGTACCGCAGACCGAGTTGCTGGAACTGGCAGGATGCGGCCATTCTCCGCATCGCGATCAACCAGCGCAGCTGATCTCCCGTGCAGAAGAATTTTTCAAAGATCACTCTTTTTAGTCACCCTTTTCACTCACCCGCTAACTTAAAAACCATCCGAAGGAGACAACATGACACACACCCGAATGACCCGCCGCCCCCTCGTGACCGCCCTCGCCGCCATCAGCCTTTTGGCCAGTGCCGGTATGGCGCTGGCGCAGACGCCCGCCAAGCTGAAGGTTGGCCTGATGCTGCCGTACACCGGCACCTTTGCATCGCTGGGCACGGCGATTGAAAATGGTTTTCGTCTTTACGTGGCCGAAAGTGGCGGCAAGTTGGGCGGGCGTGAGATTGAATTCTTCAAAGTCGATGACGAGTCGGATCCGGCCAAAGCGACAGACAACGTCAACAAACTGATCAAGCGTGACAACGTCGACGTGCTGATCGGCACGGTGCATTCGGGCGTGGCCATGGCCATGGCGAAGGTCGCCAAAGACAGTGGCACCCTGCTGATTGTCCCGAACGCCGGCGCTGACGCCGTGACGGGCCCGATGTGCGCCGTCAATATTTTTCGCAGCTCTTTTTCCAACTGGCAACCCGGCTACGCCATGGGCGAAGTCGTGGCCAAAAAAGGGCATAAAAAAGTGGTCACCATCACTTGGAAATACGCTGCGGGCGACGAGTCCGTGAAAGGTTTCAAGGAAGCCTTTGAAAAGGGTGGCGGCAAAGTCGTCAAGGAACTCAGCCTGCCGTTCCCGAATGTCGAGTTTCAATCGCTGCTGACTGACATTGCTGCCAGCAAGCCGGATGCCGTTTTCACCTTCTTTGCCGGCGGTGGCGCGGTGAAGTTCGTCAAAGACTACGCAGCCGCCGGATTGAAGAAAACCATTCCGCTGTACGGCTCCGGTTTTCTGACGGACGGAACGCTGGAAGCGCAAGGGGCTGACGCCGACGGCCTGCTGACGGCGCTGCACTATGCCGATAGCCTGAACACGCCGCGCGACAACGCCTTTCGTCTGAGCTACGCCAAGGCTTACAAAATGCAGCCTGATGTCTACGCGGTGCAAGGTTACGACGCCGGCCAAATGCTCGGTATCGGCCTGAATGCCGTCAAAGGCGACGTGAGCAAGAAAGCCGAATTTTCGGCGGCCCTGCACAAAGCCAAGATTGACAGCCCGCGCGGCCCATTCACCATTTCCAAGTCGAACAACCCGGTGCAAGATTTTTACTTGCGTCAGGTCACGGGCAAAGAAAACAAAGTGATTGGCATTGCCAGCAAAGGTCTGTCTGACCCTGGCCGTGGCTGCCGTCTTTGATCCGCGTTAGCGCTTAACCATCCGTCCAACGAGCTTACCCGCCGACCGCCTTTTTGCGGTTGGTCGGGTGCGGCTCTGCCCAGAGGTTTTCCATGGATTTGTCCATTTTCTTAATCCAGTGCCTGAACGCACTGCAATACGGCTTGTTGCTGTTTTTGGTGGCCTCTGGGCTGACGCTGATCTTCGGGATCATGGGCGTCATCAATTTGGCACATGGCAGTTTCTACATGATCGGTGCCTACATGGCGTACGCGCTGGCGCCGTTTGTGGCGATGACGTTTGGCGGTGGATTTTTTGCTACCTTGTTCGTCGGACTGGTGCTCGCGGTGATACTGGGCTACGTGCTGGAGTGGGCGTTTTACAGCTTCTTGTACGACCGCGAACACCTGCAGCAGGTGCTCATGACCTACGGTTTGATTTTGGTCTTTGAAGAGTTGCGCAGCATCTTGGTGGGCGACGACGTGCATGGCGTTGATGTGCCGGCCATGTTGTCCGGCACGCTGGCCTTGGGCGATGTGATGACCTACCCGGTGTACCGCTTGTTTGTTTCAGCGGTCTGCTTGGTGTTGGCGCTCGGCATGTACCTCATCTTCACGCGCACGCGCCTGGGCATGATGATTCGTGCGGGTAGTACCAACCGCGAGATGGTGCAGTCGCTCGGGATTGATATTAAATTTCTATACCGCGTGGTGTTTGCTGCCGGCATGGCCATTGCCGTGTTGGCTGGCATGGTGGCCGCACCGGTGTCGTCGGTTTATCCGGGCATGGGCAACAGTGTGCTGATCATCTGTTTTGTGGTGGTGGTCATCGGCGGCATCGGTTCCATCCGTGGTGCGTTGTTGGCCTCGCTGCTGATCGGCGTGGTCGACACCTTTGGCAAGGTGTTGTTGCCGGAAGCTGCCGGCGTGCTGGTCTATGTGCTGATGGCCTTGATCCTGCTGTGGAAGCCGGACGGACTTTTCAAGGCGGGCTGAGTCATGTTCAATTCTAAAAATTTATTTGCGATTGCGTCGTTTGTGGCGCTGGCGCTTTACCCGCTGGTCAGCGGCAGTTACGGCATTGACCTCGTCACCAAGATCATGATCTTCGCGGTCTTTGCGCTCAGCCTGGAGTTGCTGGTGGGGACCACCGGCTTGGTGTGCTTTGGTCATGCCGCGTTCTTTGGCATCGGCGCTTACGCAGCGGTGTTGCTGGCCTCACCAACCGATGCGTCGTCGCTGGCTTGGCTGCTGCCGGCCAGCGTGCTGACGGCCAGCGGCTATGCGTTGCTCGTGGGCGCGCTGTCTCTGCGGACCAAGGGGGTTTACTTCATCATGGTCACGCTGGCCTTTGCGCAGATGGCTTACTACGTGGTACACGACACGCCGCTGGGAGGCGGGACCGACGGCATTTACCTGATGGTCAAACCGACGCTGGGCACATGGCTTGACTTGGACAATGCACATGTTTTGTATGCTTTCACACTGGCCACCTTGGTGGCGGTGTTTGGCTTGTTGGCGGTGCTGTTGCGCTCACGTTTTGGCCGTGCGCTCTCGGGTATTCGCGTCAACGAGCAGCGTATGCGGGCCACTGGTTTTTCGACCTATCCGTACAAACTGGCGGCCTTTGTGATCTCTGGCGGCATTGCCGGTTTGGCGGGATTTTTGTTCGCCGTCAAGGATGGTTATGTCAACCCCGAGATGATGAGCTGGCATTTGTCGGGTGCGGTGCTCATCATGATTATTTTGGGTGGCTTGGGTGATTTGCGCGGCGCACTGATTGGCGCATTTGCCTTTGCGTTGCTGCAGGAATTTTTCAAATCCGAAGCCATTTTTGGCGCTTTTGCAAAACATTGGAACATGGGCTTGGGCCTGACCATCATCGCCAGCGTGGTCTTCTTGCCGCGCGGTCTGGTGGGTCTACCCGGACAGATCAAGGCACGGCTGACGGGTCGCCGTGGTGAGGAAGGAGCGCGCCATGAAGCCGTCTGAAAACGTTCCCGACGTCTTGCTGCGCGGGCATGAGATCAGCCGCCGTTGGGGCGGTTTGCTGGCACTCGACAAGGTCTCGTTGGCACTTGAGCGCGGGGCCGTGCATGCGGTCATCGGCACCAACGGCGCGGGCAAGTCCACGCTCATCAATATTTTGTCGGGCGAGATAGAGCCGTCCAGCGGCCGGGTCGAGTTGATGGGTCAAGACGTGACTGGCTGGACTCAGCCGCGGCGCGCCCGTGCGGGGCTGGGGCGCAGCTACCAGCGCAACACGATTTACCCAAGCTTCTCGGTGCTTGAAAACTGCCGGCTGGCGGCACAGGCTGCGAGCCAAAAGCCGTGGCTTTTTTGGCAAGATGCACGGCGCTGCGAAGCCAGCTTGGCTGCCGCCCACGCAGCGGCTGAGCGCAGCGGTTTGAGTCCGCTGCTGGACCGCGCCGCCGGTCTGCTGTCGCACGGTCAAAAGCGCCAGCTTGAGATCGCCATGTGCCTCGCCACGGCCCCCGACGTGCTGCTGCTTGATGAACCGCTGGCGGGTATGGGCGCTGAAGAAACCGAGCGCATGCTGGCCTTGTTGGCCGAACTCAAAAAAGGGCATGCCATCTTGCTGGTCGAACATGACATGGATGCCATCTTTCGCATCGCCGACTGCATCACGGTGATGGTCAATGGTTGCGTGATCGCGACCGACACGCCGGCAGCCATACGCAGCAATCCGCTGGTGCAGGCCGCCTATCTCGGAGAGCACTGACATGAGCCATCTCAACGCAGTAGAAACAACACCGGACGACGTTTCGGTCGCTGCCGTCGATCTTTTGCTGGACGCGCACGCTATCCATGCTTGGTACGGTTCCAGCCATGTGCTGCATGGCATCGACCTGCAGATCGGCCGCGGTGAAACGATCGGTCTGCTCGGCCGCAACGGCATGGGCAAAAGCACACTGATCCGCAGCCTGCTCGGTCATGTGGCGCAGCGCGATGGCCACTTGACTTTATTCGGCAAGGATTGTTCGCGTGCTAAACCGCACGAGGTGGCGCGACTGGGTGTGGCCTATGTGCCTGAGGGACGGGGCGTTTTCCCAAATCTGACAGTGCGAGAAAATTTGGTGATGGCCGCCCGGCTTGGCCGTGATGGGCGCAATGACTGGTCGCTAGAACGGGTGCTGGACACCTTTCCGCGCCTGCAGGAGCGACTCAGCAACCTCGGTGCGCAGCTGTCGGGTGGCGAGCAGCAAATGCTGTCGATCGGCCGGGCGCTGATGCAGCACCCTGAACTCATCATTCTGGACGAAGCCACCGAAGGTCTGGCACCGTTGATCGTGGCTGACATCTGGCGCGTGATCGGACAGATCCGCGCCAGCGGCATCGCCACCTTGATCGTTGACCGTGACTACCGCAAGGTGTTGGCCCATTCCGACCGGGCCATCGTCTTGCAAAAAGGACTGGTGGTGTTGCAGGGTTCAGCCCCTGCGGTGGCTGCCAGTACTGCGTTGGCAGGGTTTCTGGGGGTTTGAGCTTGTGTTCAGCCTAGGCCGTTGGGTACAAGCCAAGCCCCTGCATTTGCAATCTCGCCAAGCCATAAAGCGCATCAGTGAACGGCGTGGCCACGCCGGTGATCTGGCCTAGCTCCCTCACTGCCCCAACCAGCGCATCGAGTTCCACTGCGCGCTTCGCCTCGACGTCTTGCAACATCGAGGATTTGAAAGCGCCGAGTTTGCGCGTCACAGCGTGGCGGTCTTCCGGGCTTTGATCGATCGGAATGCCGATCGCTGCACCGATGGTTTTCGCCTCCAACATGACTTGCGAGATGAAGTTCAACACCAGTGGGTCATTCAAGATTTTGTCGGTCGTGGCACCGGTCAAAGCGCTGACGGGGTTGATCGTCATATTGCCCCAAAGCTTGTACCAAGTGTCTCGTTGAATTTGCGCCGACAGCGTGGTGTCGAAGCCGGCGTTTTGCAGCAAGGCGTGTAGCGCTAGCACGCGCTCAGAGACGACACCCGAAGGCTCGCCAATGATGAGACCGTTACCGAAGTGATGTTGCACTTCAGCAGGGCCGCGCAGTGAGCAACTGGCGTGCACCACACAGCCGATGACATGCTCTGCAGGAATAGATTGAGCGATGCGGTCCTGCGGGTCTACGCTGGACAGCGGGGTGTTGGCGTGCGCGCCGCCGAAGCCTTGCAAGAACCACCAGGGAACACCGTTCATCGCCGTTAACACCACGGTGTTTGGTCCCAGCATTGGGGCGATGTGCGCAGCGACATCAGACAGGCTCGGAGCCTTGACGGCAACGATGACCACATCTTGCACGCCTAAATCAGCGGGGTTGCTGCTGACCGCAGTTGCATGGTGAAACGTAGAAACTCCCGACATGTGCAGCTGCAGGCCCGATGATTTCAGTGCCGCCAAGGTCTCGCCACGCGCGACAACGGACAGTTCAACCCCGGGCTGTTGCGCTAAGCGTGCGCCTATCCAGCCGCCAATGGCACCGGCGCCGTAGATGCAAATTTTTTGAAACATCATGGTCTAAGAAAGTCCCAACAAACGAACCGCGTTGTCTTTCAAAATGCCGGGCATCACCTCTGGCTTGAAGCCGGCTTCTTGAAACTCTTTCATCCAGCGATCGGGCGTGATCGTAGTCACTGCCAAAAAGAATGCGGTCTTTTAACAGGGTGTTGGCGTATTGCACCAGCTGCTTGGGAAAGTACTTGGGGCTCCAGCCACTCAGGTCAATCCAGACGTTGGGCTTGTGGGTGGCCACCATGTGCTTGACCGAGCCCCACGCCGGCAGCGATTTAGGTTTGGTGCGCACCAAGGCAAGCTTGCAAGTGGACGGCAGTTACCGCTTGAGCGGCAGCAAGATTTTCATTTCTGGCGGCGAGCATGACTTGAGCGACAACATTGTTCATCTTGTCTTGGCGCGTCTGCCGGATGCACCTGCCGGACCCAAAGGACTGTCTTTGTTCCTCGCCCCGAAGGTGCTGCCTGATGGCGTTTCCAATGCCGTTCATTGCGATCGGATTGAAGAAAAAATGGGCTTGCATGGCAGTCCGACCTGCGCCATGCGCTTTGACGAGGCCACCGCGTGGCTGATTGGTGAGACGAACCGCGGCCTCAACGCCATGTTTGTGATGATGAACGCCGCGCGCTTGCATGTGGGCTTGCAGGGTATTGGCTTGCTCGACGCCGCTTTGCAAAAGGCTGACGCCTACGCTCAAGAGCGTCGGCAAATGCGCGCCCCCAAGCAGCCGATGAGCACGACGCCAGACCCGATCGCGGAGCACCCGGCGGTGCGCAGAATTTTGTCGACCCAACGCGCCTGGATTGACGGTGGCCGTGTGCTGGCTTACCGCACGGCGGTTGAACTCGATCTGGCCAAACTCCACCCTGACGCGGCTCGTCGTCACCTTGCCCAGCAGTGGTGCAGTTACGTCACGCCGGTGCTCAAAGCTGCCTGGACGGCTCAGGCATTTAAAGGCAGCAGCGAATGCCTGCAGGTCTTTGGTGGCCATGGCTACGTGCGCGAGTGGGGCATCGAGCAAATCGTGCGTGACTCGCGGGTCACCATGATTTATGAGGGAACGAACGAGATTCAGGCGATTGATTTGCTGGTCCGCAAAGTGTTGCCTGACGGCGGCGTCGGATTGTTCGAGTTGTTGCAAACGCTGATGCTGGAGGTGGACTTGCTGCAGCCAGAAAGTGCCCAGCTGCTGAGTCGAATCGACGACTTGAAAGCGCTCACCGGTGCGCTCGCGAATGCGGCGAAGACAAACATCGAGCTGCCGTATTGGGTCGCTGACGATTACCTGCGCGCCATCGCCTTGATCTTGCTGGATTGGGCTTGGCTGCAAATCAAGCAGGCCACGCCCGCCGACCCAAAGCATGCCGATTCTGGTCGCTGGACTGAGCCCGCCAGTGCCATGCGGCACTGGGTTTCTCCAGAATTTAATTTGTCCATGAGCATCATGCAGGCGCGGCTCTGAATGCTGCATTTACCCAAGCATTCAACGGAGGCGCCAATGGATGACCAGATCCCCACACCGCACGTCGAGAAGGTGAATACGCGCTATCTGGAAACCTTGATTGGCTACAACTCCCGCCGCGCTGCGCTGGCCATCATTGCCGTGTTTTTGGAGCGCATGCGTGTGCACGATTTGCGGCCGGTTGATTTTTCAGTGCTCTCGCTGATCGCCCATAACCCCGGCATCACGTCACGTCAATTGTGCGCATCGCTGGGGCTGCTGGCGCCCAATTTGGTCGGCATGATTTCGAGCATGGAAAAGCGGCGTCTCATCCATCGGCTGCCGCATCCACTCGATGGCCGGGCCACCGGTTTGCATCCCACCGCTGAAGGCTTGGCGATGATGCGCAGTGCTGAAAAAACAGCAGCTCAACTCGAAGCTGAAACCGCTGCTCGCCTCAGCGTTGATGAGCGCAAGACCTTGATCACACTGCTCAAAAAAGTCTACAAATAGACCGATCAAGCGCAATATCTTCAGCTGGCGTCTGGCTGGTTTCTAGGCGCTGCCAGCCGGAAAGCCTCGATGTTTGAGCAAGCGGCGTCAATCGCGCTGATGAGCGGCCAGCGCGCCATGTCAACCTTGAAGCGGCGTGCGCTTTCGACTTGTGGAATCAGGTAGATATCCGCCAGTGAAGGCGCATCGCCAAAGCAAAAATCACCCCGGCGCGGGTCTGCGGCCAGCAAGGCTTCAAAGGCATCAAAACCGGCGGTGATCCACGTCGAACACCAACGATTGATCGCCGCTTCGTCTGCACCGAATTCACTGCGCAGCGCTTCCAAAATGCGCCGGTTGTTGATGGGATGGATGTCGCAACCAACGATAGACGCTAAAGCCCGCACATGCGCGCGATCATCGGCATTAGACGGCAACAAAGCCGGCGTCGGATAGCGTTCTTCCAGCCACTCGATGATGGCCGGCGATTGCGTTTTGATCTGCCCGTCAATCTCCAGCGCCGGCACCATACCCTGCGGATTCACGGCGCGAAAGGCCTCGCTCAAGTGCTCCTCGCGGCGCAAATCGACGGCCACATAGTCGTAGGCCAATCCTTTGAGGTTCAGGGCAATTCGCAGCCGGTGCGAGGTGCCACTGCGAAAAAAACTGTGCAGATTCATCACTTATTCCGCCGCGGCGATGGTCAGTGAAATGCTGCCCACACCTTCGACAGAACCTTCGATGTGGTCACCCGCCACGACTGGGCCGACGCCTTCGGGTGTACCGGTGAAGATCAGGTCGCCGGGTTCGAGGTGGTAGAACAGCGACAAGTCAGCTATTTGTTCGCGGATGTTCCAGATCAGCTTGTTCAAGTCCGATTTCTGTCGCGGCTGGCCATTCACCGTCAGCTCTAGCGCTGCGTTCTCAATCACCACACCGGGCATTGGCACGACTTCACCGACCACCGCCGATTGCTCAAAATCTTTGCCCAAATCCCAGGGGCGACCTTTGTCGCGGGCGACCAGTTGCAAGTCGCGCCGCGTCATGTCCAGACCGCAGGCGTAGCCATAAATAATCGTGTGCGCATCTTCAGCTTTGACCCGAAAGCCCGGCTCACCAACGACCAAGACCAGTTCCATCTCATAGTGGTAGTTGGTGGTTTCTGGCGGGTAGGCCACGGTGGCGCCGCTCTGCACCAAGGTCTGCGGTGACTTGTTGAAGTAGAACGGGCGCTCAATTGACTTGTCGACCGGCTTGCCCATTTCGATAGCGTGCGCATGGTAGTTGCGTCCGACACAGAAGATGCGGTTGATCGGCAGGCGATCGTTTGTGCCGCGGATGGGTAGAGATTGAACGGCTGGGGGTGTCCAGATGTAGCGAGTGGTCATAGTAGAAAGTCCTGGTGAAAAATAAAAAATCAGGGGCGCGTCTCATACACGCCGAGCTTCTGGTGGAGCGGCGTCTCGTCAGCGATAAAGATGAAAGCGGCGTGCGATTGGGAGGTGTTGCTCAAAGTCACCGGCGTGTAGCCCGGTGCGCAGCAGGTGTCGGCCTCGGCCAGTTGAAAGCTCTGCTCTTCAACTTGCACTTTGACGCCGCCTTCGATGACGTGAAACACCATCGCCGGGCTGCGTGTGGGCAGTGTCAGTGTTTGGCCCGGACGCAACATCAGGGCATAGAAACCCAAGATGTTTTCTGCGTGCGCGCCGGTCTGCGGATTGGCGTAGGTAATTTGCACCGCTTGCTCTTCGGGCTGGTTGGCCGCGAGCGATTCCAGTGCCGCGCGTGCATCCGCCCAGGGGTAGCGCAGCATCGGGTAAGCCTTGTTGGCGCGCTCGAATACCGGGGTGGGCAACAGACCGCCACGGGCATAAGAAAGCTCGCCATGGCTGGCTTGAGTTTCCTGGCGGCCACCGTTGACGTGGTAACTCGCCTCCATGTAATAGATCAGCGGCAAATCAAGCACGTCGAGCCAGATCACCGGCTCTGTGCCGTCGTGACCATGCTCGTGCCACAAACCTGTCGGCGTGAGGATCAAGTCACCACGCAGCATCGGACATTTTTCGCCATCGACTGTTGACCACGCGCCTTCGCCCTCGACGACCATGCGCACGGCGTTGGGCGTGTGGCGATGTGCAGGCGCCCATTCACCCGGCAGCAGCAACTGCATGCCCAAGTACATGGCGGCGCTGGCCTGCATCTTGTCGAGGCCGTGGCCCGGATTGGCTAACACCAGTACGCGGCGTTCGGCTTTTTCGATGGGCGTGAGCTCACCGGCTTGAATCAGCAAGGGGCGAATGGCGGCATACGGCCAGTGCGTGGCGCGCGTGTTGATGCGGGGTTTGTTGGGCGGTAACACGCCGCGTAAATTGGGCCACAGCGGCACCAAGTTTTGGGCTGTCAGCGCGGCAACATAGTCGGCGGGCAGGTCTTCGAGGCGTCCGAGGTCGTTCATGGTGTTGTCAATCCAGGCTGATGTTTTTGCGTTTGACCAACTCGCCGTAAATTTTGCTTTTGATTTCAGCATTTTTACGCATCTCTTCAGGCGTCCAGTTGAGGGTCTCGAAGGCAAAGGTGTTGAAGCGGGCTTTCACCTCGGGGTCGGCCAAAACCTTCAACACGTCGGCATGAATCTTGGCCTTGACGTCGTTGGCAATGCCTTTGGGGGCCAGCAAAGAGACGAATGAATTGACTTCAAATCCAGCCGGACCACCCGCTTCGGCCACGGTCGGAACGTCAGGCATTTGCGGGATGCGTTTGGCCGCAGCGATGGCGATGTAGCGCAGCTTGCCGGCTTTGTAGATGCCTTGGCTGGAAGGCAAGCTGGCGAAACTCCATTGGACGTCACCCGCACCCACCGAGGTGAAGAGTTGCGAAACCTCACGGAAAGCCACATGGGTCATCTCGGTGTTGGTCAACAGCGACAGGTGTTCGCCACCCAAATGGCCGGGGCTGCCGACGCCCCACGAGCCATAGCTCACAGCGTTCGGCGCGACCTTGGCGGCGTTGATCAGGTCTTTCATGTTTTGCCATTTGGAGTCGGTGGCCACGGCAACCAGGAACGGCGTTCTGAACAGCGGTGCGACCGGGTCAAAGTTGTTTAGCGTCACATAGCCTTTGGCTTTGTAGAGGTGCGGCAAAGCGGCCAAGTGTTCGCTGTCGAGTTGGATCAAGGTGTAGCCATCGGCCGCGGCGCGTTGGGTCGCATCGATGGCGATGAAGCCGCCGCCGCCAGGTTTGTTGTTGATGAGAACGGGCTGATTCCACAGCTTGGAGAGTTTTTCAGAGATTTGGCGCAACACCGCATCCGGCCCGCTGCCGGCCGCAAAAGCTGTGACGATGGTGACCGGTTTGGTGGGGAAGTTGCTGGTGGTTTGCGCCAAGGCAGGCAGGCACAAAGACGTCAAAACAGTGGCGAGTGAAGCGGCCCAAAAAGTGGCTTTGGCGAGCAGTGTCTGTTTAAAAATGGTCATTAGGTGTCTCTAGGTTGTTGATGAATGGGGGTTAAGCGCTGATCAAGCCGTCAGGCAGTTGTCGAGATTCCAGCCGTAGAGCCATTCCATGGCGTCATAAAAACGCTCAGGGCTGCGGTTTTTCCAGAGCTCGTTGCGAACCAGTCGTTCGACTCCTTTGGCGTGAAAGATGCGCCCCATCTCGCGGGCTGACAACACGATGCGGGCGGTGCGGGCGACACGGCAGCGCTGGTACAAGGCAAAAGCTTTGTCGAAGTCGTTGTCGTTGACGCGCAGGGCTTCACCCAAGGTGACGGCATCTTCCATCGCCATGCAGGCGCCTTGCGCCAGGTACTGCAAGGTGGCGTGGGCGGCATCACCCAGCAGCGTGACGCGGCCGAAGTTCCACTGCGCAATCGGTTCGCGGTCGGCGGTGGCCCAGCGCGACCAGTCTTTCGGCAACTCAATCAGTTGCCTGGCCTTGGGGCAAATGCCATCAAAGTAGCTCAGCACTTCTTCCCGGCTACCCATGCGCACGCTCCACTCTTCCTTGTCGCGGCTGTGAAAGGTGACGACGACGTTGTACTGCTCGCCACCGCGCAGCGGGTAATGCACCAAGTGGCAATTCGGGCCGACCCAGATCGACGCGGCGTTCCATTGCAGGTCCACCGGAAAGTCTTTTTTGTCGACGACAGCGCGGTAAACCACATGGCCTGAAACACGGGCCTCGTCGCCCACAAACTGCCGACGCACGGCCGACTTGACGCCGTCCGCACCGATCAACGCGACACCGCGGTGCCGCCCGCCCTGCCCGTCAAAGACAGTGACGCCCTCGTCGTCTTGCTCGACCCGCTGGACCTGCGTTCCAGTCGACACTTCAATGCGGTCTGAGGCTTTGGCGCCGTCCAGCAAAGCCATGTGCGCATCAGCGCGGTGGATCACGGCATAGGGGTTACCGAAGCGCTTGAGGAAGGCCTCTCCCGTGGGAATGTGGCCGACTTGGTATTCGTCCAGCGCGTCGTGCATCACCATGAAGTCGGTGTAAACCGCTTTGCTGCGAGCGATTTCGCCAACGCCCAAGGCGTCAAAAGCGGCAAAGCCGTTGGGACCGACTTGCAGGCCGGCGCCAATTTCGCCCAAGGCCGAGGCCTGCTCCAGCACCTTCACGTCAAAGCCTTGGCGCGTCAAGGCCAGCGCGGCAGCCAGACCGCCAATGCCGCCGCCAGCGACGAGCACGGGCAGCGCGTTTTTGGGTACGGTACTCATCAAGGTCTCCCCATTATTTGAATTACCCAGCAATGTCGTTGCAAGCGACTATGGCGTCAACGCCGTATATAGAATACTTTGCATGCCGTTTTGATATAGTGGTGCATGGCCAAACTGGATCTGGAGTGGCTCGGCGTCTTCGTCGAGGTCTATAAAACACAAAGCGTCTCGCGTGCGGCGTTGCGACTGGGTATCGAGCAGGCCAGCGCCAGCATCATGCTGGGCAAGCTGCGCCGGCATTTTGACGACCGTTTGTTCACGCGGACCTCGGCGGGCATGGAGCCGACGCCGAAGGCGCAAAGCATTTACCCCGACCTGCTGGAGGCCTTGCTGCACATCGAAAAAGCCCGTGGCCAGGGCGGCGTTTTTTTGCCGCATCAGGCCGAAAGGGAGTTCTGCATCTGCATGACCGACATCAGCGAGATGGTTTTGCTGCCTCGGCTGATCAACCACCTGCAGCAATCTGCATCAGGCCTGACCTTGAGAGCCGACAAGATGTCCCCTGACAGCCGGCGTCGGCTCGAATCTGGCGACATCGATCTCGCTGTCGGCTTCACGCCTGATCTGGAAGCGGGCTTTTACCAGCAGGCGCTGTTTGCGCAAAATTTCGTTTGCTTGGCCGCCAGCGATCACCCGCGCATTCGTTCTAAGGTCACGCCCCGCGCCTTCTTGGCCGAAGGCCACATCAAGGTCACGGCGTCAGGCACAGGCCATTCCATCGTCGACAAAGTGCTGGCCCGTCACAAGCTCGAGCGTCGTGTGGTCTTGCACCTGCCGAGCTTTTTGGGTGTGGCGCGTATCGTGGCGCAGACGGAGTTCCTGGTCATCGTGCCCCGCTTGCTGGGCATCGCCTTGGCCTCGCAGGAAAAGGTTCAATTGCTGGAACCGCCCGTGCCGCTCCCGCCCTACAAAGTCAAGCAGCACTGGCATGAGCGCTTCAATGCCGATGCCGGCAACATCTGGCTGCGCCAAGCCATGGTGGGACTTTTTTCAGGCACGGGACTGGACGTCTGAGGGCGCCGCCATTGGCCCGCCTCGGTGTGTTTTTCAAATCGGGTAAATGATGGCGTTGGGGATCATTTCACTGTCATAGACCACCAGTCTCTCGGCAAACTTTAAACCATCAGGCGTCTGCACGATGGTGTCGATGTAGCGCCCTACATTGAAGACCGTACTCAGCTTGTCGAGCTTGGTGCGAAAAACCGCGTAATTGGCTTCGCTGTGAATCCGGCCGGCTTCTACGCGCCGCACCACCGGCGCACCGACCACATGGCGCTGGTAATACGGGTCATGGAACAGCGTTTCTTGAATGCCGTAGACGCGGTCTTTGAGCATGCCCTTGCTGGTGAACGACAGTGTTGCCAGCGGAAAGCCGCGTTCGTGGTTCTCGCGCGGTTGAAGTTTGTAAACGCCGTCGTCCATGAAAAATTCAGGCCATAAATCCCACTGACCGCTGTCCACGGCCAGCGCGTAATCGGCATACAAGCGGGTCAGCGCCAAGTGCGTTTCAAAGTTGATCATGCTCATTCCTCCATCACTTTGCGCCAGTAGGCGTACATGCCGCGAATCAGCGTCTCGGTGACCATGTGGTCGGTCTCGCCAACTTCGCGGCCGCCCAGTTCGGCCAAGGCGCGGTGCTGCGGTTTGCTTTCAAAGGCCTGCTGTGAAAACTCGATCACCTCGCCGTCGTCGGCCGACACAAAACCGGCAGGCCCAAACAGATTGGCCTGGCGCAAGCGGCGCTCCTGCATCTCTGGCGTGTCGTCTTCAAAACCAAAATGCGTCCAGACAAAATCAAATGCGCCGTGACCGTCAGGCTGAATGTGGCGCGTCGACACGCTGTTCACTTGCTGCTGAAAAATCACGCTCGGAAAAAGCGTCATCATCACCGCCGATGGCCCCTCCCACCAAGCCTCGGGAACGATGTCTAAAAAGCTCGGGTCATGGAGTTGCATGTCGGCTTTGAAGCTGCTGACTTGGGTCACTTGCGAGGCTTGGCCTGACGCTACACCAGCACTGCCGCGAGTCGACACCATGGCCGCATGACGGTGGTGCGCGTCCATGCGCAGCTCCGACTTGTTGTCGGCCCGCCAAAGTCCAAACGTCACAAACCAGGTGTGCAACAAGCCCGGGTGATACGGGTCTTTGATGTTTTCCTGCATCAGCTTCCAGTTGCCTGGAATACGTTGCCGGTTGTAGCCCAAGATGACCAACTTACGGCCGTTGAAAAGCCTGTCGAAGTAGCCCAGGATGGTCGGGCCCATGAAGTCTTCCAGCGACTCGACATCATGGTCGAAGGACGCAAAGACCACGCCGCCACGCACCGCGACCTTGAGCGCCGTCAGGCCGTGGTCTTTAGGCTCAAAGTCGGCCGGCATGCCGCCGTTGACCTTGCCGTCTTGCCGCACACCCCGGCGAAAAGGCACGCCTTGCAAATCGCCTTTGAGCGTGTAGCTCCACTGGTGATAAGGGCAGACAAAGCCTTTTTTGTTGCCGTGCCGCTCGCGGCAAAACTGCATGCCCCGGTGCGCACAGACGTTCTCGACCACATGGATCTGGCCGTCTTGGGCGCGCGTCATGATGACCGAGCGTTCACCGACCACCGTGCGCTTGAAGTCGCCGGGCAGGGGGATTTCGGCCTCCAGCCCCACATAGCACCAGTGGGCTTTGTAAAAAAACCGCTCCAGTTCCTTCTTGTGGCGTTGCTCGTCGGTGTACACGCCGAAGGGGATGCGGCTGGTGTCGCTCTTTTCCCAATGAATGGGCTGCGCAGCAGGACTCAGACTCATGCGATGTCTCCTTGTATTTATGGCGTGGATCATCCGCCAGCTTCTTAAATTCGTAAATCGAAGCCGGCCGATACACTCTATTTGAATTTCAAATATTACAAGCCTTCCTATGCAGCTGTCCCAAATCGACCTCAACCTTTTGCTCGTCTTCCAACACCTGCTCAGAGAGAAGCGTGTCTCAGGCGTGGCCAGGTCGCTGGGCATGAGCCAGCCGGCGGTCAGCAGCGCTCTCAAGCGCTTGCGCTTGTCGCTGGGAGACGATTTGTTTTCACGGACCCAGCAAGGCATGCAACCGACCCCGTTTGCCTTGCAACTGGCCGAGCCGGTAGCGCAAGCGCTGGACGCTTTGCATCTGGCCTTGAATGTGCGCAGCAGCTTTGACGCGGCCAGTAGCACTCGCAGCTTCAGCCTGGCCATGACCGATGTTGGCGAGATGTACTTTTTGCCCGTGCTGATGGACCTGCTCGACCAACACGCTCCGGCGGTCACCTTGAACGTGGTGCCGGTCGCTCGTGACAGTCTGAAAGATGACATGGCCGCAGGCGGTGTTGACCTGGCGTTGGGCTTGTTGCCGCAACTGCAGGCCGGGTTTTTTCAGCAAGCCTTGTTTCGTCAAGACTATGTGTGCCTGATGCGTCAGGCCCATCCCTTGGCTCAACGCGCAACGCTGGATCTTGCGGAATTTGCATCTGCATCACATGTGCGGGTCCTGGCCGCAGGCACAGGCCATGGTCGGGTGGATGAAGCGTTAGAGCGCCAAGGTTTGCAGCGCCGGATACGACTGACCGTGCCGCACTATGTCGCACTGGGCGATGTGCTGAGCCATTCAGATTTGATCGCCACGGTGCCTGAACGTTTCGCGCAGCGCGTGACGCGCCCTTACGGCTTGACCACCTGCGCCTTGCCACTGGCCGTACAAGGCAGCGCAATTCACCAGTTCTGGCACGCCCGCTTGCACCGAGATCCGGGTCATCAGTGGCTCAGGGCTTTGATCGCGCAGGGCTTTGGCGCAGACGGCGAGATTCCGCTGCCTTGGGAATCTCGCACGAAGACTTAGCTAGCGCTGTCTTGTTTGGCGGCTTGCAGCACATCCCGCGTCTTGATGGCTTCACGCCGTGCGGCTTCGGCAAAGTCGTCGCCCGACGAGGCGTACAAAATCGCTCGCGATGAATTGACGATGATGGGCGCACCGGCTTTGTAACCAGCGCGCACGGTGGCCACGGCATCACCGCCTTGGGCGCCGACACCGGGAATCAACAGCGGCAGCGTGGGTGCGACTTGGCGCACCCGTTCGATTTCCGCCGGGTAAGTGGCACCCACCACCAGCCCGAGTTGACCATTGAGATTCCATGGACCTTGGGCCAGACGCGCCACATGTTCATAGAGCAGCGGTTGGCCTTCAACCGAGGCGAGGCGCTGGTTTTGCAAATCGTCACCGCCTGGATTGGAGGTGCGACACAGCAAAAAAGCGCCCTTGCCTTGGTACTGCAAATACGGTGCGACCGAGTCAAAACCCATGAAGGGCGACAGCGTGACAGCGTCAGCGCCGTAGCGCTCAAAAGCCTCAATCGCGTATTGCTGCGCGGTGCTGCCGATGTCGCCGCGTTTGGCATCCAGAATGATCGGCACCTGCGGCGCCACGCGGCGCATGTGCTCCATCAGGCGCTCCAACTGACCTTCGGCGCGGTGCGCAGAAAAATAAGCGATCTGGGGTTTGAACGCGACCACGAGATCAGCCGTGGCGTCAACGATGGCAGCGCAAAAATCATAGATTTTGTTGGCGTCACCCTTGAGCTTGCCGGGGAAGCGGGTGGGTTCCGGGTCCAGCCCCACGCACAGCATGGATTGGTTTTGCCGTCCGGCGGCATCGAGCATGTCGAGAAATGTCATGCGGGTATTGTAAGAACCCGGCCTACGCCAAACTTGCTCAATATTTTTCAGCGAGCAGTCCCATGCCCGGTAACTTGTCTTGGATGCCGAGTCGCCGCAGGGCATGCCAGTAGGTCGCAACGTTCACGCCGATCAGCGGTTTGCCAAATTTTTCTTCGATCTGTGGCGTCATGGCGGACACGGGTAAATTAGTGCCAACGTGAACGAGGACTTCGGCGTCCGGGTGGTCGACATCTTCAAAGCCCTGCATGATCTGTGCTGCCGTGAATCGGGCCACGGCTGTGGGGCCTGTTGACTTGAGCCCGTGGGTGGAGGTTACCTCATAGCCGCAGGACCTAAAGAAGTCAGCAATCATCATGTCGGCAGGTGGCCAATAGGGCGTCAGGATTGCAATTTTGCGCGGCTGCCCAATGGCTTCCAGACCTGCCAATACGGCGCGCGAAGGCGTTACAAAAGGCACGCCACAGAGTGCCTCTAAGCGCTCTTCTTCCGACAGTGCTCGTTGGCCATCGCCACGAAAGGAGTGAATCGAATGACCGTGTGCGACCACATGGGGCTCGCAGACCATGACCAACTGCAGTGCAGCTTCGAGGTTGCCTTCCTCAGTTTCCAGCGCTTTTTTATAGGCCACTTGGTCATCGTAGGGCCGCGGCGGCAAGTGCATGCGTGTCACATGGTTGGTCACGCCGGCTGGCCGCATGGCCTCCATTTCCGGTTGTACGATGGTGTTGGTCGCCGGAACGACCACGGCGACTTTGGCCCGTGTGGCCAGGGCGTCAAACGTAGGTTTACGATGTTCAATCATGGGCTCACTCCATTTTGAGGTTGCTGGCTTTGGCAGCTTCTGACCAGACGGCCAGGTCTGATTTCAGAATGTCTAAAAACTGCGCCGGCGTGTCGCCAATCGGGTCGACGCCCATCTGGCCCAGTTTGGCGATGGTCTCTGGCAGGGCGACCATGTCTTTCACCGCTGATGCGATGCGGTTGATGACAGCAGACGGTGTTCCGGCTGGGGCCACCAAGCCATTCCAAGTGATCGTTCTGAAGCCTGGAAATCCGGATTCAGCGACGGTTGGAACATCGGGCAGTTGGCGTGCCCGCTGTCCGCTAGACACACCGATGATGCGTATTTGTCCGCCAGCGGCATGTGGGGCGAGTTCAGATAGGTTGCCAAAATACATATGCACCTGGCCTCCCAGCAAATCGGTCACTGCAGGGCTACCGCCTTTGTAGCTAATGTGGGTCATGTCGATGTTGGCGCGCTTCACAAAGAGAGCCGCCGACAGGTGTGAAACACTGCCGGAACCGCCGGATGCGTAGTTCAATTTCCCCGGATTTTTTTTTGCAAAATCCGCCAGCTCTTTGGCATTGGCTGCGGGCACCGATTTATGGACCGCCATCACAAACGGATTGCTGCCGACGATGCTGATGGTGGTGAAGTCGCGCAGCGGATCAAAATTGGTTTTGGTGATGGTCGGCAGGATGGCCAAGACAGGCATGGCCGCCATCATCAGGGTGTATCCGTCGGGCGCAGACTTGGCCACCAGGTCGGCGGCAATGGCACCGCCCGCACCGGCCCTGTTTTCGATCAGCACGGGCTGGCCCAATGATTGGGTCAGACGCTCGGCCGTGAGCCTGGCGATGCCATCCGTATTACCGCCAGCCGCAAACGGCACAATGATTCTGATGGTTTTTTGCGGCCACGCGCCTGACTGTGCTTGGCTGTGCATCGACAGGGCGGCGAGTGACAAGAGCACCGTGAGCTGTACGAGCGAGATGGGTAAAAAGCGACGGGTCATGAAAGTTCCTTGGGTATAAGGGTCAATATCGCGAGTCGATCACTGACTAAGTGATCGCGTTAGCGCGCTTGATGCTGTTGATCATGGAAGACATGAGCAGGTAGGCTCGGGTTTTTTCAGGGTCTTGCGCCACGGCGCGTAACTCGTCAAACCGGGCCAGCCGTTTGCCCAGATCCTTTTCTTCGAGGTTTTCTTTGTTTTTGATGGAGATGTTTTGCACGTACTCCATCGCCACTGTCCGGCGCTGGCGCTCATACAGGTCGAGCAGGTCTGCGCTGGCATCACCATTGAAGACGCGGGCGAGTTTGTCTCCTAAATTGACCGCATCGTGAATGCCGCTGTTCAGGCCAAAGCCACCGAGCGGATTGTTGACGTGTGCTGAGTCACCGGCCAGCAGTACGCGCCCGACTCGAAACTGGTTGGCAACGCGCTGGTGAACCCGGTAGACGCTCTGGTGAACGATCGGGTAGCGGTCGGTGTCTGGTGCACCAATGGCGCGGTTGATGGCGCGCTGTGCAAACGGCGCGGCCAAGACCTCCTCATCGCTCAACTCTTGACCGACCGGCAAGGTCATGCGCCACAGACCGGGCGGGCCTTTGTCGGGCATTCTGAAAAAAGCGATCCATTGCTCCGGGTCGCTGATGTAGGCGTTGTCTGCGTAGCCGAGTGGTTCAAAGTCAAACGTCGTGCTGACCACGCTGTAGCGTTCGGGCCAGGTGTAGCCGTCAAATCCAATCTGCGCAGCCTTGCGCACCGGACTTTTTCCGCCATCGGCGCCGATCACCCAATTGGCCTGCAGCAGGACGTCGCCTTGTGCATTGCGGGCTTGCACGGTGACGTCATCGGGGCGTTGTGTGAGGCCGATGAATTCATGAGAGAAGCGCACCTCGGCATGCGGGTACGCGCCCAGTTTCTCAAGCAGGATAGGCGTCAACCGGTGCTGCTCTAAGTGCAGACGAAACGGGTAGGGCGTGTCTTTTTGAAGCGCTGACAAGTCCCACTCCACAATCAAGCCGTGCTCGCGGTCGCGCGATTGCCAGCGCGCCACCTGAATGCCCACTTCCAGCATGGCATCGGCCACGCCATCGGGTTGCAGCATTTCGATGGTTGGTGGGTGAAACGTGCCGGCACGCAAGTCGAGGGTGGTGCTAGGCTCGGCCTCAATGACGAGGACCGGGACGCCCCGGCGGGCCAGTTCTAGCGCGCAAAGTAGCCCAACGGGGCCAGCGCCCACGATCAGAACGGGCAGGGTAGAGGTGTGTGCCATAGGTGCGGACTTGGGGTTTTTCTGCGCGTCAAACGGGTGAGGCAAATGACTGGCCACCATCGACGTTGAGCACGGTACCCGATAGATAGCCGGCCAAGGGCGAGCAGCTGAAGACGGTCAAATCGGCAATTTCTGCCGGCTCTGTCATGCGGCCAAAGGGCAGGCCTGCCGTGAGCTCCAGCCAACGATTTTCATCCCCCAATTTTTTCGTGGCCTGCATGCGCAACATGCCTTCCATGCGATCACTACGCGTCGGTGACGGGTTGATGCCAAAGACCCGAACGCCTTTGCGCGGGCTGGTTCCGCCCACGGCTTGTGTGAACGCCATGAGGGCCGCGTTGGCGGTTGCACCGCAGATGTATTCAGCCCGTGGTGCGGCACCGGCCATACCGATGATGTTGCTGATCACACCGCTGCCGCGTTGTTCCATGACGGGCAACACGGCACGAATCAGATTGATGTAGCCAAAGAGTTTGAGTTCCCAAGCCTGCCGCCATTTTTCATCGCCCACATCGGCGAGTGAGCCGCCCGGAATAGCACCAGCGTTGTTGACCAAAATATCGATCTCGCCTGCACTCGATATCAATTTTGCAATGCCCTCTTGGGTCGCGAGATCGACCGCGATGGTTTGGGCGACGATGCCGGTTTCTTGCTGGATGGTGAGTGCTGCTTTTTCCAGAGTCTCAGCGCTTCGTGACACCAAAACGGGTACTGCGCCCTCCTTGGCAAATCGCATGGCGATGGCAAGGCCAATGCCCTTTGAGCCACCGGTGATCACAGCGCGTTTTCCCTTGAGTTGCAAATCCATGACGAAGATCCTTGTTGTGTTGGCTGAATGTGAGGCGTAAAAAATCAGGCGGTCGCAGGCGGTGGAACTTGCGCGCTGAACCAGTCGGCGATCTCGTGTCCTTGCTTGAAACAGACGCCAGGGGTTTGCATCAGCAAGTCGAGCATTTGTTCAAAGGAGGCAAATCGATGAGGTACGCCGATCAGGTGGGGGTGCAAGCCGATCGCCAGCACCCGCGGGTGCTTAGGTGCTTCACGCACAAACAGTGCCAGCGTCCGTTTCAGCCGCTCCAGCATTTCGTCCGAGGAATGCTTTTCAATGGCATAGATGATCGAGTCGTTGACCTCGAGGTTGTAGGGCAGGCTTAGAAGCGGGCCGTTTGCCGTTGTCATCCAGTTGGGCACATCGTCAACGACCCAGTCAAAGACGTAGTCAACCCCGGCGGCCTTGAGGGTCTCTGGTGTGTTGTGGCCTTCACGCAGGCCCGGGCCAAGCCATCCGCGAGGCCGGATCCCCGTGAAAGATTCGATCATGTCCAGGCTGGTGCGAATCACTTCTTCTTCAGCACCAGCATGGTTCAGTGACTTCTGGTGGAGACCATGACCAATGAACTCCCAGCCTGCTGCATGCATGGCTTCAGCGGCGCGTGGGTAGGCGTCAATCACGCCGGCATTGATGCTTGTTGACGCGGGCAGACCACGGTCTTGGATAGCTTCGAGTATGCGGGGCAGGCCGCAGCGCATGCCGTAATCGGCCCAGCTGAAGTTGGGCACATCGGGCACGGTCTCTTTGCCATGCGGGGGCGTGATGAGCGTGCGCGGCATGGGCGCATCAAACTGCCAGTGTTCTACGTTGACAACCAGATGCACCAAGATATTTCCCTCGGGCGGCGGCACCAAAGTCGGACCTTCATTGGAAAAGCGATAGGGGATGCGGGGATTGGCCATATGGGAGTCTTTCAGTGACGGATTTGACGAAGAATTTCCAGCTTCATCGTGTTGAAGTCTTTGGCCGTCGTGTCTTCAATCGTGCGGGGGCGTTTGAGCGCTACATCAATGCGCGCTTGGATGCGTCCGGGACGCGCAGACATGACGTAGATGGTGTCCGCTAAAAACAGGGCTTCATCAATGTCATGGGTGACAAACAAAATGGTGGGTTTGAGTTGTTGCCAGACTGACAGCAACAGCTCTTGCATCGTCAAACGCGTTTGTGCGTCGAGTGCGCCGAAGGGTTCATCCATAAGCAGCACTTTCGATCCCAGCGTCAGGATGCGCGCAATGCCAACCCGTTGGCGCATGCCGCCTGACAGCTGAACGGGCAAGTGGTTCTTGAAATCCGTGAGACCGACGATCTTCAACATGTCGTTGGCACGCTCCTCGTAGTCTTTGGCTTTGAGTCCTTGCGTTTTGGGGCCAAAAATCACGTTTTCCCACACGCTGAGCCATGGAAATAGTGCGGCCTCCTGAAAAACGACACCGCGGTCTGGCCCCGGTTTCTCGATGGTGCGTCCGTGCACCGTCAGCGTGCCATGGCTGACCTGCTCAAAACCGGCAAGCAAATTCAGCAGCGTTGATTTACCGCAACCAGAGGGGCCCAGCAAGGCCACAAATTCGCCAGACTTGATCGTCAGATTAATCTTGTCAAGTGCATGTACGGGCGGCTGCGTTGGGTAAATTTTGTCGAGTTTGTCGATGTGAATAGCTGTCATAGCGCTCAATGGTTTTGAAGGATGCGCCAGCGAAGAACTCGCCGTTCGCTCAGGACAATCAGACGATCACTGAGGTAGCCCATGGCGCCGATAGACACCATGTCAGCCAATACGATGTCCATGCGACCTACGTAGTAGGCATCCCATAGGACGTAGCCCAAGCCCGACTTGACGGCAACCATCTCGGAAACGATCACAGCCGTCCACGAAATACCCAAGCCGATGCGCAAGCCCGTAAAAATCGAGGGCATGGCAGATGGGAAAACCACCCGTCGCAAAATTTGGCTGCGGGTTGTCCCCATCATCAGTGCCGCACGCATCAGGTTCCGTTCGACATCCCTTGCGCCCTGGGTGGTGTTAACGACGATGGCGTAAAAACCACCCAAGAAGATCAGGAAAATCGAGCCGAGGTTACTGATACCAAACAAGGCAATCGAAAACGGCAACCAAGCAGTGATCGGGATCGGCCTGAGGCACTGAATCATCGGGTCGAACAGCTGTGACGCGAGACGGCTCCAGCCGATCAGGAGCCCCATCGGCACGCCCAGTAGCACGGCCAGTGCAAAGCCCTGGACCACGCGCAGGCTCGAGTTTTGGACATTGGCCAGCCAAGTGCCACCATACGGATTCAGGCCCATGCCGGCAGAGCCAAAGACCCATTCTTTCCAGCCCGCTAAAACGGCCAGCGGCGTCGGAACGATGCCGGCCATGTCGGGCTGGCTGGCAGCGATCTGCCAGAAGACCAGCACGGCCGCTGGTACCAGCAGACCCAGCATCAGAAATTTCAAACGCCGCATGGTGTTCAACGCTTAATTTCGCGGGCCATCGAATCGTCGTAGAGTGCGGCCGCTTCCGTGGCCACATCTTTCTGAATGATGCCTTGCTTGAAAGACGCCTCTGCTTGTAGGCGAATCTGTTCTTTGGTCAGCACGCCGCCGAGCTTGATGATTTTCGAAGACTCTTTGGTGATGGCCAGTGGCAGGCCGGTGTACTTGGAGTAGGCGTCAGCGAAGAGCGCATTGTTTTTAGCCATTTGGTCCTCTGCATTCAGATAGACCCACAGGAAACGACGAACGGCTTCACGCTTGTTTGTCATGGCATCACGCGAAGCCGCCAACATGCCGAGTTCGGCGCCCACTGATTTGGATTGGCTGTACTCCAGGCTTTTTGCAAAATAGGCATCGCCTTCCGCGACGGCTTGCGATTCAAACGGCTCCCAGAGCACCATGGCGTCGATATCGCCGCGCTTGATGGCTTGAATGAAGGCCGTGCCACCGCCTTGGATATTCACCGGCGTGAAGCTGTTGTAAGGAATGCCACGCTCAACCAACGTCATGGCAAATTGGAACCAGACAGCTGAGCCAGGGGCAATACCGATGCGCTTGCCGGCAATGTCTTTCCAATCATTGATGGTCACACCTTTGCGGACTACCAAGTTTTTGGCTGAACCGGCAACACCGGTCAGGCCGATCAGGTTGCGGCTGCCTTGCGATGCCGCAATAGCCAAATCACCTGGCCCGACTGCGGAGACGTCGACGGTGTTGGACAGCAGCGCGGTGCGTGCGTCGGCATAGCGAACGAACTCTGCGCGTTTGACATCGATGTTGAACTTCTTGAGTTCTTCTTCAATGTTGAGGAGGGGCGACAGATGGCCGACTTTCACGAAGCCGATGGTCAGCGTTTCGCGCTGCGCCAGAGGCGCTGGCGCAGGGCCGATGGCCTGCACCAGACTTGTGAAGGCCGTCAACGTGACAGCGGCTAGGGCGGTACTGAGTTTCATGTTTAACACTCCTGTTTCGATGGATAAAAATCGCTGTGACTTGAGAACTGACGCGGAAAATGAAAGAAAAAATATCGATGACAAGGCTTTGTCGGCGTTAACGTCCCACAAAGCGCGCAGGCCGTTTTTCAGCAAAGGCCTGACGACCTTCGGTGTAGTCTTGACTTTCAAAGCAGGTCTTCACGGCCAGCGCTACTTTCTCTGCGTCAGTGCCAGACGTGCCTGCCAGCACCGCCTGAAAAGCTCGCTTGGCGGCGACGATCGTCAAGGGCGCATTGGCGCTAATTTGTGCGGCTGTCTCAGCGGCGTGTAAAAAGCAATCGTCCTGCACGCTGCTGACCAGTCCTATCTTCAAAGCCTCTTGTGCATCGCAGACGCGGGCTGTGTAGAACAATTCGCCGGCATTGGCCACGCCCAGAATATCGACCATGCGTTTGACGCCTTTGAGCGCGTAACCTAGGCCGAGACGCGCAGCGGGCATCCGGAACTTGGCGGTTTTCGATGCGTAGCGAAGGTCGCAAGCTAGCGCCAGACCTAGGCCCCCGCCGTAGCAGATGCCGCTGATGGCGGCAATCACTGGGCGGGGAAATTCTGCCAATGCGGTTTGCGCGTCATCGACAGCGCGGTCATAGGCGGCGACGCCTGCCGGAGAATTGCGTTGCTCGCCAAATTCAGATATGTCAGCCCCTGAGACAAAGGCTCGATCGCCAGCGCCGCGCAAGACTACCGCACGCACGGCTTCATTGTTTTTCAACTCTCCCAGCAGCACTGCCAACTGCTGCCACATGGCCAGCGACATGGCGTTGAAGCGGCCTTCGTTGGACAGAATGATCGTGGCCACATGGGCATCAAGGGTGTAGGTGACGTCTCCCATGAGGTCAGACCACGCTGTCAGTGTGAAACTGTTGAATGTCAGCAGCAGAGTAGCCGGCTTCTTGAAGCACTTCATCGGTGTGCTCGCCCCAATCGGGTGCCGGTGCCACAACCTGAGAGGGTGTACGTTCCAATGTCACGGGTTGGGTGATGTAGTGCATTTCTTTGCCAAAGTTGGTCATGAGAGAAGTCGTGACGCCCAGGTGCTTGACTTGCACGTCTTCAAAGACCTGTGGCACGGTGTAAACGGGGCCCGCGGGCACGCCTGCGCCATTCAGCAGGTCCACCCATTCGGCAACAGTTTTGTGTTTGAAAATAAGGGCCAGTGCGTCGTTCAAGCGCTGTCGATGTTTGACGCGCAGCGGCTCGTCGAGAAACTCTGCGTCGGTCAGCCACTCGGGGCGCTCAACCACTTGGCACAGACGCACCCAGTTGCCCTCGCCTGAGGCGCCGAGGTTGAAAACGCCGTCGCTGCAATCAAAAAGGCCCATCGGGCTGCTGGTCGGGTGGTTGTTGCCGACCTGCACTGGAATATCTTGGTCGTTCAGGTAGCGTGCCGCCTGAAAGTCCATCATGGCGATTTGCGAATGCAAGAGAGAGGCGTGGACCCACTGCCCTTTGCCCGACACTTCGCGCTCCAGCAGTGCCGTCAGTATGCCCAGCGCGGTGTAAAGGCCTGCGCTCATGTCGGCCACGGCCAAACCGGCGCGAACGGGGCCAGATTCGGCGTGGCCGGTGACTGACATCAAACCACCCATGCCTTGCACGATTTGGTCAAAACCAGGGCGCCAAGCGTAAGGGCCATCTTGGCCAAAGCCAGAAATGCTGGCGAGAATGATGCGTGGATTGACTGCCGCCAGCGCTTCGTAGTCGACGCCGAGTTTTTTTTTGACGTCTGGTCGCCAGTTTTCGACCACCACGTCGGCGTCTTTGACAAGCCGCTTCAAGATATCCAGAGCACCGGGTTTTTTCAGGTTAAGCGTCATGGACCGCTTGTTGCGGTTGATGTTCTGAAAATCGCCACCCTGACGATTCGCCGCGAACATGGCTTCATTGGGATCGATCCCGGGCGGTGGCTCAATGCGAATCACATCGGCACCGAAATCTGTCAGCATGCGCACGCAATTGGGGCCGGCTCGGACTCTGGACAGATCGAGTACGCGAAATCTTGACAATGCTTGTGAGGCTTGAATTTTGGGCATTGAAAAATTAACTTTGCAGGTTTGAAAAATGTCGTGTGATACCGCTGTTGCCGAAGCGTTTGATTTCAAGCCCCTCAGCAAAAGCTAGCAAGGTTCGTTCCTCATACGGCCTGGCAATAAATTGAGCGCTGATGGGTAAGCCCCGTGCATCGCTGGCAATGGGCATGACCAGGGATGGAAAACCCAGGTAATTCACCCATCCCATAAAGTTATGCAGGCCGAGCAGCTGCCGTACGTCAAAGTCGTTGTTGCCGGGGGTGACCGCAGACCAGTTCGGAACGGGCTGTGGCAGCGCTGGCAGCATGAGGATGTCGTGGTCTTTCAGGTGCGCATTGAAGAACGCACGCGCGCGCAGACTTCGGTCTTGCACAGCCGCTTGGTACCAATGAAGCGGGATCACCAACCCTGGCAGGGCAACGGCTTGAACGCTGGCAGACAGCGTGCTGTTCAGCAGTTCGCGCTGGTGCGTTTCTGCCGCTTCGTGGTGCAACAAGATCTCTGACAGCGCCGTCAGCAGTTTGTGTTCGGGGAGTAGCTGAGTCCGCTCGGTGATGTCATACGCGTCGGCTAACTCAATGAGTGCAACTGCAACACTGTCATGCACACCGGCGCTTGGTATCCAAGCTTTCAGTCGCGGGTCTGGCTGGCTTGGCCGTGAAGTGCCGCCAAGCATGAAGGCATCCAGCAGCTGCCGCGCATCGGCAGCCGAGCGAGTCAGCAAGCCAATGCTATCAAGTGACGGTGCCAGTGGATAAACGCCCTCTTGGTTGATCATTCGATGGGTCGTCTTGAGTCCAATCAAGCCACAGGTGGCAGCGGGGATACGCACCGAGCCGGCCGTGTCTGTACCCATCGCGCCGTAGGCGATTTCGCTGGCCACGGCGACAGCGCTGCCGCTTGATGAGCCGCCCACCACCGCCGCCGAGTTAAGGGGGTTGATACAGCTTGGGAAATGTGGGTTGTCGCTGGTGGCGCCGCAGGCGTATTCGGCCATGACAACGGTGGCCAACTGGCTGGCGCCTGCATTTTGCAATTGTTGAATGGCGAGTGCTGCGGCCAAACCGGGCACAGACCGGCCGCGGTCATGACCCAAGCCAGGGGCTCTGCCGGCGGTGTTGAAAATATCTTTGTGCGCCAGACCGATGCCCGCCAGTGCTTGGGGTTTGTTGGCTTGTGTTGCCTTGCCACCGCCGTTGTCTGCGGCCTCGTCCATGACCCGTACCACGCAGTGATAGATCGGGTCTAAATTTTTCAGTCGTTGCCGCTGAGCGCTCAGCGACTCTTGTTGCGACAGTTGTCCAAGCGCTAGCGCATGCTGCAAGCCTGTGAGCGTGGCCGGCAAGGCGGTCATACAGAGAGGCTTTGCAGGGTGGCTGAAAAAACCTCTTCTGGATCAGCTGACGGGCTGCTGGTCAAGGCGCTGAGCGCGGCTGGTTGTAGGCGACTCAGGGCTTTGACCAAGCGCAGCACCTCAGACTCAGACGGTGCGCTGTCCCGCCTGTTCAGACCCGCCTGCACCAGCTCAGCCAGTAGCTCGGATTGCGAACTGAATGGCGGGCTTTGTGGCGGTGGGATGGATGAATAATCTTGCATATCTAATTTGTCTGTAAATATAAATATACAGCATGTGTGGATATCAAGCAATGTGGGAAACTTGAACTATGAGAAGCACGAAGACCGTATTTACCAAAGCCAGCGACAAAATTCGAACTGAAATTGAACGGCTCATCCAGTCTGGGACACTGCTCCCCGGGGATGCCATTGACGAAGCCGGGCTGGCCAGCCAGCACGGCGTTTCCCGAACGCCAATACGTGAAGCCATGCTTCAGCTGCAGGCGCAGGGGCTCCTAACAAGTCTGCCGCGTGGCGGCATGCTGGTCGCAAAAATGGATTTGCAGCAATTGCTGTCACTGTGGGAGTTACTGGCAGAACTCGAGGCGGTCGCAGCACGGCTGGCTTGCCAGCGCATGACCCCTGATGAGCTGACCGCGATCGCCAAGGCCAATGAGCAGGGGCGGGCCGCTGTAGAGCTTGATGACATGGCAGCTTGGCAAGAGCGCAACTCAGCCTTTCACGAATTGATTTACCGGGCCACCCGCAACCCTTATCTGCGGCAAGAGGTTTTACGCATCCGCGCGCGCACTGGTTTTTATCGCCAGCATGCTTTTGGTGCTCTTGGGAAAATACAGACCTCGTTCGAGCAGCACCAACGCTTGGTGGAGGCCTTTCAGGCGGGCGATCCAGAAGCTGCTGCGGTCGCCATGGTGGCGCACATGCGACCCGCCCGGGATGCGCAAGCGATGTCCGATTTCATCATTAACCTGCCCAAGGGCCTCAGCCTAGCCTGAGCAGCTCAGTTACTTGACCCCGCCTGCTGCGCGAGGTGTTGCGCCCGGCACAGATCGTCCCAAGCTTTGGCCTTGTCGGGCAGGCTGCGCAGCAAATATGCCGCGTCATAGGTGACCACCGCAGCAACGTCTGCGAGTTGGTGCGTGCGTCCACGCAGCTTGCCCAGTGGCTCGGTTGACTGCAGCAGCGCTTGCGCCGCCAGCCGCCCCATGATGAGGATGACGTCCGGTTTTTCTGCCTTGAGCAGCTCGGCCAGCGCTGAATCCAGTGGTGCCGCATTACCCGCATCTGCGTGGCGCGACAGCGGCACACACAGCGCGCTGGCGCTTTGATGTACGCCAGCTGCGCGCAACATGTTGTCGAGGAGTTTGCCGGTTTCCCCTGCCAGCGGATCGGCCTCGGCGGCGCCCGGTGGCGTTTCGATCAGGAGCAGCCAGCGTGCTGTCGCACCTGGGGCTGCGGGCTGTCCGTTGTCGGCTGCGGGTTTGGCATAGAGCACGCGCGCTTCGCCGAGAGACCAGGCGCTGTTGCTGGCAGTCGCATGGGCCGCGTTGGATGGTGCAGCTGACGCAGGCGCTGATTCAACGGGCGGCCGACGCGACGGCGGGGTGTTGGAGGCAGATGACGGCACAACCGCGGCTTCAGGTGCCGGCAAGGCTGCCGAAGTCGGCGTTGATACAGAGATTTTGTGCGGATCAACCGGCGGCACCACACCAGCCACTTCAGCGGCTGCAGGTTGCGGCTGCCACAGCCGAATGCCCATTTCACGCAGCATCGCGCGTTGGCGTTTGTCGAGGTCTAGGCTCATGTTGGGGCTTTCACAATGCCAGACTCATGACGATCGCGTCTTCGCGTTCGAAAGCGCTCAGCGGGTAATAGTTGCGGCGCGTGCCGACATGCCGAAAACCGCAGTGTT
>CANFWI010000024.1 GCA_947450675.1 Comamonadaceae bacterium | reverse complement strand
TGCAGGGCCAATGCCCGGCAACACGCCAATGGCGGTGCCCAACGCGCAGCCGACAAAACACCACAGCAGGTTGACCGGTGTGGCCGCAGTGGCAAAGCCCTGCATCAGTTGATTGAAAATATCCATGACAGCGGTGAACCTGAAAAAAATCTAAAAATCAAGAAACCTGAAAAACCGTTGAGCGGCGCTCAGAGCCAACCGGTGCCGGTGATGCCCGGCAGATTGATCGCCAAAAACTGGGTGAAAGTCCAGTAGACCGGCGCCGAAATTGCCAAGCCAATCAGGATGTCTTTGAGCCACATCACCGGACGCCGGTCCATGTCACCTTGAGCCCCACGCAAGCCCTGCACTGCCAGCACAAAACACAGGGTGCAACTGAAGATGAAACCGATGGTGGTGATGAGAGCCGCGTTGGCCAACAAGCCGGCCGAGACCCAGACGAAGCCGGGCCAATAGGCTTTGGTGGCACCCGGCGCTTCGTCAAGGGCCCGAAAACCGCCGGTGCGCGACTCAAACAGCATGAAGCCGCCGCACAACAGCAACGCCAGCGCCACCAGCCAAGGCAAGAAATTCGGCCCAACGCCGCCATAACCCGCTTCAGAGGAAATACTCAAAGCGCCAGTGGCCAAGCCCAGCGCCAGCAAAATAACACCGACGCCGATGACGGTCTGGAAGGGCGAGGTGGCCGGGGAAGTAGGTGCAGTCATAGCAAACATCACTCAATATAAAAATCAAACACACTGTCCGTCATGGGGATTAAAGCGCAGCCATCCCCCTACGTCTTTGCGAGCGGAGCGCGGCAATCCATGACTTCGAATTCGGGCTGCTGGACTGCCGCGCTGCGCTCGCAGTGACGAGAAATACGCCTCGGACGAAAAATCCGTCATGGCAAGCAAAGCGCAGCCATCCAGCGTTGACAGGCTCAGATCATTCCGGACTTGACCATCGTCGCGCGCAGGCTGGCGAAGTCGTCGTCGACAAACTTCTCAAAAGCCGGGCCTGAGAGCACCGCAGGCGTCCAGTTGTTTTTCTCAGAAGCCTCCGCCCAAGACTTGGTCTTGACGGCTTTCAGCACCAGCTCTGTGAGCGCCTGACGCTGCGCTGGCGTGATGCCAGGCGCGCCATACACACCGCGCCAATTACCGATCACCACATTGATGCCCTGCTCCTTGAGCGTCGGCACAGCCACACCTTTGAGGCGGGTGTCCGACGTCACGGCCAGCGCTTTCATCTTGCCGGTGCTGATGTATTCAGCGAACTCGCTGTAGCCGCTGCCGCCCACTGTGACGTTGCCGCCCAAAATAGCGGCTGTGGCTTCACCACCGCCCCGAAAAGCGACGTAGTTGATTTTCGATGGGTCAACGCCAACTTCACGGGCGATCATGGCCGCCGCAATGTGCTCGGTAGAACCGCGTGAACCGCCGCCCCACTTGACGCTGCCGGGGTCTTTCTTGAGCTGTGCAATGACTTCCGCCATCGACTTGAAGGGCGAGTTAGCCGGCAACACAAACACGTTGTATTCGCTGGTCAGACGCGCAATCGGCGTCGCCTGCGACAGACTGACCGGCGGCTTGCCGGTGATCTGGCCACCGAGCATCACCGCCCCCATGACCATCAGCGCATTCGCATCGCCTTTGCTGCCGTTGACAAATTGAGCCAGACCCAAAGCACCCGCAGCACCGCCCCGATTGTCAAAGATCACCGTGGCCGCAGAACCGGCGTCCACCAAGGCTTTGCCCAGCGCCCGGCCGGTGGTGTCCCATCCGCCACCTGGGTTGGCGGGAATCATCATCTTGATGTTGGCAGCGGCCAAGGCCGACAACGGCAACGTACCGGCGGCGGCCAGCGCGGCCAGAGATTTCAGAAACATGTCGCGACGCATGGGAGTCTCCTTTGGTGAATTTTGGTTTCCAACTCATCATGCACCCACATCCTGTCAATCGGCTGTCTAGATGCACTAGGGAAAGTGCTAATGTGCTGCCCATGACGCAGACCCTGACTTTGTTGCTGATCGAAGACGACGCCTCCATGCAAACTGCCCTGCAACGCGCCCTGCGTCGGCGCGGCATGGCCGTGACCGGCTGTACCGATGGCCGGCTGGCGCTGGCGCAATGGACCGCCACCCAGCCGGATGTGGTGGTGCTGGACCTCAGCTTGCCCGGCCTCGACGGACTGCAAGTGCTGGCGCAAGCCAGACGCCAAGGGCTGCTCACACCGGTGCTGATCCTGACCGCACGCGGCACCGTGGGCGACAAAATCATCGGGCTCAACTCCGGTGCAGACGACTACCTGCCCAAGCCCTTTGACCTGGACGAACTCGAAGCCAGACTGCGCGCACTGGGCCGCAGGCGCGCCGCCCTTGGCCGGGCCAGTGAGACAGACTCCAGCGATGCCCACTGGGTTGGCGGCCTGCGCTACGACAAAGAAAGTGGCGCCATCTACCACCGCGACCAGGTTCTTGAACTCACGCCGCGCGAACAAGCCCTGCTGCACGGACTGATCGTCAAACCCGGGCAGGCGGTCTCCAAAGAGCGGCTCTTTGAATTGGTTTTTCCGGGCGAAGCCGATGTGCAGTACGAAGCAGTTGAGGTCGTGGTTTACCGGCTGCGTAAAAAATTGGTCGGCACGGGCGTCACGCTGGTCACGCTGCGCGGCTTGGGTTACCTGCTGAAGGTCAAAGCGTGACGGCACCGACTACGAAGCCAGAGCAAACCGCAGCACGCCCGGGTTCACTGCGGCGCTATCTGCTGCTGGGCATTTTGGTGCCGGTTGGGGTGCTGGTGATCGTCAACACCTTCAGCCTCTACCAACAAGCGCTCAGCGCCGTCAACACCGCTTACGACCGCACGCTGCTGGCGTCAGCTAAATCCATTGGTGAGCAACTCGACGTCAGTGGCTACGACGAACAGTCCGAGCTGCGCGTGACCGTGCCCTATGCCGCACTGGAAGCTTTTGAGGCCGACAACCAAAGCCGTTTGTTCTACCGTGTGTCGAGCCTGAACGGCGAAATGGTTTCCGGCTTTCCGCAATTGCCCTTTTGGCGCGGCAGCATCAAGCCCAAGCCCGCCTATTCAGCCTTGGTCGATTTTTACGATGACATTTTTGAAGGCGAGGCGGTGCGCGTCGCCGTGTTGCTGCAACCGGTGGTGAGCGCCAGCGGCCGGGCCATGGCGGTGATTCAGGTGGCCGAAACCCTGGAACTGCGCACGACCTTGGCGCAAAAAATCTTGTTCGACACGCTGTGGCGGCAAGCCCTGCTGCTGGCTGTCATCGCCTTGGTCGCCGTGATCGTGGTGCAACGCGCCACCCGCCCAGTGCGCCGGCTCAGCGCAGAGTTGCAAGCGCGGCCGGCGAACGACCTGACGCCCATTTCGGCAGCTGACGCCCCGCGCGAACTGCTGCCTTTGGTGGAAGCCACCAACCAAGTCATGCGCCGCCTTGACAACCTGCTGAGCAACCAAAAGCGCTTTGTGCGCGATGCCGCACACCAATTGCGCACGCCGCTGGCTGTGCTGAAGGTGCAAGTGCAATCAGCCCTGCGCGGCGACATGGAGGCCCGCGAAGCCTTGAGCGACATCAGCCAGACGGTTGACCGTGCCACCTTGCTGGCGAACCAGATGCTGGCGCTGGCCAAGGTCGAACAATTGCGCCAGCAAGCCGACCTGCAAGCCATGAATCTGGCCGATGTGGTGCGCGAAGTCGCACTTGACTTGGCGCCGCTGATGGCCGACCGCGAGTTGGACTTTGACATTGAAACCATGCCGGCCAACGTGCTGGCCCACGAATGGATGCTGGGCGAGCTGTGCCGCAATCTGCTGCACAACGCCATCAAGCATTGCCCTGTGGGCGGGCCGCTGAGCGTGCGGCTGGTGACAGACAACACGCAGCTGGCCTTGACCGTGAGCGACAGCGGGCCGGGCATTTCAAGCGAATTAGCCGCGCGGCTGTTTCAACCTTTTTCAGCCGGTAATGTGCGCGAAGGCTCCGGCCTAGGACTGGCGATTTGCCATGACATCGTGTTGGCGCTGGGCGGTACGATCTCGCTCGAGAACCGGGTTGATCAAGGCCGCATCAGTGGCTTAGACGCGACCGTACGCTTGCCGTTGATTCATCAATAATGAGGCATGGAAAAAATGCGCATCGACAAATGGCTGTGGTCTGCACGCTTTTACAAAACACGCACCTTGGCGGCTGAAGAAATAGACAAAGGCCGAATTCAGATCAACGGTCAAGATGTCAAGCCCGCCCGCGACGTCAAGGTTGGCGACACGGTGGCCATGCGCCAAGGGCCGGTGCTGCGAACGGTGGTCGTCAAAGGCTTGAGCATGCAGCGCGGGGCAGCGCCCGTGGCCCAGTTGTTGTACGAAGAAACGCCTGAGAGCATCGCCAGCAGAGAGCAGGCTGTCGAACATCGCAAGCTCAACAACGAGCCTGCTGACAGCATTGAACACGGCCGTCCAACCAAGCGTGACCGCCGCAGCATGGACAAAAGCTGGGGCGACCGCTGGAGCGCCTCAGTCGATTGACCGCAGCAGCTTAGACCACCATCGGCGTGGCCGCTCCGTCCATCGTCAAGTTCACCCCCGTCACGTAACTGGCGCATGGCGAGGCCAAAAACAGCACGGCATTGGCAATTTCTTCGGGCTGCGCCAAGCGACCGAGCGGCACATTTTGTGTGGCCCGCGTCAATGCCTCTTCCACTGAAATATCGCTGAGTTTGGCGGCCGTGGCGAGGCCGGTTTTCAGCCTGTCCGTGAAAGTCGCCCCCGGATTCACGGCATTGATGCGAACCCCTTTGGGGCCATAGGCGGCCGCCAAGCCGGCGCTGATCAGCATCAGAGCCGCATTCGCGGCACCACCGGGCAAATGGTAAGGACTCGCCACCTTGCCGCCAGCGCCGACGATGTTGACGATAGCGCCCTGCCCGCGCAGCCCCATTTTTTTCACCACCAAGTCAATCATGTGCACGTAGGTGAAAAACTTGGCATCCATGGCGTCGCGCCAAGCTTGGGCGTTCAGCTCATCGGGCACGGTGCGTTGGGCGGCGCCGGCTGAATTAACCAGCACATCGACCGTCCCATGCAAGGCCTCAGCCTGCGACAACGCACGTTCAGCATCGGCCGGCACTTTGAGGTCGGCGGCGAACACGCCGATGCGGGCCTTGGCCTCTGGCTGCGCCAACAGCAAGGCCTCGAATGCCGTGTCCAAATTGGCCGCGCTCCTAGAGACCAAACTGACCTTCGCCCCCTCGCGCAAAAATCCTTGGGCGCAGGCCAAGCCAATCCCCTTGCTACCACCGGTGATGAGCACGTGTTGACCGGAGAGTTTTAAATCCATGAGGTGTCCTTATTGGCAAAAAAAGTGGGAGCGCGAACTCACTCGACCGAAATGCCGGCAGCCTTGACGACTTCACCATAACGAGCGAGGTCACGACGCATTTCGTCACGGAATTGCTCAGCACTGCCCGGCGTCGCGTCAATCCCCAAAACGCGAAGTCTCTCGCGCACGGCCGGGTCGTTCAGTACGGCGTTCAAATCCGTGTTCAGCCGGTTGGCAATGGCGGCTGGCAAGTTCGCAGGGGCCAGCAAACCGACCCATGAATTGACCACAAAATCAGGCACCCCGGACTCGATAAACGTCGGCACATCGGGCAATGCCGACGAACGGTGCGCGCTGGACACCGCCACGGCTCGCAACTTGCCCGACTTGACGAATCCATGGGCGCCAGCGACTGCGGTGTAGACCAGAGGAATAGTCCCACCGACGACATCCGTCATGGCCTGACCACCGCCTTTGTAGGGCACATGAACCAGCTTGGCGCCGGTTTTAAGTTTCAACAACTCGCCGGCAATGTGGGGGGTTCCACCGGTGCCGGATGTGCCAAAAGACAAACCGCCCGGCGTGCTTTTAGACAGTGCGATCACATCGGCCAAACTCTTGACGGGCGTGTCAGGATGGGCCACCAAGATCAGAGTGGCGTCACCAATTTTTCCAATCGGCGTGAAATCCTTGAGCGTGTCGAAGGGCAGTTTTGAAAAGACATGCGGGTTGATCACCATCGTGCCGTCAAAGCCCAACACCAAGGTGTATCCATCTGGTGCCGCATTTTTAACCATGGCGGTGCCGATGTTGCCCGACGCACCCGGCCTGTTGTCGACCACGATACTTTGGCCGAGACGCTTGCCTAAGTTGTCGGCGATCACGCGGGCGGTGGTGTCGGTAACGCCCCCCGGGGTGAACGGGACAACAAGCCGGATCGGTTTATTTGGCCAACTGTCTTGCGCTTGTGCAACGGTCGTGACGCCGCCAAAGATCAGAACGGAGACGGTCGCCATGGCGGCGATTGACAAGCAACTTCTTCGGCCACCGGATGAACGCAAAGATGTCTGCTGCAAGGATATGTAATTTTTCATTTTTGTCTCTTGTCGTTTTATTTGGTTTTAATTCGCTTCAGTTTTCTTCAGCGTAGCGCTTGTCAAAATCCCAAACTTCCTGGAATCCCATGAGGTGTGTCAAGTCGCCAAACGGCATCAACGGAACCGCAGCCCCCGCAGATGAGCCGGTATTTTTAAGCTGGCTGTAAACCGTTTTCATGGCCTCTGTGGCGGCGAGCAAAGCCGTCACTGGGAAGATGGCGATTTTGTAGCCGATGGTCTCCAGCTCACGTTGACTCAGCACCGGCGTGCGCCCGCCTTCCACCATGTTGGCGATCAGCGGCAGGTCTGTACTGCGGCCGATTTTTTGCATCTCCTCGACGGTTTCTGGCGATTCAACAAAGAGGATGTCTGCACCCGCGCGGCCATAGGCCTCCGCGCGACGCAGCGCTTCATCAAGGCCCAATGTGCTGCGCGCATCGGTGCGGGCAATGATGAGAAAGTCAGAGCTGCTGCGTGAGTCACGTGCGACCTGAATTTTGCGCACCATGTCAGCCATGGGAATCACACGACGGCCCGGCGTGTGGCCGCATTTTTTAGGGAATTCCTGGTCTTCCAACTGAATGGCCGCCGCTCCAGCCGATTCGTAACCGCGCACGGTATGGCACACATTCAACAAACCGCCATAGCCGGTGTCGCCGTCAGCGATCAAGGGGGCACGGGCCATCGAAGCCATCGCCTTGACGCGCCCCACCATGTCGGAATAAGTGGCAATGCCGGCGTCAGGCAAGCCCAGGTGGGAGGCGACGGTACCAAAGCCCGTCATGTACAGGGCCTCAAAGCCAAAGGTGTCCGCCAACCGCAGTGACACCATGTCGTGAACGCCAGGGGCGACCACCAGCCCAGGTTGTTTGAGTCGCTGGGACAAAGAAATGAGTGTCGGGAAGTTGGTGGTCATATCGGGCATGGGTATGGATTAAATTGAGCCGGGTTGGTTTAAACACTTGGCGCATGAATATGCTCACCAAGTCAGTGATTCAGTGAGTCTGGGAACAAGCGTCGGCTGGACTGCAAAACTGTGGCAGTCCGCCAACAGCCGTCTTAAAAAACATTCTAAGGGGCCCACTCCTCACTGGCTGCGATGAAATTCTCGTGGAATACCCTGCTTCACACATCACTCAAAGTGCCCGTTACCGACTAGAAAAATTCTAAAAGTGGGCTGGCCTTGCGGGTTCAACTTATTCGATTTCGTGCCGATACATCCGTTGACAACTGAGTCTGGACATCAGCCTCCAGCCAACCCACAGGGATTTCAACGCATGCAAACGCCCGTCACAACTGCCCTAGCCGTCCACCAACGACCGACCTTGTCGGACTCGTTGTTTCTGGGATTCCTGGCCTTGATGCTGATAGCAGTCGCCGGGGTCGGACGCATGGCCTACACCGAAGGCCTGAAGAATGAAGTCAGCAAAAAAAATGCATTGGCTTGGGCGACTTGGCTGGAGCATATGGGTGAGGAACGCTTCAAAGAGAATTTTGAGCCCAGCGTCTGCGCGGGCAACGAGACCACTCCCAATGGCAATACTTGGGCCGGCTGCCTGCCCAAGTTGATGAATTCGGCAAGCCATCTGGCCGGCATGCACAACCCCTTCACCCAAAAACCGCTCGTCTTTGCAAGCAAGTGCGACCCCAGCAACAAATCATTGGCCGGTGCACTGGTGATTGAAAAACTGGTGCCAACGCCGCCCGGTTCGGCAGCCGCGTTTTACCCCTCACCGCTGACGGATCGCGACGCCATTGACCAAAAAATGCAATTGCGCGTGACAGCTTGTGACCAAGGCGCTTACCCAAGCCAAGCCACAGAGGTGGCATTTTGACGCAAAGCACACCCACACCGGCCAACGCCATCCATGTGTCGATCCAAATCGGCGAGCTACCGGCAAACATTGATCCCGCATGGCCCCTGCGGAAATGGCTTCACGCTTGGTTGATCGACCCCAAGATCGCCGGCAACTTACACAAAGATGTCGATCGCTGGGTCGGCATTCTGATCGTCGCCAACCTGTTGGCGCTGCTGTTTGAACACCTACCGGCCGTCTATGAGCCGTACCGCCTTTGGTTCCATTTCTTCGACATCTTTTCTGTCGGCGTCTTCAGCATTGAGTATTTGCTGCGTCTGTATCTCGCACCTGAAGACTCGGAATTCAAGAACGCAAACAGCCCCCGCAGACGCTACCTGAGCAGTCCCTTTGCCATCATTGACCTGCTGGCTGTGGCACCTTTTTACTTGCAGGCGTTCATTCCGGTCGACCTGCGGGTGCTGCGGTTTTTGCGACTGCTACGAATTCTCAAATTGTTTCGTGTGTTGACGCCGGCATGGCAAGAGTTCATCCATCTGAACCAAGACCGTAGCTTCCGGCAAAAAATGCACGCACTGGTCTTTCCGAGTGAGTTCGGCGGCACCCTACACGGCCTGTTTGACTCATTCATCATGGTCTGGGTGATGATCTCAGTTGTCGCCGTGATACTCGAATCAGTTCAGAGCATCAGCCACGTGTTGAATCTTGAGTTCATCTTGCTGGATGCGGTGGCAGTCGGTATTTTTTCATTGGAGTACTGCGTCCGCATGTATTGCTGTGTCGAGGAGCCGGACTTCAAAAAAGCGCTTTCGGGCAGGCTTAAATATGGCAAGTCGCCATCGATGTTGGTCGACCTGCTGGCGATCCTGCCGTTCTTCCTCGAAGCCTTTTTGCACCATCTGTTTGATCTGCGGTTTTTGCGGGTTTTTAGGTTGATGCGGCTGCTCAAGCTGACCCGCTACACGGGAGCGACAACGACATTGACCAAAGTCATCGCGCGTGAATGGCCGGTCATGAGCGCATCAGCATTCATCATGCTGCTGCTGGTCGTTTTGACAGCCAGTCTGGGTTATTTGTTTGAGCACGATGCCCAGCCCGACAAATTTGAAAACATCCCGCAATCTATTTATTGGGCCGTCATCACGCTGGCCTCGGTCGGTTACGGGGACATTTCACCGGTGACCACGATGGGCAGGATCATGACCATCGTGCTGGCATTGATGGGCATTGGCATCTTTGCCGTGCCGGCAGCGCTGCTGTCATCGGCCTTCACCGACCAATTGCGCATGGAGCGTGAGAACTTGAGAAATCAGCTCTATGAAATGCTCGAAGACGGTGTGATTTCAGACGAAGAAGCCGAGGTGATCAACCGGGAAGCCAAGCGCCTGCACCTGACGCAACAAGACGTTGATCAATTGGTTGAAAAAGCGCGGCGCGAACGTTTGCTGATGGAAGACGTGTCAGCCCTGCCGATCCACAAAATCGCGACCAAAGCCGAACATGCGGTTGAGCATTTCAAAACCCTCATCAGCCAGATCAGGCAGCTGGGCATCATGACGGATCGCGAAAAATTCGAAGCTGTGGCGCGTCAATCGGATCGACTGACGGCCAATGAGTTGGCCCTTTGGCACCAGATCCAGCAAGACGTAGCGGCACCAGAGACACAGGTTTGAGACACTGAAATTGGCGTCAGCCGGAAAATTTTTCCCGGAGTTCCGCGACATAACTGGGCGCTGGATGCAGCGTCATGCTGGGTCCAGCCTTGGCCACTTGACCGGGCACATCGTGACCCACAATCGCCGGCATCTCGCGCGCCACGAGCAGCAAACGTTCCAGCATCATGCCGGTGTCGTAGCCCATCGCGTCGAGCATGTGCACCGCATCTTCGCTGCAAACATTGCCACTCGCGCCGGGTGCATAAGGGCAGCCACCGAGACCGCCTAGCGAACCGTCAAAACGCTCAATACCGCTCTGCACTGCCGCCAAGATATTGGCCAGCCCCATGCCGCGCGTGTTGTGAAAATGCAGGGTGAGTTGCTGTGTCAGCTTGGCTTGCAAAGCGTCCACCAATCGACTCACCTGCCCCGGATGCGCCATGCCTGTAGTGTCGCAAATGGTCAGCCCGCGCACACCCAAATCTGCGAAGCGCTGCGCCCACTGCAGCACTTCTTGCTGCGTCACCTCGCCCTCCATCGGGCAGCCAAAGGCGCAAGACAAAGACACGTTGATGGGGGTCTGGCCGTCAACCCGTTTGATGACTTCCGTCAGAGCTGCAAAACTGTTTTCGCGGGGCATACGCAAGTTGGCTAAATTGTGCGTCTCAGACACCGACATCACAAGATTGAGCTCATCAGCGCGCGACTCCAACGCCCGCTCTGCACCGCGTAAATTGGGCACTAGCACGGTGTATTCCACACCGGCGACGCGCTTGATACGGCCCATCACTTCTTCGGCGTCACGCAACATCGGAATCGCTTTGGGCGAGGTGAAAGAAGTCACCTCGATCTTGGCGTAGCCGCACTCGCTCAGCGCATCAATCAGCGCGATCTTACTGTCGGTCGGCACAAATTCAGGCTCGATTTGAAAGCCATCGCGGGTCGATACTTCGTTGAAATAAAGTCGTTTCATTTTTCAATTCCTTCAACAATACCGCGCTCATACAAGGCTTGAATTTGCGCAGGCGTCAAACCCACTTCACGCAACACAGCAAGTGTGTCTTGCCCAACATTGGGCGCGTTACGGCGGTGCGAGCCCGGTGTGCGCGAGAGCTTCGGCACCATGCCGGGCACGGCCAGCGTGCTGCCGTCGTCCATCTGCACCTGCTGGATCATGCCGCGGGCTTGGTAATGCGGGTCAGCGGCGATGTCCGCTACTGTGTAAATTTTGCCGGCTGGCACCGAGGCCGCGTCAAGCGCCGCGAGGACTTCGTCAACGCTGTGGGCCGCCGTCCACAACCCAATGGCGGCGTCCAGTTCTGTCACGCGGAGCACTCGGCCGGTGTTGTCGGCCAGCGCGGGGTCGGCGCCCAGATCTGCGCGACCAATCACCGTCATCAGTCGCTTGAAAATGCTGTCGCCATTGCCGGCGACCAAGGCATAAGCGCCGTCCTTGCACAGGTAAGCGTTGCTGGGCGCTATGCCGGGCAAGGCACTACCGGCCGGCCCGCGCACAGCGCCAAACGCACTGTACTCGGGCAACAGACTTTCCATGCAATTGAACACCGCCTCATACAGCGCGACGTCGATCACCTGACCTTCGCCGGTCTTGGCGCGGTGTTGCAGCGCCACCAAAATCCCAATCACGCCATGCAGCGCGGCCAGCGTGTCGCCGATGCTGACACCGACGCGCACCGGCACGTGGCCGGGCTCAGCCGTCAAGTGGCGCAGGCCGCCCATGGCCTCGGCCACCACGCCAAAACCGGGGCGGTCACGGTAGGGGCCGGTTTGGCCATAGCCGCTGATGCGCAGCATGATCAGGCCGGGGTTGAGCTGGTGCAAGTCGTCAGGGCCGAGGCCCCAAGCCTCCATCGCACCCGGCCGGAAATTCTCGATCACCACATCGCATTCAGCCGCCAGGGAGCGAACAATGTCTTGCGCCTCAGGCTGCCGCAAATCAAGCGCGACCGAGCGTTTGTTGCGCGACTGCACCTGCCACCAGACGGAGGTGCCGTCTTTCAGCAAGCGCCATTTGCGCAGCGGATCGCCAGCGCCAAGGGTTTCAATCTTGACGACGTCGGCACCAAAATCCGCCAGTGTCTTGGCGGCAAAAGGGCCGGCGATCAACTGGCCGAGTTCGAGGACTTTGAGGCCGCCCAGGGCAGCGGTGCCGGGGACGTTGGGTGATGAATGGATGGACATTTGAGGAGTGTGCCCCGTGTCGACCAGCGCTGTCTATTGCTTCTTGAGGCGCGGAGCTTTCGCTTTTGGCGAAGCCTTGAAGCGCGCAGGCCCGACGTCGGCCAGAAAACCAACGAAGTCCAAAATCCCCGGATCCGCTTCGCCCGCCCGTGTCGCGACCATCATGCGGCGACGCGCCCAAGCATCGGCGAGAGGCCGACTGACGAGCTTCATAGATTGCATGATCGGCAAAGCTGCCGCTTTGGGCAAGATGGCAATGCCCAGACCCGAGGCGACCAAATGGCAAACCGCGTCAAAGCTGCGCACCTGCATGCGCAGCTTCAAGGGCACGCCGGCGGCTTGAGCCGTTTGCTGCTGCCGCGTCAACATGGCCGCACCAGTGTTCAGGCCAATGTAGTCTTCCGCCAAGGTGTCCACAAAGCCGATCGAGCTGCGCGCCGACGCCAAGCGATGCCGCGCGGGCAGCACCAGCACCAACTCGTCATGTGCAAAAAGCTGCATGTCGAGGCCCTCGGCATCCGGGCCATCCACCCAAATACCGACGTCCGCCCGGCCGTCTCGCAGCGACGCGACCACCACCTCAGACACTTGCTCTTCTAGGTCAATGCGCACTTGCGGCTTGTCGGCGCTGTAGGTGGCGAGCAACGGCGGCAAAAACTGACTGATGGCGGCGGTGCTGGCCCACAGGCGAATATGCCGCGCCACACCTTGCTGCAAGTCGGAAAGTTCAGCACCCAACAAGCCCATTTGCTGGAGCAAGACGAGTCCATGTTTGGCAAATATTTTGCCGGCGGGCGTAGCGGTCAAGCCGCGCGCGTGGCGCTCAAACAAGGGCCCGCCCAGAGCAGCCTCAAGGTCACGAATACGCCGGCTCGCTGCGGCCAAAGCCAAATGCGAGTCGCGCGCCGCCGCAGTCAGGCTGCCGGAGCGCGCGCAGGCCACCGCCAGTTGGATCGACACCATGTCGAAGCGGGCTAAGTTGTAGGGATGGGTTGTCACAGAATTTTGGTTTTGGGCATTATCCCAGCGGTCAGCCCGGTTTTTACCGGAACTGCCCTGATACGATCAGCGCCACCGATATGACCCTTACTGACTCCCCAAAATCTACATGCTAAGACGCCAACTCATGGCCGCAGCGGGTTGCTGTGCACTGGCACCCAGCCTGTCGCGTAGCGCCAGCTTTCCATCCAAGCCGATCAAAGTCATCGTTCCTTTTCCTGCCGGTGGCGGAACCGATGTTCTGGCCAGAGCGATAGGCCAACGAATGAGCACCTTGCTTGGCCAACCGGTGATAGTGGACAACAAACCAGGGGCCAACGGCGTCATTGGGGCAGATGCGATTGCCAAGTCTGAAGCAGATGGGCACAACCTGCTGCTGACCATTGCATCCCACGCCATCGCACCGGCCATCTACAAAAAATTACCCTACAACACGGATTTAGATTTCGTTTGCGTCTCGCTGATTGCCAAATACCCCTACCTCCTCACGGTGCCGGCGAGTTTGCCTGTCAACACGCTTCAGGAATTCATCGCCTACGTCAAAGCGAACCCGGGGAAATTGAGCTACGCATCGTCCGGCACTGGAAGCGGTCCTCACTTGGGCATGGAACTGCTCAACACCCTGACAGGCATGGATTTGATGCACGTACCCTACAAAGGCGCGGCGCCCGCCAACAACGACCTCGCCGGTGGCCAAGTGCACGCCATGCTCAACAACCTGCTCGCGGCAGCACCAATGATTCGGTCCAACAGAATCAAAGTACTGGCGGTCACAAGTGCCCACCGATCCAAAGCGTTGCCAGCAGTGCCCTCGGTGTCCGAGTCGGGATATCCGAACTACGAGGTGGAAGGTTGGTATGGTCTGTTCGCTCCTGCCAAAACCCCTGACACTGTCGTAGCCCTGCTGGCAGACTCAGTTGCCAAAGCGCTCAAAGTTCCTGAGGTCTTGACCAGGTTAAGTGGCGACGGTGCTATTCCCGTCGGCAACAGTCCCAAAGAGTTCTTTGATTTTTTCAGAGCCGAAAAAGTCAAATGGGCCGTCGTAGCCCGCAAAGCAAACGTCACGATTGATTGAGATGCCCTATTTTTCAAACGCACACGGATTGCGAATCCATTACCAGATTGACGACTTCACTGACCCATGGCTTGATCGACCGTATTTGATTCTCCAGCACGGCAACGGCCGCAGCGGAGATTTTTGGTACCGCTGGATTCCCACGCTGGCGACACACTTCAAAGTCATCCGGCCGGACATGCGTGGGGTTGGCCGATCAGATGCGGTGACCGATGTGCACGGCCAGATCTCGCTGAATGCGTGTGTCGAAGATTTAGTTGGCCTGATCGACAGCCTGACGGATCAGCCGGTGTATGTCTGCGGAGAGTCCATGGGCGGCATATTGGGAATCCTCTTAACGGCCATGTACCCAGAGAAGGTTCGTGCGTTAGCGTTGGTGGCAACACCGGCGTTCATCAACGAGACCATGAAATCACGCTACGCGCTGGGGTATTCGTCTAGGTTAGAGGCGATGCGGGGCATGGGGATCGAGAAATGGGTGCGAGAGACGAGCGTGTTGACGAGATTTCCACCGGACTGCGACCCAGCCCTGATTGATTGGTATGTCAAAGAATTCGCCAAAGGCGTGTCCGAGGTGCTAGTCCGATATGCAGAGCTGGTGAGTTCAGCCAGCGCTGTTGACTACCTGCCAAAAATCAAATGTCCGACCTTGGCACTGTTCCCAAAGAATGGGCAAATCACGGATGACGCGCAGGTCAATCTGTTTCGGCAACACCTAGACAAGGTTGACGTGCGCTATATCGACAGTGAGTTTCACATGATCCACCTGACACATGCGCTTGAATGTGCAGAAGCCGTTCAAAAATTCTTAGGGCAAGCTGAGCTGGCAGCCTGAGCGCCCACAAGAGACCCGATGTCCAGCGTTATCAGTTCTTCAGACCCGACCCCGATCCACTTGGATCACGTGCGTCTGCTGCGCGGCACAACGACTGTCTTTGGCGACTTGACGCTGCGGCTGAGTGAGTCACGCATCGGCTTGATTGGCGACAACGGCGCAGGCAAAAGCAGCCTCTTCAGGCTGATTTGTGGTCTGGACAAACCGCAGTCCGGTAGCGTTTCTGTGTGGGGCATCGACGCCCAGAGCCAACCTTCTGAGCGCGTTGGACTGGTCGGCCTGATGTTCCAAAATCCAGACGATCAGATCATCTTCCCAACCGTTGAAGAAGAACTCGCTTTGAGCCTCAGCCCGAATGGGTTGTCCCGCAAAGTCAACTGCCAGCAAGCCCGTGCGGTACTGACAGCCCGTGGCTTGGGGCATTGGGCGGAGCGGGCTATTGGTAGCTTGAGTCAAGGCCAACGCCAGCATGTCTGCTGGCTCGCGCTGATGATCGCGTCACCCCGCTCCGTGCTGCTGGACGAGCCATTTTCAAGCCTCGATTTGCCGGGGCGCGCCATGCTCGACATGGAGATTGCGAAAGCCGACCAGCAAATCATTGTGTCCACGCATTTGCTTGACCATGTGCGGGGGTTTGAGCGGGTGATTTGGCTTGACAAAGGGCAGGCGCGCGCCGATGGCAGCGGCGCAAGCGTTTGCGCCGCTTACGAAGCCGATGTGGCCGCACGATGCCTGACACAGCACTTGAAGATCGACTGAAGTTATTCGCATGGGAAGTTTTTACAGCGACCACCGCACTTGGCTGCATGCGGTTGCAGCGCCACTCAAGCTGTTGCTGTTGGCCGTTGTCGGCACGGCTCTTTACCTATTGAACAGCCCCGTGGTGTTGCTCGCTTGTGCAGTGCTGTGCTTGGGACTTTTTGCATCACTCGGTCGGGCCACCCTGCCAGCACGAAAACTGCTGATCATGGTGGTTGCGGCCGGGCTGCTGATCACCGCTTTTCATGCCTACCTGCAGCAGCCTTTGCTGGGCGTGGTCAGCGCGCTGCGCTTGCTGAGTGCCTCGCTGCTCGGCATCGCGCTGATGCTGACGACCCGCGCCAACGACTTGCTAGACGTTCTTGAAAGCCTGCTCTCGCCTCTCAACCGTTTTGGCATCCGCTCAAATGCGTTAGCCTTGCAGGTCGCGTTGATGCTTCGATTCACCGAACATTTTTTTATTCAGTGGAAACGCCTTGACGATGCGCACCGGGTGCGGACCGGCAAAGCGGGCGGCTTTAAACTGTTGGCACCCCTGACCATCCGCATGCTGACCTCAGCACAGCGCGTCGCCGATGCGCTTGAATTGCGGCTGCCTCCTTGAATTTCCTGACCGACTTAAACCTTTCAATATGACCTCCTCTCGCTCCAGCGGACTCGCCTACGTCTCACTCTTCGCCGCTCTGGTGGCCGTCTTCGGCTTGATCCCCAAAATTGACTTGCCTTTGGGCGTGCCCATCACACTGCAAACACTGGGCGTCATGTTGGCCGGTTGCATGCTCGGCCCCAAAAAAGCGCTGCAAGCACTGCTGCTGTTCTTGCTCGCCGTTGCGGTGGGTTTGCCGCTGCTGTCGGGCGGCCGCGGCGGCTTGGGCGTGTTCGTCGCGCCGTCCAGCGGCTACCTGATTGGCTTTCCCATTGGCGCATTGGCCACGGGGCTGCTGATGGCTTATTTACCCGTCAACTCGCCACGCCGTGCAGCTGTCAGCGCCTTTGTCGCCTCGGCTGTCGGTGGTGTCCTCGCGATCCACGTCTGCGGTGTGATCGGCTTGGTGACGCTGGCCAAGCTGAGTTGGACGCAAGCATTTTGGGGCACCTTGGTCTTTGTGCCTGGCGATTTGATCAAGTGCGTCTTGTGCGCCATCGTGGTTCACTCGGTGGCTCGCGGCCTGCCGGATTGGCGCTTTGGTGGCCGATCGTTTCAATAACTCAGATGCACTGACCGATTTGGTCCACGCGCCCTTGGCGCATTGGGCCAGCGTGCGCGGTGATGCCGTGGCCATCAGCGACGGTAACCGCAGCCTGACGTTTGCCGAGCTGAACGCGGCGGTGCAGCAACAGGCGGTGGCCCTGACTCAGGCGCAAGCACCAGCGACGGTTTTGGTCGACGGCAGTGCGACATCCATCCAACAGTTGATTGAATTTTTAGCCGTTATCAGCAGTGGGCGTTGTGCAGCCATGGCAGATCCGGATTGGCCGGCCGCCGTGCGCGAGACGATGCGCGAGCAGATTGGCCAACTGTCATCTGCGCAGCGGGAGCTTCAATCCACATCGCCTTTTTATATCGGCTTCACGTCCGGCAGCACGGGCTTGCCCAAAGGCTTCAGGCGCCACCACCGCTCTTGGACCGAGAGTTTTCGAATTTGCGTCGACACCTTTGGACCCGACGCTGCCAGTGGCATCTTGTCGCCCGGCCGCAGTTCGCACTCCTTATTTTTGTTCGGCATGTTGCTAGGCCTTTGGACCGGCGCCGGCGTGGTGATTCAAGAACAATTTTCTGCGTCACGCGCCTTGGACACCTTGCGACAAGGCCGGACGCCGAGCCTTATCGCCGTGCCGAGCCAATTGATCTTGATGATCGAATCAGCAGTGCGGCAGGCCATCGCCCCGATTGAAGCGACTCGCTTGATCATGATCAGCGGCGCGCGCTGGGCGCGTCATCGAACCGCCGAGCTGCAAGCGCTGTTTCCCCGCGCCCGCATCATCGAGTTTTACGGTGCCTCAGAAACCAGCTTCATCGCCTGGATGGAGGCCGACGTGAGCGCACCGCTGGAGGTCGTTGGCCGGCCTTTTGGGAATGTTGAGATAGACATCCGGGACGCCGAAGCGCCCGGCAGTCCGGGCTTGATCTTTGTCCGCAGCCCCATGCTCTTCATGGACTACCTAGCCACAAAAACAGACGTGATGGCAGACGCCACGGCGGCCATCCGCGACGGCGATTGGTTGTCGGTGCGTGACATGGGCCACCTGGACGCGCAAGGTCGGTTGTGCTTGGCCGGCAGGCAAAACCGAATGATCACCACACAAGGAAAAAATCTCTTTCCGGAGGAGTTGGAATCAGTCTTGACCGCGCATCCAGGCATCGCTAAAGCGTCGGTGCAAGGCGTGCCGGATGCCTTGCGCGGCATGAAGGTTGTCGCCGTTGTGCAATCTGACCCGGCGTATGCTGGTGAGCTTCATGCCGCCGAACTTTCCGCTTGGTGCAGGGAGAATCTCGAAGCGTACAAAGCGCCGAAGCGCTACTGGGTGTGTGATGACTGGCCGCTGACGGCCAGCGGCAAGACCGATCACGCCGGGCTGGCGCTGCGTTTGCAAAACCACCTGAGCGACAAACATAAACTCAGCAACTCGAACACGCCATGCCTACGTCCAATACTTTGATCGCGGGCTGGGCGCGCAGCGCTGTGGCACCGCACGGCGGCGCTTTTAGTGCATTGCAAGCGCATGAGATCGCCGCGCCGGTGATTCAAGCCTTGCTGAAACGCGCCGGCATCAGCCCTCAAGATGTCGATGCCGTGGTCGTCGGCAATGCCTTGGGTGCAGGCGGAAATCCGGCGCGTCTGGTGGCGCTGGCGGCCGGCTTGCCGGACCCATGTGCGGCCTTTTCCATCGACACGCAATGCTGCTCGGGTCTGGATGCCGTGTCGATGGCGGTTGGGCTGATCGCGTCGGGTCAAGCGTCGGTGGTGATCGCGGGCGGTGTCGAGGCCTGGAGCCGAGCGCCGATTCGGCAACATCGCCCTTTGCATGAAGGCGATGCAGCGGTGGCCTATGAGCGGCCCGCGTTTGCACCTGATCCGGCCCGTGACCCGGACATGCTGGCGTCTGCTGCCCTCTATGCCGCAACACAAGGCTGGAGCCGCGCAGCGCAAGACGCTTATGCGGTGCAGAGCCATGAGCGCGCCTTGGCACATCGAGTCTTGTTGGCCGATGAAATCATCAGCGTCAATGGCTTGACGCACGACCCGTATCCACGGCGCATCAGCGCCGAACTGGCCGCACGCATGCCCGCTGTGGCGGAGCATGTGGAAACGGAATGCGAGGAAGCGGAGGCGCCGGACTGCTCACTCAGCGCCTTGAGCATTTCAGCCAAAGCCGATGGCGCGGGCTTTGTGCTGCTGGCCAGCCGCGAGGCTTGCAGTGCGCTGGGGTTGAAGCCTCAGGCCGCTTGGATCGCCTCGGCTTCAGTCGGCTGCCCGCCGGAAACGCCCTTGCTCGCAGCGGAGGCGGCAAGCCGTGCCGTGTTGTTGCGGGTCGGCTTAGAGAGCGCCGACGCGCTGGCAGTGATTGAGCTGCACGATGCTTTTGCGGTGCAAGGCTTGAGCTTTTGCCAAGCCCTGCAGATCGACCCACTGCAGGTGAACCGGGGCGGCGGCGGTTTGGCGCGGGGCCACCCGATCGGTGCATCTGCCGCCATTGCACTGGTACGCGTGCTGGCGGAATTGAGCCTTGAAAAGCCATCGGCACTCGGGCTGACAGCTGTCGCCGGCGCGGGTGGTCTGGGTGCTGCAGCGATTGTTCAGCGGCTGTAGACAACTGAAATTTACGATCGCAGGCATGACCGCTCGCGTCAAATCAGCCTTGGCGGTAACTACTCAGCAGCAGTCAGTCTGGCAATACGCAGCACCTCACGGCAAGCCGCGGTTGCTGCATGTGTATCACTCAACAGTAGAACCAGTTTTCGCTTTAGTGAAGGTTCAACTATTCGTGCAGCTTGCAGTCGCCCAGCGCTGACATCGTCACGTACAGCACTTGCCGTCAGTATGGCGTAGACACCTGAAGTCGCTACCAAGTGCTTCTGGATCGCCAGTGAATCGCATTCGACAGCGATCTTCAACGTGATGCCCTTGCGCTGCGCCCAATGTTCCAAAAGATGATGGAAGGTGTAAGGTCGATTGGGAACGACCATAGGGATACCGTCAAGACGCTCAAAAGCAACCGTCGACGTGCTGGTGAGTAAATCCCCACGCGCACCCACCAGCAAATGCTCCACCGTGCCCACAACAAACTCTCGGCCGTTGTACTCCCGTGCATTCCTCGACAACAGTGCAATATCCAGCGTTCCGGCCTCTAACCCCTGGGCCAAACGGCCACTCGTCGCACTCACAATCTGCAGTCGAATCCCGGGGCATTCCTCCCGTACTTGTCGATAAAGGCTCCCTACGAACGTATCGGATACCGAAGCAAGTACACCAAGTCTCACGGTTCCAATCGGCTCTCGTAACGCGCCTCGAACGCCTTGGGTTAATCGGTCTGCAGCTTCAAGCCAAGCGACAACTTGCGGATAGATGTAAAGCCCCGCGTCGCTCAGTCGAACGCCCCTTCCGCGACGCTCAAATAAGCGCCCTCCACAGGCGGTTTCTATGGCGGCCAATTGTCGACTAACAGCCGACTGAGCAACGTCACGAGCGGCTGCGGCGTGGGTCAGACTGCCATGGTCTGCTATTTGTATAAAAAGGCGCCATTGTTCAATGCTCAAAGTTTTCAAGCCATATCTCCAAAGATATATCGTGCTTGCCAAGCATACCCCTATCAAAACATTTTGAAGCTCACTAAACTGAACAAGCAGGTGAAAGTTGGATCAACGCCCGCATCAGATGTTCTAACTAAAAACCCAATAAATGAAAAAGACAGCTACCTCGGCCACCAAGGAAAAAGTCATGCAGCCCAATGTGCTTTTTGTAACAGTCGATCAGTGGGCCGCGGGGATGTTTGGACACGCAGGGCACCCGGTGATACAGACGCCCACCATTGACCAATTGGCACGATTGGGTACGCGGTATAGCAACGCCTACTCGGAATCGCCTATTTGTATTCCGGCTCGTCGCACGATCATGACCGGGCAGACCCCACGCTCGCACGGGGACAGGTCATTCATGCCTGCTGAACCGATGCCACGCCAGCCCTTGCTGGCTCAATGCTTTAGAGATGCCGGCTACCAAGCCACTGCGATTGGAAAGCTGCACGTTTTTCCGCAGCGCGACAGGATTGGGTTTGACGACACGTTGCTCGCAGAGGAAGGCCGTCCGCAGCTTGGTGCTGTCGATGACTACGATATGTTTTTATCCGATCAGGGACACACGGGTCAACAATTCATGCACGGCATGAGCAATAACGATTACCAGACTCGCCCCTGGCATTTGCCTGAGTCCCTTCATGTCACCAATTGGATCACGCGCACAGCAGCACTGAGCATTAAGCGTCGCGATCCAACCCGGCCAGCTTTTTGGCATGTGTCGTACTCACACCCACACCCGCCGCTGGTCCCCCTGAATGACTATCTCGACATGTACCGCGATGTCGAAATCGATCTCCCCATGAGCGGCACTTGGGCCGAAAAAACCGATGACTTACCCAGTGCACTTCGCGTCGTTCGCAACTACTGGCCGGCAACTCATGGTCCTGAACAACACCGCGCCTTGCGACGCGCCTATTACGCCTTGTGCACACAGATTGATCACCAATTACGGATCTTGATGGGGACCTTACGCGAAGAAAATTTGCTGGACAACACCATCATCATGTTGACCGCTGACCATGGGGACATGCTCGGGCAGCATGGGCTTTGGGCTAAAACGCTTTTTTATGAAGGCTCTGCCAATGTACCCATGATTTTGGTGGGTACCGCCGGTTGTGACCGCATAAAGACCGATGCGCTGGATCATCGGCTCGTCGGTCTGCAAGACATCATGCCAACGTTGCTAGACCTCGCAGCAATTCCTATTCCAACCTCGGTAGAAGGGATGTCGATGGTCGGTGAAAAAAAACGAGACACCTTGTTTGGTGAGTGCGGTGAGGGCCGCAACGCGACACGCATGCTGCGCGACAACCGCTACAAGCTCATCTGGTACTCAGCCAATCACTGCGTACAGTTATTTGACCTTGAGAATGATCCTCAAGAAATGACCGACTTGTCAAAAGTCGATGCTTATAAAGATGTACGTGCAAAGCTTGAAGCGGCACTGGTTAAAGAACTGTATGGCACCGATTTGGATTGGCTGGAAGCTGGCCGCCTCGCAGGTTATGACCCCGGACCCTTTCATGCCAAACCAAACCGGGCACTTGCAGGTCAGCGCGGCCTGCACTATCCGCCGCCGCCTGTGGATGACCCGAATCGATCAGCCAATCGACCGGCCGCATAAGTTTCTGCGCATTCGCCACACATGCAAAAACATAACGAAGAGATCTCTGATGACACATTCAATTCATAAAGCTTCGCCAATCGAAACTCGAGCCTCCCAGACTGTCCCCACCGGTCGAAGAAACTTCTTACATGGGCTAACGGCTTCGACCATCGCGTCGATGGCCTTGTCCCTCTGGTCAACAACCCATGTTCTGGCACAAGGTTTATTTCCCAACCGACCATTGAAACTCATCGTTCCTTACCCTCCAGGCGGTAATACAGATCTGGTGGCACGCCTATTTGCAGTTCATCTGGCGACGGCCCTAGGTCAACCTGTCATTGTTGATAACCGTGGAGGCGCAGCTGGCAGCATTGGCATGTCCGCCGCAGCCAAATCACCAGCGGACGGCTATACGATCGTTATCGGAGATGTGGGCTCGCTGGCCGTGAACCGCTTTGCTCAGTCAAACTTAGCTTATGACCCGCTGAAAGACTTCGCACCGGTTTCATTGATTTCGACCGTGTCAATTGTTGTGACTGCACGATCGGACTTTCCCGCCAACACTTTCGTCGAATTTCTCGCACTCGCGCGCGCCAACCCTGGGAAATATACCTGCGCGACAGCGGGGACGGGAACGATTGGGCATTTGTCTTTGGAAATGCTCATGTCCATGGCCAACATAAAACTGCAACATGTGCCTTATAAAGGCGGTGCGCCAGCATTGACCGATTTACTGGGTGGACACGTTGACATGATGATTGATGGGGCCGCTTTTTCGCAAGCTCGAGCGGGAAAGATCAAGGCATTGGCCGTCACTGGAGATCGACTTGGTGCCATGCCAGATGTTCCGACCATTGCAGAATCGGGTGTCTCAGGTTACCGTTTTTCTAACTTTTGGGGCTACCTGATGCCGGTGGGGACACCGAAAGAAATTGTCGATCGTGTTGCTGCCGAGATTCAGCGCATCTCAACGCTGCCAGCCGTTCGCAAGCAGCTCACGGACGCTGGAATCACGGCGACCAGTAGTACACCTCAATTTTTTGGCGACTTGATTCGAAGTGAGAATGAAAAAATCGGAGGCATTATCAAGTCCGCAAAGATCTCATTTCAGTAGTGCGCCTTTTGGAAGCACCGCCAAGCGGACTAGCACTGCACAACCGCGATGAATCCTCATGGTGTCAATGCCACCAATGAAGCCGACTCCAAGGTGCAACATTTGCACGTCAACCGTCTCAAGACTTAAAAACTGTGATGCTATCAAGCAGGTCGACGTGAGTACGTATGGATTCACCAACGACCGATCATCAAAACGCCGCCTTCATAAAGACGACCCTCCCGTAATCTTTGTGACGCCAGCCGGTGCGTTAAGCCTTGTAGATAGCACCGTCCGATGAACCACATCTGCGAGCAGTCGTGCAGCAGTTGATGGCTCCCTGCCTGGCGCAAAAATTAAACCCAGCCTCCGGCTAACGGATGGTTTGTAAAGTGGCAGCACAGCGTAAAGGCCGTGAGCAGGATCAGGGCAGAGCATGGATGGCAAAACGGTCACACCAAGCCCTGCATCCACCAAGCCCAAAAGGGTTAGCACCTGTGTAGTCTCATGGACTACATTGAGACGATGGGGCGATTTTTCAAAAATTCGATCAAATAAATCTCTTATCCCAGAACCACGGCGCAACAGAACAAGCTCGTGAATCGCTAGGTCGGCACCTGATATTTTCTTTCGCTGAGCCAATGGGTGGTCTGTACGGCAGACGACCTGAAATGTATCGTCCATTAGCGGGATTGCCAGCCCCCACTTCACAGATGGGTCTTCACTGACGATAGCAACATCGCACTCGCCTGTGTCAATTTTGTGCAAAATTCCGCGCATGTTGTCATCCAAAAAAACAATGTCAATGCCGGGACAACACCGTTTCATCTCGACCAGCACCGGAGGGAGAAGTCGATATACCGCTGACGACAAACAGGCAATGGATACCCGGCCACGGCCAGTGGTGGCTAACTCACGCAGAGCAGTAATCGAGTGATCCATGCCCTCAACTAATCTTTCAGCGTCAATCAAAAATGCCGCTCCCGCTTCAGAAATACGGACTGAGCGTGTTGTTCTATCCAGCAGCTTAACGGCCAGCAAAGTCTCTAGTTGTGACATTGCCTGACTGGCGGCGGGCTCGCTCATGTGCATTGCGTTCGCAGCATTACGAAAACTACCGCGCCGGGCGATCTCAATAAAGACGCGCAAGTGCTTGAAATTTGGATTGATCACTTTTTAACTTCATAGGAATTGTGGAAACAGCCGACGAGGATTGCCCAAATTTATATTTCACAATTTTGAATATATATATCAAATATTTCAACTTGTTAAATATATTTTAGCTTCCTAGAATTGCGACCAACCGAACAATTTATAGCGTCTTGTGAACACAAAACTACAAAGATCTGCGCTTCCCTACGTCGCGAACCGCATCGGACTCATGCTGATTATTGCCATGGCCACCCTGACAAACAGCCACGTGGCGGCAGAGCAAAATTCGCTGGGGATTGAACTGATTGTGCCAACGGCTGCAGAGGGATCAACAGACCAATTAGCCCGACTGATAGCAGCAGGTCTGACGCGAAAAGGGTTTGGGGATGTTCGCGTTAACAACATGCCGGGGCGCAGTGGTACCTTCGCGGCGAGTCATGTCGCCACTTCAGCGCCAGACGGTCGAACCTTATTGGTCGCCACACCGAGTAGTCACGGTATTGCATCTGCATTCCAAGGCAAGATGCCCTACGAACCGGTAGCGAGCTTCACGCCCATTATTCGTTTTGCGGCTGCCCCATATTTGCTGGTGATCAAGCCAGAAGGCATAGAAACCCTGGCGCAATTCGTCGATATGGCCCGGTCAGCACAAGGCAAATGGCGCTATTCATCCACGGGCATCGGCGGACCGCACCATTTGATAGCCGAGCTCTACTTTCAGAGCGTTGGTCTATCAGTGCACCATGTGCCGGCCAAAGGCGGTGCAGCAGCTCTGGACAAAGTAAAAGACGGCAGTGTCGAAGTCATGCTTCCGGCGGCCATCCTAGCTTTGCCGGGAATCAAGCGTGGAGAGCTCAAGGCGCTTGCTGTGACTGGTAGCCAAAGGCTCAAGTCCTTGCCCGATGTTCCGACGTTCGCAGAGCTTGGTACGCCCGTTAATGTGGTGTCGTGGTACGGCTTGATGGGGCCTGCCGGCATGCCTGATGCACAGGCAAAGCAACTTTCCAGCGCTATACAAGAAATTCTTAACGAACCTAATGTTGACGCTAAGTTGATCGAACTGGGGATTGATAAAACCGCGGATGTTGGGACCGCATTTTCGGCAGTTATCAGCAGCGAGGTCACCCGCTGGACGGCACTGGTCAATGGTCTTGGCATTAGTTCTAGCGAAATGACGGCTGACAAATGAAAACAGGCATTCATCTATGCGCAGCGGAATGATTGACATCCATAAATATAGACACCAAATCAAGTCCAGAACAATGACTCACTATCGATCTACCAACGCCACTAAGAGTGCCGTTAGCTTTGCTTTAAAAAGAGTCGTGCAGGCTCCATATTGGTTTTTGATTTCGCTATTGTTAATTGGGCCAACCACAGCACGCGCGGCATGGCCCGAAAAACCCATTCGAATTGTTGTGCCCTTTGTACCTGGCGGCGCAGCAGACAGCGCAGCACGTTTGATGGCTCCAAGCCTGCAAAAGCGTTTGGGTCAGCCAGTAGTGATTGAAAACCGAGCTGGTGCGGGTGCGACGATCGGTACGTCAGCCGTGGCAACTTCACTGCCTGATGGGTACACCTTGTTGCTGGGGAGCGCGAGCAACGCCATCAGTAACGCAATCCAAAGCAAGCTGCCTTACGTCTTTGAGCGCGACCTGGTTCCCGTGATGTTGGTGGCAGAAATTCCGGGCGTTGTCGTTGTTCCAAGCAAGCTACCTGTTAAAAATATTCAAGAACTGATCGCCTACGCTCAGGCCCACCAAGGTGACATCAGCTATGGATCACCAGGTTATGGCACCAGCGTGCATCTCGCGGGCGAGTTATTCCAAAGCATGACCGGAACGTCCATGGTTCACGTGCCCTACAAGGGCGCCTCCGCAGCCATGACTGATTTGCTCGGGATGCGTTTGCAACTAATGTTTCCAGCACTGGCCGCAGCGCAACCCCACATCCAAGCGGGAAACCTTCGCGCTCTGGCTGTGACAACACGCAAGCGTTCAGTGATCGCGCCTGATTTGCCAACCGTTCATGAAGCTGGGCTCGCAGGCTACGAGGTTGGCGGATGGATAGGATTTTTTGTACCGAAGGGCCTTGCGCCCGAGGTCATGACAGCCCTGCAACGCGCCATCGAAGACACCATGAAGGACGAAGAGATGCGCCGCGCCTTTTTTAAATTAGGAATCGAACCTACGCCCGCTTCCGCTCATGTGTTGCGTGAAAAAGTCGAATCAGACACACGCCGCTGGGAACAAGTTATCAAAAACAGAAAGATGGACCTGCAATGAATCCAAACGTATCATCACCCTTAGCATCGCAAAAAAGCTCAAACACCAGCCAGGCAGCCAGCGACAACCGCTTGAAGGCCCAGAGTCTTATCAATGCTTTGGCTGACCCTGTTTTGCCGCACATCATTGACGGCAAAGCCTGCACCAGCATCGACGGACAGACATCGTCAAACCGCTCACCTGTAGACGGCTCGGAACTTAATAAAACAGCTTTAGGCAGCGAGGCCGATGTCAGCGCTGCGAGTTTGTCATCAAGCATCGCCTTTGAGTCTTGGCGTCTATGGCCCGCAGGAAGGCGGCGTGACGTGCTGCATGCCATCGCGGACAAACTTGAATCGAACGCAGAAGCCATCTCCCTGATTGAGACGGCAGATACAGGTCAACCCCTGCACTTCACAGGCAAGACCGCAACTCGTGGAGCGGAGAACTTCCGCTACTTCGCGGATCTTTGCACGCGAGCCTCAGACGGTCATAGCTACCCAACGCCAACACACCTCAATTACACGATGAGGGAGCCGATCGGCCCGATCGGTGCCATCACGCCTTGGAACATGCCTTTCATGTTGGCCACTTGGAAGATCGCACCGGCTTTAGCGGCAGGTTGCACGGTGGTGCACAAACCTGCTGAATGGAGTCCATTGACAGCAACGCTGTTGGCGAAGATCGCGCTTGAAGCCGGCCTACCAGCAGGCGTTTTGAACATCGTCCAAGGCATCGGTGATGGTGCCGGCAGTGCATTGACACAGGATCCGAGAATCAAGGCAATCGCCTTTGTTGGCGGGACCAAGACCGGCTCGCGGATCATGGCCCAAGGTGCACCGAGTCTCAAGCGCGTTCACTTTGAGCTTGGCGGAAAAAGTCCGGTGCTTGTCTTTGACGATGCAGACTTGGATCGCGCTGTCGATGCAGTGGCGTTCATGATTTTTAGTTTGAACGGACAGCGATGTAACGCTGGGTCGCGCCTGCTGGTGCAGCGCTCCATCCACGACCAGTTCGTCGACAGGCTAGTCAAGCGTGCACAAAGCATTCGGGTCGGAGACCCCTTTGACCCGGACACCGAGGTCGGCCCCCTGATTCATGGCGTTCAACTTGCCAAAGTGAAAGAGCATTGCGAACGCGCCCAGCAAGCAGGTGCCACGATTCACTGTGGTGGCGCCCCCATTGGGAACCCCGCACTGCACCCGCAAGGACATTGGTTTTCCCCGACAGTTGTCTCTGGAGTGAGCGCCTCCATGGACATCGTCAGAGAGGAAGTCTTCGGTCCAGTCCTCGCTGTTCTGCCCTTTGATGACGAGGCTGAGGCCTTGGCACTGGCCAACGACAGCCGATACGGTTTGTCGACCTATCTTTGGACCAGCAACGTAGGCCGCGCCCATCGTTTAGCACGGTCATTTCAGTCCGGCATGGTCTGGGTCAATACAGAAATTTCCCGTAATTTGTCTACGCCATTTGGCGGGATGAAGGACAGCGGAATTGGTCGCGACGGTGGCGACTGGAGCTTCGACTTCTACATGGAAACACGCAACGTGTGCATTGCCCTAGACGAGCACCGCATTCCAAAAATTGGAAAGAACTGACTTCCTCTATGAACACGACGACATCCACACAAGCAGACTGCACACCGCAAGCCAAGCGGCCGAATATTCTGTTCATCACCACCGACCAGCAGCGCGCAGATTGCATCGGCTATGAAAACCACCTGCTGAAAACGCCGCACCTGGATGCGCTGGCACGTGCGGGAACGCATTTTTCTAACTGCATCACGCCCAGTATTGTTTGCCAGCCAGCCCGTGCATCCATTCTGACTGGCAGCCTGCCATTGACCCATGGTGTTTGGGACAACGGGGTCGATCTTGATCCGGCCGTAGGTCAGCAAGGTATGGCTGCTCAGTTGGCAGCCAGTGGCTACGCCACGGCATTCATAGGGAAAGCACATTTTTCTTCAAAGATCACCTTTGCCCCCACAGGCACACCTGAGTGCCGAAAAAGTGCGCCGGACTACCCTGACGACTGGTTTGGTCCCTACATGGGTTTTGATCATGTCGAGCTAGCGGCTTTAGGGAAGTTCCATCGCAACCGTTTGCCACAGGACGCGCCGACCATCCATCGCTTCGAGCACTGGCTTTTGAGTCATCCCAACGCTTTGGAGTTATGGAAAAGCAGCTCTACAGAAGGCAGTGGTGCCGCGCAGACGTGGGATTCAGGTTTGCCTGCGGAGTGGCACAGCAGCGCCTGGGTGGCCGACCAAACTCTGGCTCTTTTACACAGTCGCAAAGACGAGGCTAAGCCCTTTTTTGCATGGGCCTCTTTTCCCGATCCACACCACCCTTTTGATTGCCCCGCCCCGTGGAACTCGATGTACGATCCGGCCGACATGGCGCTGCCAGCGCACCGCACGCTCGACCTAGACCAGCGGCCATGGTGGCACCGCGCCGCCCTAGAAGGTTCGCCGCAGATCGCTGACCCGGAGTTGGCCAAGTTCCGATCTGAAGGCTTCAAGGTACCGCCACAAACAGACCAGCAACTCGCAGAGATGACGGCCAATTACTACGGCATGATCTCTCACGTTGATCACCATATCGGACGGATTCTGGAAGGCTTGAAACAGGCTGGCCTATCAGACAACACCCTTGTCGTTTTTGCCAGTGACCACGGCGACATGCTGGGCGATCACGGCCTGTACCTCAAGGGCCCGATGTTTTACGAGGGCGTTTTGCGGGTTCCCTTGATCGTCGCAGGCCCCGGAATTCCGGTTGATCAAACCATCGACACGCCCGTGTCAACGATAGATCTGGCCGCTACCTTTTTGCAAAGTGCGGGCTTGGACTGTGTCAGCGAACAAAGCCGTTCACTGCACCCCGTGATGCACCGCAAGGAAACACGCGAATGCGCCTGGAGTGAGTGGCAAGTGCATCCTGCTCGGCTGGGCGTGGCCCTTGAGCTTCGGGCAGTGCGCACTGCAAGATACAGCTACACACTTGAACTCGGCTCGGGCAGCGGCGAACTGTATGACTTGCAGAAAGACCCGCAGCAACTCGTCAACCGCTTCGAGGATCCGGCTTGGCGCGTTGTACGGGAGCAAATGCAGTCCCTGCTGATGGCTCGGCCTGGACTTGTACGCGAAGTGCTGTCTGAACCCGTTGGCATAGCCTGATGACAGAGAGTATGAATTTTTTCCATCCATCCTCATTTTGGCTGGCCATCGCTCTGGCTTTGGGGCCGCTGTCATCCCACGCGGAGTGCACTCAAGTGTTGGAGTCGATAGACAGGCTGCAGTCAATGGTGGTTGCAGAGAACACAGCCCGCGATGCTCTGGCGACGATCCGTCGCAACGCACAAGACTGGAAAAATCTGCTGCTGCGCGGTCGTGATGCAAACGAACGCAAGACGATGCAGAACCGCTTTGACACCCAAGCAAACACTTATGTGAATCGGTTATCAAACCTCCGCACTGAAATGAGCCAGCTCAGCTTAGCACTCGATCACATAGACACTTTGGAGCGCGAGCAACTCAGACTATTTGAGAAATATCGTGCGGCACTAGTCCATCACGGCCTAGATTCGTTGGAGGCTGCTGCAGCGGCAGACCGTGAAGTTCAGGGCGCAGACGTCATGACCTTCAGGACACTTGAAAAAACCATTGAAGTTCTTTCTGCTGAAAACACAGAGCAGTTTAAAAAAGTGCGGCAGAGCGTGAGCAATTGCCAGCCCTCACTCACGACCCCTCACACACACAAACCCCAATGACCTTCAACTCAGCTCCTACGGGCGCGACATTGCTGATAGATGCGCTGGCCGCGCAAGGCGTGGACACGATTTTTTGTGTCCCTGGCGAAAGCTATCTGGCCGCGATGAATGCACTCTATGACCGTCGTGACCAAATTCAACTGGTGGTCTGTCGCCACGAAGGCTCTGCAACCTTTATGGCCGAAGCGCATGCCAAAGCGAGTGGCCGTCCTGGGGTGTGCTTTGTCACGCGTGCGCCTGGTGCAACGCAAGCTTCCATTGGATTGCACACAGCGCATCAAGATTCCACGCCACTGATACTTTTCATCGGTCAAGTCAGCCGCGATTTCATGGAGCGTGAAGCATTTCAGGAAGTGGATTACCGGCGCATGTTTGAGCCTGTAACAAAGTGGGTCGCTCAGATTGATGACCCGGCGCGAGTTCCCGAAATGGTAAGCCGGGCATTTCATGTGTGTCAGTCTGGGCGGCACGGACCGGTGGTTCTGGCGCTGCCGGAAGACGTGCTGAGCGCGCAGGTAAGCCCAGAACCGCGTATCGCAAAGGCCGCAACATTGCCCGGGGTACCACCCAGTGCATCCGACGTAGTCCGCCTGCTAGCTCTTCTTCATGGCGCCGAACGACCGCTAGTGATCCTAGGCGGCAGCGGTTGGAACCAAACTGCTGTGGATGAAATGGGTTCTTTTTTGCGCGCGGCCGGTCTGCCAGTTGCTTGTTCATTTCGTCGACAAGACCTTTTCGACAACGTAGATCCACAGTATGTCGGCGTACTTGGACTGGGTGCAGATCCAGCGCTCCACAAGGCAGTCAAGGAGTCCGATCTGCTGCTACTGATAGGCGCGCGCATGGGAGAGGTGCCGAGCTCAGGCTACACGCTGATCGACTCGCCGCAGCCGGCGCAAGTGCTGGTACACGCCATGCCCTGTGCAGAAGAACTCGGACGTGTTTATCGTCCCGACCTGTCCATGCTCACGACAATGCCCGCACTGGCGCATGAACTGGCGACCCTGAAGTTAGCGCCCGATTTAAAGCGCCGCTTGCAGCCTTGGGTTCAGACGCTGCATGAAAGTTATGAACGCTTCAGTGCACCCACCGCGCGTCCAATAGCATCAGTCAACAGCAGCACATCAGGCGCGGTAAAGACTGTCGACATGGGTGCCATTTGGTCTGTGCTGCGCGAACAACTACCGTCAGATGTCGTCATCACCAACGGCGCAGGAAATTACACGGCCTGGGCTCATCGACACCACCGCTACAAGTGCTTTGGCAGCCAGATCGCACCGACAAGTGGCGCCATGGGGTATGGCTTACCAGCAGCCATAGGGGCCAAGCTCGCAAGGCCTACCCGGCCAGTTTTGTGCTTGGCCGGAGACGGTTGTTTCATGATGAGTTCTCATGAGCTAGCGACAGCCGTGAAACTGAAACTCCCGATCGTGATTGTTGTGTTTGATAACCAGATGTACGGAACGATTCGGATGCATCAGGAAAAGTGGTTTCCTGAACGTGTGTACGGCACCGACCTTGAAAACCCCGACTTCGTAGCGCTCGCGCGTGCATTCGGTGCCCAAGCGCAGCTGGTCGAAAGCGCTGAGAAATTGATCGAAGCCATCTTGATCGGTTTTAAAGCGAACCGACCCACGCTGCTACATGTGCGCACTGACCCAGAACAAATTAGCCCTGGCGGCTCCATCACCGCCATTCGTCAAAGCGCGCTCAGTAAGAAGCCGAAATCGGCCGACATCGCCTTGCCAGTTACATCAGCCTAAAACCCAATCATCAAAGCCGTCAATATGCAAAGCCAACCCATCTCCTCAGGTCTAGACGCCACCACAGCCACATCTGCGGAACCGATAACGATTGTGGTGCCGTTCCCGCCAGGCGGAATTGATTTGATACTGCAGCTTCTCTTACCCGAGCTAACCAAGTGCCTAGGGCAGCAGGTCTGTCTGGTCAATCACCCAGGGGGAACGGGCGCACTTGGCACACAAGAAGTAGCCAACGCTAAACCTGACGGTCTTACCTTGCTGTTCTCATCACAAGGGCCGCTGGTCTACCAACCCCAGTTAAACGTAGTGGGTTACGACGTACAACGCTCTTTCGTACCGGTGTGCCGAGTGACCTCGACCCCCAGCGTGCTAATGGCTTCTGGGAGCAGCGCCTTCAACAATGTTGCAGATGTCGTGGCGGCGGCTGAAGCTGCGCCTGGCTGCATTGCCTACTCATCGCCTGGAACTGGCGGATTGCCGCACATTGGGATGGCAGCTTTTGCGAAGGTGATGGGCCTGGATCTGCAACACAAGCCAATGGCCGGAGCGGCAGCAGCCATCAAGGCGCTCAAAGATGGGGAGGCCGAGCTGATTGCGGAACAACTGCCCACGGCGATCGCGCTGGCCAGCGAAGGGGCGCGAATTATTGGGGTATTTGCACCGCATCGTTTGAGTATGTTGCCGCATGTGCCGACCATGATCGAGCAGGGCTGCGATCTGAGTTTTCAGTCCTGGAATGCCTTGATGGCGCCAGCGAACACACCAACGGCCACCTTGAAACGCCTGAGCGATGCGTGTCTTGCCGCCATGGTGGAGGCGACACCTGCGCTGAACCAGAAGATGGGAGTAGACCCCGCTTACCTAGGGTCAGCGCAAACCGCAACATTCATTGCGAGCGAACTTGACCGCGCCGGCGAACTCACACGGCGCAGCGGGCTGATTCATCAGAAGTGACGATTCATTTTTAAACAAAAGAGATTGGAGACAACATGCAAAAAAAATACATCACTGCCAGCCTAACCGCCCTCTTATTGGTCTGCAGCTTGGGATCGACTGCACTCGCTCAGAGCTATCCAAGCAAGCCCATCACACTGGTCGTGCCTTATCCGGCCGGCGGCGGGGCAGACATCATTGCGCGGATGCTGGCTGAATCCATGAAGCCGATTCTGGGCCAACCGGTCACAGTGACCAATCGACCCGGCGGTCAGGGCACGATTGGCACCGCAGAAGTCCTGCGTTCGCCTGCAGACGGCTACAACATTGTGCTGAGCGCGGCAGCGACGTTGACAGTACAGCCGCATCGTCAGGACTTGCCGTACAACACACCGGACGATTACGACCCCATCATCAAAGCGGCTAATTTACCGATGGTGCTTGCCGTGTTGACAAGCTCCCCCCTTAAAAGTGCCAAAGCCGCGATGGACTTCGCGCGCGCTAATCCAGGCAAAGTGCGCGTCGGCACGCCGGGGAATGGCTCCGTTGGACATCTGATTGTTGCCAGCGTCAACACCAAGTCGGGTGTCAGGCTTGGGCATGTGCCCTACGCCAGTGGCGCAGAGTCGATTCCATCGATGCTCGGCGGACACATTGAAGCCGTGGTGGCTCACCCTTCTGAATTGCTGCCACACGTCAAGGCCAAGACGGTCACGGTGCTGGCCGTTTTCGAAGAGCAGCGCAACCCTAACTTTCCAGACGCACCAACCTTCAAAGAACTGGGCTACGACATCACCATGGGCGTTTACTACCCCGTCATCGCACCCAAGAACATGCCGGCAGACATCAGGGCCAAACTGTTCAAGGCCGCAAAGACCGCCATGGAAGGTCAGGCTTTCAGCTCCCGTGCCAAAGAGGGTGGCTACAACCTAGACATCAAGGATCCGGAGGTCCTGCGCAAGGATCTCTGGACCGCCTACCGGGACAACGGACAGCTGGTCAAAGAACTGGGGATGGGTAAAAAATGACCGCCCGCTTGGCCGGGCTGATCGCAGCCTTGTTCTTTCTCGTCATCGGCAGCGGAATGATGTATCTCTCGCCCCGACTGGCGGGTGGACTCGGGTTGAGCGCTGCGGAGCCGGGCCCAGGCTTGTTTCCGATGATGGTCGGTGCGCTCATGTTCATCGCTGCGGCGGCTCACTTGGTTGAGACGATGAGACAAACGAAAACCGAGGCAGAGTCCCCCAACCGGGCACCCCGCGACATCCTGTTGCTCGTTGCCACGATTTCCGGATACATCCTGCTCTTACCTCGCGCCGGATTTTTTGTAGCCGCTTTTTTACTGCTTCTGGGCTCACTGTCGATCTACGACATGCCTGGGTGGTGGAGACGTATCGCCACATCGGCGATCTCAACGGTCATCTCCTATTGGGTATTCACGCTGGGTTTGAGCGTGCATATGCCGACTCCAACCTGGTTCAACTGACATGAATGCATTTGAAGGCTTGGCGTTTGGTTTTTCCATCGCCCTACAGTGGCAGAACCTGCTCGCCTGTTTCACGGGTGTTTTGATTGGCACTGTCGTTGGTGTATTGCCTGGCATTGGGCCCATCGGCGCCATGGCATTGTTGCTGCCAGTGACCTACAGCATGACGCCAGCAGGCGCACTGATCATGCTAGCTGGCATTTACTATGGCTCTATGTATGGTGGGTCAACGACCTCAATCTTGCTGAAGGTGCCGGGTGAAGTCTCATCCGTCATCACAGTGCTTGACGGCTATGAAATGGCCCGCAAGGGGCGTGCCGGTGCAGCGTTGTTTGTCGCGGCTGTCGGTTCATTCGCTGCGGGTTCTATAGGGATCCTAGGCTTGGCATTTTTGGCGCCGGTGCTGGCCGCCTCGGCACTGCGATTTGGTCCGCCGGAGTTTTTCGCCCTTTGTATTTTGGGGCTGCTCGTGCTATCGAGGCTAACAGGATCATCACTGGTGCGAGCCGCAGTGATGGTGGCGCTGGGTCTCGGACTGAGCACTGTCGGTATGGAACCGATGTCGGGGGTTGCACGGTTCACCTTTGGCTCGCTTGAGCTGTCGCAGGGTCTAGAGCTGGTTCCTATTGCGATTGGACTTTTTGGTGTCGCAGAACTGCTCTCTTCCGCACATGACAAGCTGACTGCCGAGCGCCCGTTGAAAGTACGGTTTAAGGAATTATTGCCGACCCGATCTGAGTGGAAGCGTTCACAAGGGCCCATCGTGCGAGGCTCCATCATGGGTTTTCTTTTTGGGCTGATACCGGGACCGACCGCGATCATTGCAACCTTCAGTTCCTACGCATTGGAGCGCAAGCTGTCAAAGCATCCTGAAGAGTTTGGTCATGGCGCGATTGAAGGTGTCGCCGGTCCTGAAAGCGCGAACAACGGTGCGGCTCAGGGGGCGTTCATTCCATTGCTGGCACTGGGTATCCCATTTGCCCCCGCCTCGGCCATGCTGCTGACTGCACTACTGATTCATGGTGCCAAAACAGGTCCGATGCTGATGGTCGAGAGTCCGGAAATATTTTGGGGCGTGACCTCAAGCATGTACGTTGGCAATGTCATGCTGCTGCTACTGAACTTGCCCCTGATTGGCGTCTTCGTTGCACTGCTGCGGCTGCCCATGTATCTGATTTCCAGCTTGGTGGCACTGCTGTGCGTCGTCGGCACATACGCCATCTCCAACAGCCTACTTGACCTGTGGGTTCTGCTCCTGAGCGGCGTGGCAGGCTATGTGCTACGCCAACTCAAGTTCGAGCCCGTAATCCTGTTGATGGCACTGGCGCTAGGGCCCATTTTGGAACGCTCATTCCTTCAATCGCTTTACCTAACCCAAGGTGATTTGACCGACATCATGACGCGCCCGATTGCAGGAACGATGCTGGTCATTGCCGGTTTGGTTTTGATCTACCCAATGCTGCAGGTGCTACTCGTGCGCTGGCGTGCGGTCAAGCATTTGGCAGGTCTGAAAAAATCATGATGAGGAGATACGACATGCGCAATAAAAATCTGGTGTTGGTTTCGCTACTGGCTTTGGGTATGTGCTCTATCGCTAAGGCCCAAACCACCGAGTTTCCGGTCCGACCTATCCGTATCGTGGTGCCGTTTGCGGCCGGCGGCGCCACTGACGTGATTGCGCGCGTTGTCGGCCAAAAGGTTTCCGAACTGCTTGGCCAACCGGTGTTGATCGACAACAAGGCGGGCGCCAATGGCAATATTGGTGCGCTGCAGGTGGCCCGTTCGGCGCCTGATGGCTACACCATCCTCATGGCGACATCCAGTCATGCCATCAATGCCACGCTGTACCGCAAGTTGGATTACCAACTGACAACCGATTTTGTCGGGCTGTCCAACCTTGCATCAGTTCCACTGTTGCTGGTCGTCAACAATGCTGTCACAGCCAAAACACCGACGGAATTGGTCACTTACGCCAAGACTCATGACGGCAAGGTCAATTTTGGCTCGGGCGGCACAGGCACGGCGGCGCATCTGGCGGGCGAACAGTTCAATACGCTGGCTGGTGTGCGCATGATGCACGTGGCTTACAAAGGCGGAGCGCCGGCACAGACCGACCTGATTGGCGGGCAGATTCAAGTCATGTTTGCCAACCTGCCTGAGGTACTGGCGCAAGTTCAGGCAGGACGACTGCGGCCACTGGCGGTGACAGGCGGCACCCGCCGGGCCAATCTGCCTAACGTACCAACTTTTGCTGAAGCCGGTTTTCCACAAGTAGAAGCCAAATCTTGGTTTGGTCTGTTTGCACCTGCAGCAACACCCGCGCCGGTCGTTGCCAAGCTCTCGTCGGCCATAGCCAGAGCGGTCGCCGACTCTGCAGTTCAAGCTCGCTTGAATGAACTGGGCGCAGATCTTATCGGCAACCAGAGCGAGACATTCCAGAAATTTGTAGTCCAGGAAGTGGAACGCTGGGGGGTGCTGGTACAGCGTTCCGGCGCTACAGTGGACTGATACGTTTTTTTAATCACTCCAAAAGGGTAACCCATGCTTTACGACGTCCGAACCTACACCTGTATTCCGGGTACCTTGAAAAAACACCTTGCGCTGTATGGCGCGCATGGATTTGACGTGCAACGGCGGCATCTGGGTGAGCCGCTGGTTTACCTGCAAACCGAAACGGGCAACGTCAACAGTTACACCCACATCTGGGCTTTTGAAAACGCTGCAGACCGCGAAGGTCGGCGCACAGCCTTGCAGCGTGATCCAGATTGGGCTGGCTATCTTGAAAAGAGTGCGCAAGCCGCCTACCTCGTGTCTCAGGAAAATCGGCTAATGGTGCCAACCCCATTTTTTAAACCCTGATTTCTTCAAAGGAAAGCCACAAATCAGCGGCGGGCTAGTCTATGGTTGGTGGCTTGTCAAAAATTTTAGACACTCCTGATCAGCACATACTCGACCGACAGCTAATGGCCGCATTGCTGAAGCCTGGTAAACCGTAGACCGCTCCCGAAAAAAAGTCAGCCGTGTTTGATTCACGTCACCAAAGCAAGCATTCAATTTTGAATCATGACGTCAATACAGCGATATTGGCTCGACAAGGTAAATCTCTTGCCGGATACTCGCCGAAAAAGTACGTCCACGCCCGTGAACGGCACTTAGTCAGCGGAACTTGACGTTCAGCGTCCGAACAGTTTGGCCACGTGCTGCCACGTGCGCTGCAGCAGGCCTGCCCGCTCCACATCGGCCTGAGCGACGAGCGGGGTTTCGCCCACTGGCTTGCCGTTCGATGTCGCGACCACCTTGCCGATCACAGAGCCCTTGGCCACCGGCGCCTCTAGGCCTGCCTTGAGCTGCACCGAGGTCTGCACTTGCTGGCCCCGCGGCACGGTCAACATCCACGGTGCGCCCAGTCCAGCGGCGACCGTGTCTGTCTTGCCGAAGCTGAGCTTGGCCGTGGTAACCACCGTGTTCGGCTGAATCGGCGTGACCTTCTCGAAATTGCTATAACCCCAACCGAGCAGCGTTCGCGTTTCGTCCGCACGCGCCTGAGCGCTGTGGGTGTTGAGGATCACCGTGATCAAGCGCATCCCGTTGCGCTTGGATGAGGTGACCAGACAGTAGCCGGCCTCTTGGGTGTGGCCCGTCTTCAGTCCGTCAACGCTGGGATCGGTGTAGAGCAAGGCATTGCGGTTTCCTTGCTTGATGCCGTTGTACTTGAACTCGCGTTCCGCGTAGAGCGGGTAATAGTCAACGCTGTCGCGAATGATGGCGCGCGCCAAGATGGCGAGGTCAAGCGCGGACGACTTGTGCGACGGATCGGGCAGGCCCGTGGGATTCATGAAATGCGTGTGCGTCATGCCAAGGCGCAGCGCTTCGGCATTCATCAGCTTGGCAAAGCCCTCTTCGGAGCCGGCCATGTGCTCGGCAATGGCCTTGGAGGCATCGTTGCCCGACTGGATGATGATGCCGCGCAGGATGTCGATCACCGTGGCCTGGCTGTTCAGCGGCAGATACATGCAGGACTCGGTGCTCGAACCTCGGCACCAAGCGTTCAGACTGACCGAGACCAGGTCAGTTGGCTTGAGCTTGCCGGAGCGGAGCGCCTGCTCAACGATGTAACTGGTCATCATCTTGGTGAGCGAAGCCGGCGGCAAGGATTCGTCAGCGTTGGCCGAGGCGAGCACTTGGCCAGAGTCGAAGTCCATCAACAACCACGCCTTGGCGGGCAGCGCCGGCGGATTGTCTGCCAAGGAGATCTGAGCTGCCAGCGGCGGCTGGGCGTTCACGGCTGCCGCGGCCTTCTTTGGAGCCGCGTGCTTGGTGGCGTGGCGTGCAGCAGCAAAGGACGCCGAGCTAGGAGCCATGGCGCCAATGGCGCCTATCGCGACGGCGATTGCAATTGAGAAGAGAGCCGGGGTGTTGGAGAAAGTCTTGGTTTGCATGGTATTTTTTTGTAGAGCTGAGATTGTCGCGTATCGGCTTGCCGATGCCAGGGTGTGTTGACTTCTGACTTAACTGGCATTCCCCCAAACCGCTAATCAATCACCCTGAAATACTGATCTTGGGCACAACGCTCCGTCACGGTTTGATTCACCGCAGCGTCTGCATCGGCATAGCCGAGCGCTAGGCCACAGACGATTTTTGAGCTGTCGTCCAGACCCAAACTCCGGCGAATCAAACCCGGATAAGAGGCCATGGCCCCAATCGCGCAGGTGGCCAAGCCTTTGGCTTGGGCGGCCAGCATCAAGCCATACAGCGTCATGCCGAAATCCATGTAACCACCGCTGCCGAAGTCGCCGTTGATGGTGGCGATCAAGGCCACGGGTGCCTCAAAAAAACGAAAGTTCTGCTCAAACTGCAGATCTCGACCGGCCCGGTCGTCTTGGGCAATCCCGATAGAACCGTACAAGGCTTTGGCCGCCGCCACTTGACGCCGTCGGAGCGACATCGGCAGGGGCGTGGGAAAGTAGGTGTAGTCCTCCGGCTCTTGCGCACCACTGCGCCAGCCCTGGGTGATGTCGGCCGTCAGCCGCTCTCTGGCTGCGCCCGCGACCAAGATGAATGACCCCGGCTGCAAGTTAGCGCCGCTCGGCGACATGCGGGCCTGCATCAAAACCTCTCGCAACAAGCTGTCAGCCACCGGCTTGACTTGGTAGGCGCGAATCGAACGGCGCTGCGCCAGCAGGCTGGAGAATGAATCAGACAGTGAAAGAGGAGGTGCAGACACAACGAATCTCAAAATAGAAAAGCCAACGGGTAAGCCGCCGCACTTGAATGCATTCGGTGTCCGATTTTACGGAGGCATTTTGACGCAGACAGCTTGGACCGCTTAGTGACCTTCTGCCCAAACGACAAAGCCTGTCGTGCCGGGTCAGCGGCACCGCCACCACTTGACTGGCGATGCGTCAAGGTTTGCACGAGCTCGCCATGGACGTGAAAAAGCCCCGGCCAGCGGGGCTTTTTCAGTCGGAACGGCCGATGCCGACGTATCCGACTTAGTCAGATCACTTCTTTTTGCTGGTCGTCTTGATGGCAGACTCAACAGCGGTTTGCACTTGAGCGGCCGCAGCCTTGATGCCTTTGCTCACGGCGGCAAAAGCTTCTGGTGCAGGGTGCGCTTTTTCGATAGCTTCAACGCTGGTATGGAATTGGGCGACACCCAGAGCCGTCACGTCTTTGAGGTTTTTGGCAGCAACCGCCATGTTCTCTTCAGCCAAAGTCTTCATGGCTTCAAAAGCAGCTTGTGGCTCTTTGATACCTTTGAAAGACTCAACGGTCGCCGTCATGGACGCTTGAGCCGCTTGAGCTTGCTTTTGCGCCAACTCACCCCACGCCTGCAGATTAGCCATCAAAGGCTTCAGTGCATCCTGAGAAGCTGCTGGATTGAATTTAGCAGCGTTCTCTTTCATGGTTTTGGTGATGGCTTCGAACGGGTTGTTAGTGAACATGGTGGTCCTTTTAAAAAATTGTTGCAGTGCAGCAATTCTACGGTCGAATGACTCAAAGTAAACAACTGGCAACCGAGACATGGTCGCTTTAGGGGCAGTTCACTAACGCAACAGTCGCTGGCTGCAAGATTTTTTGCACAAGCGGTTACCATCCCGACTGCCGCTTTCAGTCAAAGCCCCAAAAGTCACATATTTGTCACGCTTGCTCCCTAGAATCGCGTTGAAATTAATAAAAAAAAGAAACGTGGCATGTACTTTCCATATTCGACATTGAGGGTTGACCGCACAACCCGAAACGCTGTCTTGGCGACACTGCTATCGGCCCTCTGCTGCATGTCTGTGGCGCAGTCTGAAGACGCTGAAGATACCACGGCCAAATACCAAACCACGTACAACTGGCAAAAGCACCCTGCTTTCTCGGCCCAGTACTCAGGCCTGAACAGCCTCAGTTCCTCAGCGGAAAAGATGTACACCTTTTCAACGACCGCGCACTTTGGTGCCAGAGTCTGGCAAGGCGGCGAGCTTTATTTCAACCCAGAACTGGCATCTGGTATCCCCTTTTCAAGTAATTTGGTCGGGCTGGGCGGTTTCTCCAATGGAGAAATCACACGCGCTGCAGGCAGCACGCCAACACCTTACGTTCAACGTTTATTCATACGCCAAACTTGGAACCATGGCGGCGGTAGCGAAAAAATCGAATCCGACTTCAACCAGATGGCCGGCAGCGTCGACAAAAACCGTTTCGTGCTGACCGCCGGTAACTTTTCAACACTCGACGTGTTTGACGACAACACTTACGCCAAAGACCCACGAACGCAGTTCATGAACTGGGGCAACTGGACGTATTCAGCCTTTGACTACTCAGCAGATGCTCGCGGCTTTGGGTGGGGGTTCGCCGGCGAGTTGTACCAAGATGCTTGGGTCTTCCGCTTTGGCCGAATGACAGGTCCTAAAGAACCCAATGGCTTACCGCTGGACTTTGCGCTGGGCAAGCACTACGGCGATCAAGTCGAGATCGAACATGTACACAACCTCAACGGCCAGCCTGGAAAGGTGCGAGTTCTAGCCTTCAGGAACCGGGCCGTGTTGGCCAGCTTCAATGACGCCACAGCCTACCTTGCAGCTCACCCGGGTGCCGGAACAGCCGCACAAACCATCTTCAATGTGCGCGGTGATGTGAAAACCAAGTACGGGCTTGGGGTTAACTTAGAGCAAGCGATCAACGCCGACATAGGCTTTTTTCTCAGAGCCATGAAAACCGATGGCCGCACCGAAACCGTGGCGTTCACCGAAGTGGATGATTCTTTTTCGTCTGGCTTTTTAGTCAAGGGCACGCTGTGGGGACGCGCCAATGACACCGTCGGGCTGTCGATGATGCAGAACCAACTCTCCCGCGACAGGCGCAGATATTTAGAGGCCGGTGGCATTTCCTTTTTCATTGGTGATGGCGCTTTGAACTACAAGCCGGAAACCATTTTCGAAGGCTTTTACAGCCTTGGCATCAGCAAAAGCATCTGGCTGACGGGCGACTATCAACGCATCCAGAACCCGGCATACAACGCCAGCCGTGGACCGGTGAACGTTTTCGCAGTTCGCTTTCACGCGGAGTTTTGATTGCACACAGCGAAGCTGTGCAGTTAAGAGCGGGCTCGGCCTTAGGCAATGTCGCAAAATTGCCATTCGGTGAACCGAATACAACTGCCCAATGGAGAACCAGCGATGCTTTACAAGTTCAAATCTCAAGCCTGCGCAGACGTCATCATGCTTCAAATGAATGGCGAACAAATGCTGACCATCATTGGCAAGTCACCGTCAGCCCAAGGGATCATCACGGTGGCGCAAATTCCTGCCGCTATCGCAGCCTTGAACGCGGCGATTGTGGCGCACGAGGAAGCGGAAGCCCATCGTGTTGCGAATCCTCAGACGGAAGTTGAGATCGACGACGACAGCGTCATGCTCCGTCAACGCGCAGCACCGTTTATCGAATTATTGAGCCGCAGCGCTGAGGCCGGAAAGGACGTCGTTTGGGGGGTGTGACTTTGCCCCCGAAAAACGTACGCGGTCACGGGCTTCAGGCACGGTATGGATGTCATTTATAAAACTATCGCAACCTCTTGCGATTTGGAAATAGCCTCCAATGCGCTTGACATAGGCCAGCAATTCGACAAAAAACGGATGGCAACAAAGCGTGGATGAATCGCCGACCAGCAGCAACTTGCGCCGTGCACGGGTCATGCCCACGTTCATGCGGCGGATGTCGGAGAGGAAGCCGATTTCGCCTTGGGGGTTGCTGCGTGTCAATGTGATGGCAATGATGTCGCGCTCCTGGCCCTGAAACGAATCGACGGTGCCCACGCTGAGCCTGCGTTGCAGCAGCAAATCATTCAGCACTTCGCTGTCTTCGATGGCATCTTTCAAATAGTTGATTTGGGCGCGGTACGGTGCAATCACGCCAATGGTGAGTGGGCGCTGATCTTGTTCGGTTGACTCGCAGGCTGCAAGCAGCTGGGCAAGGCGGTCCAGCAGCAAGTGGGCTTCTTCGGGGTTGGCCGTTGAACGGCTTTCGGGAATAGCGACCTCCAGAAAGCCACAGCCAGCCGTGTCGATGAATTCAACAGGCAAGTCGGGTGCAAAACGCGGGGCATAAGCGGCCAAACCGGCATGACGCACGCTGGGGTGCGGCACCAGTTGGCCGCCATAGAACTTCTCGGAGCTGAACCCCATGATCTGCTCGTGCATGCGGTATTGCACGGTGAGCATGCGGGCCGTCTGCGGTTGCCGCTGGATGCACTTTTCAAACAAGGTTTCGCGCAAGCCTTCGCGGGCGGCTTTTTCGCTTTTCACCGTGGGCGGTAGCTGGTGGTGGTCGCCCGCCAAAACAATGCGCTGGCCCTTGGCAATCGGAATCCAGCAGCCTGGCTCCAAGGCCTGAGCGGCTTCGTCGATGAAGACGGTCTCAAAGCTCAGGTGGCGAATGTGGCGGTTGCTAGCGCCCACCAGCGTGCAGGTGATAACTTGCACCGATTCGAGCACGTCCTCGGTCATGAAGCGCTCCAAATCGTCGGCGGCTTGGCGCAGCGTGCGCGCTTCATCTCTGAGCCATTGGCGCTGTTGACGCTCCTCAAAACCAAAATGGCGCACATGTTCGTTGGCGGTGTCTCGGTGCTGCTCAGCGGTTTGGCGCATCGCATGCATTTTGGCGTAGCTGGCGTGGGCCATCACACCGGCATCGAGGGTGTGCTTGAGCAGCAGCTCAGACACGCGGCTGGGGTTGCCCAAGCGGATCACGTTGACACCGCGCTCGGCCAACTTTTCAGTCAGCAGGTCCACGGCGGTGTTGGAGGGGGCACACACCAGCACGCGCCGCTCACGCCGGATGGTTTCCAAAATGGCCTGCACCAGAGTGGTAGTTTTACCCGTACCGGGCGGGCCGTGGATGATGGCCACGTCTTGGGCAGAGATCACATGCTGCACAGCCACCCGCTGCGAGTCGTTGAGCGCACTGGGATAAAACAGGTCGTCGGCTTGGTGCTCGCGAAAGCTGGCCTGCCGGGCGCCCAGCAGCACGTCGCGCAGTTCGGCCAAGCGGTTGCCGTTTGCGAGCATGACCGCGCTCAGGGCCTGATTCATCTCGCGGTAGCTCACCTCGTCAAAGGTGAGGTCAATGCCCAATGTGCTGCCGTCCAGTGCCCAGTCGGGCAGCGCTTCTTTGGTGGTGGCCAGCAGCAGCTTGTTGCGCCGCACGCTCGTCACGACGCCGCTCAGCGCAGGTCTGTCGGCTGCCGAGTGGCCTGGCGCGTTGCTGAAGAGCGAAGCATTTTTGCCCACCTGAAACAAGTGCAGGTCTTGCCGATGCGCAGGGCGCTCTAGCTCCAAGACCACTTTGCCACCAAAACCGATGTCTTCTTGGGTGATGGTGACGGGGTACCAGGTCAAGCCACGCCTTCGGCGCTCCTTGATGCTGGCACTGGCATTTTTGAGTTTGAACTGCGCTTGGTCTTCCTTTTGCTCAAGTTGCATGAGTGCACGCACATGGCGTAACTCGTGTTGAACATCATGTTGAACAGCGCAAGGGGCGGTGGGGGTGTCGTCTTGCACCACCCGGTCAAGAGTTGAACTCACGGCTTGGCAGGTCTCGCAAGCTTTGATACGGGATCGAACAGGTTTGGGCATGGTGATCAAAAATCAGTCCATCGCGTCAAATGAGGCTGCCGCCCGCTGGGGATTGGCCAGCTTCAGCAGACTGGTTTTATGAGAGCCAGTCATGGCCTTTTTGACGACTTTGTAAATATCGAGATCAAAGTCAAAGTCTTCAGACTGTGCGATGTCGTCCAGCTCATCGTGGTCGTTGGCGGTGCCCAGGTAACACCATTTGTTGATCACCAGCATGCTGTGCCCGTCCTTGATGGCCACCGCTCCCTCAAATGGCCAAACCGGGACTTTGTAAAGCTGAAGGGCCGTTTGCAACTTCAGGTTGTGCACCGCCAAAGACACTTTGCCAATGCACGCGCCTTGGCATTGTTTGACTTGGTAGCCAAAGCAAGGTTT
>CANFWI010000023.1 GCA_947450675.1 Comamonadaceae bacterium | reverse complement strand
TGCGTCCTGGAACATCGGCAGCGATTTTTCCAGGTTGATGATGTGGATACGGTTGCGGTGACCGAAGATGTACGGAGCCATCTTAGGGTTCCAGAAGCGGGTTTGGTGTCCGAAATGGACGCCGGCTTCAAGCATTTCACGCATGGTGACTGACATATATAACTCCAAAGGTTGTGTCTAAAATCAGCGCTTATCGTCTGGACTTATTTCCTGAGCGACACCTTGAATGGCTGATTTGCGATTTACCTTGCAAACGACCCGTTTGATTACTTAGGGTCATTCACAAAGGTCGCTGATCATACCACCCCCCAGCTTGAAACTCAGGAAATCCATGCACCAAGACCTGCACGCGCAACGCCAATCCATCGCATCCGGCCAGATGAGCTTGGCAGACGCCTTGAACCAAGCCCGGCTGGCCAGCTTGGCCAGTGGCTGCGCCCATGTCTACATCAGCCACCCGGCTCAGACGCTGGCCGAAGCCGCTCAGTCTGCAGCGCAGGACGCCACCGGCAACCGAGCCCGCTCAGGCCCCTTGGCTGGGTTGCCGATCTCCGTCAAAGACCTGTTTGACGTGGCCGGTGAGCGGACTCAAGCCGGCTCCATCGTCTTGACAGAGGCCGAGCCAGCGCTGACCGACTGCCCGGCAGTCGCCCGCTTGCGCAGCGCCGGCGGCCTGATCGCTGGCCGCACCAACATGTCCGAGTTCGCCTACTCCGGCGTCGGCATCAACCCGCACCACGGCACGCCAGTGCATCCAGCTGACGGCTTGGTCGCCCGCGTTCCGGGCGGCTCGTCGTCGGGCGCCGCAGTGTCCGTGGCCACTGGGGCAGCAGCCGTTGGCTTGGGCTCAGACACCGGTGGCTCGATCCGCATTCCGGCCGCGTTGTGTGGACTGGTCGGCTTCAAAAGCACGGCGCGTCTGGTGCCGACGGCGGGCGTCCTGCCCTTGTCGACCACGCTCGACACCGTCTCCGCCATCACGCGCTCAGTGCGCGATGCCGTGACGGTGCACGAGGTACTGGCCGACAGGCGCGTGGCGCTGGCCGGCAAGCCTTTGTCTGCCAGCCGCTTTGCGGTACCCCGCAGCCTGATGCTAGACGGCTTGGACGCCACCGTGGCCAGCGCCTTTGAGCACAGCTTGCGCGTGCTGCGCGCCGCCGGCGCGGAGATCGTTGAGATCGAGCTGGGCGAGCTCAACGAACTGAGCCACATCAATGCCACCGGCGGCTTGTCAGCGGCTGAGAGCTACGCTTGGCACCGTCAGTTGATCGGGCAGCGCCAGTCTGACTACGACCCTCGCGTGGCGCTGCGCATTCTCAAAGGCGCAAGCATGAGTGCGGCCGATTACATCGACCTGTGTACCGCTAGGCGGCAGTGGATTGACCGCATGAACCTGGGCATGAGCGGCTTCGACGGCATGCTGTCACCGACGGTGCCGATGGTCGCGCCAGCCATCGCAGATTTGATCGCCGACGATGACGCCTTCTTTCGCGTCAACGGCTTGTTGCTGCGCAACCCCGCGGTGGTCAATATGCTCGACGGCTGCGCCATCTCCCTGCCCTGCTACACGCCCGACCAGGCGCACAACCAATTGCCGGTCGGGCTGATGCTCTGGCATTCGGCCCTGCACGACGACGGTGTTTTGGACGCGGCCTTGCACGTAGAGGCCGCGCTTCAAAGACCGTGAGAAGCCGCCACAATCAGGCATGGCCCGCACGCGCAAGATCTGTCAAGAACGCAGCTACCCGCTTTTCGACATCGCCGCCACCCGGCAGATCAAGGCGCGGGCTCAAGCCCATTTGCCAGCACACAGCCTCATGCAACGGGCTGGACTGGCCACCGCCCGCCTGGCCTTGGCGTTGGCGCCGCACGCGCAACACATATGGGTCGCCTGCGGCCCCGGCAACAACGGCGGCGACGGCTTTGAAGCGGCATTGCAATTGCACCGACTTGGAAAAAAAGTCAGCCTGACGTGGACCGAGCTAGACCAAGACACCAACACCGGCACACACCAGCAACCGCCCGACGCCCGCGCCTCGCGCCTGCGCGCCCTGTCCGCCGGGCTGCTGATTTCTGCAGAACCGCCCGCAACATTTGACTTCGCCATCGACGCGCTGCTGGGGATTGGCGGTGCGCTGTCCGCCGATCGCCCCAGCACGCCAGTGATGACGCAGTGGTTGGACCGCATGCACAGCAGCGGAATGCCGGTGCTGTGCATCGACCTGCCAACAGGGCTCAACGCGGACACCGGCGCGACTTTGTACAAAACCCCAAGGCTCGGTGCGCGTCACACTTTGAGCCTGCTGACCTTGAAACCAGGACTTTTTACAGCCGACGGGCGCGATGCAGCGGGCCAAGTCTGGCTGGATGATTTGAGCGTAGAACTGCCTGCAGACGTATCGCCCTGCGCGATGCTCCAAGGCGCGGACAGTTCGCCAAGCTGGCCCCGGCAAGACCAAGCGCACGCCAGCCACAAAGGCAGTTTCGGTGACGTGGCCGTGTTGGGTGGCGCACCCGGCATGGTCGGCGCAGCCTTGCTGGCCGCACGCGCCGCCCTGCACACGGGCGCGGGCCGAGTTTTTGTCGCGCTGCTTGAAGGTAACGTTTCAGCGATCAGCGTTTTGTCGATCGACCCGGCCCAGCCTGAGTTGATGTTCAGACATCCGGCAGCGCTGGATGTGACACAACAGGTGTTGGTCTGCGGCTGCGGCGGCGGCCAAGCGGTGCAGGCGCATTTGCCAGCGCTGTTGGCTGCAGCCACACGCGCTGTTTTTGACGCCGACGCCCTGAACGCTATCGCCGCGGCCCCATCCTTGCAGGCCTTATTGGCAGCGCGATCGGCGCAGGGTCACGCCACCGTTTTAACGCCGCACCCGCTCGAAGCCGCCCGCTTTTTGCAATGCAGCACACACGACATTCAGTCAGACCGGCGTCGTGCAGCGCAGCAATTGGCCGATCGATTTGGCTGCGTGGTGGTGCTCAAAGGCTCGGGCAGCGTGATTGCAGCGCCGGGACAATTGCCGCTGATCAACCACAGCGGCAATGCCCGGTTGGCCAGCCCCGGCACTGGCGACGTGTTGGCCGGCATGATCGGGGCTTTGCTGGCTGCGGGTCTGCCTGCTCGTACGGCGGCAGCCCAAGCCGTTTTCATGCATGGCCACTTGGCCGACCGTTGGGCTGAAAACGGGGGACATGAAACATTGACGGCATCAGGACTCGCCAAATTAGCGAGCACCTGACAAGTCACTCACACCAAAAACATCAAGCCCACCTGCAGCAGCAGCAACAAAACCATGGCCGACAGGTCAATGCCGCCAATCATGGGCACGATCCGGCGCAGCGGCGACAAAGGCGGCTCGACCAGTCGGGACAGCAAACCGTGAGCATAAGAGCCGGGCTGCACCCACGAGATGATGACGTAGCCAAACACCAGAATCGTCAAGGCTTGCAGTGCCACCCGGAGCAGCATTTTGAAGGCAAAAGCCACGATCACCAGCAGCGGCAGCTCGCCAGCGAACCAGCCAAACAGCAAGGCGATCAACAAGGCATACAGCAAGGACAACAAAACCGCTGCAAACAAACTGGCGGAATCGACCTTGGAGCGGGCCAGCACCTGCGGCAACGTGCGCCGCAGCGGTTTGACCAACCAGTTCGTCAGCGCCATCACAAACGTGCCCGGTTGGGCCGTCATGCTGATGCGCAGCCAGTTCATGTAAGCACGGAACAAAGCCGCGCCAATCAGCAGATAAAAAGCTGTCTCCAGCAAAAAGCTCAAAACACGCATGGCCATCACCGCCGTGGTTTCTTGCTGGGTTTACTTGACTTGCGCGCTGCGCCCCCAGCCGACTTTTTCACGGCGGCTTTGAGCGCTTGAATTGGCGAACGGGCCGCACCGCGGTCTGACGCACCACCGCTGCGTGCTGCGGAGCGATCAGAGCGCTTGCCCGCACTTTTATCGGCTCGCTTGTCAGCGTATTTATCGCCACCCTTGCGACCACCTTCGCGTTCACCCGAGGGGCCATCAAAGGGGCCGCCGCCCGACTTGTCCTTCATGGCGCGCGTCATCAGTTCCTCGCCTTCGTGGACCAACCTGAAGTCAATCTTGCGACCATCCAGGTCGACGCGGCTGACCTGCACCCGAACCCGCGTGCCGATGGCGTAACGCATGCCGGTACGTTCACCGCGAAGCTCTTGCCGAGCTTCGTCAAAGCGGAAGTACTCGCTGCCGAGTTCGGTGATGTGCACCAAGCCTTCGACATACATCGCATCCAGCGTGACGAAAATTCCGAAGCTGGTCGCCGAGCTGACGACACCGCCGAACTCTTCGCCCAAATGGCCACGCATGTATTTGCATTTGAGCCAGGCTTCAACATCGCGGCTGGCCTCGTCGGCCCGGCGTTCGTTGGCACTGCAATGCAGGCCGGCGGCTTGCCAGGCGAGTTGGTCGACCGTCGGTTTCTTCGGCTTTTGATCCGACTCGACCGCCCGCGCAGCCAAGCGCTTAGACAACTTGGCATGAGCCTCGCCCGGTGTCGGCAAGGCCGGCAACTGGTATTTGGCTTGCTTCAGCACGGCCTTGATGACGCGGTGCACCAGCAAATCCGGGTAGCGTCGAATCGGGCTGGTGAAGTGCGTGTAGGCCTCGTAAGCCAAACCAAAGTGGCCGTTGTTCATCGGCGTGTAAATCGCCTGCGACATAGAGCGCAACAGCATCGAATGAATTTGCTGGGCGTCCGGCCGGTCCTTGGTGGCCAAGGCGATCGACTGAAACTCGCCCGGCATCGGGTCATCACTGATGGTCAGCCCCAAGCCAATGGCTTTGAGGTAGCTGCGCAGCATGTCTTTTTTCTCAGGCGTCGGGCCTTCGTGCACGCGGAACAAGCCGGCATGTTTGCTTTGCGCAATGAAGTCGGCCGAGCAGACGTTGGCCGACAGCATGGCTTCTTCGATCAAGCGGTGCGCCACATTGCGGGTGCGCGGCACGATTTTTTCGATGCGGCCAGCCTCATCGCAAACGATCTGAGTTTCGGTGGTTTCGAAGTCCACCGCACCACGCACACCACGCTCTTTCAGCAGCGCTTGGTAAACGTCATGCAAATCCAATAAGTGCGGCACCAGCGCTTTGCGCTGAGCGGCTTCGGGGCCGCGCGTGTTGGCCAAAATAGCCGCCACTTCGGTGTACGTAAAACGGGCGTGACTGAACATCACCGCCGGGTAAAACTGGTAGGCGTGGACTTCGCCTTTGGCGGTGATCAGCATGTCGCAAACCATGCACAGCCGCTCCACGTTCGGGTTCAGTGAACACAGGCCGTTGGAGAGTTTTTCAGGCAGCATCGGGATCACGCGGCGCGGAAAATACACGCTGGTGGCCCGGTCATACGCATCAATGTCAATCGCGCTGCCTGTCTCTACATAGTGGCTCACATCGGCAATCGCCACCAGCAAACGCCAGCCTTTGCCGCGACCGACTTTGGCCGGTTCGCAGTACACGGCGTCATCAAAGTCGCGGGCATCTTCGCCGTCAATCGTCACCAGTGCAATGTCGGTCAGGTCGATGCGACCTTGCTTGTCGATCGGCCGCACGGCGTCGGGCAAAGCGCGCGCCAGCGCCAGCGCGTCGTCACTGAACTCATGCGGCACACCATATTTACGCACAGCAATCTCGATTTCCATGCCAGGGTCGTCAACCTCACCCAGCACTTCTTTGACACGCCCGGCCGGTTGACCGAACAACGCGGGCGGCTCGGTCAGCTCGACCACCACCACCTGACCCGGCTTGGCCGTGCCGGTGGCGCCTTTAGGAATCAGGATGTCTTGCCCGTAGCGCTTGTCTTCAGGGGCCACCAGCCAGACGCCGCTTTCATGCAGCAAACGGCCAATGATCGGATTGGGCGAGCGCTCGATGATTTCTGTCACGCGGCCCTCGGGCCGGTTTTTGCGGTCATGGCGCACGATGCGCGCTTTGACCCGATCTTTGTGCAGCACCGCGCGCATTTCGTTGGGCGGCAGGTAAATATCAGCCTCGCCGTCATCGCGTTGAACAAAGCCGTGGCCGTCACGGTGACCCGAAACTGTGCCTTCAAATTCGGCCAACAGGTTGGAAACCTGACTCGAAGGGTGTTGAGCTGTTTTGATAAGTAATCTCTTTCGTGAGATGGTCTATGTGAATGGAGTGCCTGCTGAAGCTTACGCCGAGAAGGACCCTGCTGGCGCTTGAAAAGCAGTTTGCACGGCCATCAGCATAAGGCATGGACGTTACAAACTAGAACAAGGCGAATAGTTGAATTTTTTTGAGCGACTCATTCAAAAAGTCGATTTTCTAATGGTACATTATTAGCTGTGCCCGGGTGGCGGAATTGGTAGACGCGCACGGTTCAGGTCCGTGTATCGCAAGATGTGGAGATTCGAGTTCTCTCCCGGGCACCATTGATAGAGTCGCATAGTTCCAAAGACGTGCGGCTTTTTTCATTTCTACTCTCAAAAACGACCTTACGTCGTACGTTCACGTCACGTGACATGTGACAGGTTCCGGCTGAATATCGGGGCAGATTTTTCAGCGGCACACAGCAACACCGTTGATGGCGGACGGAAAGACGCTGCGAGAAATCCTACGGCTTAAGCGATTTGCGTTGCGGTGAACAACTTGCGCAGGTGCTGACCTGATGTGGTCGGCGCGTGATTGGCAACGCTGTAAAAAGCACCCATGACACTTCAATATCCGAACACACTGCCGACCCACAACCGTTTTGACTACCAGCCGATCACTCGCAGACCCAACTACCGCTGGCCGGGTGGTGCGGGTTTGGCGGTTTATATTGGTTTTAACGTCGAGCACTTTGCTTTTGGTGAAGGGCTTGGGGCCGGCATTGGCCCAGCGACGCCACAGCCCGACGTGCTCAATTACAGCTGGCGGGAGTACGGCAACCGCGTAGGCGCTTGGCGCTGTCTCGCACTTTTTGAGCAGCTTGGCCTGCCCGTTGGCGCACTCATCAACACAGCGCTGTATGAGCATTGCCCTGAGCTGGTAAGCGCCATGGTGCAGCACGGCTACGAACTGATTGGCCATGGCCACAGCAACGCTGAGCGCCAAGGTGGGCTTGCTGAAGGGGCTGAGCGTGAACTGCTGGCAAGATGCCGAAGCCTTATTCAAACGCACAGCGGTCAAGCGCCTGAAGGGTGGTTGTCGCCGTGGATTTCTGAAAGCCTTGTAACGCCTGACTTGCTGGCGGAGACGGGCTACCTCTATACCCTCAACTGGTGCCACGATGACCAGGTCATGCGCATGCGAACAAGGGATGGGAGATCGCTGTGGTCAGTGCCTTATCCGCAGGAAATCAACGACATTCCGATGATCGTGGGACGGCAAATGGACGCCAAAGATTTTGCTCAAATGGTCATCGACAACTTCGATGAAATGCTGGAGCAGTCAGCCCAGCAACCTCTGGTGATGGGGATCGCCCTGCACCCCTACCTTGTCGGCCAACCCTACCGTTTGCGCCACTTACGGCGAACGTTGGCACACATTGCCGCTGCACGTGACATGGCTGATGTGTGGTTTGCAACCCCAGGTGAAATCTGCCGGCATGTGGAAGCGTTGTCGCAGCAAAACCCTGGTGATTTCGATATTTAACCGCTGAACAAATCTTTTTTGCACTTTGGTTGTCGTTGTTCAGGTTGCTGATCTGAACTACCAGCCAAAAAAAAGGACCTAGCCCAAAAGCCAAGTCCTTGATTTATAACGATATGTTGGTGGGAGATGCAAGTTTCGAACTTGCGACCCTTGCAGTGTGAATGCAATGCTCTACCCCTGAGCTAATCTCCCTTTGCTTTTCAGCAAGCCTCAAATTATATGAGTTTTTTAGGGCAATATCGGCATGGCCGGCTGAATTTCATGCGGCCAGTGCGCGCCACACGGTCTTGCCTTTGCTGGCCTTGTCAATGCCGCTCAGCAACGCCTCGTGCTCAGTGGTCTCTTGCTCGTTGGCCATGAGGAGTGGCAAATCGAAGGTGCTGAAGTCGACGATTTGAAGGGCCACACCGGTCTCTGGCTGGGTGCCCATGTCCATCACCAAACTGTTTTGACCGCGCGTGAGGTTGATGTAAACGTCAGCCAGTAGTTCGGCATCCAGCAAGGCGCCGTGCAGTGTTCGGCCAGCGTTGTCGACTTCGAGACGGTCACACAAGGCGTCAAGTGAGTTGCGTTTGCCGGGGAACAACTCCTTGGCCATCATCAGGCTGTCAACCACCTTGGCCACGCAGTGTTTCAGTGGCGGCTTGCCGATGAGTGAGAGTTCTTTGTTCAGAAAACTGACGTCAAAAGGCGCGTTGTGGATGATGACTTCAGCGTCAGCCAGATAGGCCAGCAATTCATCGGCGACCGCTGAAAACTTCGGCTTGTCGCGCAAAAATTCATTGCTGATGCCGTGGACTTTCAGCGCGTCTTCGTGGCTGTCTCTGCCGGGGTTGAGGTAGAAATGGAGGTTGTTGCCGGTCAGCTTGCGGGCGACCAGTTCAACGCAGCCAATCTCAATGATGCGATCGCCGTTTTCGGCAGAAAGACCAGTCGTTTCGGTATCCAGAACAATTTGACGCATAGCTTGAATTATCGCTTTGGCACGGCCCCGATATCAATGCAGTTCTTTGGCGTGGTTGACTGTGTATTTAGGGATTTCAACGGTCACATCGGACTGGGCTAGGAAGGCTTGGCAACTCAAGCGCGAGTTCGGCTCCAATCCCCAGGCACGGTCAAGCAAGTCTTCTTCGTTTTCGTCGGGTGCGTTGAGGGAATTCAAGCCTTCCCGCACGATGACGTGGCACGTGGTGCAGGCGCAGCTCATGTCGCAGGCGTGCTCGATGTTGATGTGGTTGTCCAGCAGTGCCTCGCAAATGGAGGTGCCGGCGGGCGCGCTGATTTCAGCGCCGGTTGGACAGTATTCGGGATGCGGCAATATTTTGATGATGGGCATGTTATGTGTGCTTTAAAAATTTAAAAAAGTGCAGGCTGCGTCAGACCGCTGAGATGTTTTTGCCGGCCAGGGCTTTTTGAATACCGCGGTTCATTCGCTGTGCAGCGAAGTTTTCGGTGCCTTTGGCCAAGGCTTGGTTGGTGGCTTCAATGGTGGCGGCGTCGGCATCGACACGGGCGCTGGCGACAGCAGCCATCAGGACATCGATGTGTGCTTTTTCTTCAGCGCCAAGCAAGTCTGCATCGGCATTCAGCGCGCTGTGTGTTGCCAGCAACATGCGGTCGGCGTCAACCCGGGCTTCGGCCAGTGCACGCGCCTGCATGTCTTGTTGAGCCGTCGTGAAGCTCTCTTGCAGCATGCGGGCGATGTCGTCGTCCGACAAACCGTAAGACGGCTTGACATCAATCTGCGCAACCACCCCGCTGCCCTGCTCTTTGGCGCTGACGCTCAACAGGCCGTCGGCGTCGACCGTGAAAGTCACGCGGATGCGCGCTGCGCCAGCGGCCATGGGTGGAATGCCGCGCAACTCAAAACGAGCCAAGCTCCGGCAGTCGGCCACCAAGTCGCGCTCGCCCTGCACCACATGCAAGGCCAAGGCCGTCTGGCCATCTTTGTAGGTGGTGAAGTCCTGCGCCATCGCCGTCGGAATGGTCTGGTTGCGCGGCACGATGCGCTCCACCAAACCGCCCATGGTCTCAATGCCCAAGGACAGCGGGATCACATCAAGCAACAGCAAATTGTCGCCCGTGTGGTTGCCAGCCAACTGGTTGGCAGAAATAGCCGCGCCCAGCGCGACCACTTCGTCGGGGTTCAAGTTGGTCAAGGGCTCTCGACCGAAAAACTCAGCCACGGCTGAGCGGATGGCCGGCATGCGGGTTGAACCGCCGACCAACACGACGCCTTGAATGTCGTCTTTGCCGAGCTTGGCATCACGCAAGGCTTTGCGCACCGCCGTCATGGTCTGCGCCGTCAACGTGTCCGTGATGGTTTCAAAATCGGCGGGCGTGACGATGGTGTCAATGCGGGCGTCGGTCAGGTCAAGCTGAAAAGGAACATGGCTTTGCGTGCTCAGGGCTTCCTTGACGGCACGTGCGGTACGCAGCAAAGCGGCTTTGTCAGCCGCGTGGTCGACGGCGGTGACACCCGCTTGCGCCAAAGCCCAATCAGCCAAAGCACGGTCGTAATCATCGCCGCCAAGGGCCGAGTTGCCGCCGGTGGCGACCACCTCAAACACGCCTTGCGTCAAACGCAGAATCGAAATATCAAAGGTGCCGCCGCCCAAGTCATAGACCGCAAAAATACCTTCGCTGTTGTTGTCAAGGCCGTAGGCAATGGCTGCGGCGGTGGGCTCGTTGATGAGTCGCAGCACGTTCAAGCCGGCCAATTGCGCCGCGTCTTTGGTGGCTTGGCGCTGGGCTTCGTCAAAGTACGCCGGCACGGTGATGACTGCGCCGTACACATCATCGTCAAACGTGTCTTCCGCGCGAAAACGCAAGGTCGCCAAAATCTCGGCACTGACTTCGACGGGACTTTTTTCACCGGCAGCGGTTTGCAAACTCACCATGCCCGGCTTGTCGATCAACTGGTAGGGCAGACGGCTTGGGTCGGCAATGTCGTGCAGACCACGGCCCATCAGCCGCTTGACGGAGGCGATGGTGTTGTGTGGGTCTTCGACCTGGGCGGCCAGCGCCTCGAAACCGATTTGGCGTTTGTCGGCGCTGAGATAGCGCACCACGCTCGGCAAAATCACGCGGCCTTGTTCGTCGGGCAGGCATTCGGCCACGCCGTTGCGCACGCTGGCGACCAGCGAGTGCGTGGTGCCGAGGTCAATGCCCACAGCGATGCGCCGTTGGTGCGGATCAGGGGTGTAGCCGGGTTCGGATATCTGAAGTAGTGCCATGGGCTTGTGGGTTCTTATTTAAGTGGCGAGCTGGTCGATGCGGGCGTCCACCTCAGTGCCGAAGCGCTGGATGAACATCAAGCTTCGAACTTCGTTGGCGGCTTTGGCGTGGTCTTGCGCCACATCCAACGACTGCGCAATGACGGCCAACTGAGCCTGCTCTGCGGCGGTGGTTTCTTCGGCAATCGCTTCTAACTGGGCGAGCGTGCTGGCGTCTTCAAGCGCTTCTCGCCATTCCATTTGCTGGATCAAAAAAGCCGGTGGCATGGCGGTGTTGTTTTCAGCGTTGATGTGCGCACCGTGAAGTTCACACAGATAGCTGGCGCGCTTCAAGGGGTCTTTCAGTCGCTGATAAGCCTCATTGATACGCACAGACCATTGCATGGCCAGGCGCTGCGCGGCAGCACCTTGCGCGGCGAACTTATCGGGATGGGCTTCGCGTTGGAGTTCTTTCCAGCGGGCGTCGATCAGCGCGCGGTGCTGCGCAAACTGCACGGGCAGTTGGAACAATTCAAAGTCGGTAGATTGCAGGTTCATAACAAGACAAAGCAAGAAAAAGCCGCCAGCACCGGGGGTGAAGGCGGCAGCCGGTTCAGGGCCTGGCAGTGAGCCTCAGACTCGAAAGCTCTCTCCGCAGCCGCAACGGTCTCGTTCGTTCGGGTTGATGAATTTAAAGCCCTCGTTGAGGCCTTCACGGACGAAGTCCAATTGGGTTCCATCAATGTAAGCCATGCTTTTCGGGTCGACCAGCACCTTGACGCCGTTGTCTTCGAAGACCACGTCTTCAGGGGCAATCTCGTCGGCGTATTCCAGCTTGTAGGCCAGACCCGAGCAACCCGTGGTCTTGACGCCAAGCCGAACGCCCACGCCCTTGCCACGCTTGGTCATGTAACGCGTCACATGGCGCGCGGCGGCATCAGTCAGAGTTACGGACATAGTGGCGGAATCAATCTGTTAATCAAGCGCTCAGTGCGTGTTTTTGTTTGTAGTCATTGACCGCTGCCTTGATGGCGTCCTCGGCCAGGATCGAGCAATGGATTTTGACAGGTGGCAAGGCCAGTTCTTCAGCGATGGCGCTATTTTTGATGCTCGCCGCTTCGTCCAGCGTCTTGCCCTTGACCCACTCGGTCACGAGCGAGCTAGACGCAATGGCCGAACCGCAGCCGTAAGTCTTGAAGCGTGCGTCTTCGATCACGCCGGTCAAAGGATTCACTTTGATTTGCAACTTCATGACGTCGCCGCAAGCCGGCGCGCCAACCATGCCAGTGCCGACAGTCTCGTCACCTTTTTCAAAGGAACCAACGTTGCGGGGGTTTTCGTAGTGGTCTACTACTTTTTCGCTGTATGCCATGATGAACTCCTGATATTGATAAGGTTAGTGTGCGGCCCACTGGATGGTCGACAGATCGACGCCATCCTTGAACATTTCCCACAGCGGGGACAGTTCGCGAAGCTTGGCCACATTTTCTTTGATGGTTGCCACGGCGTAATCGATTTCTTCTTCAGTGCTCCAACGACCAAAGGTCATGCGCAAACTGCTGTGGGCTAATTCGTCGCTGCGGCCAAGAGCGCGCAACACATAGCTGGGTTCCAAGCTGGCCGAGGTACAGGCCGAACCACTCGACACCGCCAGACCTTTGATACCCATGATCAGCGACTCGCCTTCGACGAAGTTAAAGCTCATGTTGAGGTTGTGCGGCACGCGTTTTTCAGCGTGGCCATTCAGGAAGACTTCTTCGACGTCTTTCAAACCAGCCAACATGCGCTCTTGGAGACCGCGGATGCGTTTGCTCTCTTCGTGCATTTCCAATTTGGCGATGCGGTAAGCCTCGCCCATGCCGACGCACTGGTGCGTTGGCAAGGTGCCAGAACGCATGCCACGCTCGTGACCGCCGCCGTGCATTTGCGCCTCAAGGCGAATGCGCGGCTTGCGGCGCACAAACAAAGCGCCAATGCCTTTGGGACCGTAGGTTTTGTGCGAGGTCAGGCTCATCAAATCAACTGGCAACGTGGCCAAGTCGATGTCGACACGACCGGTGGCTTGAGCGGCGTCAGAATGAAGAATGATGCCGCGCTCACGACAGAGCGCGCCAATGGCCGGGATGTCTTGAATCACGCCAATTTCGTTGTTGACATACATCACGCTGACGATGATGGTGTCGGGGCGCATCGCAGCTTTCAGGACCTCTAGGTCGAGCAAACCATCGGCTTGCACGTCCAGGTAAGTGACTTCAAAGCCTTGGCGCTCGAGTTCGCGGCAGGTGTCCAACACGGCCTTGTGCTCGGTTTTCACCGTGATCAGGTGCTTGCCTTTGCTCTTGTAAAAGTGGGCGGCACCTTTGAGTGCGAGGTTGTTGGACTCGGTTGCGCCACTGGTCCAAACGATCTCACGCGGGTCAGCACCGATCAGGGCGGCCACATTTTCGCGGGCTTTCTCAACAGCGGCCTCTGCTTCCCAGCCCCAGGCATGGCTGCGGGATGCCGGGTTGCCGAAATGTTCACGCAACCAAGGAATCATGGCGTCTACCACGCGCGGATCGCAGGGATTGGTAGAGCTGTAGTCCAAGTAAATGGGGAAGTGAGGGGTTTCCATGTGTATCTTCGATTGAGGCTGGTTTAGCGAAATAGCGGAATAGAGAGGAAGGATGTCGATACGGCGGCTTAGATTAACTCTTTGAAAAAGCGTTACCCAAAGCAAAGACTGAATTCGGTGCGTTGATGCGCATCGGTTTGACAATCGGTGAGCTGAAAATAGCTTTTTTCACTTGCGGTGTGCTTTCAATGACAACGCCTTTTGCGAGTTGATCGTCTACCAGCTTTTGCAAAGTAACCGAATCTAAGAACTCGACCATGCGGCTGTTCAGCGAGGCCCACAACTCGTGCGTCATGCAACGACCGGCTTCGCCCATGCAGTTTTCTTTGCCACCGCAATGGGTCGCATCGATGGGTTCGTCCACCGACACAATGATGTCGGCGACAGTGATTTTGTCGGCTTTGCGGCCCAGCGAATAACCGCCGCCGGGGCCACGTGTGGATTCGACCAATTCATGGCGGCGCAGTTTACCGAACAGCTGCTCAAGGTAGGACAGCGAAATTTGTTGCCGCTGGCTGATGGCCGCCAATGTGACGGGACCATTGTTCTGGCGCAAGGCCAAGTCAATCATGGCGGTGACCGCAAAACGGCCTTTGGTTGTGAGTCGCATTTTTCAAGCTCCTGTAAAAGTTGGCCTGTCTGCCCATTTGTCTCACCTTGCGGCTTGTGGCCTTAAGGACATTTCACCCACTAACTCTAGCCACTGTGGATACTTCGCTGAAGTGGCTTCGGTGGGTATTTTTTCGAGTCGTTGTTCTCGACTAATTTCGTCAAGTATAGCAGAGAGTCCGACTAATTTAGTGGGCTAATTGTCCTAGGCAGGCGGGAGGCAATGGCCTACAAGAAGCCAGACCAACTCGACCTAGGCCTTGAGCCCAAGGGCTGGAGGCGTCAGCAGAATATTGTCCTTTCCGGCGGCACCAAAGGCCTGCGCTTTGATCTGGCTGAGTTGGTCGCGGACTCGGGCGGCTTTCTCGAACTCCAGATTTTTAGCGTGCTCGATCATCAGCTTTTCAAGGCGCTTGATTTCGCGGGCCACGTCTTTTTCGCTCATGTCCTCGACCATGGCTTTTTGCATCTCGAACTTCTCAGCTTCTTTGCCAGACTTCTCGCTGTAAACGCCGTCGATCAAATCCTTGATGCGTTTCACCACGCTGCGCGGCGTGATGTTGTTTTCAAGGTTGAAGGCGATCTGCTTGTTGCGCCTGCGTTCGGTTTCATCCATCGCCCGCTTCATCGAATCCGTGATGCGGTCGGCGTACAAAATCGCCCTGCCGTTCAGGTTTCGGGCAGACCGGCCGATGGTCTGAATCAAGCTGCGCTCAGAGCGCAAAAAGCCTTCTTTGTCGGCATCCAAAATCGCGACCAAACTGACCTCTGGAATATCAATGCCTTCGCGCAGCAAGTTGATACCGACCAGCACGTCAAAAGCCCCCAGCCGCAAGTCGCGCAAGATCTCAACCCGCTCAACGGTCTCCACGTCACTGTGCAAGTAACGCACTTTGACGCCGTTGTCGGTGAGGTAATCGGTCAGCTGTTCGGCCATGCGCTTGGTCAGCGTGGTGATCAACACCCGCTCGTTTTTGTCCACGCGAATGCGGATTTCTTGCAGCACATCGTCCACTTGGTGCGTGGCCGGCCGCACTTCGACTTGCGGGTCCACCAGCCCAGTCGGCCGAACCACTTGTTCGACCACGCGGCCAGAGTGCGTCTGCTCATAAGCCGCTGGCGTGGCCGAGACAAACACGGCTTGGCGCATCTTGCCTTCGAACTCTTCAAACTTGAGCGGCCGGTTGTCCAGCGCGCTCGGCAACCTGAAACCGTACTCGACCAGCGTCGTCTTGCGGGCCCGGTCGCCGTTGTACATGGCGTTGAGTTGGCCGATCATGACGTGGCTCTCATCGAGGAACATCAAGGAGTCTTTCGGCATGTAGTCGCACAGCGTCGATGGCGCCGATCCGGGCGGCGCACCGCTCAAATGCCTGGTGTAGTTTTCAATGCCTTTGCAGTGGCCAATTTCGCCCAGCATTTCCAAATCAAACCGGGTGCGCTGCTCAATGCGCTGCGCCTCAACCAGTTTGCCTTCGCTGATGAACTGCTTGACGCGTTCCACCAGTTCCAGCTTGATGGTTTCCACCGCGATCATGACCTTGTCACGCGGCGTCACGTAATGGCTTTTCGGGTAAATGACGAAGCGCGGAATTTTTTGACGGATGCGACCGGTCAGCGGATCAAAGAGCTGCAGCGATTCAATCTCGTCGTCAAACAGCTCAATCCGAATGGCCAGCTCTGAGTGTTCCGCCGGGAAAACGTCGATCACATCACCGCGGACCCGAAACGTACCACGCGCAAAATCTTGGTCATTGCGGCTGTACTGCATGCGGATCAAACGGGCAATCACATCGCGTTGCCCCATCTTGTCGCCCAGCCGCGCAATGAACCGCATCTGCGTGTAATCCTCAGGCGCACCGATGCCGTAAATCGCACTGACGGTGGCAACGATGATGGTGTCGCGCCGCTCCAGCACGCTCTTGGTGGCAGACAACCGCATCTGCTCAATGTGCTCGTTGATAGCGGAGTCTTTCTCAATGAACAAATCGCGCTGCGGCACATAGGCTTCAGGCTGGTAGTAGTCGTAATAGCTGACGAAATACTCGACTGCATTTTTTGGGAAAAACTCACGGAACTCGCTGTACAACTGCGCCGCCAGCGTCTTGTTGGGCGCAAAGACGATGGCCGGTCGACCCATCTGCGCGATCACATTGGCCATGGTGAAGGTTTTGCCAGAACCGGTCACACCCAGCAAGGTCTGGAACACTTCGCCGTCATGGATCCCCTCGACCAATTGCGCAATCGCGGCCGGTTGGTCGCCCGCCGGTTGGTAGGGCATGAACAGCTCAAAAGGCGATCCGGGAAAGCTCACAAAGTGTCCGGGCGAAGCCGCGTCTGCTGACACATCGGCTGGCGCACTGGCAGGGACAATCACAACTTCATTGACTTCTTGCATAAACCTCAATCCTGGCCCGTTAAAATTCCGGACAACCAAACAGAATACGACATTCCGGGGCTTGATGAAAAGATCGACCCAAAGCCCCGGCCTGTCTTGACCGCTTCATTATTTTTCAAAGGATTTTTCCATGTCTTTGTTCACCGCCGTCGAAATGGCACCACGCGACCCAATTCTTGGACTCATCGAGCAGTTCAATGCCGACACCAACCCGGCCAAGGTCAATCTGGGCGTCGGTGTGTATTACGACGACAACGGCAAACTGCCCCTGCTGGAGTGCGTGAAAGCCGCTGAAAAGTTGATGGCTGCTGAGCCGAAGCCGCGCGGTTACTTGCCAATCGACGGCATCGCTGCCTACGACGCAGCTGTCAAGAGCCTGGTATTTGGGGCCGACAGCGAACCCGTCAAGAGCGGCCGTGTCGCGACCGTGCAAGGCATTGGCGGCACTGGCGGCCTGAAAGTTGGCGCTGATTTCTTGAAGCGCCTGAACCCTAAAGCCAAAGTGCTGATCAGCGACCCGAGCTGGGAAAACCACCGCGCGCTGTTCACCAACGCCGGCTTTGAGGTCGACACCTACCCTTACTACGACGCCGCCAACCGCGGCATCAATTTCGCCGGCATGCTGGCGGCGCTCAAAGCGGCAGCGCCAGGCACCATCGTCGTGCTGCACGCTTGCTGCCACAACCCGACCGGTTACGACATCACTGCAGCGCAGTGGGACGAGGTCATTGCGGCCATGAAAGCTGGCGGTCTGGTGACTTTCCTTGACATGGCATACCAAGGCTTTGGCCACGGCATCACCGAAGACGGCGCGGTCATTGGCAAGTTCGTGGCCGCAGGTCTGGACTTTTTCGTCTCGACCTCGTTCTCCAAAAGCTTCAGCCTGTACGGCGAGCGCGTAGGCGCCCTGAGCGTGCTGTGCGCGAACAAAGAAGAAGCCGAGCGTGTGCTGAGCCAGCTGAAAATCGTCATTCGCACCAACTACAGCAACCCGCCGATTCACGGTGGTGCGGTGGTCGCGGCCGTGCTGGGCACCCCTGCGCTGCGCGCCCAGTGGGAGCAGGAATTGGCCGTCATGCGCGAACGTATCAAAGAAATGCGCATCTTGCTGGTTGAAAAACTCAAGGCGGCGGGCGTCAAGCAAGACATGAGTTTCATCACCAGCCAAATTGGCATGTTCAGCTACTCAGGTCTGACCAAAGACCAAATGGTGCGTCTGCGCAATGAGTTCGCTGTTTACGGCACCGACACCGGCCGCATGTGCGTCGCTGCGTTGAACACCAAAAACATCGACTACGTCTGCGCGTCGATTGCCAAGGTCATCTAAGTTAAGCGTCACCCCAGATCATCGAGCGCATAGAGATCGACGCCAGCTGGAAGCTGGTGTTGAAAAACTTCACCCGCTCGCCTGAATCGACAGCGCCTGCTGCGCACAGCAAAGGCAACAAGTGCTCGTACGTCGGGTGGGCCATGGTCGCCAGACTGCCGAGCTTCTGAAAATTCTGCAGCGCGTCCAGTTGCCCTTGCTGGACATAACCGCCAATGGTCTGGTCAAACTCCAAAGCCCAGTCATAAGCTTGGTTGGACGCTGCACCGCGCTGTGCTTGCTGCAGGTTGTGCACCACGTTGCCGCTGGCCACAATCAGCACACCACGCCGACGCAAAGCCTTGAGTTGACGTGCCAGCGCGTAGTGTTCGCTGGGTGCACGGCTGTAGTCCATGCTGAGCTGCACCACCGGCACGTCGGCATTCGGGAACATGGGTTTGAGGACGGACCAAGCACCATGGTCAAGCCCCCAGCTGGTGTTCAGGCCCAAAGGCAAGGAAATGCGCTGGCGCACGGCACGGCTGATCTCCGCTGCCGCTTCTGGCGCACCCGGCGCGGGGTACTGCTGGTCAAACAACTCCTGCGGGAAACCGCCGAAGTCGTGAATCGTCTTCGGTTGCGCCATGGCGGTCAACCACCAACCTTCGGTCAACCAGTGCGCGGAGATGCACAAAATCAGCTGCGGCATCGGCCAATCGGCACCAAAACGCGCACCCAGCGCTTGCCAGCTGCGCCGGTACTCGTTGTCGGTCACCGCGTTCATCGGACTGCCATGGCCGACAAACAAAACGGGAAATAGATCCGTTGGTTTCAATTTATCGAACTGGAGCGTCGACAGACTGCTGAGGCTGGTGGCCATGTCACTGTTACCTTTCTTGAATCTTGAATTTCAGCTGTATGCGCATAACTTCGACCCATGTCGCTTGGAAGCTGGCCTGAGAAGCTTTCACCCAGATGACAAAGCACACCTGCCGATGCACCGTATTAGTGTTTGCTCTCCTACAAACTAGCTGAGCTACTGGTATATTGCACTGCAACATTATCAGTCGTCACACCAAGAAGGGGCTTCGCCATGCTTTATCAGGTCTATGAAACGCAACGCACAATGATGGAGCCTTTCGTCGATTTTGCCCAGGCTGCAGCCAAGCTTTACAGCAACCCGCTGACGCCAGCAGGTCAAAATCCGTTTTCGCAGCGCGTTGCAGCAGGTTACAGCCTGATTTACCGCTTGGGCAAAGATTATGAAAAGCCAAGTTTTGATCTGACCACGGTTGATGTCGATGGCACCAGTGTGGCCATTCATGAGCGGATTGAGTTGGACAAGCCCTTTTGTGAGCTGCGTCGCTTCAAGCGCTTCACCGACGACCCGGCCACGCTGACCAAACTCAAAGGCCAGCCCGTCGTGTTGATCGTGGCACCCTTGTCGGGCCACTACGCCACGCTGCTGCGCGACACCGTCAAGACCATGCTGAAAGACCACAAGGTCTACATCACCGACTGGAAGAACGCCCGCATCGTGCCGCTGACCGACGGCAGCTTCGCCTTAGACGACTACGTCAACTACGTTCAAGAATTCATCCGCCACCTTCAAGGCGCTTACGGCAATTGCCACGTTGTCAGCGTGTGCCAGCCCACTGTACCTGTGCTTGCCGCGGTTTCACTGATGGCGACTCGCGGCGAAACAACGCCGCTGAGCATGACCATGATGGGCGGTCCGATTGATGCCCGCAAGTCACCCACAGCGGTCAACAATCTCGCCACGACCAAGGACTACAGCTGGTTTGAAAATAATGTGATTTACCGCGTGCCCAGCAACTTTGCGGGTGCTGGCCGACGGGTTTATCCGGGCTTTTTGCAGCACACGGGTTTCGTTGCCATGAACCCGGATCGCCACGCCAGCAGCCATTACGATTACTTCAAAGACTTGCTGAAAGGCGATGACGCCAGCGTCGAAGCACACCGCAAGTTTTACGACGAGTACAACGCCGTCCTCGACATGGACGCAGACTACTACCTCGACACCATCAAAACAGTGTTTCAGGAGTTCAAGCTGGTCAATGGCACCTGGGACGTGCGCAATGAACAAGGCGTACTTGAACGCGTACGACCACAAGACATCACCACCACGGCTCAGTTGACCGTCGAAGGCGAGTTAGATGACATCTCCGGCTCGGGGCAAACCAAAGCCGCCCACGGACTCTGCTCAAGCATTCCTAAAGCGGATCAACAACACCTTGAAGTCAAAGGTGCTGGCCATTACGGTATTTTCAGCGGCCGCCGCTGGCGCGAGACCACTTATCCGGCGGTGAAAAGTTTCATTTTGGCGCACAACCAAATGCCAAGTCCGGCTAATTACACCAAGCCGGTTGCCAGTACGCCAGACAAGCGAAAAACAGCATCCGTCTCTATGGCCGCGGTCAAAACACGTCCGGCCACTGCGGTTAAAAAAACCTCTGTTCGAAAATAAACCCTTGCAGGCAGTGCCGGGTTTAACGTCGTGAGTCTGATCGAACGCATCAACGCCCTGCTGCCGCAAACCCAGTGCACGCGCTGCGGATTTCCAGACTGCGCGGCCTATGCGCAAGCCATCGCCAGCCAAGAAGCCGACATCAATCGCTGCCCGCCCGGTGGCGACGAAGGCGTGCGGCGCCTGGCGGCTTTGACCGGCCAAGCTGCGCTGGCGCTGGATGCTGAGTGTGGGCGCGAAGGTCCGCGTCATGTGGCGGTGATTGACGAAGCCTGGTGCATTGGCTGCACCTTGTGTTTGCCAGTCTGCCCGACAGACGCCATCCTCGGCAGCAACAAGCTGATGCACAGCGTGATTGAAAAACACTGCACCGGCTGCGAGCTGTGCATCCCCGTCTGCCCGGTCGATTGCATCAGCTTGGTCAATCTCACAGCGCTGGAGACCGGCTGGAAAGCCTGGTCGCCCGCACAGGCCGAGGAAGCACGCAGCCGTTACGCGTTTCATCAGATCAAACAAGTGCGTGACACGCGAACACAAGCCGATCGGCTGGAGAAAAAAGCCGAAGCGGCGCTGGCTGATGTAGCGGCCCATTCAAAGCACACCGACAGCAAAGTGCTGGATGCCAAACGCGCTGTGATTGAAGCGGCACTGGCACGGGCCAGAGCCCGTCGCAGCGCAGCCTAATGACCAATTAGAGGGCTGGCATCTCGGTCAGGCCCAAGACCACCGGCTCAAACGCGTGCAATGAAGGTGCACCGCCAGTGTGAATGAACAGCACTTTTTCGTCCGGTTTGAAGTAGCCTTTGCGCGCCAAGCCAATCAAGCCAGCCATGATTTTCCCGGTGTAGACCGGGTCTAACAAAATCGCTTCGGTACGGGCCAGCATTTGCACAGCTTCGACCATGGCCGCGTTCGGTACCGAATATTTAGGCCGCCACCAATCGCCAAAACTCAGCACAGCTTCGCGCGGCACGGTCATGTTCAGCCCCAGCAAATCAGCCACGGCCTGGGCTTCTTTGTGCACCAGCGGGTCTTGGTCGACCGGATCGCGGCTTACACCAATTCCAATGATTGGAATCTGGATGTTGTTGCCCAGAAAACCCGCCAGCAAACCGCCGTGTGTGCCAGAACTGCCTGAGCCCACCACGACTTTGTCGATCTGCACGCCTTGCTCAAAAAACTGCTGCTGCAACTCTTGTGCGCAAGCCACGTATCCCAATCCACCCACCGCGTTAGAGCCACCGCCCGGCACGATGTAACCCTTGCGCCCCAGAGCGGCCAGCTCAGCGGCCACCTGCTGCATAGCGACCAGCATGTTGGTACCCGCCGGCACCACCGTGATGGACTCCACACCCATCAAGCGAAACAGAAAGTTATTGCCGCTGGCATCGGCGTTGTAGCTGCCAGGCACGCGCTCTTCAATGACGAAGCGGCACTTCATGTTTTCTTTGATGGCCGAGGACAAGGTAGCGCGGCAATGATTCGACTGCGGCGCACCGCAAGTGATCAAGGTGTCAGCGCCTTGCGCCATCGCATCGGCAGCCAAAAATTCAAGTTTGCGTGTCTTGTTGCCGCCAGGCGTCAAGCCCAGCATGTCATCGCGCTTGATCCAGATTTGCGGGCCTTGTCCATCCGGGCAAAGCTCAGCCAATGCACGCGTGAAATTTGGCAGGAATTCAAGCGGTGTGGGACCCACCGAATAACGGCGGCGGGGGAAACGGGACAAATCCATGTGCGAACTCCAGAAGTGATCAGACTGCTACACCGCCCAATTTAGTCATTGAGGCAATGCAACCTATTCACCATTGTGCCCGTTGCACATCACAAGCTCTGGCTTGCCATTGCCGCAAAAGCCTTGACCACCTCGGGCGGCGCCTGCACCAACTCCACCAGAACGCCTTCACCTGCAATCGGGAATTCTTCATTGGCTTTGGGGTGCAAAAAGCAGATGTCAAAACCAGCCGCACCTTGGCGAATACCGCCGGGTGCAAAACGCACGCCTTGGGCCGTGAGCCAGCTCACCGCTTGCGGCAAGTCGTCAATCCAAAGGCCGACATGGTTCAGCGGCGTGGTGTGAACCGCTGGTTTTTTGTCCGGGTCAATCGGTTGCATCAAATCAACCTCGACTTTGAAAGGCCCAACGCCAATGGCGCAAATATCTTCATCGACGTTCTCACGTTCGCTGACGAAGTTGCCCGTCACCTCCAGCCCGAGCATGTCGACCCAGAGCCTGCGCAAGCGGTCTTTGCTCGGGCCACCAATGGCGATTTGCTGGATACCCAGCACTTTGAATGGACGGATCATGCGAAACCCTCAATGTCTTTAAACGAATTCAACAATCGGCTGGTCCACGGTGAGCGACTCACCTTTGGTCGCCAGCACTTTGCCGACCACGCCATCGGCAATCGCAAACAGCACGTTTTCCATCTTCATGGCTTCAATCACGGCCACGCGCTCACCGGCTTGAACTTTCTGGCCAACCGTCACCGCCACATCGACCAGCAAGCCGGGCATAGGCGACAGCACGTAGCGGCTCATGTCAGGTGGTGCCTTGAAAGGCATCATTTTGTAGAGTTCCGCGGCGCGTGGCGACAAGACCAGCGCATCCAGCCGTGTGCCGTTGTGGATCAAGCGCATGGCCAGCGGGTTCTTGCCGACGCCGCGCTCCACCTGCGCCGAAAAATCAGCACCATTGACCGTACCCCGTATGCGTGCGCCGCCCAAATGCCAGCTGCTGCAAATGTCGTACGTCTTGCCGCCGGTCTCGACAGCGCTCGATCCCGACACCGTTTGATAGTCGCGCACCAGCGCCGGCTGCGCCGTGTGCTGACCCGCAGCGCCCATACCGATCACCACAAAATCTTCACTCACGGTGATGCCGTGGCCTGGCAGCTGACCGCTGATACCCGCCGCCCGGCCCAACAACCGGCGATTGACATAAGCCGCCAAGGCGACCAGAAAGTCTGGGTCGTCGTGCGGCACATCTTCCGCGCGAAAACCTTGGCCGTAGTTCTCTGCGATGAAGCCGGTGTTGAAGTCTCCGGCCACAAATTTCGGGTGCGCCAGCAAGGCGGCTTGAAACGGAATGTTACTGCTGATGCCGCGAATCACAAACGAGTTCAGCGCTTCGCGCATCTTGGCGATGGCGTCCAAACGGTCTTTGCCGTGGACGATGAGCTTGGCGATCATCGAGTCGTAATGCATCGGGATCTCTCCGCCATCTTGCACACCGGTGTCGACACGCACGCCTTGCAAATGCGACATGTCAGCCGCAAACATGGTTTGCGCGGGCGGCTGAAAACGCACCAACCGGCCCGTGCTGGGGAGAAAGTTGCGAAACGGATCTTCGGCGTTGATGCGGCACTCGATCGCCCAACCATCGCGCTTGACCTCGGCTTGCGTCAGCGGCAGCTTCTCGCCGGCCGCCACGCGAATCATCAGCTCAACCAAATCCAAACCGGTGATGCATTCGGTCACCGGGTGCTCGACTTGCAACCGCGTATTCATTTCTAAGAAATAAAAGCTCTGGTCTTTGCCCACCACAAACTCCACCGTGCCAGCGCTCTGGTACTTCACGGCTTGTGCCAGCAGCACAGCTTGCTCGCCCATGGCTTTGCGTGTGGCTTCGCTGATGAACGGACTTGGCGCCTCTTCAATCACCTTCTGGTGGCGACGCTGAATCGAACACTCGCGCTCGTTCAGGTAAATCACATGGCCGTGGCTGTCGCCGATCAACTGGATCTCAATATGGCGTGGCTCTTCAACGAATTTTTCAATGAAGACGCGGTCATCACCAAAGCTGTTTTTCGCTTCATTGCGGCAGCTGGTGAAGCCTTCAAAAGCTTCCTTGTCGTTGAACGCGACGCGCAAACCTTTGCCGCCACCGCCAGCGCTGGCTTTGATCATCACCGGGTAGCCAATGCTTTGGGCAATCTCAACTGCTTTTTCAGGGGTTTCGATCGCGTCGTTGACCCCGGGGATGCAATTGACACCCGCCGCACCGGCGAGTTTTTTGGACTCAATCTTGTCGCCCATGGCGGCAATCGAGTAATGCTTGGGGCCAATGAAGACCAAGCCTTCTTCTTCAACGCGTTTGGCAAAGCCGGCGTTTTCGCTCAAAAAACCGTAGCCCGGGTGCACGGCTTCGGCGCCGGTTTGTTTGCAGGCGGCAATGATTTTTTCGGCTTGCAAATAACTGTCACGGCTGGGCGCTGGGCCAATGTTGACGGCTTCGTCAGCCAGCTCGACATGGCGGGCATCTTTATCGGCGTCGGAATACACCGCAACCGTTTTGATACCCATTTTGCGGGCAGTGAGGATGACGCGGCAAGCGATTTCGCCGCGGTTGGCGATCAGGATTTTCTTGAACATGGTGTTGCTTTCGATCAATTTTTATTCGCTGGACTCGGCGTGGTTGACGGCTCGCTAAGCCTGGGCCGCGGTTCGCTCCGCATTGGGCGCGGTGTATCTACCTTCGCTCATGTCCCCCGGCCTTTGGCCTCCTCCTTGACTTCGCTGCGGCAGACACACCACACCCAAGGCTACGAAGGTGGTCTTGCACAGTTTCCCAAACACCCCCACACCAAGAGCGGTCTGGCTAGGCGCTTTGCGTAGGTCAAGGAGGAGACCGAAGGGCGGGGGACACGAAGCAAAGTGACTGGGCAGACCGCTCCCACCCATGCAGGGAAATACAAAGTTCTTCATGACCACGCTCACAGCGGAATGTTGCCGTGTTTGCGCCACGGGTTCTCGAGCTTTTTGTCTTTCAGCATCACCAAACTGCGGCAAATCCGTTTGCGCGTTTCGTGCGGCAAGATCACGTCGTCAATGAAGCCCCTGCTACCCGCCACAAACGGATTCGCAAAGCGGGCTTTGTACTCGGCCTCTTTGGCCGCCAGCTTGACCGGATCACCCTTGTCTTCACGGAAAATAATTTCAACCGCACCCTTGGCACCCATCACGGCAATCTCCGCATTTGGCCAAGCAAAGTTGACGTCACCGCGCAAATGCTTAGAAGCCATCACGTCATACGCACCGCCGTAGGCCTTGCGCGTAATCACGGTGATTTTTGGCACTGTGCACTCAGCGTACGCGTAGAGCAATTTCGCACCATGCTTGATGATGCCGCCGTACTCCTGCGAGGTGCCGGGCATGAACCCAGGCACGTCGACAAAGGTGATGACCGGAATGTTGAAAGCATCGCAAAAACGCACAAAACGCGCCGCCTTGATCGAACTCTTGATGTCCAAGCAACCGGCCAGCACCAAAGGTTGGTTCGCCACGATGCCGACGCTCTGGCCTTCCATGCGCGCAAAACCAATGATGATGTTCTTCGCGTACTCAGGTTGAATCTCAAAAAAGTCACCATCGTCGACCGTCTTGACAATGAGTTCTTTCATGTCGTAAGGCTTGTTGGCGTTCTCAGGCACCAGCGTGTCCAAACTCATGTCCATGCGGTTGGCCGGGTCAGCGCTGGGGCGCACCGGGGCTTTTTCGCGGTTGTTCAGCGGCAGGTAGTTGTAGAGCCGGCGCAGCATCAGCAGCGCTTCCACATCGTTGTCAAAAGCCAGGTCGGCCACGCCGCTCTTGGTGGTGTGGGTGATGGCGCCGCCCAGTTCTTCGGCGGTCACTTCTTCGTGCGTGACGGTTTTGACCACTTCCGGGCCGGTCACAAACATGTAGCTCGAGTCTTTCACCATGAAGATGAAGTCGGTCATGGCGGGTGAATACACCGCGCCACCGGCCGAAGGGCCCATGATCATGCTGATCTGCGGGATCACGCCGCTGGCCATGACGTTGCGCTGGAAGACGTCGGCGTAACCACCGAGGGATGCAACACCTTCTTGGATGCGCGCGCCGCCAGAGTCGTTCAGCCCGATCACGGGTGCGCCGACCTTCATGGCTTGGTCCATGACTTTGCAAATTTTCTCTGCATGCGCTTCAGACAGCGCACCACCAAAGACCGTGAAGTCTTGGCTGAAGACAAACACCAAGCGGCCATTGATCATGCCGTAGCCGGTGACCACGCCGTCGCCGGGGATCTTGTTGTCTTGCATACCGAAGTCGTTGCAACGATGCTCAACAAACATGTCCCACTCTTCAAAAGTGCCTTCGTCGAGCAACAGTTCCAGACGTTCTCGGGCCGTCAGCTTGCCTTTGCCGTGCTGCGCATCAATGCGCTTTTGACCGCCACCGAGTCGGGCTGCAGCGCGTTTTTCTTCGAGTTGTTCAAGGATGTCCTGCATGAATTGCTTTCTTTATTGAATGGGTTTTGACGCTGGATCCAAATGCGCTGCCAGCAGCTTGCGTGCTGCAGTTGAGGCGGGAATGTCACCGCTGATGACCTGGGTCATCAGCACCGGAAGCAGCGCACTGACAGCCGGATTTTGCTTAAACGCCTGCTTCAGTCCGGCATCAATGCGCTCCCACATCCATGACAGTGACTGCTGCTGGCGCCGGTTGGCGAACTTACCGTTGGCGGTTTGTCGGGCGCGAAACTCCAGCACTTCTGTCCAAAAAAGCGCCACGCCCTCGCCCTTCAAGGCACTCAGCAGCATGGCTTTGGGATGCCAGTTGCTTTCTTGGTAACCGCTGAACATGCCCAACAACTGCATGGCGGAGGTGATTTGCAACTGTGCGCGCTGTGCGGCAATCGCGTCAATGTCAGCCTTGTTGATGACGACCAAATCCGCCAGTTCCATCACGCCTTTTTTGATGGCTTGCAAATCGTCGCCGGCATTCGGCAGTTGCATCAGCACGAACATATCGGTCATGTTGGAGACCGCTGTTTCACTCTGGCCGACGCCGACGGTTTCGACAATCACCACGTCGTAACCGGCGGCTTCGCAGACCAGCATGGCTTCACGTGTTTTTTCGGCGACGCCGCCCAAGGTTCCGCTGGAAGGGCTGGGCCGGATGTAAGCTTTTTCATGAACAGACAGCATTTCCATCCGCGTTTTGTCACCCAGAATTGAGCCGCCAGAAACGGTGCTGGACGGGTCGATCGTCAGCACCGCCACCCGATGGCCTTGGCCGATGAGGTACAAGCCCAAGACTTCAATGAAGGTGGACTTGCCGACGCCCGGCACACCGCTGATGCCTAAGCGAAACGATCGCCCAGTGTGCGGCAACAAGGTGGTAAGCAAGGCGTCGGCCTCAAGCCGATGATCGGCCCGCGTTGATTCCAGCAACGTGATGGCCTTGGCGATGGCACGACGCTGCACAGCGGCATCGCCGTGCAGAATCGACGCCAACAACGCGGAAGAGCTCACTTCAAACAGGCCTTGATCTGCTCCAGCACATCTTTGGCGCTTGCCGGAATCGGCGTACCCGGTCCGTAAATACCTTTGACGCCCGCGTCGTAAAGCATCTCGTAATCTTGCCGCGGAATGACGCCGCCGACAAACACGATGATGTCGTCAGCGCCCTGCTTTTTGAGTTCGGCGATGATCGCCGGCACCAGCGTTTTGTGGCCAGCCGCGAGGGTCGAGACACCAACCGCATGCACATCGTTTTCAATCGCTTGACGGGCGCATTCTTCAGGCGTCTGGAACAGCGGGCCCATGTCGACGTCAAAGCCCAAGTCGGCAAACGCTGTGGCCACCACCTTGGCGCCCCGGTCATGGCCGTCTTGCCCGAGCTTGGAGATCATCACGCGGGGGCGACGGCCCTCGGCTTCAGCGAAGGCGTTGATTTCAGCTTTGAGGGTTTCCCAGCCTTCGGCGGAGTCATAAGCGGCAGCGTAGACACCGGTCACCTTTTGCGTGTCGGCGCGATGCCGCCCGTAAACTTTTTCCAGCGCGTCACTGACTTCACCCACGGTGGCGCGAAGTCGCACAGCCTGGATGCTGAGGTCTAGCAGGTTGCCGCTGTTGTTTTCTGCAGCAGCGGTCAATGCGTCCAGCGCGGCCAGCACGGCGGCATCGTCGCGCTTGGCCTTGATCGCCTTCAGGCGCGTGATCTGACCGTCGCGCACCGCGACGTTGTCGATGTCACGGGTTTCAATCGCGTCTTCGGTTTTGAGTTTGTATTTATTGACGCCAACAATGACGTCCTTGCCGCTGTCGATGCGCGCCTGCTTTTCAGCGGCTGCGGCTTCGATCTTCAGCTTGGCCCAGCCACTGTCGACGGCTTGGGTCATGCCGCCCATGGCGTCGACTTCTTCGATGATCTTCCACGCGGCGTCGGCCATGTCTTGGGTCAGCTTTTCCATCATGTAGCTGCCGGCCCAGGGGTCGATCACGTTTGGAATATGGGTTTCTTCCTGGATGATGAGCTGCGTGTTGCGCGCGATACGTGACGAAAATTCAGTCGGCAGCGCAATCGCTTCGTCAAAGCTGTTGGTGTGCAGGCTTTGGGTGCCACCGAAGACAGCGGCCATGGCCTCGATGGTGGTGCGCACCACGTTGTTGTAGGGGTCTTGCTCGGTCAGGCTCCAGCCGCTGGTTTGGCAGTGCGTGCGCAGCATCAGGCTTTTCGGGCTTTTGGCGTTGAACTCTTTCATGATGCGGCACCACAGCAAACGTGCAGCGCGCATCTTGGCAACTTCCAAGTAGAAGTTCATGCCGATGGCCCAGAAAAAACTCAGACGCCCGGCAAAGCCGTCGACATCCAGACCCTTGGCGATGGCTGTCTTCACATACTCTTTGCCGTCTGCCAAAGTGAAGGCCAGCTCCAGCGCTTGGTTCGCACCGGCTTCTTGCATGTGGTAACCCGAGATGCTGATCGAGTTGAATTTCGGCATGTGCTGTGCCGTGTACTCAATGATGTCGCCGATGATGCGAATGGACGGTGCCGGCGGGTAAATATAGGTGTTGCGCACCATGAATTCTTTGAGAATGTCGTTCTGAATGGTGCCGCTGAGCTGCGCCTGTGAAACGCCCTGCTCTTCAGCCGCCACCACGTAGCCGGCCAACACCGGCAACACCGCGCCATTCATCGTCATCGACACAGAAACCTTGTCCAGCGGGATCTGGTCGAACAAGATTTTCATGTCTTCAACGCTGTCAATCGCCACGCCAGCCTTGCCGACGTCACCCGTCACACGCGGATGGTCTGAGTCGTAGCCGCGGTGCGTGGCCAAGTCAAACGCCACTGAAACGCCCTGCCCGCCTGCAGCCAGCGCCTTGCGGTAAAAGGCATTGGATTCTTCGGCCGTCGAAAAGCCTGCGTATTGGCGAATTGTCCACGGACGGACGGCATACATCGTGGCCTGTGGACCGCGAATGAAGGGCTCAAAACCAGGCAGCGTGTTGGTGTGTGGCAAGTCCTTGACGTCTTCAGCGGTGTACAAGGGCTTGACTGCGATGCCGTCGGGGGTGTTCCAGTTGAGTGCATTCACGTCGCCACCCGGCGCCGATTTGGCGGCGGCGCGGCCCCAATCTGCAAGACTCGCGGGATTGAATTCAGGGGCTGAAGGTGGTTTTTGACTCATGGCGCACCAAGGTTAACGTGTCTTTAAGAGAGCAGCAACGCAGCGTCTGCGTCAACCGCCGGGATTCTTCACAGCGGGCAGTTTACATCATTTATAATTATGAATTCAGAATTAAGATCGTCAGGAATTGACTCATGGCCGCTGCTTCACTGACCCCCCGTGCACTCTACCAAGAAGTCGCTGAGCTCTTACGCCAGCGTATTTTCAACCGCGAATTGACACCGGGCAGCTGGATTGATGAGCTCAAGCTGGCCGAGGAATACGGCATCAGTCGAACCCCCTTGCGCGAAGCCTTGAAAGTACTCGCCACCGAGGGTTTGGTGACCATGAAGCTCCGGCGCGGCGCTTACGTCACAGAAGTGTCCGAGCGGGACCTGACCGACGTCTATCACTTGCTGTCCCTTCTCGAAAGTGATGCCGCCGGCGTGGTGGCAACGCAGGCGACTGACGCGCAGCTGAAAGAGCTGCAAACACTGCACCGCGATCTCGAAAAATCGGTCAACAACCGCGAGAAGTTTTTCCAGATCAATGAGCGCTTTCACATGCGTCTGCTAGAGATTGCCGACAACCGCTGGCGCGATCAGATGGTTGCCGACCTGCGCAAAGTCATGAAGCTGAATCGACACAACTCATTGCTGAAAAGCGGCCGAATCGAAGAATCACTTGCCGAACATCAAGCCATCATGAATGCGCTGCTGGCGCGCGATGCAAAAGCATCTACGCAGGCCATGCAGACCCATTTCAACAATGGGCTGCAGGCCGCCGCTTGACGCCTTGCTCGCCCCTTGCTCGCCTCGTATTCGCTTAATTTAAGCCCGCTGCACTGCAGCGACCAAGCGTTCTGCGCAGTTCTTGGCTTGCGCTGCGTCACGGGCTTCGACCATGATGCGCAGCAGGGGTTCGGTGCCGCTGGCGCGAATCAGAATACGTCCGGTCTCACCCAGTTCGGCTTCAACGGCTTTGCTTTCTGCTTGCAAGGCCAAACTAGACTTCCAGTCCTGACCCGGCCGCAAGCGCACATTGAGCAGAATTTGCGGGAACAGCGTCACGTCGGCCAGCAGTTCCGCCAAAGGCTTGCCACTGCGCACGCAAGCTTGCAAGACCTGCAAAGCGCTGATCAAACCATCGCCAGTGGTGTGCTTGTCGAGCGCCAACAAATGGCCGGAGCCTTCGCCGCCCAACAGCCAACCATTTTTCTCTAATTCTTCCAGCACGTAACGGTCGCCGACCTTGGCGCGGACAAACTGCACGCCGCGGGCCTTCAGGGCGACTTCAACAGCCAAGTTAGTCATCAAGGTGCCCACGGCGCCGGTGACTTCTTCACCCCGGGCTAAGCGCTCGTTGACCATCAAAAACAAGACTTCGTCGCCATTGAACAGTCGGCCGTTGGCGTCCACCAACTGCAAGCGGTCTGCGTCACCGTCAAGCGCCACACCGTAGTCGGCACCGTGCGCTTTGACAGCCGCGATCAGAGCCTCCGGATGTGTCGCGCCCACCTCGTGGTTGATGTTCATGCCGTCGGGTGCGCAGCCGATGCAGACGATGTCTGCGCCCAGTTCGTGAAAAACTTCCGGTGCGACCTGATAAGCCGCGCCATGCGCCGCATCGACCACGATCTTCAGCCCCTTGAGGGTCAGGTCGTTGGCAAAAGTGCTTTTGCAAAACTCAATATAGCGGCCAGCCGCGTCGTCAAGCCGCCGCGTTTTGCCGAGGTTTGCCGAGTCAACCCAGACCGGCGGCTGCGCCAAGGCGGCTTCCACAGCCTCTTCCCAAGCGTCGGGCAGCTTGGTGCCAAAAGCACTGAAAAACTTGATGCCGTTGTCGGCGAAGGCGTTGTGGCTGGCGCTGATGACCACGCCCAGACTGGCACGCTGGGTGCGCGTGAGATAGGCCACGCCAGGCGTTGGCAAGGGGCCGAGCAAAACCACATCGACACCGGCTGAATTGAAGCCGGACTCCAACGCACTTTCAAGCATGTAGCCCGATATCCGGGTGTCCTTGCCAATCAACACCGTTGGGCGCTCCTCGGACTGCTTCAACACACGACCCACCGCGTGGGCGAGGCGCAAAACAAAGTCAGGTGTGATGGGCGCTTGCCCAACCGTCCCGCGAATGCCGTCGGTGCCGAAATACTGTCTGCTCATTTGAAGAACTCCCGGGCAACGCCCTTGCTTGTTATTTTGTCTGCTTGCAAATGTCGCTCAAATAGACGCGGCGGTCCAGACTTTGAGGGCTTGCACTGTCTCGCGCACATCATGCACCCGAACCACCCGTGCGCCACGCTCAACGGCCAACAATGCAGCAGCAAGACTGGGCAGCATGCGCTCCGCCACCGGCAAGGGAGCCAGGTCGCCGGCTTCGTCTAGCGCATCAGCACACAGTATCCCCAGTGAAGATTTTCGCGACCAACCCGCGAGCATGGGGAAGCCCAGATTCAGCACCTCTGACTGCCGCTGCAACAGCGACAAGTTTTGCGCCACCGTTTTGCCAAAACCAACACCGACGTCGAGCACGATGCGAGCGTGATCGACGCCTAGGCCTTGCAGACCTTGCGCGGCCAATTGCAAAAAATCCCGGACCTGCTGCACCACATCACCATCCATGGGGGCCATTTGCATGGTGAGAGGCTCACGGTGCATGTGCATCAGGCAAACTCCGCACCTGGCGTGCCCGGCGACTGCCTGCACGGCGCCCGGTTTACGCAAGGCCCAGATGTCATTGATGATGTCGGCGCCCAGATCCAGCACCGCCTGCATCACTTCAGGCTTGTAGGTGTCGACTGAAACCGGCACACCTAATTGCACCGCATGGCGCACCACCGGCAACACCCGTGCCAGTTCTTCGTCAAGCGGCAAGGCTTTAGCGCCAGGTCGGGTGGACTCGCCACCAATGTCCAGGATGTCTGCGCCTTGTTTGATGAGCTGTTCGCAATACGCCAGCACGCTGGAGGTGCTGCGACTGGAGAAATACACGCCGCCATCGGAAAAGGAATCAGGCGTGGCATTGACGATGCCCATGACCTGCGGCTTGGCCAGATTGATCTGAAAACGGCTGGTTTGCCAGAAGGGATTCATCACCTCACGCGCCTCCTGCGCAACTGTGTTAACGGAGCACTGAACTTGTGCAGAGACCAAGAAAAACCGGGGCATTGCCCCGGTTTTTAACCAACTGATTCACCAACTCAAGCCACTGTGGGAGCCGGTTCAGCCGGCTCGGCAGTCACCGCTGGAGTTCCGCCACTCGGTGGCGTGCTACCGCCCACCGATGGGTTGCGTGGCACCCAATCTTTGGGCGCACGTGGCTCGCGACCGGCCATGATGTCGTCGAGTTGCTCGACGTCAATGGTTTCCCATTCCATCAGTGCTTTGGCCATGGCGTGCATCTTGTCCTGATTGCCTTCAATCAGACCGCGTGCCAAGGCGTACTGCTGGTCAATGATGCGGCGCACTTCAGAGTCGACCTTTTGCATGGTCTGCTCGCTCATGTTGGTGGTCTTGGTCACCGAGCGACCCAAGAACACTTCGCCTTCGTTCTCGGCGTACACCATCGGGCCGAGCGCTTCGGTCATGCCGTAGCGGGTCACCATGTCACGGGCAATAGACGTTGCGCGTTCAAAGTCGTTGCTGGCACCGGTGGTCATCTGGTTCATGAAGACTTCTTCGGCAATTCGGCCACCAAACAACATGCTGATCTGGCTCAGCATGTATTCGCGGTCATAGCTGTAACGGTCTTGTGCCGGGAGGCTCATGGTCACGCCAAGGGCGCGGCCACGCGGGATGATCGTGACTTTGTGAACCGGGTCACACTTAGGCAACAGCTTACCCAGCAAGGCGTGGCCCGACTCGTGATAAGCCGTGTTGCGACGCTCTTCTTCAGGCATGACCATGCTTTTACGCTCAGGGCCCATCAAGATTTTGTCTTTAGCCTTTTCAAAGTCCTGCATCTCAACCACACGGGCGCTGCGGCGAGCAGCCATCAAGGCCGCTTCGTTGCAAAGGTTGGCCAAGTCAGCACCTGACATGCCCGGCGTACCGCGCGCAATGATGCTGGCGTTAACGTCTTGGCCCAGCGGCACTTTGCGCATGTGGACATTGAGAATCTGTTCACGGCCACGAATATCGGGCAACGTCACATAGACCTGACGGTCAAAACGGCCTGGGCGCAACAAAGCAGCATCCAGAATGTCGGGACGATTGGTCGCCGCCACCACGATCACGCCAACGTTGGTTTCGAAACCGTCCATCTCCACCAGCATCTGGTTCAGAGTTTGTTCGCGCTCATCATTGCCGCCACCGACGCCTGCGCCACGCTGGCGACCCACGGCGTCAATCTCGTCAATGAAAATAATGCAGGGGGCGTTTTTCTTGGCGTTCTCGAACATGTCACGGACGCGGGAAGCACCCACACCGACAAACATTTCAACGAAGTCAGAACCAGAAATAGAGAAGAAAGGAACTTTGGCTTCGCCGGCAATGCCTTTGGCAAGCAAGGTTTTACCCGTACCCGGAGGGCCGACCAGCAACAAGCCGCGCGGAATACGGCCACCGAGTTTCTGGAACTTGGAAGGGTCTTTCAGGAAGTCGACAATTTCCTTGACTTCTTCTTTGGCCTCGTCGCAACCAGCAACGTCAGCAAAGGTCACGGTGTTGTTGGCTTCGTCGGTCAAGCGGGCTTTGCTTTTGCCGAAACTGAAAGCGCCACCTTTGCCACCGCCCTGCATTTGGCGCATGAAATACACCCAAACGCCAATCAGCAAAAGCATCGGGCCCCAGCTGACCAGCAGAGTCATCAGCATCGAACCTTCTTCGCGTGGTTTGACATCGAACTTGACGTCATTGGCGATCAAATCACCGATCAGGCCGCGGTCTAAATATGTCGCGGTCGTGCGGATGCGGCGGTCGTCTGTGGTCACGGCGGCGATCTCTGTACCGCCCTGACCTTCAGCAATCGTGGCTGTTTTAATGCGCTTGCCGCGAACTTCTTCTAGAAAGTCTGAATAACCCAAAGTGCTTGAGCTGGCGCCCGCACGTGTGTCAAATTGCTTGAACACGGTGAACAGCACCATGGCGATCACCAACCAAACCGCAATTTTCGAAAACCACTGATTGTTCAAGGAGTACTCCGTTGTAAGAACAGAAATGCAGATGCGATCCATTTTAGGGGTTTCAAGAGCCCAGCTCCCACGAACTGAACACTTCAGCCCCTTAACTAAAGCGGGTTTCTCTGGGTATTACGCCGGATTAGACGTCCAAAGACGCTTGCGGCGGCATGTCTTTCAAGCCCATGCCAATTAAAAAAGTCTCTGAAGAACCCGGCCGAGAGGCTTTGGGCTTGATGGGTTTAACCACCCGAAACACTGATTTAAAGAGTTTTACCAATTCACTGTAACCGTCGCCATGAAACAGCTTGACCACCAACGCGCCGTCAGACTTCAGCTGTTTTTGCGCAAATTCAACCGCCAGCTCCACCAAATGCGAGATTCGGGCGGCGTCCGCTGCGCCAATGCCCGACAGATTCGGAGCCATGTCGGAGATCACCACGTCGACCTTGCGGGTCTTGTCCAGCGCTTGCTCAAGCTGGCTGAGCACAGCGTCTTCGCGGAAGTCACCCTGAATGAAAACCACGCCCTCAACCGGGTCCATCGGCAGCAGGTCGAGCGCAATGATCTGGCCATTGAGCGCACCCACCGCCGCACCCACCGGGGACAGTTTGCGCCTGACGTACTGACTCCACGCGCCCGGCGTGCTGCCCAAGTCGACCACGCAATAGCCGGGTTTGATGAGCCCTAAGGTGTCGTCAATTTCCTTGATTTTGTAGGCCGCCCGAGCGCGATAACCCTCTTGTTTGGCCAGTTTCACATAGGTGTCGTTGACGTGGTCGTTCAACCATGCCTTGTTCACCTTCTTACTTTGAGTCTTGACTTTCATGCCCCCATTGTCCCCCGGCGATGAACCCCGTGCGGGTTTGATGCAAGTTGCGTCGATAATTGCCACATGGCCAAAATAATCCTCACCCCTGCCCAGCGCAAAGATCACCGCGCTGATGCGCATCACCTCAACCCGGTTGTCATGATTGGCTCCGACGGTTTGACCGACGGCGTTAAGAAAGAAATCGATGGCGCGCTCAACGCCCACGGTCTGATCAAAATCCGGGTTCTGTCAGACGACAGGCCTGGCCGTGAAAACATGTTTCAGACCTTGGCCGATGAGCTCAATGCAGCGCCGATTCAGCACATCGGCAAGTTGCTGGTGCTGTTTCGCACGGCGATTCCAAAGGAAAAGAAAGTCAGCGAAGACCGCATGCCCGGCCCGCGCGATGTCAAAGTACTGAAAAACAGCAGCCGCTATGGCCAGCGCCCAGAAGTGAAAACCCTGCGCGTTCTCGGCAACCAACGCCTGACACCGGGCGGTAACGTTCGTCGCGCCAAGAAGCCAAAACAACGCAGCGCCAAGAAGTCGGCTCAAGACTGATCCTGCCTTTGAGTCCTTCGGGGCTTTAGTTTGAGTGAATCGCCCATAGCTAACTTTATGACCAATCCACTGCTCGCTAATTCCCCGCTTCCTCTTTTTGATCAAATCCAGCCCGAGCATGTCAGCCCGGCCATGGATGAATTACTGGCCCGCACGGAAACAGCGCTGAGCCAGGTAACGCAAGATGCGTTTCCAGCCAGCTGGCCAGAAATTGCTCGGGTACTCGACGTCGCGACTGAAAAGCTCAGCAGCGCTTGGGGTGCCGTGAGTCACCTCAACAGCGTGGCCGACACACCCGAACTGCGTGCCGCTTACAACGCCGCATTGCCGCGAGTGACTGAGTTCTGGACCCGACTGGGCGCCGACGAACGCCTGTACGCCAAGTACAAAGCCATCGACGTCAACAGCCTCAACACCGAGCAACGCCAAGCGCACAAAAATGCGGTGCGTAACTTTGTCTTGTCTGGCGCCGAACTGGTTGGCGAGGCGCGCGTGCGCTTTGCGCAAATTCAAGAGCGGCAAGCCGAGCTGAGCCAAAAGTTCAGTGAAAACGCACTCGATTCGACCGAGGCTTTTTCCTACTACGCCGGCGCAGACGAACTGGGCGGCGTCCCGGCAGACGTTCAAGCATCAGCACGCGCTCAAGCCGTGGCCGAAGGCAAAGAAGGCTACAAGCTCACGCTGAAAATGCCGAGCTATTTGCCTGTGATGCAGTTTGCCAAGAGCAGCGCCCTGCGTGAAAAACTCTACCGCGCCTACAACACCCGCGCCAGCGACCAAGCGCCCGCCGAACACAGCGGCTTCGACAACAGCGCCATCATGAAAGAAATTTTGGCCTTGCGACTCGAAGAGTCTCAACTGCTGGGTTACCGCAATTTCGGTGAAGTCTCGGTCGTGCCAAAAATGGCCGAGTCGCCAACGCAAGTCATCACCTTCTTGCGTGACCTCGCCCAACGCGCCCGCCCTTACGCTGAGAAAGACGTGGCCGACCTGCGCACATTCGCCGCTGAAAACTTGAACATCACCAACCCGCAACCTTGGGACTACGCCTACATCGGCGAGAAGCTCAAGGAAGCGCGCTACGCCTTCAGCGAACAAGAAGTCAAACAATACTTCACGGCACCCAAGGTGCTGGACGGCCTGTTCAAGATTGTCGAAACACTCTTTGAAGTCAGCCTGTCGAAAGACACTGCCCCTGTATGGAAACCGGGCGTTGAGTTCTACTGCATCGAGCGCGCGGGCCAACTCGTCGGCCAGTTTTACCTGGACCAACCAGCCCGCACCGGTAAACGCGGCGGCGCTTGGATGGACGACGTGCGTGCCCGCTGGCTGCGCCCAGACACCGGCCTGTTACAAACACCCGTGGCGCATTTGGTCTGCAACTTTGCAGACGGCGTGGCCGGCAAACCTGCCCTGCTCACGCATGACGACGTGACCACGCTGTTCCACGAATTCGGCCACGGCTTGCACCACATGCTGACGCAGGTCAACGAGCGCGATGTCTCCGGTATCAGCGGTGTTGAATGGGACGCGGTGGAGCTGCCCAGCCAGTTCATGGAAAACTTCTGCTGGGAATGGGATGTGCTTAAGCACATGACCGCCCACGTCGACACCGGTGAAGCGCTGCCACGCGCCCTGTTCGACAAAATGACGGCTGCGAAGAATTTCCAGAGCGGTATGCAAACACTGCGACAAGTGGAGTTCTCGCTCTTTGACATGCTGCTGCACACCGAAGAAAACCCAAACAAAGATGTCATGTCGCTGCTGGCAGATGTGCGCGCTGAAGTCGCCGTGATTCAGGCCCCGCCTTACAGCCGCCCAGCGCACACCTTCAGCCATATTTTTTCGGGTGGCTATGCCGCTGGGTATTACAGCTACAAGTGGGCCGAAGTGTTGTCGGCGGATGCGTACGCAGCCTTTGAGGAATCAGCCTCTGGCGATACCGCAAAAGGAACCGTCAACGTCGAGACCGGCCGCAAATACCGCGAGGCTATTTTGGAAGCCGGCGGCAGCCGTCCCGCGATGGAATCGTTCAAAGCCTTCCGCGGCCGCGAGCCATCGATCGACGCCCTGCTCCGCCACCAAGGCATGGCTTAAAAAATCCGTCGCTGCCAGCAAAGTGCGGCAGTCCGCACCTTCTCGTCGCTGCGAGCGCAGCGCGGCAGTCCATGAGACCTGGATGGCCGGGCTGCGATCGCATCGAGGACCCAAGCTGCTGCAGTTACAAGCCCACGTTATAGCTTGCGAATACAGAGGTCGTGGGTGCAAGCATGGTCACATGCCTGAAGGAAGTCGGTGGCTTCCATCTGTTCGAGTACCGGCACTTTCCACATGCTCTCTTGTCAGGACAAGACGTTGCACTGCTTGCAGCTCCCGCACAGTACGTTCCAGCACCACAGAGAAACGCCGCTTGACGGTGGCTAGATCAATCCGGGTCAAGTCCAGCGCAGTGCGTATTCGGCCCTCACCGAGCTGCTCGGAGATTCGCCGTCCCACGCCCCAGACCTCGCCGACTGCGGTGGCGGCCAGCACTTCGTCGAGCTCTGACTTGTTCAATCGCCCAAGATGGCAAATTTGCGCGAAGTGGTCTGGATAAACGCCGGGCTTACGCTCAGCGGTCTTGGCCACATGGTTAGCGAGCTTGGCCAGTGTTTTGGTGGGACCCAGACCAATGCAAGTTGGAATACCAATCCACTGCAAGATGCGCTCTCTGACCTTGCGACTGCGCACAGTCAGGTCACCTCGGATGCCAGTGAGATCGACAAAGCTCTCGTCAATTGAATAAATCTCTTGGCGGTGACCGAGACCGGCAACAATGCTCATCATGCCGTCAACGAGCGCGTACATGGGTTTGTGGTTTCAGCAGATGCTCAAAGCAGCGTGATATCGGCGCTACCGCTCAGGATCGGCTGGCACAAAATCTTGTAGCCATAAGCATCAAATCCAACTGCCATCACATCCAACTCGCGAGCCTTTGACAGATCGCTCACGCTGCCGAGGTAGCACCAGTTGCGGATCACATGAATCTGGCAATGGTCCTCGGTGCGCTCAGTCAAGGCAATAGCCCCGGGGTATGGCCAGCAGGCCACACGCAAACCATCCAAGCTGGCGAGAAGGCGTTGGCCATGCGCCTCAGGGCTTTCATCACCACGGCACACGCCGCTGCACAGCTTAATGGTGGCCCTGAAACAAGCACGGCCGGGCTTGAGTTTTTCCAGTCCCAGTGAGCCGTAGCAAAGCTGGTGCTGATCTGCCAGCTGATGCAGCCCTTCGATGGCGGCGTAGCGACTGGCAAACAGCCCGTACAACGATGGCTCGGTGGCGAAATTGACGTCTTTGGAATAGACGACTTCGGGCAGGCCATCGGACAAACGCAGTGAGCACAGCTGTCGATTGCGCCGCAGCTTTTGGTTCAGCAGTGGTTGCTGCTGCTTGATCATGCTGGCCTCGAGCAAGAGCGCGCCAACCTCACCTGCCGTGCGAATGTGGGTGATGCGGCGGGTCTGGCGCAGCAAGTTAGCCTCGTCTGGGTTGCGCAGGTGCGAGAGCACCCGGCTACGCAGGTTGATGCTCTTGCCGATGTACAGCGGCAAGTCGCCCTCCTCGCCGTGGAACACATAGACACCAGGGCTCGAAGGCAGATCGGCCACCATGTCACGCAGGTGCGTTGGATACTCGTAAAGACGAGCCGGATCGAAATCTGGATGGTGATTGGCAGGCATGGGCAACGCTGCAGTGTCGGACTTTAAGTTCTGAATTGTTTGATCGCGGCGACACATTTACCGCATTGGTTACCAACTTAGCTACCAAGCAAAGTCAGATGACAGCCTTGGCTTAAACGCTGGTCCGTCGTGTCGGCACCAAATCGCAACAGCTCTCGACTTAGCAACGTGCCGAGCGAAACATGGACGATACAAACAACGCACTGGTCGAATCACAGACCGACACCACCTCAGTCACCAACATTCAAATCGGTCATCGCCAGCTTAACGCGGAGTTGGGACAACGGTTGGGACAATCGACAAACCTGAGGGCAAAAAACAAAAAGAACTTAGCCCCTTTCGACGCTAAGTCCTTGATTGATATGGTCGGTGTGAAAGGATTCGAACCTTCGACCCCTTGCACCCCATGCAAGTGCGCTACCAGGCTGCGCCACACACCGAAGCTTGAAATTATAGCTTGGTTGAATCGCACGACGAACCGTCAAGCGGCGAGCAAATCCCTGATTTCGGTGAGTTCGCGGCGCACGATTTCGAGTCGCTGCAGCGACATGCCGTCGCCCAGCGCTGAGGCAGAAAAAAATAGTTCTGCGCCCTCGGAATCGGGCGCATCGGACAACACATCGAGCTCGTCCACGGCGTCACTTAGATCGTCAACCCCTTCCAGCATGACTTCGCCGTTGCGGCGTTTATCGCGTTCAGTTTGGACGATTTCCTGCAGCTTGTTGCGTGCCCCGCTGATGGTGAAGCCTTCGTCGTACAGCAGGTCACGGATGCGCCGGATCATCAACACCTCATGGTGCTGGTAGTAACGACGGTTCCCTCGCCGTTTCATCGGGCGCAGCTGGGTGAACTCTTGCTCCCAATAGCGGAGCACGTGAGGTTTAACACCACACAAATCACTGACTTCACCAATGGTGAAGTAGCGTTTGGCGGGAATCAGGGGAAGATCTTTCTCCAAGGAAATCAATGCTCTGTTGAGGAAAGCTACGAATTTACTCTAAGACTGGAGCAACTGCAATCCAATCCGAAAGATTGGAAAGTATTTTTCAACAAATGACCGTTTTGGACCGACGGCCAGTGCCGTATCAGCCCTGAATTTGCTCTTTGAGTTTGATGCTGGCGTGAAAAGTGACGACCCGACGAGCTTCAATAGGAATAGCTTCGCCAGTTCTGGGGTTGCGGCCAGGTCGCGGGGCTTTGGTGCGAATTTGAAAATTGCCAAAGCCAGAAATTTTCACGTCGTTGCCATCCACCAAGTCGTCTGAGATCAACACAAAAAAAGCGTCGACCATGTCTTTGGACTCGCGCTTGTTGAGACCAATTTTCTCGAACAGCAATTCCGCCAAATGGGCTTTGGTCAGCGCTGGCGTTTCCAGACTGTCGACAGAAAAATCCATGATGGCTCCTTGCCCGCTATCGTGTGTTGGTGTGAGTGACAAATTGTGCCGTGTTTCAGGCACGCAAGCGAGCACCGAGCACGCTTTGCAGCCGTTCAATCACAGCCTTCACGGCCACGTCGATTTGCTCTTCAGTCAGTGTCGCGTCATCACGGCTGAGCACCAGACGAACAGCCAGGCTTTTCTCGCCTAACTGCATATTGGCGCTGGCCTGTTGTGGGCGATAAACGTCGAACAGCGTGGCAGAGCGCAGCAAGTTGCCGATGCCGGCGCTGTCGATCGCCGCCTTCAAAGCCGCATGCGTGACGCTTTCGCTGACGATGACCGCCAAGTCGCGCTCGACGGGTTGGTGCTTGCTGACACTGCTGAACTGCGGGACCCGGCGCGGCAATACGGCGTCGAGTTCAAGTTCAAACAAGATCGGCGCTTGCGGCAATTCGTAACCCTGTCGCCATTGCGGATGCAACTCGCCAACGAAGCCAATGACCCTGCCCTGCACGCTGACGCTGGCGCAGCGGCCTGGGTGCATCGCAGGGTGACTGGCCGGCGTAAAGTCGGCTTGCAGCGGTGCCAGCAATGTCTCGACATGGCCCTTGATGTCAAAGAAGTCGACGTTGCGGTCAGTCTGCGACCAAGCCAAGCTGTCCAGTGCGCCATAGGCCAAACCGGCGACGTGCATCGGCTGGTCAAAACCGGCCACTGTGGTGTCGGTGTTGAGCGTTTGTGGACTGCGCAGAAAAACGCGCCCCAGCTCAAACACGCGCACTCGGCTGGCTTTGCGATCTAGATTGAACTTCAGTACTTGCAGCAGCGAGCCGACCAACGAGGAGCGCATCACGCTCATCTGGCTGGCAATTGGGTTGAGCAACTTGATCGGGTTCGGATTGCCCGCCAGCTCGCGCTCCCAGCGCTCTTCCACAAAGCTGAAGTTGATGGTCTCTTGGTAACCCAGCGCGGCCAGTGAACGGCGTACAGCAAACGGGCTGCGTCGTGCTTCCGGGTTGATGCGCGCTGAAATTGGAGCCAGTGGCGGCGTGCTCGGCAGCTGGTTGTAGCCCACCATGCGGACCACTTCTTCGATCAGGTCTTCCTCAATCTGCAAGTCAAAACGGTAGCTTGGTGGCGTCACAGTCAAGGTGCCATCGCCCTCAACCACGGGCAGGCCCAAGCGAGTCAGCGCATCAGCACATTGCGCTTGGGTCAGCGGCATGCCGATCACCTTGACGGCACGCGCCACGCGCAGCGTGACAGGTACGGCTACAGGCAAGCTGGCCTTGATGTCATCCATCGGCCCACACACGGTGTCCGTGGTGCCGCAAATATCCAAAATCAATTGCGTGATGCGCTCGATGTGCTCAACCGTCAAACCGGGGTCCACACCGCGCTCAAAACGATGACCCGCATCGGTCGAAAAGTTGTAGCGGCGTGAGCGGCCAGCAATCGCTTTGGGCCACCAAAAAGCCGCTTCAACATAGATATTCTGAGTGTCATCAGAGACCGCCGTGGCGTCGCCGCCCATGATGCCGGCCAAGGACTCGACCTGCACGTCGTCTGCAATCACGCCAACTTTGCCGTCAACCGTGACGGTGTTGCCATTGAGCAGCTTGAGTGTTTCGTCAGCGCGGCCCCAGCGCACATCCAAGCCGCCATGGATTTTGTCGAGGTCAAAAATATGCGAAGGCCGGCCCAACTCGAACATCACGTAGTTTGAAATGTCGACCAAGGCGGTGACACTGCGCTGGCCACAGCGGGCCAAGCGGTCAACCATCCACTGCGGTGTGGCGGCACGTGTATTGACGTTGCGAACCACGCGGCCAGAAAAGCGGCCGCACAAATCAGACGCGCTGATTTTCACTGCCAAGCGCGTTGCGTCAGTCACAGCGAGTGACTTGAAAACCGGCGACTGCAAAGGCGCACCCGTGAGTGCAGCAAGTTCGCGCGCCACGCCATAGACGCTCAGGCAATGCGCTAAGTTGGGTGTTAACTTGAGCGTGAACAGCGTGTCGTCAAGCGACAAGTGAGCGCGGATGTCCATGCCCACTTGCGCGTCTGTCGCCAACTCTAACAAGCCGCCATGCTCTTCGCTGATCTTGAGTTCACGTGCCGAACACAGCATGCCGTAGCTGTCCACCCCGCGCAGCTGACCGATCTTGATGGCGAATGGCTTGCCGTCCTCACCGGGCGGCAGCTCAGCGCCGACCAAGGCGCAAGGCACCTTGATGCCGACGCGCGCATTGGGCGCACCGCAAACGATGTTGAGCCAAGCGCCCTGCCCGACATCCACTTGGCAAACCCGTAGCTTGTCGGCATTTGGGTGCTGGACGGCTTCTTTGATTTCGCCGACCACGATACCGTGGAATGGCGGTGCGACCGGCTTGAGTTCTTCAACTTCAAGACCGGCCATGGTCAAGGTGTCAGCCAACTGCTGAGTCGTCAAGGGCGGGTTGCAGAATTCGCGCAACCAGGATTCTGGAAATTGCATGGTGTTGCCTTGCTGTGTTCTGTTGATTTTTTATTGAAACTGCGACAAAAAGCGGATGTCGCCGTCAAAGAACAAACGCAAATCGTTGACGCCGTAACGCAGCATGGTCAGGCGATCCGGGCCCATGCCAAAGGCAAAGCCGATGTATTTTTCTGGGTCCAAGCCCATGTTGCGAACCACGTTCGGGTGCACCTGACCAGAACCCGCCACCTCCAACCAGCGACCGGCCAAGGGTCCGGTTTGGAACTGAATGTCGACTTCGGCGCTGGGCTCGGTGAAGGGGAAAAAGCTGGGACGAAAACGCAGCACCAAATCGTTCGACTCAAAAAATGTCCGGCAAAAATCAGTGAAGACGACCTTCAAATCTTTGAAGCTCACGTTCTCGCCAATCCACAAACCTTCGCACTGATGGAACATCGGCGAATGCGTCGCGTCGCTGTCAACGCGGTAGGTACGACCCGGTGCAATGACGCGAATCTCAGGCATCAGACCGCCAGCGTCGATCAAGGCGCGGTGTTTTTTGACATGCTGCACCGCGTAGCGAATTTGCATCGGGCTGGTGTGTGTGCGCAGCAAATTAGGTGCGGCTTCAGTGCCGCCCTCAACATAAAAAGTGTCGTGCATGGAACGCGCTGGATGGTCTTCAGGCGTGTTCAGCGCGGTGAAGTTGAACCAGTCGGTTTCAATTTCAGGGCCTTGTGCAACGTCAAAACCCATCGAGCCAAAAATCGCTTCGATGCGCTCCAAAGTCAGGGACACCGGATGCAAACCGCCGACACTGTGCTGGCGACCTGGCAGCGTCACGTCAAGCGCTTCGGCCTTGAGTTGTATTTGGAGCTCTGCATCAGCGAGGGCCTGACGGCGATCGTTCAGTGCGGCCTCAATCGCCTGCTTGGTGAGGTTGATGGCTGCACCACGGGTCTTTTTTTCATCCACGCTGAGAGCGGCCAAACCCTTCATCATCTCGGTCACACGACCCGACTTGCCAAGAAACTGCGCTTTGGCGTTTTCAAGATCGGCTGGCGTTGCAGCAGCGGCAAAGCTACTGTTCGCGGCCAGCACCAGGTCGTCAAGGGTGTCGGTTGGATTCATCGTATTTCAGTGTGACGGTTGATGCAGAAAGGATGTCCCAAGAAGTTTGAACACGGTTCGGGGCACCTCAATGAAAAAGGGCCAGAGCTTTTGCAAGCCCCAGCCCTTGTCTTTCTTGTCGTGACGGCTGTTGAATCAACAGCAGGACAGCTTCAAGATCAGGCAGCCAGCAATTTGGCCTTGACTTGAGCCACGATGGCGCCGAAAGCAGCGCTGTCGTGAATGGCCATGTCTGACAGAACCTTGCGGTCAATTTCGATACCGGTCTTTTTCAGGCCGTTAGCGAACTGGCTGTAGGTCATGCCAAATGAACGGCTTGCAGCATTGATGCGGGTGATCCACAGACGGCGGAACACGCGTTTTTTGGTACGACGGTCACGGTAGGCATATTGCCCAGCCTTCATTACCGCTTCTTTGGCGATACGGAAGACATTACCGCGGCGACCGCGAAAACCTTTTGCAAGGGCTAGAACTTTTTTGTGGCGGGCGCGAGCCGTTACACCACGTTTGACGCGAGGCATGTATTTACTCCTTGTTCGTCGTTAAATTAAATGCCACGGCCTGGGAGCATCTGTGCCATGTGACCCATAT
>CANFWI010000022.1 GCA_947450675.1 Comamonadaceae bacterium | reverse complement strand
TCAACCGTCGGACGCTGCAACGGCGATTGCAAAAGCTGATTGAAGCGCAACGCCTGACCGCCGCGGGTGAAAGCATCGCGTTGGTTTATAAGCCGGTTTTGGGCGCCCCTGTGGCGATCAAAGACGTGGCGCAAGCAGAACTGTACGTGTCGGTATCCCCTGAAGGTGCAAGGATTCGGGACAGTGTCAGGCTACCGCTGATGCACCGTCGCCTCGTGGGTTACCAGCGTGAATTCCTAGATGCCTACCAGCCTGGGAAAACCTTTTACCTGTCGGAATCATTGCGTACCCAGCTGCACGACATGGGGCGCACAGCGCCTAGCGAAAGGCCCGCAGGCACCTACGCCCGAGACATTCTGAGCCGGTTACTGGTTGACTTGTCTTGGGCGTCCTCCAAGCTGGAAGGCAACACCTACAGCCGACTCGACACCCAAAACCTGATTGAGCTGGGGCAGGCAGCCCAAGGCAAGGACGCCATCGAAACGCAGATGATCCTGAACCACAAAGCCGCCATTGAGATGCTGATCGAGGATGCAGATGATGTTGGCTTCGATGCGTTCACCTTCAAAAACCTGCACGCTGTACTGTCCCAGGACTTGATGCGTGATCCCCAATCCAGTGGTCGGTTGCGGCGGCGTGCTGTCGACATCTCTGGCACCGTGTTTCACCCGGCTGCGTTGCCACAAGTCATTGAGGATTGCTTTGAGCAATTGCTGCAAAAGGCCGCCGTCATTGCCGATCCTTTCGAGCAGGCTTTCTTTCTGATGGTGCAGCTGCCTTATCTGCAACCGTTTGAAGATGTGAATAAGCGCGTCTCCCGTGTCGGTGCCAATATGCCGCTCATTAAACACAACCTGTGTCCCCTGTTATTCATCGATGTGCCAGAGCGCGCTTATGTCGAGGGCACCTTGGGCGTCTATGAGCTCAACGAGGTTGATTTATTGCGTGACGTGTTTGTGTGGGCCTATGAGCGATCTTGCCAGCGTTATTTGGCCATCACGCAAACCATGGTCGAACCCGACCCACTGAAAATGAAGTACAGGGAGGCGCTGATCCATGCGGTTCAAGTTGTGGTCAAAGGTCAGTTGAGACCTCAGCCCGACGTGATTGCCCGAGTGGCGCGGGATATTGTCAATGAAGCCGATCGCGATGCATTCGTTCAAATGCTGACAGATGCGCTAGGCCAGTTGCACGAAGGCAGCATCGCCCGATATCGGTTGCGCCGCTCAGAATACATCGCTTGGCAACAGGATAAGTTTTCAAAAGTGACGGGTGACAAAGCCAAATGAAAAGAATCTTCGATATTTGTCTGGGCTGTCTGGCGGCTTTGATCTTGTTCGTACCCGTGTTATTGGTGGCGATGGTAGTCCGCTCGACGTCCAAAGGGCCGGCCCTGTATTGGTCTGACCGTGTTGGCCGAAACAATGTGATCTTCAAAATGCCGAAGTTCCGCAGCATGCGGGTCGGCACGCCTGCGGTGGCCACGCATCTGCTGGCGGATGCCCGGTCGCACCTGACGCCGATTGGCTCTTTTTTGCGCAAGAGCAGCTTGGACGAGTTGCCGCAGCTGTGGAGCATTCTGGCAGGAAACATGAGCTTTGTGGGCCCGCGCCCGGCGCTTTTCAATCAGCAAGACTTGATTGCTCTGCGCACAGAGCAAGGTGTGCACACCTTGGTGCCAGGCCTGACCGGTTGGGCGCAAGTCAATGGCCGCGACGAGTTACCGATTCCTGAAAAGGTCAAGCTAGACGTGGCCTATCTGCAGCGCCAGTCATTGTGGTTTGACGTTCGCATCTTGTGGATGACATTCGTCAAGGTGCTGAAGCGGGACGGGGTGTCGCATTGATAAACCCCGCTCGGTCCCATGGCCAGATCTCGATGCCGTAGTGATTGAGGATCTTGCAGACCAGTTTTTTCGAAAGTGCCTGGGTGAGGGTTTTCAAAAACTGGCTGCTTTTGTGGGCATAAAGCTGTCTTTCTTCAGCCCCATGGCATCGGCGATGCGCTCGACGGAAGACAAACGCGGATCAAGCTGACTGGGCTCGGCCGCATAATGATGATCGAATCTAAGTCATAAATTCAACCCCATGCCCGACAACACAATGCAACCGGCCCAGAACACATCACTCGATGATGTCAAGGCATTCGTGCAAGTACTTCAGGCCGAACCGGCGCTTGAGTTTGCAGTACTGATAGGTAGCCGTGCTACGGGCAAAGCTCGTGTTGACAGCGACTGGGATATTGCCTTGCAGTGGTCGCCGCAACTCGACTGGATAAGCATGCTGGGCCAAACTGAGACACTGCGGCGCAACTTGGCAAACGTGCTGCAAATACCCCCCGAAGCAATTGACCTGATTGATCTGCGCCGCGCCAACTTGGCCATGCGTGCCAGCGTGACTGAAGAGGGTGTGTCGCTCACAGGGCAAAATTCTTTGGCTTGGGCGCATTTTATGCAGCGAACTTGGCGCGACTTGGAAGATTTTTATTGGAGCAAAAGACATGCGGCTTGAGTTATATCAGGCAGAGACCGCCCGAATTGCTGCCGACCAAAGCGCCCTGCTGAAGCAAGCTAAAGCCATTCTCGGGCAAGGGCGTGCGTTAACGCCTTTGGAGCAAAGCGGTGTGCTGCATGCGCTCCAAATCCTCATTGAAAATGCTATTGGCAAGGCCAAACAATGGCTAAAAGCCAGTGACCAACCGGTACCGGTTTCTGGCTATGACGCGTTCAAGGCTTTGGCTAACAACGATCTGATTGCACAAGACGACCTCCCGGCTTGGAACGCCATCGTTGGCCTGCGCAACCGGCTTGTGCATGACTACATGAATATCGACATCGATCAAATAACCACCCTGCTGGCAGCCAACAAAGATCAATTTGTCGTTGCGTTTTTGCTCCAACCGCTCAGGGATTGAGATCCCTGTCCGATGGCCAGATCTCAATGCCATAGCGATTGAGGATCTTGCGGACCAGTTTTTTGAAAGTGCCTGGGTGAGGGTGTTCAAAAACTGGCTGCTTTTGCGGCCATACAACTGTCTTTCTTCAGGGGCCCGCGCATACGTCAAACCTTCGTGCAATGAAGCGACTTTGGCGCGCTCTTTGAGTACTTCGGCGGTGTTGAAGACCCAGTCTGCAAAGTCGACTTCTTCAGGCCTTCAGCAGCCAATTATGTTGGTTTGAGGCGCATTCAATTAGTCCGCTGCCCTTCGAGCGTGCAGCGGCCGTCGGGTCTGAAGCGTTGATAAACCGGTCACGCGCAGGGTCTGCTAAAAGAATGTTTCGGGCTGAGGTGAGCCAAATCTACATGCGCCTGAATGACATGCCCGCTAAAACCTCACACTAGGCACTTAGCCGGTATAAGTGTCAGTGCATCGTTGTACGTCTAAAATTCAATGGTGAATTTGGTAATAAATGGCGAAGCCAGCCGCACTGATGTCGACCAGGCCAAGTTCAATTTCGATCCTCTAGAAGTAAACAAAAAGTAAGCCATCCAAACAATGCACGCAACAATACTGGCTTGGCACCGCACGGCGAAGGGTTTGATCGTCATGGCCTTGGACGTCGTTTTGTCCCTGGTCGCCACCTGGCTGGCTTTTACCCTTCGATTGGACACTCTGCACTGGCCGTTGGGTGCCCAGTGGTGGGTCTATGCGCTGGCGCCTGCTTTGGCATTGCCGGTGTTCATCCGCTTTGGTTTGTACCGCGCCATCTTTCGCTACACCGGGCAGGCGGCTTTGGCCGCGACGACCCAGGCCGTTGGTGTTTATGGCGTGCTGCTGTTTGCTGCGTTGCTGTTGGTCGGCTGGCCTGGCGTGCCGCGCAGCTTGGGCGTGTTGCAGCCCTTGTTGTTTTTGATGCTGGTGGGCGCTAGCCGGGCGGCGGCACGGTTTTGGTTGGCCGCCCAGGCGCAACAGCTGCAGCCGAGTGGCCGACTGCTCATTTATGGCGCAGGCACGGCGGGTGTGCAAACCGCAGCGGCCATGGGAATTTCCGGCCAGTTCAAACTCTTGGGGTTCATCGACGACGCGGCGAACAAGGTGGGGCGCAGCGTCAACGGCGTGCGGGTTTATGCGCAAACCGAGGTAGCGGCTTTGGTCGATGAACTGGCGGTGACCGATATTTTGCTGGCCCTGCCCAGCGCGACACGCGGTCGCCGCAGAGCGATCATCGAAGCTCTGCGTCCGCTGCCTGTGCATATCCGCACCCTGCCGGCGATGGCTGACTTGGCCAGCGGCCGTGTCACCGTGCAAGACTTCAAAGATTTGGACATTGAAGACCTGCTGGGACGTGACCCGGTGCCGCCCAATACAGAGCTATTAGCCCGCAATCTAGCGGGTAAAGTGGTGCTCGTGAGTGGCGCTGGCGGCAGTATCGGCAGCGAGCTGTGCCGGCAGATCTTGGCAGAAAAACCGCGTCTGCTGTTACTGCTGGACCATAACGAGTTTGGGCTGTACAGCATTCACCAAGAGTTGCAGGCGCTCTGTGTGGTGGGCAACTTGGGCGTCGAGTTGCAGCCTCTGTTGGGCAGCGTGGCGCATGTGCAGCGCCTGCAAGATATTTGCGGCGCTTACCGGCCCAACGTGGTGTATCACGCCGCCGCTTACAAGCATGTGCCGCTGGTTGAAAGCAATCCGGCGGAAGGCGTTTTCAACAACGTTTTTGGCACGCTGAACATGGCGCTGGCGGCGCGCGCCTTTGGGGCTTCGCATTTTGTCTTGGTGTCGACAGACAAAGCCGTGCGCCCGACCAATGTCATGGGCGCGACCAAACGCATGGCTGAGTTGGTGTTGCAAAGCTTGGCCAATCAACCCAGCGAAGCACAGACGACGTTTTGCATGGTGCGTTTTGGCAATGTGCTGGGTTCAAGCGGCAGTGTGGTGCCGCTGTTTCGCCAGCAATTGGCGCACGGTGGGCCGCTGACCGTGACGCACGCCGACGTCACCCGTTACTTCATGACCATTCCTGAGGCCGCGCAACTGGTGCTGCAAGCCGGCGCCATGGCGACCGGCGGTGACGTGTTTGTGCTCGACATGGGAGAGCCGGTGAAGATTCTCGACCTAGCGCAGCGCATGGTGGAGCTCTCCGGCCTGCGCGTGCGCAACGCAGCGCAACCCGACGGCGACATTGAGATCGTGGTGACGGGTTTGCGCCCCGGTGAAAAACTTTATGAAGAGTTACTGATAGGCGACAACCCGACGCCCACCGCACATCCCCGCATCATGAAGGCGCATGAGGATTGTTTGAGTTGGGAACAGTTGACGGCGCAACTCAGCACCCTGAAACAGGCGGCGGCAGACGGGGACGTCGACGCCATGAAAGCTGTGCTGACCGTCTGCGTGCAAGGCTACGGGCCTGCGGTGAAGTGAGACCTTGCCGAGGGCGCATCAGCTCTGCGGCACAATTCACGCTCAACGCGTTCAACAATGCATTTCGCAACGCATGTATCAACCCACTGACCGGAACACCATGACCGATCCCGACCTCTCTCACGTTGGCCCACGCGACAAGGCCGAAATTTTGGCGCAGGCGCTGCCCTACATTCGCCAGTTTCATGGCAAGACACTGGTCATCAAATACGGCGGCAACGCCATGACAGACCCGGCCTTGCAGGCTGATTTTGCAGAAGACGTGGTTCTCCTGAAGCTGGTCGGCATGAACCCGGTGGTGGTGCACGGCGGTGGTCCGCAAATTGAAACGGCACTCAACCGTTTGGGTAAAAAAGGCGAGTTCATCCAGGGCATGCGCGTCACAGACGAAGAAACCATGGAAGTCGTTGAGTGGGTGCTGGCCGGTCAAGTGCAGCAAGACATCGTCGGCTTGATCAATCAAGCGGGCGGCAAGGCGGTCGGCTTGACTGGGCGCGACGGTGGCATGATCCGCGCTAAAAAGCTCAACATGAGCGACCGTGACGACCCGAACAAAGTCCACGACATTGGCTTTGTCGGCGACATCCTGTCGATCGACCCGAGCGTCGTCAAGGCGCTGCAAGACGACCAGTTCATCCCCGTCATCAGCCCGATCGGCTTTGGTGAAAACAACGAGAGTTACAACATCAACGCTGACGTTGTGGCCGGCAAGTTGGCGATTGTCTTGAAGGCTGAAAAGCTGGTCTTGCTGACCAACACGCCCGGCGTGCTCGACAAATCGGGCAAGCTGTTGACCGACCTGTCAGCCCGTGAAATTGACGAGCTGTTTGCCGATGGCACGATTTCTGGCGGCATGTTGCCCAAAATTGAAGGCGCACTGGACGCCGCCAAGAGCGGTGTGAATTCGGTGCACATCATCGACGGCCGCGTGCCACACGCCATGCTGCTGGAGATTTTGACCGACCAGGCTTACGGCACCATGATCCGTTCGCACTGAATCCCATGCCGGACATCGCCTCTGACCTTGTTGAGACGCCGTCACGCAAGCGGCCCAAGCCAGGCGAGCGGCGCGTGCAAATTTTGCAGGCGCTGGCCAGCATGCTGGAGCAGCCCGGCGCTGAACGCATCACCACCTCGGCGCTGGCCGCCAAACTCAAGGTAAGTGAGGCCGCGTTGTACCGGCATTTCGCCAGCAAGGCGCAGATGTTTGAGGGCCTGATCGAGTTCATCGAGCAGTCGGTCTTCACGCTGGTGAATCAAATCGTGGAACGCGAAGCCGTCCACGCCGTGCGCGTTCGAAAGCTGGTGGCGATGGTCTTGCAGTTTGCTGAAAAAAATCCGGGCATGACGCGTGTGATGGCCGGTGACGCGCTGGTGTTTGAAAACGAGCGGCTGCAAGAGCGCATGAATCAGTTCTTTGACAAGTTAGAGACCACTCTCAAGCAAAATCTGCGCGAAGCCGCTGCGTTGGACAGCGCCGCAACCCCTACTGCCGATGCGCAAGTGCGTGCCTCCGTCGTCACGGCCTTCATGATCGGTCGGTTGCAGCGTTTTTCGCGCTCCGGCTTCAAGCGCTTGCCGTCAGAACATCTTGAAGCGAGTTTGGCGCTGGTGCTGAGTTAGGCTCGGCCATTCATCGTCTAGTTTTTGTTAACCAGAAAGAAAAAGGAAGAGACATGAAACTCGTTCGTTATGGCAACCCTGGCAAAGAAAAACCAGGCCTGATCGATGCTGATGGCAAGCTGCGTGACCTGAGCGGCGTCATCAAAGACATCGGTCCAGAGCAACTCGGTGATGCTGCGATGGCCAAGCTGCGCCGCCTGAAAACCGCCAACCTGCCGCTGGTCCGTGGCAAGCCGCGCATCGGTTGCCCGGTCACGGGTGTCGGCAAGTTCGTCGCCATTGGCCTGAACTACGCCGACCATGCCGCAGAGGCGGGCATGCCGATTCCGAAAGAGCCGATTGTGTTCATGAAGGTGCCTTCTTGCATTCAAGGACCGAACGATCCGGTCATGCTGCCTAAAAACTCGGTCAAGACCGACTGGGAAGTCGAGCTCGGCATCGTCATCGGCACGCGCGCGCGCTATGTGTCGCAAAAAGACGCGCTGACCTTTGTCGCTGGTTACTGCACCATCAACGACGTCAGCGAGCGCGAGTTCCAGATCGAGCGCGGCGGTACATGGGATAAGGGCAAATGCTGCGACACCTTTGGCCCGATCGGCCCTTGGCTGGTCACGCGTGACGACGTGCCGAACCCGCAAAAGTTGGACATGTGGCTAGAGGTCAACGGCAAGCGCATGCAAACCGGTTCGACCAAGACCATGATTTTCAGCGCGGCGAAGATCGTCAGCTATGTCAGCCAGTTCATGACGCTGGAGCCAGGCGATGTGATTTGCACCGGCACGCCACCCGGCGTGGGCATGGGCATGAAGCCACCAACGTACCTGAAAAAAGGCGACGTCGTGACCCTCGGCATCGAGGGCTTGGGCGAACAAAGTCAGACCATCGTTCCTTTCAAACTCTGACCGATTCACCCGCAGCCAATCATCGTAAAACCAACAGAAACGCCAGACCATGACCATAGCCGCCAGCCAAGACATTCTGATTCACACCGAAGCGGCGGTGACAACCATCACCATCAACCGCGTCGACAAGAAAAATTCGATCACCGCCGCCATGTACGCTGCGCTGGCCGATGCGCTCGACAGTGCCAGCCGCGATGCCGCTGTGCGGGTGGTGGTGATCCAGGGTCACGAGACGATCTTCTCGGCCGGCAACGACATCCGTGACTTCCTCGACGTGCCGCCTGACCATGCGGACGCGCCGGTGTTTAAATTCATGCGCGGCATCAGCACCTTTGCCAAGCCGATCGTGGCCTCGGTCTGTGGCCCGGCGGTCGGCATTGGCACCACACTGCTGCTGCATTGCGACTTGATTTACGCCGGCGACAACGCCGCGTTCTCGATGCCCTTCGTCAACCTGGGCATCTGCCCTGAAGCCGGTTCAAGTTTGTTGGTGCCGCAGTTGATGGGTCATCAACGCGCCGCTGAAGCGTTGCTCCTCGGTGAGCCTTTCATGGCTGAGACAGCGCTCGAGATGGGGCTGATCAACCGCATCGTGCCGCCCTCCGAAGCCAACGCGCTGGCGCAACGCCAAGCGCAAAAACTCGCCGCCAAACCGCTGTCATCTTTGATAGAAACCAAGCGCTTGATGAAGAAGGGCAACGCCGCCTTGGTGGCCGAGCGCATTGAAGAAGAAGGCGCCAGCTTCGGTCGCATGTTGTCCGAACCTGCTGCCCGCGAAGCCTTCTCCGCGTTCATGGAAAAACGCCGGCCAGACTTTTCAAACGTTTGAACTGATCGGTGGGCCCGCACGGCCCACGGTTCGCTCTGGTTGTTTTCTACTAAACCGCCGGGCTCTTAAATTGGCTTGTTCATACCAGTCGGAAAGTGACGGTATGACCATGTCTGCGCTGCGTGGTGACGATACATTTTTATTCAACAGAACGAATAAATTGTTATCGCCATTCACCACCAGGCCAGCCCATGAAAACCAGATTCGGAGAAGACCATGCCACCAGTCGAGCTGATGCCTGTGGCATTGATGCGTTTTATGCTGGACGAAGCCGGTGGCTCATGGATCGAGTGTGTCTTGCTGGCCGCGTTGATCGCGACGGTCTGCACGCTCATGGTGTTGGCCACACAACCCTACCGCTGACGCATTTTCGATCAGCTTTTGCCCTGCAGGCTCAAGCATGAACGGGCTTTCAACTGTGGTCGAACTGCTGGGCATGTTGTTCAGCAACCCGCGTTACAGCCTCCTTTTTGTGTTGCTGCTCATCGCCTCCGTCAGCGACTGCCGCCACTACAAGATTCCGAATTGGCTGACCTTTGGCGGCAGTGCCTTCGCCCTGATCTACAGCGCGCTCATTCCTTTTTCGCCGCAGCTTGGTTTTGGCTGGGCACTGGGTGGTTTTGCGCTGGGCTTGAGCCTCATGTTGCCGCTGTACATGCTGGGGATGATGGGTGCTGGCGACGTCAAACTGATGGCGATGGTTGGCGCTTTTCTGGGTATGACGGACACCTTGTATGCGGTGCTGTTTATTTTTGTGTCGGGCGGGCTGGCGGCCTTGGCCTATGCACTTTGGCACCAATCGCTTGTGCGCATGCTCGGCAATATCAAGCGGTCGATGGAGTCGATGCTGCTGTCTGCGATGGGTGGTTTGCGCCCACAGATGCCCACGAGCAGCGGCGACTCCATTGGCAAATTGCCCTACGCCGTGAGCATCACCCTCGGCACCACAGCCTTCCTTATCGCGAACCAGCTCGGTTATGCCTGAGCCGATGTTGACAGCCTATCCATTGACGACTGATCGGAAAACCCCATGAAAAACCTGAAGGCTTTTGGCTTGTTATTTGTGGCGGTGCTGATCGGGCTGACAGCCGCCGTCTATGCCGCCAACATGGCGACGTCGCAGACCGTCGCGTCCACCAAGATCATCGTCGCGGCGGTCGACATTGAACTCGGCGGCAAGATCAATCCGCAAATGCTCACCAGCGTGGACTGGCCCAGCGCGTCGGTACCGACGGGCGCTTTCAAGGACATCAAGGAGGTGCAAGACCGCGTGGTCATGACGGGGGTGATGCGCGGCGAAGCTATTTTGGAGCGCAAGTTGGCACCGCCCGGTTCACAAGGTGGCTTGTCGGCTGTCATTGCCCAAGGCAAGCGGGCGATGACGGTGCGCGTCAACGACGTGGTGGGGGTGGCCGGATTTGCGCTGCCGGGCAATTACGTCGATGTGATGGTCAATGCACAACAAGATAAATCCAAAGGCGAAGACAACTTGCAGATCAGTAAAACCGTGCTGTCGCATGTGCTGGTGCTGGCTGTTGCGCAAGAGGCAGGACGCGATGACACCAAGCCGCGCGTGGTCAGCGCCGTCACGCTGGAGTTGAGTCTGGAGGATTCCGAAAAACTCGACCTCGCTCGCAGTGTTGGCACCTTGTCACTGGTGCTGCGGAATCAGGTCGATAAGCAGACCGTGGTGACCCACGGCATCACCAAAAACCAGCTCTTGGGTGAGCGCAGTGCGGCGGTGAAGCCAGTGCCTGTCGACAAGCCGCGCAGCGTGGCCGCCGTCCCTGCGAAATCAACGAACTGTGTCGAAGTCTTTCAAAACGGTTTCACGGTGTTGAGCTGTTTTTAACGGGGAATCTCAATTGAACAAGCACTCTAAGTCTTTCAAGCACCTCCTGTGGGTTGCGACATGCGTCACTGTCGGCTCATCGCTGGCCCAAGTTCAGGCGCCTCCAGCCCCAGCGGCGGCGGCCAAATCTGTGGCGCGCCCAGGCGCCTCAGCGGCAGCGGCTGCGCAGGCATTGCAGCCTTGCGCCTCAGCGGTGATGGACCCGCCCAGCTACGTCACTTTGGGCAAGTCCAGCATCATCCGCTTGTCGACGCCGATCGTCCGCATGTTGGTCGGTGGCCAGCCGTCCGGCCGTGCGGCTGCGCCCGTGAGCCAGCTTGCCGCAGCGGGCCAGCCGCCGGTGCCGCCTGTTCCTGTGCGAAACCCGGACCTAGAAGGCGTCGGTAGTGTCGACATCACACTGCTGAGCCCGAACGAGTTGTTTTTCCTCGGCAAAAAAGCCGGCTCAATGAACGTGATTTTGCAAAGTGCCGATGGCCGCTGCTTTATTCGCGACATCATCATTGCCATTGATCCCGGCACCTTGCAGGCCAAGCTCACTGAATTGATGCCCGAGGAAAAGGGCGTCAAAGTGCGTGGCGCGGAGAACGCGCTGGTGCTCAGCGGTCAGGTCAGCGACGCTATCAAGCTAGACCAAATGATGAGTCTGGCAACGTCTTACGGAGACGGCAAAAAAGTCGTCAACCTGCTGCGGGTCATGACGCCGCAGCAGGTCATGCTGGAGGTCAAGATTGCCGAAGTCAGCAAATCTTTGCTCGACCGCTTTGGCATCGACTACTCGCGAATGTTCTCTTCCAACGGCGCTGCCGGTGTTTTCTCTGGGGTGTTGGGCGGTGCTCCCGCCGTGCTCGGCAGCCTCAAGGGCCAGCTTGACTTCGCGGGCAATGCGTCCGGCGCCATCAGCAGCAAGCTGGGAGGGGCTGGCAGTGTCATCAGCACGCCGGCGCTGGTGGCGGGTGCTGCAGCGCGGGCTGGCAGCGGTACTTTTTTAGGCATCAACGCACAGAAACAAGACGGCGTGATTCGCTTGCTGGCTGAACCCAACATCATGGCCATCAGTGGTCAACAGGCCGGTTTCAATTCGGGCGGACGAATCTACATACCCGTCCCGCAAGGCGGCTTGGCGGGCGTCACGACACTCGAAGAAAAGCAATTCGGTGTGATCCTCAAGTTCACCCCCACCGTACTTGACGGCACCCGCGTCAACCTCAAGCTGTTGTCAGAGGTGTCGGAGTTGTCGCAGACCGGTACGTCATTCACCACCTCGGGCGGCGCGACCGCCGTGCTGCCGACCATTTCAGCCCGCACGGTCGAAACCACGGTGCAGCTGAACGACGGCCAGAGCTTTGCGGTTGCCGGATTGATCAAAAACAACATCACCGAAACCATCACGCGCTTTCCGGGCTTGGGCGAGATCCCGGTGCTGGGTGCGCTGTTTCGGTCAACCGAATTTCAGAAAGACCAGACCGAGTTGATCTTTGTGGTGACCCCGCGATTGGTCAAACCGATGGTCACCGCCATCGCCTTGCCGACCGACAACTTGGTCGAGCCGAACCGCGCCGACATGATCTTCATGGGCGCAGCCGAAGGCCAGCCGACTGAACCGAAATAAGGAAATATCGTCATGAAAAAAAACACCTTGTCAGCGCGCTCAGCGGTCTGCTGTGTATCGACGGGCTTGGCTTTGCTGGCTCTGTTGGCTGGTTGCGCGTCAAGCACGCCGCACTACGACCAGTACTTTGGCGACGCAGTTCGCCAGTCGCGCTCAGAGATGACGATCGACCCCGACGCGGGCAGTACAGCCGGCGACGCGCTCGGCATGGACGGCACCGCCGCCCGCGAAGCGCTGGGGCACTACCAGAGCACGTTCAAAACCCCGCCGCCGGTCACCAATGTCATCAGCATTGGTGGCAGCAGATAAGCCGCAACCGAACCGTGCATTTACTTTTAGAAAGATATTTTCAAATGAAAAATCGCATCCCTTCAAGGTCCATTTTTCTCGGCTCGGTGAGCACCTTCATGCTTGACGAAGCCGGCGCACAAGTCGTCGAGTACGCCTTGATCATTGGCGTCGTTTCGATTGGCCTGATCGTGCTCCTGAGCGATGCAACCGCGGGACTGCCATCCGCAGTCGCCCAATGGGTGTCGCGTGTCAAGGACTGTTTAACCGCTGGAACGACCTGTGCCTGACGTTCAGATGCTGGAATAAATAAGCAGACATCGCAGGCTTGGGGCCTTGCCATGCATCGACATGGCAAGGCACTGAGACATGCCAAGCCATGCGGGCAATAGAAAAAAGGCAGTTTTTGCCCTTTCAGTCAGATGTTTTTTTATTAACTTTAAAGAGGTATTCAAATGAAATCATTGATCCATGCCATCAACAGTTCGGTCAGCACGTTCATCACAGACGAAGAGGGCGCTCAAGTCGTCGAATACGCGCTGATCATTGGCGTTGTGTCGATCGGATTGGTCCTGGCCTTGTCAACCGGCACGACCAATCTGAAGACGGCTTTCACCGCGCTGGTGACACGCGTTTCGACCTGCCTGACCGCTACTTGCGTTTAAACCACGCGGTGAGCCCCATCAAAGGCCGTGTGCCTTTGATGGGCGCTGCGTACAGGCCCCGATTCAACAACATGCAGGAAGCAAACGCCATGAAGCAAAAAGGTGCGCAGGCCGTTGAGTTCGCGCTGGTCTTGCCGTTTTTCATCCTCATTCTTTTTGCGGTGCTGGACTTCGGCATTCTGGTTTACAACAAAGCCATCATCACCAATGCCAGCCGCGAAGGTGCGCGCAGCGGCGTGGTGCTCAGCGCCGCTACCTGGAGTGCTGCAGCGGTTAAACAAATTGCGTGCAGCTACGCGCGAACCACGCTCATCACCGTCAAAAGCGGCACCACCACCACGACCTGCACGGGCACCAACGACCCGGTGGTCAATGTTTACTCAGGCGCCAGTGCGACCTGTCCATCCCCTTCCGGCAACACGGCACCGGACTTTGGTGTGCCGGTCGCGTTGACTATTTCTTATCCGGTCAGTGGCTTCACGTTGGGCAGCTGGTGGTCGCTCGGAACGGGCACCTCCGTCGGCAGTCCGATCACGCTGACCGCCTGCACGCAGATGGTTCATGAATAAGTTCACCCCTCTCACTTGGCCGAGCCAGCAGGGTTCGATCGCGGTCTTGTTTGCCGGCTTGCTGCTGGTACTGACCGGCTTCGCCGTGTTGGCGATTGACGTAGGCCGCGTGTTCATCGTCCGCGGTGAAATGCAAAATGCGGCGGACGCGGCAGCCCTGGCCGGCGCCAACTGCTTGACGCGGCAATCCGCAGCAGACGCGACCAATTGCTTGAGTACGATGGCCCCCGCTTTGAACTGGACCCGTGCCAGCGCCAAGTCGCAAGCGCAGCTGAGCCAAAATCAGGCTGATAACCGGTCGATAGCGTCCACGGGGGCCGGCCAGGTCATCGATGTCGGTTACTGGGATCTCGTCAACAGTCGGCCGTCTGGCGGCAGCTCGCTGACAAGTCCGCTGTCGACCACCTTCAGTCCCATCGGAGCGTATGACAAGCCGGCCATTCGCGTCAAAGTGAGCAAGGCGGTGGGCCAAAACGGCGGGCCTATTTTGATGCTGACGCGGCTCATTTACGGTGGCAGTGATGTCCCCATGTCGGCGACGTCGGTCGCCGTCGTTTCGTCCCCGGCTGCCGTCCTCGCCGGCAGCCTCATTCCCATGGCGATCAACAAGTGTCTGTACGACACCTATTGGAACAGCGCCACCAATTCGCCCCAAACAGCCACCGCCACGATCCTCAACGGTGTCTCCCAGGTCGTCGGCCAACCTTGGGTTTTTCGTATTGGCTCTGCTTACCACTACGGCAGTTGTGACTCGGGTCAATGGACGTCGTTTGACGTGAACACTAACTCTGCCAGTTACATCAAAGGGCTCATCAACAATGGCAACCCCACCGCCTTGAGCATCGGCGACGCCACCTACATTCAGTCAGGCACAAAAACGAGCGGCTACAACGATTTGCGCAGCCAGTTAGCCACGCAGACTGGCACAGACATGCTCGTGCCGGTTGTGAACTACCCGACCGGACTGGACGGTGTGCAGAGTTCGATCCCCATCGTCGCTTTTGCCATGTTTCACATCACCGATGTCCAAGGGGGCAGTGGCAAATACATCGAGGGCTATTTCACGGGCGGTCAATCGGTCAGTGGCGCCAGTGGCATCGGTCCGAGCTACGGCATCTACACGCCCCCTCGGCTGGCTTATTGAGCTGAAAAATCCACAAGGAACGCCATGAAGATCGCTGTCATTTCCAACAACGAAAGCCACCTGCAAGAAATGGGTCGATTGCTCGAGTTGAATCGCCACAACGTGGTGCTCGCCAGCGGCGAAAACAGCAAAATTCGCAGCCTGGCTGAACAAGAAAGCCCCGACCTGATGCTGGTCGACCGCATGTGTTGTGAGCTGGCTGACCTAGCGCTTGTGGAGTACGTCACCACCCATCACCCGGCCATGGCGGTGGTGTTGCTGTGCCCTCAGCAAACGCCTGAATTTTTGATTCATGCCATGCGCGTCGGTGTGCGTGAGGTTCTGCCGTCGCCCGCCACGCCGGAGGCCATCGAGGCGGCGGTGAACCGGGTGGCAGCCAAGCTGCAAGGCAGCAGCCAGCGCCAGACCGGCAAGTTGCTGGCTTTTTTGGCCTGCAAGGGCGGCAGTGGAACCACCTTCATTGCCACCAATTTGGGTTTCCATTTGGCGGAGTCCCGGTCGGTGTTGTTGATTGACCTGAACCTGCAATTTGGCGATGCGCTGTCGTTTGTCTACGAGGCTCCGCCAGCCTTGACCATCGCCGATGTGGCGCGTGACATCAACCGTCTAGACGCTTCATTTTTAGCCGCAACGGCCGTCAAAGTTGCGCCCAACTACAGCGTTCTGGCGGCACCCGAAGCGCTGACGCAGGCGATGGCCATCAAGCCGGAACACGTTGACGCCATCATCAAGCTGGCGCTGCTGCATTACGACTTTGTGTTGCTCGACCTGCCGCGAATCTTGGACACCCTGGCGCTCAAGGCCTTGGACCGTGCTGACAAAATTTACCCGGTGTTGCAGGCCGGTGTGCCAAGCATCCAAAACGCCAAAAAACTGCTCACCGTATTTCGCTCACTGGGTTACACGGACACCAAGACCGAGATGATCATCAACCGCTTTGAAAAGGGCGGTGATATCGGCTTCAGTGAGATTGAGCAGTCCTTGACGGGGGCCATCTTGCGCACCGTACCGAACTCCTACAAAGAGGTGAATGCGTCCATCAACCAAGGTCGCGCGTTGTTGGAATCTTCACGCTCCAACGCCGTGTCTAAAAGTCTGGCGGAGTTGGCCGCCACCTTGATTCCACCAACCGAAGATGCGCGCGGATTTCTAGGGCGCATTTTCAACACGAGAGCTTAAGCATGTCGCTGCGCGAAACACTCCGGGCGGTCGAATCAGCCCCACAGATACCGGACTTGCTGGCCATGCCATTGATGTCGGTCGTGACATCGGTGCAGCCGCAGCCGAACCCGGTGGCCACGGATGCGTACAAAACGCTCAAAGAGCGCATGCACCTGAAGCTGCTGGACAAGTTTGACCTGAGTGTGTTGGAGACTTTGCCGCCCGATGTTTTGCGGCAAGAAATCCGCAGCATGGTCGAGCGTTTGTTGAGTGAAGACCAGAGCCCCATCAATGATCTTGAGCGGCGTTCGTTGATACGCGACATTCAGCACGAAATGCTCGGCTTTGGTCCGCTGGAGTTGTTGATGGCCGACCCGACGGTGTCTGACATTTTGGTCAACTCGTACCAGCAAATTTATGTTGAGCGCAAGGGCCGGTTGGAGCTGACCAACGTCACCTTCACCGACGAAAAACACTTGCTTCGGATCATCGACAAAATTGTCTCTTTGGTCGGTAGGCGCATCGACGAGTCGAGCCCGATGGTCGATGCGCGGCTGCCCGATGGTTCTCGCGTCAACGCGGTGATTCCGCCGGTGGCACTGGACGGACCGATGATGTCGATCCGGCGCTTCGCGCACATTCCGCTGAAGATGCACAACCTGATCGACGGTGAGTTCAAAAGCCTGACGCCTGACATGGCGTTGATGCTTGAAGGCTTGGCCAAAGCCAAGGTGAACATGATCATCTCAGGCGGCACTGGCTCCGGCAAAACCACCTTGCTGAACATTCTCTCGGGCTACATCCCGGTCACGGAGCGGGTCGTCACCATTGAAGACGCGGCCGAGTTGCAATTGCAGCAGCCGCATGTGGTGCGCATGGAAACCCGTCCACCCAACACCGAAGGTTCGGGCGAAGTGACGCAGCGCGCGCTGGTGCGCAATGCGCTGCGCATGCGGCCGGACAGGATTGTGATTGGCGAGGTGCGCGGTGCCGAGGCGGTTGACATGTTGCAAGCAATGAACACCGGGCATGAAGGTTCGCTCACCACCATCCACGCCAACACGCCGCGCGATGCTCTGGCACGTCTTGAAAACATGATCGGCATGGCGAACCTGAATTTACCCAACCGGGCGGCGCGTCAGCAGATCGCCTCGGCCATCACGGTGGTGGTGCAAAGCCTGCGCTTGATTGACGGCAAGCGCAAGGTCACCAGCATCCAAGAGATCACAGGCATGGAAGGTGAGGTCATCACCATGCAGGAGATTTTTGCCTTCAAGCAAACCGGGGTGGGCGCGTCGGGGGAGGTTGAGGGTTACTTTCAATCCACCGGCGTGCGCCCCAAGTTCATGGACCGCTTGCACGCTTTTGGTGTGCAACTGTCTGACGACATGTTCGACCCGACTCGCCAGTACCAGTAACCATCACACCATAAAGGCAGCACCATGTTCCCTTCGCTGAGCCCTTATTCTTTTCTGATCGTTTTGGCGCTGGCCTTGTTGTCATTGCTGTTGCTATTGGTCGCCAGTTATCAGATCTGGCAGTCTTACAAAGGCCCTCTGGCACAAAAAATTGAAAAACGTTTGCAGGGGCTGTCGGCCGCCAGCGACGACAGCCTCCAGTCACAGTTGTTGAGGGAGCGCTTGCTGAGCCAGGTGCCCAAACTTGAGCAGCTGTTGCTACGCATCCCGCGGGCGCATCGGCTGGACGGCTTCATCTTGCAGTCGGGTCTCAATTGGACGGTTTCAAAATTAGTGCTGTCCAGCCTTGTCCTGGGCTTGCTCGCGATCAGTGTGTTGGGGCGCTGGCTTGAGCTGAGCACCTCGATGGCCTTGGCGGCCGGTGTGGGTGTCGGGCTGCTGCCTTGTTTGTACGTGTCGTACCGCCGTCGGCGGCGTCTGGCACGTTTTGAAACCCAATTGCCAGAAGCCCTGGAGCTGATGGTTCGAGCCTTGCGCTCAGGGCATTCATTTGCAGCGGCCGTACAGATGGTCGGTCAAGAGATGAGTCAACCCATGGCTGCTGAGTTCAGCACGGTGCATGACGAAGTCAACTTTGGTGTGGCGATAGAGCAGGCGCTGAGCAATTTGACACAACGCATGCCGTCGACCGACTTGCGCTACTTTGTGGTGGCGGTGCTGATACAGCGCGACTCGGGCGGCAACTTGACAGAAATTCTGGGTAATTTGAGCCGCTTGATTCGTGAGCGATTGAAGCTGCGCAGCAAGGTCAAGGTGATGTCTTCCGACGGTCGCTTGTCGGCCTGGATCCTGACCCTCATGCCGTTCGCACTCGGGGCGCTCATGAACGCGGCGAATCCGGGTTTCATGTCGCCGTTGTGGACTGACCCGATTGGCGTGGCCATGCTTCAGTACCTGCTCACGATGATGCTCATCGGCATTGTGGTGATGCTCAAAATTATTCGAATTCGAATTTAAAGGACCGTCATGTTGCTCCCCATGCTTGTTTTTTTGGCCGTCACCTTGGCTTTGGCGGGTTTGTTGATGTGGCTGCTGCCAACGCGTACCGCGCAACGCTTGCAAGCGTTGAATGGTGACCGCCCGACGTCGCAGTGGCATCAAACGGTGGTCAATCTGGCTGGGCCATTGGCCAATCTGTCGTCGCCGGTGGGTGACTGGGACTCGTCGCCGTTGCGGCTGCGCTTCTTTCATGCCGGTATCCGCAGCGAGCGCGCCCGACTGGTTTATTTCGCCGCCAAGACCTTGCTGCCGCTGGCCTTGGCGCTGCCGGCTTTTTCCCTCTTCAGCGTGTGGTTGCAGGCAGAGGGTCTGACCTTGCTTTTTTATGTGGCAACTGCCGCTTTGATCGGTTGCTATGTTCCCAATGTCGTTTTATGGTGGTTGGTCCGGGTGCGGCAGCGCGAGATCTTTGAGACTTTCCCTGACGCGGTTGACTTGATGCTGGTCTGTGTTGAAGCTGGGCTTGGGCTCGACGCCGGGCTGTCCCGTGTGGCGGGCGAGATCAAGATGAAAAGCATGGCCTTGGCTGAGGAATTGCACCTGACTAATTTGGAAGTGCGTGCCGGCGGAACCCGCGAAAAGGCGCTGAAAAATCTGGCGCGGCGCACCGGTATTGAAGAGCTAGACACCTTTGCCGTGATGCTGACGCAGGCTGATAAATTTGGCGTCAGCGTGGGCGATTCACTGCGGGTTTTTTCAGACGACCTGCGCCATAAGCGGCAAACACGCGCCGAAGAGCGGGCCGCCAAAGTGCCCACCCTGATGCTGATACCACTGGTGCTTTTTATCTTCCCGTCGATCATCATGGTCATCATGGGCCCGGCGGTGATTCAGATCGTTCGCACCTTGATGCCGATGCTGACCGGCCTCTAATTCTGTTCTGCTGTTTTCTGCCGCTCGGGGCGCTGAGCTGAGATTTCTCAACCAAGCGTCGCCACAATTCTGCGTTTGAGCCGTCAGTCCTTGGCCTGCTGAGAAGTCCTTTCAATGCGGCCCATCTGGTGCTTGACCGCGTAGACGTAGAGCTCAAGCCGATTACCCACGTCAAGCTTGTTGTAGATCGAGGTCAGGTGGTTGCGCAGTGTGTGCTCGGAGATAAAGAGCTTTCCGGCCAATACTTTATTAGAGGCGCCTTGGCCTTCGACGACCATCTCGATGATCTTGCGTTCTCGGCCCGTCAGGCTGTCCCGGACTTTGGCTTCTGGGTCGGGCGTGTGCGCTGCTGCAGGTTCCATGAACTCGCTGAAGACGCGGCCGAGTGTGCTGCGGTCCAGCCAGATTTCACCTTGGTAGACTTTTTCGATGGCCTTCAGCACATGTTCTGCAGAAGCATCTTTGCGCAAAATACCGCGTGCGCCTTTTTGCACCGCTTGGTCGAGTACCGTTTGCTGGCGTTCACCCGTCAAAATCAGCACGCGCGTGACCGGATTCGCCAACAGCGTTGGCAACAAGTCCAGACCATTTTCACCGTCCAAGTCGAGGTCGAGCAGCACGATGTCGGGGACTGCATCTTGGATCTGCGCGTTGGCTTCTTCTGCGTTGCGGGCCGTGCCGCTGACTTTCATCCGCGGTGTTTCACCGCTGATGAGTTGGCTCAGGCCCCACAGCATGGTCGGGTGGTCGTCAATGATCATGACGCTGATCGGTGGCGACATGGCGGGTGTGTTGGTTAGCGTGCTCTGGTTCATGCCGGTCTTTCAAGCGAATTTAAACGGGTATCTGAATTTGCACCGAGGTGAAACCATCGGCATCTGATTGCACGCGCACCAGACCGCCGAGCGACGCCACGCGCTCGGTGATGGAGCGCGGGCTGAAGTCCGCCACCGGCGTACTGGCACCGGTGTTTTCAATCTGGATATGCAGCCAGCCAGCGCTGCGTTGCAGTCTGAGCGCGCCGCACTGGGCCAGCGTGTGCCGGCAAATATTGCTCAAACCTTCGCGCACGATTTGCAGAACTTCAGCCGTCATGCGGTCATTGATGTGCAGGTCAGGCGCCGCGTCGACAGTGATGTCAATGCCATAAAAGGTCCGCACCTGTTCAGCCTGTTGCTGCAACGCAGTGCTGTAGAGCGGTGCTGGCGCAGCGCTCTGACCATCAGACTGCCGGAACGTACCGGCGTAGTGACGCAGGTCGTTGATCGACTGCCTTGCCATCGCGCTGAGTTTGTCGATGTCGTTCAACAGTGGATTGCTCGGCTCGGCTTTGTTGCGAATGGCGCTCAGACCCATGGTCAGACCGATGTAGGGCTGCACGGCGCGGTCGTGAATGTCGAGCGCGATTTTTTGTCGTTCTAGGGAGGCCGCTTCTGAGGCCATGCGGTCAAGCAAGTCGATGCTTTCAATGACCGGAAAAGCTTGTGCCACGATGTGGCCCAGAAAGAGGGCGTCAGCCTTGCCTGCTGCGCAGCGGTCTCCCACCACATACATACGGCCTTCTGCGCGGCGCAACGACACCGGCGCACTGATGAAGGCGTTGCCTTCGAGCAGATCGGCCAGGCGCTCACGGGCGTCAGCGGGTGTTGGTCTCCATGCGAACCAGCGGCGGCGCTGGTAGCTCACCAGCTGTGCCGGCGGCAAGGCCAGCAGGGGTTCAGCGGCGGCTGCGCTGATGGTTTGTGCGTGGATGTTTTGCTTTGTTCGGCCGACCTGAATGGAGCGCAGTGAGCAGTCTCCGGTGTCCTTGTCACGCAGGACCAAGATGCAGCTGTTGGCTTTGAAAAACCTGCACGTGGTGCTGAGCACCTGTGTCAAGGTGTGGTCAACGCCAAAGCGTGGGTTCGACAGCTGGCTGACGTCGCGCAGCAAAGCCAGCCGGCGGTTGAGTGCCACTTTGGATTCACCCCAGTGCGCGCTGATGTAGCCCAGTGCCAGCAAAAAACTGCTGCGCAGCAACATGCGCGGCCAGTCGGGATGCGGGTCGGTCACAAAAGCCGTGCCGACGAACAAGGCCGTGGCCGCCACCGTCACGCGGGCACCTTCTTCAAAACCCCAGCGGAATGAAGACACCAAGATGGCGAAGAAAAAGAACAGAAACAGCATGCTCCCGCTGTCACCGGTCAGGGCCACAAAGAGCATGTACCAAGCAACGTCTAGCCAATGCGTCAGCTTGCTCTGCGCCACCGGCTGTTGCCGCAGTGCCAAGACATACAGGCAGAGGCTGTGCGCGGTGTAAGTGGCAAACAACAGCCAGACCAGTGTTCCGCCCTCTGCCATGTGGCTGGGTTCAGTGACTGTCGCCAGCAACGCGGAAATGGCCAGCACCAGCCGCAAGCTGTTGACCATGCGGGCGTCGGCCCAGTCTGCGCTCAGCGTGGCAGGTGCACCGTCATGTGTCTTCAAACCGGTTGCCGGCATGTGCGTTGGGCCTGCTGAGCAGGTTAGTGTATTAAATGTTTTAAACGAATAATCGTTACAAATAATAGTCTAAATACCAACAATTTCACAATCCGTAAACGGTTGAGCTGTCAACGCTCAGCGGTGTTACCGGGGCATTGCTCAGGCCGTCAGGTGTTGACGACTGGTTTTTCAATGGGCCGCGGTCTGCCGTTGTCGTCAATCGCCACATAGGTCAGGCTGGCTTCGGTGACCTTGATGTAGCTGCCTTGGGCTCGCATGTGTTCGGCGTAGACCTCGACCTGCACCGTGACGGAGGTGTTGCCGACGCGCGTGACGCTGGCAAAAAAGGACAGGATGTCGCCCACGTGAACCGGCTGCTTGAAGACAAATTGATTGACCGCCACGGTGGCCATGCGGCCGTTGACGTAGCGCGCTGGCAAGACAGCGCCAGCCACGTCCACGTGGGCCATGACCCAGCCGCCAAAAATATCGCCATTGATGTTGCAATCGGCCGGCATCGGGATGACCTTGAGCACCAATTCCTTGTCGGTGGGAAGTGTCACTGGCGGCAGGCCGGGGGTTGAATCAACAGTCATAGGCACAATCTCATGCAAAGTTAACGAGTTTCACGAATTTTTCACGATTGTCCCCCATGCGCTCTCGAGCTGCCCCTGATAGTTTTCACCTGCCTGCCGCCACGGCCGAAGCCAAAGCCGACGCACCCGAGCGCTCCGACACCGACACTTTGAAGCGACTCTTTCCGTACCTCTGGGAATACAAGTGGCGGGTGATTGCGGCTTTGAGTTTCATGGTTGGCGCCAAGATGGCCAATGTCAGCGTGCCGCTGCTGCTCAAAGAATTGGTCGACGCCATGAGTCTCAAACCGGGCGATGTGCAGGCGGTGCTGGTGGTGCCGGCCGCTTTGTTGCTGGGTTACGGTGCGCTGCGCTTGTCGACTTCGTTGTTCACGGAGTTGCGTGAACTGGTGTTTGCCAAGGCCACAGCGGGGGCGACGCGGCGGATCTCGTTGGAAGTCTTTCAGCACCTGCATGCGCTGAGCCTGCGCTTTCACCTGGACCGGCAAACCGGCGGCATGACGCGCGACATCGAGCGCGGCACACGCGGCGTGCAATCGCTGATTTCGTACTCGCTGTACAGCATCATCCCGACGCTGATTGAAGTCACCTTTGTGCTGACCTTGCTGGCCGTCAAGTTTGATGTTTGGTTTGCCGGCATCACCATCATTGCGCTGGTGTTTTACATTCTCTTCACGGTGACGGTGACCGAGTGGCGCACGCAGTTCAGAAAGCAAATGAATGAGCTGGACTCGACGGCGCACAGCCGCGCCATTGACTCTTTGCTGAACTACGAAACCGTCAAGTACTTCAACAACGAAGCGTTTGAAGCCACGCGCTATGACGAAAATCTGGAGCGTTACCGGCGCGCCGCGGTCAAAAGTCAGCGCACCTTGAGCCTGCTCAACACCGGCCAGCAACTCATCATCGCCATCGGTTTGGTGGCCATGTTGTGGCGCGCCACGCAGGGCGTGGTCGACGGCCGCATGACCTTGGGTGACTTGGTGATGGTCAACGCCTTCATGATCCAGCTGTACATTCCGCTGGGCTTTTTGGGGGTGATTTACCGCGAGATCAAGCAAAGCCTGACCGACCTTGACAAGATGTTCACGCTGATGGAAAAAGAGCGCGAGATTGCGGATGATGCGGGCGCTCAAGCGCTGGTGTTTCACCCGATCTCCGCCCGTCCGGGTCCCGTCTCGGCCGGCAATGCCACACAGCTTGACGCCACGGTTCGGTTCGAGAATGTCAGCTTCGCCTACGATCCAAGTCGGCCCATCTTGCACCACCTGAGTTTTGAAATTCCGTCGGGTAAAACCGTCGCCGTGGTGGGTTCATCGGGTGCCGGAAAATCCACCTTGGCGCGGCTGCTGTACCGCTTTTACGACGTCAGCAACCCGGAAGAAGGTGGACGCATCACGATCGGTGGTCAAGACATCAAGCACGTCACGCAGGCCAGCGTGCGCCAAGCCATCGGCATCGTGCCGCAAGACACCGTGCTGTTCAACGACACGGTGGAATACAACATCGCCTACGGCAAGCCGGGCGCCAGCCATGCCGAGGTCGAAGCCGCTGCCCGCGCCGCGCGCATTCACGACTTCATCAGTGCCACACCACTCGGTTACTTGACGATGGTCGGTGAGCGTGGCCTGAAGTTGTCGGGCGGCGAAAAGCAGCGCGTGGCGATCGCCCGCACCTTGCTGAAAAATCCGCCGGTGGTGATTTTTGACGAAGCCACTTCCGCGCTGGACTCGGCCAATGAACGTGCGATTCAGGCCGAACTGCGCACCGCCGCGCAAAACAAAACCACGCTGGTGATTGCGCACCGCCTGTCGACGGTGGTCGACGCGCACGAGATTTTGGTGATGGACGCCGGCCGCATCATTGAGCGCGGCACACACGCCGAACTGCTGGCACACAATGGCCGCTACGCCAAGATGTGGGCCTTGCAGCAGCAGGGGCACGAGGCGGAAGAAGTGATGAGCGACGGGGTGGAGGCGCCACAGCAATAATCAGCGCCATGGACACCAAATGGCTAGAAGATTTCGTCAGCTTGGCCGAGACCCGCAGCTTCAGCCGGTCGGCGCAGTTGCGGCACGTGACGCAGCCGGCATTCTCGCGGCGCATCCAAGCACTGGAGGCTTGGGCTGGCACCGACTTGATTGACCGCAGTTCTTACCCGACCCGGCTGACGCCGGCCGGAGAAACGCTGCACGAGCAGTCGATTGAGATGTTGCAAAACTTGCAGTCGGCGCGGGCCATGTTGCGCGGCCACTTGGCGGCCGGGCAAGACGTGTTGACATTCGCGCTGCCTGAGTCGTTGGCCTTCAGTTTTTTCCCGGCGTGGGTCAGCAGCTTGCGCGGCAAACTGGACCCGTTGACATGCCGACTGACGGCCTTGAGTGTGCACGACGCAGTGCTGCAACTGGTCGAAGGTCGTTGTGATTTTTTGATCACGTATCACCACGATTCACAGGCGCTGCAGTCCTCGCCGATCGATCCTGAACGCTATGAGATGTTGCTGCTGGGGCAAGAACTGCTGGCGCCGTATGTCAAGCCAGCCGACGACGGCACGCCACTTTTTGCTTTGCCCGGACTGAGCAGCCAGCCCTTGCCTTATTTGGCTTACGTCCCTGACGCCTTTCTAGGCCGCGTGGTGGACGGGCAACTGAAAACTTCGGCGACCCCGGTTCATTTGGAGCGAGTCTATGAAGCCGCTATGGCCGAGGGGCTGAAAGTGATGGCGCTGGACGGGCATGGGATTGCCTTTTTGCCACTCAGCACGGTTCAAAATGAACTCGATGCCAAGACCTTGGTGAGCGCGGGTGCTGGACTCGACGTCGCTTTGGATGTGCGAATTTACCGCGAGCGACCGCGCGCACAAGGGGTGCTTAAAAGTCAAGCCAACGCGCTATGGGAAGAGTTGCAATCGCAGGCGACCGCCAAGCCTGCTGGCCGACTTCTTGCATACAAAAAGCAATAGAAAGTCGGTCTGCCCGTTAAATTCGGGTAAAACCGAACGTTTTGCGTCCGCAACGGCTCCTAGAATGCAGGTTGCTCAAGATTCGGTATTTCATTCACAGGAGTTAACCATGAGTTTCAAATTAGTCGCTTTGTCCATTGCCTTGCTGGCAAGCGGCGGCGCTTATGCCCAGTCAAACGACACCTTGGCCAAGATCAAAGCCTCTGGCGTTGCCACCATGGGCGTGCGCGACTCTTCAGGCGCGCTGTCTTACACCTTGGGCGCTGGCCAATATGCCGGTTTTCACGTTGAAATTTGCCAGCGCATTCTGGCCAATGTCGAAAAAGCCGTTGGCCGCAAGATCGAAGTCAAATACCTTCCCGTGACGTCGCAGAACCGCATTCCGCTGATTCAAAACGGCACCGTGGACATCGAGTGCGGCTCGACCACCAACAACGCCACACGTCAAAAAGACGTGGCTTTCTTGCCAACCACCTTCGTTGAAGAAGTGCGCATTGCGGTCAAGGCCAACTCCGGCATCACCTCCATCGCCCAACTGAATGGCAAAAATGTGGCCACCACCACAGGCACCACATCGGTGCTCACGCTGCGTAAAAACGAACGCGCTACGGGCATCGATTTCAAGGAAGTTTTTGGCAAAGACCACTCCGACAGCTTCTTGCTGCTGGAGTCGGGTCGGGCTGAAGCCTTCGTCATGGACGGCGCTATTTTGGCGGGCAACATTGCCATGTCCAAAGCCCCGGCTGATTTCAAAATCGTCGGTGAAGTGTTGAGCGTTGAGCCGATCGCCATCATGGTGCGCAAAGACGACGCGGCTTTCAAGAAAATCGGTGACGACACCATCGCCCAGATGCTGAAGTCTGGCGAAATCGCCAAGCTCTGGGACAAGTGGTTCATCCAGCCGATCCCACCGAAAAATACCGCGGTGGGTTATGCCGTCAGCCAGAGCACCAAGGCCGCTTGGGCCACGCCGAATGACAAACCCATGGAAGATTACGCTAAGAAGTAATTTCTGGCCTTGAGTCCATCCGCAAACCCCGTTGACATTTTTCAGCGGGGTTTGTTGTTTGTGGATTTGGGTGTGAGCCACGTTAAAGAGTTTTTGGAATTGGAGCGAACATGAGCTGGGACTGGCAGGTTTTTTTAAATGACGACGGCAGTGGCCGTACCTACCTTCAGTGGATGTTCAACGCCTGGGGCTGGACACTGGCTGTAGCGGCTTGTTCGTGGCTGGTGGCGATGCTGTTCGGCGGTTTGATCGGCACCTTGCGCACTTTGCCGAACAGCCCATGGGTGTCGCGGTTGGCGAATGTCTGGGTTGAGTTGTTTCGCAACGTCCCCTTGTTGGTGCAGATTTTTCTCTGGTACTTCGTGGTGCCGAAGATCTTTCCGGTGATGCAGCAGGTGCCGAGCTTTTGGCTGGTGGTGTTTGCGCTTGGGTTTTTCACCTCCGCGCGGATTGCCGAGCAGGTCAGGGCAGGCGTGCAAGCTTTGCCGCGCGGTCAACGTTACGCGGGCATGGCGATGGGTTTGACCACCGCGCAGACCTACCGCTACGTTATTTTGCCGATGGCTTTTCGCATCATCTTGCCACCGCTGACCAGCGAGTCGATGAACCTGCTGAAAAATTCATCAGTGGCTTTCGCCGTGTCGATCGCTGAACTCACCATGTTCGCCATGCAGGCCCAAGAAGAAACCTCACGTGGCATTGAGGTCTATCTGGCGGTGACTTTCCTCTACGCTATTTCGGCTTTTGCGGTGAACCGCGCGATGGCTTTTGTCGAGCGCAGAGTGCAAATCCCAGGCTACATCGTCGCCGGTGGCGCTGGCGGAGGACACTGACATGTTTGGACTCGACCTCACTTTTTTGAGCTGGGAGATCATCTCCAAGTTCGTCATCAAGGGCTTTGTTTTCAGTGTGGAACTGACGGTGATTTCAACCCTTGGCGGCATCCTCCTCGGCACTGTCCTGGCCCTGATGCGGCTGTCCGGCAGCAAGCTGCTGACGGTACCGGCCACGGTCTACGTCAACGGCATGCGTTCGGTGCCTTTGGTGATGGTGATCTTGTGGTTTTACCTGCTCATGCCGAGCTGGTTTTTCAACCTGATTCCGGGTGGTGCCAACAACCGTTCAGAGATCTCAGCCATCATCACTTTTGTGGCTTTTGAGGCGGCTTATTTCAGTGAGATCATGCGGGCCGGGATTCAGTCCATCTCGCGCGGTCAGGTGAATGCCGGCCAGGCGCTGGGCATGACCTACGCGCAGAACATGAAACTGATTGTGCTGCCGCAGGCTTTTCGGAACATGCTGCCGGTGCTGCTGACGCAGACCATCATTTTGTTTCAGGACACCTCGCTGGTGTACGCGATTGGCGCCTATGACTTGCTCAAGGGCCTGACCACCGCGGGCAAGATTTACGGCCGGCCTGAAGAGGCTTACCTGCTCGCCGCCGTGGTGTATTTCGTGATTTGTTTTGGCTTGTCCTACTTGGTCAAAAAATTGCAAAACAAGATTGCCATCGTTCGCTGAGAAGACCCCAAGCGTCAGCGATAGTGCCAGTGAAAAAGCATGTATTTTGAAAGAACAAGATGATTGAACTCAAAGAAGTTTCCAAATGGTATGGCGCCGTGCAGGTGCTCAACAACTGCAGCACGACCATCCAAAAAGGTGAAGTTGTGGTGGTCTGCGGACCGTCGGGCTCCGGCAAGTCGACGCTGATCAAAACCATCAACGCCCTGGAGCCTTTTCAAAAGGGCGAGATTTATGTGGACGGTCAAGCGGTGCATGACCCGAAGACTGATCTGCCCAAGCTGCGCAGCCGGGTCGGCATGGTGTTCCAAAACTTTGAATTGTTCCCGCACCTGAGCGTGACGGAAAACCTGACGCTGGCGCAGGTCAAGGTGCTGGGTCGCAGTCTGAGCGATGCCACGGCGCAAGGTCTGAAGTACCTGGACCGCGTGGGTCTGATGGCGCACAAAGACAAGTTTCCGGGGCAACTTTCGGGCGGTCAGCAGCAGCGTGTGGCGATTGCCCGGGCGCTCAGCATGGACCCGATCGCCATGCTGTTCGACGAACCGACTTCAGCGCTTGACCCGGAGATGGTTGGCGAGGTGCTGGACTGCATGATGGGCCTGGCCGAAGAAGGCATGACCATGATGGTGGTGACGCACGAGATGGGCTTTGCGCGCAAAGTCGGCAGCCGCGTGATCTTCATGGACGTCGGCGGCCGTATTTTGGAAGACTGCACCAAAGATGAGTTTTTCAGCCATCCAGAAAACCGCCAAGAACGGACCCGTGACTTCCTGAACAAGATCTTGCAGCATTGAAGTTTGATCGGGCTGGTGCAGGTTGACAGTGTTGTGGGTGGTGTATATCATGAGACATATCATTCGATTAAGAGGTCTCCAACATGCATCAAACTGCCAAAATATTTGCCACTGGCCGAAGCCAAGCAGTGCGCTTGCCTCTTGAGTTCCGCTTTGACGTGGCAGAAGTTTTCATCAGGCACGATCCCGTCACAGGCGATGTGGTGCTGTCGCGTAAGCCGACCGACTGGCAAGGCTTGCTGGATGCCGTGGCACTGAACGCGAACGAAGACGTGTTGATTGAGCGCCGCCAGAGTCATACGCGGCGTGACCCTTTTGAGGGCTTGCCCGAATGAGCCAGCGCTTCCTGCTGGATACCAACGTGGTCAGCCACATCATGCAGGGGCGGGATGCAGGCTTGCTGGCGCGCTTGACGCAGCTGCCGGTGGGCCAGGTCGTGATTTCCAGCATCACCTTGGCCGAGCTGGAATACGGCCTGCATCGCAAGGGTCAGCCCGTTCGCCTCAGACAAGCGCTGACCCAAGTGTTGCTGCGCATGGACGTGCTTCCCTGGGATGAACCGGTGGCCACTTGTTATGGCGAGTTGTGCAGCACGTTGGAAGCCCAGGGCATCAACCTGAGTGATTTCGACATGATGATCGCAGCGCATGCCGTGGCCGTGAACGCCACCTTGGTCAGCCGTGACAAGGCCTTTGCGCAAGTGCCTGTGGCCCGCCTGAGGTTGGAGATTTGGTAGCGCCTGCAGTGCGACAATTCAAGCCATGAATTCAGCCCAACCTACTTCAGCCGTCAGCGGTACCAGCCTCACCATCACCCGCCCGGACGACTGGCATTTGCACGTGCGCGACGGCGACGCGCTGGCCACCGTGGTGCCGCACACCGCAGCCCAGTTTGGTCGTGCCATCATCATGCCGAACCTGCGGCCGCCGGTCACCACGGCAGCGCAGGCGCTGGCTTATAAAAGCCGCATTCAAGCGGCAGTGCCGGCGGGTGTGCAGTTCGAGCCGCTGATGACGCTTTACCTCACCGACAACTTGCCGCCTGACGAGATCCTGCGCGCCAAGGCCGCCGGTGTGGTGGCATTGAAGCTGTACCCGGCTGGGGCCACCACCAACAGCGACGCCGGCGTGACCGACCTGCGCAAGACTTACAAAACGCTGGAAGCCATGCAGCAAGAAGGTCTGCTGTTGCTGGTTCACGGTGAAGTCACCAGCCCTGAGATTGATCTGTTTGACCGCGAAGCCGTGTTCATCGACCAGCAATTGATTCCGCTGCGCCGTGATTTTCCGGAGCTGAAAATTGTCTTTGAGCACATCACCACCCGGGAAGCCGCGCAGTATGTCGCTGAAGCTGACCGGTTCACGGCGGCCACCATCACGGCGCACCACTTGCTGTACAACCGCAACGCCATTTTTACCGGCGGTATTCGGCCGCATTACTACTGCCTGCCCGTGCTCAAACGCGAGACACACCGACTGGCGCTAGTGCAAGCGGCGATCAGCGACAACCCGCGTTTCTTCCTCGGCACCGACAGCGCGCCGCACCCGGCTCACCTGAAAGAGCACGCCACTGGCTGCGCCGGTTGCTACACGGCGCACGCGGCCATGGAGTTGTACGCCGAGGCCTTTGATGCCGCCGGCGCGATCAACAAACTGGAAGCTTTTGCCAGTTTCAATGGCCCTGATTTTTATGAGTTGCCGCGCAACACCGGCCACATCACATTAAAGAAGCAAAGCTGGACGCCACCCGACAGCTTTGCCTTTGGTGAAGCCGAGTTGAAGCCGCTGCGCTCCGGTGAAAGCTTGGCCTGGCAACTGGTGTGAGCCTGCCGGCGGGCGGCAACACTGTCGTCACGCTGGCCGCTGCAGTGGCTGCACTGGACTGGCAGCAACCATGGCTGGCGCCTTGGCGGGCTGAAGCTGCTGGCTTGCAGGCACAGCTGGCGGCGGGGCAGTCAGTCGCCGCTGCTCTGAACGCGCTGAATGCCTTGAACACCCACGATGCCGGTCCGTTTGAAGGCAGCCCTTGGCGAGCGCCCATCCGCTTCGTTCCTCAATCTGAGTTGCCTGCCGGCCAAGCTTACGAGCAGTTCATTTTTGAGACCCAGCAAGTGCCGACACGGGAGAATTTGCACGACCTGTTCAACGGCCTCTGTTGGCTGAAGTTTCCGCACACCAAGAGCCGGCTGAACGCACTCCAAGCCGCGCAAATTGCGCTTGGTGGCGTGCTGCCCACGCGCGGTGCAGTGCGTGATGCGCTGACGGTGTTTGACGAAAATTCCGCTCTGTTGATGGCCCCGCAGCCACTCTGGGACGCCTTGCTGGCGCGTCAGTGGCAGCGACTTTTCATTGAGTTAAGGCCCTTGTGGCGCGAGGCCCGGCTGGTCTTGTTCGGCCATGCGCTATTGGAAAAACTGGCGAATCCGCGCAAGCCGATCACGGCGCATGTTTACCTGGGCATGCCTGACATGTCAGAGCCGGGCGCGCTAGAAAGCCCGGGCAGCTTAGACCGCTGGGTGGCCAGTGATCTCAGCGCCGCCAAGTTGGCGGGCAAGCCATTTGCGCCCTTGCAGGTGCTGGGCGTGCCCGGCTGGTGGGCCGACAACGAGAACTTTTCCTTTTATGATGACTCGGACATCTTCCGGCCAGCGAAGCGTTGATGGCAACTTGATTTGGCGGTGAAAAGCCCCATGTGATGAGCTGATTCTCACAATAAAAAAACGCTGTCACGGTTTTCTGAGACTTCAATAACTGCACTTGACGGAGTGATCACTGATATGAAACGCATCTTTTTGTTTGTCATGACCAACCTTGCGGTGGTGGTGGTGCTGGGCATTGTGGCCAACCTGCTGGGCGTCAACCGCTACCTGACACCGAACGGGCTTGACCTCAAAATGTTGCTTGGCTTTGCCTTGGTCATCGGTTTTGGTGGCGCCTTTATTTCGCTGTTGATCAGCAAGCCTGTCGCCAAGTGGAGCGCTGGTGTTCGCGTCATCCAAGAACCGCAAAACGCCGACGAAGCTTGGATATACGAGACGGTTCGTCGTTTGTCTGACCGCGCTGGTATTCGCATGCCCGAAGTCGGTATTTTTGACGGTGAGCCGAATGCGTTTGCCACGGGTGCTTTTAAAAACTCGGCCTTGGTCGCGGTCTCGACCGGTCTGTTGCAAGGCATGACGCGAGAAGAAATCGAAGCCGTGATCGGCCATGAAATCGCTCACATTGCGAACGGCGACATGGTCACCATGACGCTGATTCAGGGCGTGATGAACACCTTCGTGGTGTTCTTGAGCCGGGTGATTGGCTATGCGGTAGACAGCTTTTTGCGCAAGGGCAGCGACAACAATTCCGGCCCCGGCATTGGTTATTACGTCAGCACCATTGTGTTGGACATCGTGCTTGGTTTTGCCGCGGCCATTGTGGTGGCTTGGTTCTCACGTCACCGTGAGTTTCGCGCGGATGCAGGTTCGGCTGAATTGTTGGGTCGCAAGCAACCGATGATCAATGCGCTGGCCCGTTTGGGCGGCATGGTGCCGGGTGAGTTGCCGAAGTCGGTGCAGTCGTTCGGCATCGCCGGCGGTGTCGGTAGGTTGTTCAGTTCGCACCCACCGATTGAAGAGCGCATTGCGGCGCTGCAGAATGCGCAGGCTGGTCAGGTCTGATCTTTTTTTCTGTTCTCTTTTTAAAGGCTGCCTTGTGCGGCCTTTTTTGTCTCTGCCGTTTTTGGTTTTGAGCGGCATGGGTTGACTCTGGGGCGGCGTCCTCATACCCGAGTACGACAAATCGGCCGCCGCCCCAGAGTCAACCCATGCTCCAGGTCGGGGTGACTCGTTTGGTTTTGGAAAGCGGGGAGCTCGCAATGACGGGCGTAAAGGGAATCTCGGCGATGACATGTAGAGTCGCCACAAAAAATCCCCAGCAGCGCAGCGACAAAAGCCAAACAAGGTGAGGCTGGCTGAGCCCGGCGGCCGATTTGTCGTACTCGGGTATGAGGACGCCGGGCTCAGCCAGCCTCACCGCCCGATCCGCTCAACCCTACGCAAGTCGAACCGCCGAGACGCTCGCCCAAAGCCAATAGCTAAAAGCCGTGGACCCGAGTCTCAAACCTTCCCAGTCAAGCTCAAAGCCACAGCCTCAGCCACCTCAATCCCATCCACCCCCGCCGACAAAATACCACCCGCATAACTCGCGCCTTCACCCGCCGGGTAGAGCCCCTTGACGTTCAGGCTCTGAAAATCATCGCCCCGCGTGATGCGCAACGGTGACGACGTCCGTGTCTCAACGCCAGTCAGCACCGCGTCATGCATGTCAAAGCCCTTGATCTTCTTGCCGAAGACCGGCAAGGCTTCGCGCATGGCTGTGATGGCGTAGTCGGGCAGGGCGCTGGCCAAGTCGGTCAGGTGCACGCCCGGCTTGTACGACGGCTCGACGCTGCCCAGCGACGTTGATGGACGCGCCGCCAAAAAGTCACCGACCAGTTGGCCCGGTGCTTCGTAGGTGCTGCCGCCCAGCGTGTACGCGGCGGACTCAAGGCGCCTTTGAAAAGCAATGCCTGCCAGCGGATGCACGGCTGCTCCGGGCGCTACTCCGGGCGTTGTGCCAGCCACGAAATCAGGTGGAGCAATACCCACCACAATGCCGGCGTTGGCGTTGCGTTCGTTGCGAGAATACTGGCTCATGCCGTTGGTCACCACGCGGCCGACTTCGGACGTTGCGGCCACCACCGTGCCGCCCGGACACATGCAAAAACTGTAGACCGAGCGACCATTGGCGGCGTGGTGCACCAGCTTGTAGTCGGCCGCGCCCAGCAGCGGATGGCCGGCGTGTTGGCCCAAGCGTGCACGGTCAATCAGACCCTGCGGATGCTCGATGCGAAAGCCCACCGAAAACGGTTTGGCTTCCATGAAAACACCGCGCTCGTGCAGCATGGCAAAGGTGTCGCGGGCGCTGTGGCCCGGCGCCAGCACCACGTGGTCGGCGCGCAAGTCGTAGCGGCTGCCATCGGCTAAGTTCTCAACCGTCAGGCCGCGAATGTGTTGGCCGTTCGGACCGTCTTCAATATCGACATCGCTGACGCGCTGCTCAAAGCGAATCTCGCCGCCCATGGCCTCAATTTGTTCACGCATGTGCTCGACCACCTTGACCAGCTTGAAGGTGCCGATGTGCGGTTTGCTGACCAGCAATATTTCTTCGGGTGCGCCAGCTTTGACGAACTCCAACATGACCTTGCGGCCGAGATGGCGCGGGTCTTTGATCTGGCTCCAGAGCTTGCCGTCTGAAAAAGTACCGGCGCCGCCTTCGCCAAACTGCACATTCGACTCCGGGTGCAGCACATTTTTTCGCCACAGGCCCCAGGTGTCTTGGGTCCGTTCACGAACCTTTTTGCCGCGCTCCAGCACGATCGGCTTGAAGCCCATTTGAGCCAGCAGCAGCGCGGCAAAAATACCGCAGGGCCCAAAGCCGATGACGACCGGACGGATCGCCGGTGCTTGCGCGGCGTGCGTCGGCGGGTGGTAGCTCAGGTCGGGCGCGCGGCTGATGTGCGGATGCCCGGCGAACTGCGCTAGCAGCTTGTCTTCTAGCACGGGGCTGCTGAGCTCGACGTTGACGATGTAGACCAGCAGCAAATTGCGCATGCGCGCGTCGTAGCTGCGTTTGTGGATGTGGTGGCTGACCAGCTCGGTGGGCGTGATGCCCAGCGTCTTGAGGATCAGGGCTGGCAGGACATCGTCGGCGTGGTCCAGCGGGAGCTTGAGCTCGGTCAATCGCAGCATGGGAATGTCTTTCTGTGGATCCGTTTTTCGGATCAAGCGCAGAATTTTAAACGCTGGCTTGGGCCTTCTGCCTGGACGCGCAGTTTCTGCAGGGATAATATGCAATGTGAAGCACGCCAGACCGTCGCTGGTGCAATTTGGGAAACCAAGCACTGGAGGAACGTCCGGACTGCACAGGACAGCGTAGGAGGTAACACCTCTCCACCGTGAGGTGAGGATCAGAGCAACAGAGACGAGTCGGCTTGTTGGGGCAACTTAACAAGCCGGGTGAAACGGGCAATCTCTACGCGCAGCAATACCAAGTAGGCCAGCGTTGATGTGGTTCCGCAGAGCTGGCGGGTAGGTAGCATTGAGCCGGTGGGGTGACCCCCGGCCCAGATTAATGACGGTCACACCGCGTCAGCTTGTTTCGGCAAGTTGGCATGGCGCACAAAATCCGGCTTATCGGCGAGCTTCACACTAATTTTTCGGGCAGCAGCAGTAACTGGATGCGCTCCACATGGGCCAGCAGCGAGCGTTTGGCGATCGGCCAGACGCGTTCATGCACGTCGTCGTAGGCCAGTGGCACCCAGTCGTCGAGCGTGCCACTCGGGTTGGCCTGCATCACGGCGAGGACTTTGGCTTCGCGCTTGAGACGGTGCGCCTTGAGTTGGGCGATCGCGCTTTTGGCTTCTCCCAACACATAGCCGTGGGCCGGCAGTATGAAGCCGATGTCGTGTGCGTCGCAGGCGGCGCTCAGCAGGTCCAGCGAATCGAGATAAGCGTTCATGTTGCCGTCGGGCGGGTTGACGATGGTGGTGCTGCCGTTGAGGATGTGGTCACCGCTGAACAGCAGGCCGTCTTCAAGCAGCACCAAGCACAGGTGGTTGGCGGCGTGGCCGGGCGTGTGGATGACCTTCAGGGTGTGCGTCGTGTCGACCTCTGGCCCCGTCGACACCAAGGTGAGCAGCGCATGATGCGACAAAGATCGATCCGGCGCGAAGGCGCTGTCGGCGCGTGCGGTGGGCAGGGACGCCAAGCCGAGGATGGGTGGCTTGGATTGACCTTTAGATTGACCGCCGGCTTCACACAGCGCTTGCAACGGTTTGGCACCGGGCGAATGGTCGGGGTGCGAGTGCGTGCAGACGATCATGCGGATGTCGCCGCCAGCCGCGGCGTGCAAACGCGCCAAGTGGTCTGCATCGGCGGGGCCGGGATCGATGGCTATGTAACCCGTGTTGGCGTCACCGACCAAATAGCTGTTGGTGCCGGGGCCGGTCATCACGCCCGGATTCGGCGCGGTCAAGCGCAGCAGGTTCTTCAGCAGCGGCACCGGCTGCGTGGTTTGCCAGTCGAGGGCGTGAACGATTTGACCGTCCGGGCTGGTCAGCGCCAGTTCGCCAAAAGCAGATTCATGCTCCATGTAGCGCGCCTCTTGGCCGGCCAACCATCCAGCGCGTGGGCAAGAGGTCCAGAGCGGTTCTTCCGTGGCGGCGCAGGTCTCCAGAACGGCCTCAACGTCGGCAAACGTCTGCAGCCGTTCCAGCGTGCGAACGGTCGGGTAGACCATGAAAAACTCGCCCTCTGCGTGTCTTGCCAGTGCGTCTGCGGGACGCACCCAACTGGGTTCAAACTGCTCAGATTCATCAGCCAACGGCGTTTGACCATGCGGCATGCGTGCGACCAAAAAAGGCACGTCAAAGCGACGCGGCAAATCCCGATCGGTGACCCAGTGCGCCAATACAAACACCTCGCTGCCCGCCAGTTGCAGCTGACGCGCAGCGCACTGTTCTGCAAACGGTGCGCTGCGATCCAACGTGGCGATGTCGGCGCTGTCAGGGTGACGGCCATCGGCGTGGCGCGCCAGCAAGACGCCGAGTTCTTCGAAGCTTTCACGGATGGCGGCAATCGCTTGTGTCAGGTGCAGATCGCTTTGCGTCTGGCGCCGGGTTGACTGGCCATGCGCCAGCGCGTCGGCGCTGTCGATGCCGCCGCCCGGAAAGACATAAGCACCGGGGGCAAAGCTGGCCGTGGCCGAACGCCGGGTCATCAGCACTTCCAAGCCGTCGGGTGTGTCGCGCAGCAACAGCACGGTGGCAGCAGGGCGGAGGGGCGCAGCGTCACGCTGCGGATAAAGGAGTTGGGAGGCTCTGACCATGGCGTTCATTTTGCCCGTCTCAATGCTAGGTACTTTCCGCAATGGTGCGCGGGCGTGTCCTTCGCCATACTGTGCGCCTCAACTCACAGGACACATTGATGACGACGACCACCCCGACCCCATGGCGCCTCAAGGCCACCTCGATATTGACGGCGCTGCTGTGCCTCGGCAGCGTCAGCGCCCTCGCCCAAACCGCCGCAGCACCTGGCGCCTGGCCCGGCAAGCAGCCGATCAAGATGATCGCGGTGTTCCCGCCGGGTGGCTCGGTCGACCAAGTGGCGCGTATTTTGTCGCAGCCGCTGTCGCAGCAACTCGGGCAAACCGTCATCGTTGACAACCGCGGTGGCGCATCGGGCTCTATCGGCGCCGCCGCCGTGGCCGCAGCACCGGCAGATGGCTACACCTTTGCCGTGGTTTTTGACACGCATGCCGTCAACCCCAGCTTGATTCATGGCCTGCCTTTTGACACCCGCAAAGACCTGACGCCGGTGATTTTGATCGGTACGTCGGCCATGGTGCTGGCGACCAACGTGGGCTCTGAGTACAAAACATTCGCTGACGTGGTGGCGGCCGCCAAGGCCAAGAAAAACGTCAGCTACGGCAGCATCGGTTCGGGCAGTTTGGGTCACTTGGCCATGTCCTTGCTGGGCAAGAGCGGCAACATCGACTGGCAACATGTGCCCTACAAAGGCGGTGGCCCGTTGATGACCGATGCCGTGGCCGGTCATGTGCCGCTGGCGATTGGCTCGGTGTTTGTGGTCAAGCCGCACATTGACAGCGGCCGCATGCGCCCGCTGGTGGTCACCACCAGCAAGCGCTCGCCTGAATTGCCGAACGTGCCGACGGTCGCTGAAAGCGGCTTTGCCGGTTTTGATGCACCGGCTTGGTGGGCCATTTTGGCCCCTGCCAAGACCCCGCCAGCGATCATCAAGCGCATGAATGAAGAAGTCGCTAAAGCCTTGAAAAATCCAGAGATTGCTAAAAAGCTCAGCGCACAAGGCATCAACATTGTCGGCAGCACGCCCGAAGCCGCCAGCGTCTTCATCAACAAGCAAATCGACATCTGGGCCAAGGTGGTGAAGGACAACGGCATCACGGCGGACTGAGCTGTTGCCGCTGCTTCAGCGCACCGGCGACCTTATTCCGGCGTCACACCCAAGGCCACCAAGAACCGGGCGACCATGTTGTAGGTGGCGATCGCGCTGGTCAACTCGACCAGCTCGGTGCTGTCAAAGTGCTCACGCAAGTTGGCAAACAGCGCGTCGCTGACTTTCACGTCGAGTGTCATCTGCGCAGCGTACTGAATCACCAGCTGCTCGACTGTGCCCAGCGCCGGATGCGCTGTGGGCAGGCGCGCGTCTGTTTTGACCAACTCATTCAGTGCATCGAGTTCGGCTTGGCTGCCGCCGGCGGTCAAAAAGTCGGGCGCGTGGTGTTTGTATTCATAGACCGCCCCGGTCAGCAGCGCCACCGTGCAGATGCCCAGTTCGCGCAACTTCCAGCTGGTCGGCAGGCCGGACCGGACGGCGCCTAGGTAGACATTCCAAGCGCGGGCGAGTGGTTCGCTCCACAGCAAGGCTTTGTCTAGGTTGATCATCGTGCCGCCGCGACGCTTCAAGATGGCGTCGACCAAGTCTTGGGGTTGCGGTTTGAGGGCGGGGGTCCATTCGGGAATGCGCAGCATGTCGGTCTTTCTTGGATGGGTGAGTCAAGGCCTGCATGGTAAAGGGGTTTGGCATGGCTCGACGGATAATGCCCGCATGCGAATTCGATTCACCAAAATGCAGGGCGCCGGCAATGATTTCGTGGTGCTTGACGAGACCCGGCAGCCGCTCGGCCTGAGCACCGCGCAATACCGCTTGTTGGCGGACCGCCATTTCGGCGTTGGCGCCGACCAAATACTGAGCGTGCGACCCGCGCCAGTGGGTTCGGTCGACATCGACTTTTCATACGCGATTCACAACGCCGATGGCCAAGAGGTGGAGCACTGCGGCAACGGCGCGCGCTGCTTCGTGCGCTACGTGCGCGACCACCAATTGACAGACCGCGACACGGTGCGCGTGCAAACCATGAACCGCGTGTTGACGCTCACATTGCAGCCCGATGGCCGGGTCAGTGTCGACATGGGTGCGCCCGTTTTTGACTTGGCCAAGGTGCCCTTTGACGCCGCCGGCTTGACGCCGAGCGATGTCAACGGCTGGGCCACTTGGCCGTTGGAATTGACGGCGGATGGTCAGCGCAGCACGGTCTTTTCGGCTGTTGTGTCGATGGGCAATCCGCATGCTGTGCAGATCGTGGAGTCGGTTGACTCGGCGCCGGTGCTGGTCTGGGGCCCGCAGATTGAAAACCATCCGCGCTTTGTGCGCCGCGTCAACGCGGGCTTCATGCAAATTGTGTCGCGCAGCGAAGTGCGCTTGCGTGTCTACGAACGCGGTGCCGGTGAAACGCTGGCTTGCGGCACCGGCGCTTGTGCCGCCGTGGTGGCGGGCATTCGGCTGGGGCTGCTGGATGCGCAAGTCGACGTGCACACCCATGGCGGTCTGCTGCACATCGAGTGGCAGGGCACGGCAGACCGGCTTGATGCGCCGGTCTTTCTGAGTGGTCCGGCGACGCAGGTGTTTAAAGGCGAGATCGACCTGCCTGACGCTTGAAGTCGCCCTGAAGCACCATCGCTTTTTTACCTTTTTTGAAACTGAGGACAATGCTCTCCATGAACCCGACACCTCACTCTTTGCAACACCCGATCACCGAAGACGACATCGCCAATTTTTTGGCCAACACGCCAGACTTTTTTGAGCGTCACGCCGAAATGCTGGCGACCGTCCAGCTGTCCAGCGGGCACGGCAGCCGTGCGGTCAGTCTGCAAGAGCGTCAGGCCGGCCTGCTGCGTGACAAGATCCGCGGCTTGGAGTCGCGTGTCGTCGAGATGATTCGGCACGGCCAAGACAATGTTGGGATTGCTGACAAGATCCAGTCTTGGACGCTCAACCTGCTCATGACCTCAGATGCGCGTGATTTGCCTGAGACCATTGCCCAAGAACTGCAGACGCAGTTTTCGATTCCGCAGGTGACGATCAAGGTCTGGGAAGTGGCGGCGCCTTTTTCGGACGCCGATTTTGCGGCTGGCGTGAGCGACGATGTCCGCAGCTTTGCTGCCTCGCTGTCGACGCCTTTTTGCGGTCCCAACGCCGGACTAGAAGCCGTCAACTGGTTGCCTGAACCGGCTGCGGCCAAATCGGTGGCGTTGATCGCTTTGCGCTCTGGTGAGGCCACTCAGGCTTTTGGTTTGCTGGTGTTGGCGTCGACCGAGGCGGAGCGTTTCACCAGTGGCATGGGGACTGACTTTTTGCAGCGCATTGGCGCGGTGGCCAGTGCCGCCTTGTCGCGTCTGCGCAGCCCCGCTGACACCACGCTGGACTGAACCATGGCCGGCGGTTGTCAGCCTGCTTCAACCATCCACCAGCCGTCCACGCCTGATCCTTTGGTGCTGCGCTACTTGGCGCATGCCCGCGTTGAAAAACGGCTGGCCGCACGCACGCTGGCGCTGTACACGCTGGACTTAGAGAAGCTGCAAGCCTTGGCTGAACAGGCGGTTGTGTCGCTGACAGCGGTGACGCCGGTGCACATGCGCCGCTGGGTCGCGCAAATGCACGGCGGCGGGCGCAGTGGTCGCGGCATTGCGCTTATTTTGTCGGGCTGGCGCGGCTTTTATGGCTGGCTCGGACGCGAAGGCCTGGTCAGCGTCAACCCAGTGCAAGACTTGCGCGCGCCCAAGGTCGCCAAGCCCTTGCCGAAGGCGCTCAGCGTCGATGAAGCGGTGCAGTTGGCTGACTTCCAGATGGCAGACACCGAAGCCCATCCGGGCTTGCAAGCGCGCGACGAATGCCTGACCGAATTGCTTTACGGCTGCGGCCTGCGCATTGGTGAACTGGTCGGGCTGGATGCTGTCGCCAGCGCTCAAGCGCAAGGCTGGATTGACCTGCAAGCCGCCGAAGCCCATGTGCTCGGCAAGGGCGGCAAGCGGCGCAGCGTGCCCGTGGGCGCCAAGGCCTTGCAAGCGCTCGAGGCTTGGCTGGCGGTGCGCAGTGAGTGGTTAAGTGATGCGGCTGAGCCGGCGCAAGAGGTTGCGGGTGCGTTGTTCATCAGCCACCGCGGTGGCCGCCTGACACCTCAGCACATTCGGGTTCGGCTCAAGCTGCGCTCGCTGCAGGCCGGGCTGGCGACGCCGGTGCACCCGCACATGCTGCGCCATTCTTTCGCCAGCCACGTGCTGCAGTCCAGTGGTGATTTGCGCGCCGTGCAAGAGCTGCTCGGCCACGCCAACATCACCACCACGCAGGTTTACACGCGGCTTGATTTTCAGCATCTGGCGAAGATTTATGACGCCGCGCATCCCCGCGCGACAGTGGCCGGGCTCAAGGCCAGCCTCAAACCAAACCGAAAACCGCAGTCCCCGTAGGAGGCCAGCCCTCTGGCCGATCTTGGCATGCACCAACCACGACAATAGCCGCATGAAATCAATTCGACTCCGAGAAGGCAAAGAACGCTCGCTGCAGCGGCGCCACCCGTGGATTTTTGACGGCGCCATCGCCAAAGGCAGTGGCGACCCCGGCGAAACAGTGCGAGTCGACAGCCACGACGGCCGTTTTTTGGCCTGGGCGGCGGTCAGCCCGACCTCCAAAATCCGCGCGCGGGTGTGGAGCTTTGACGAAGCCCAGCGCATCGACGCCGCCTTTTTCAGCGCCCGCATTGCCGCTGCGCTCAAAGCCCGGACTTGGTTTGATATTCAAAGCAACGGCGTGCGCTTGGTGCACGGCGAGTCAGACGGCTTGCCGGGGCTGGTGGTCGACCGTTATGCCGACACCTTGGTGGTGCAATTTTCAAGCTGCGGCGTGGAGCGCTGGAAGAGCGTCATCGTCGACGCGTTGCTGGCCCAAACCGGCTTGACGCGTTTGTACGAACGCTCCGATGCCAGCGTGCGCGCGCTGGAAGGTTTGCCCGAAGCCACCGGCTGGCTGAGCGGCGCTCCGGCTGAAGGGCAGCCGGCAGGCACCGACATCGTTATCCAAGAACACGACTGGCAGCTCGGCCTGAACATCGCTGAAGGCCACAAAACTGGCTTTTATTTAGACCAGCGCGACAGCCGCCAGAAGTTTGCCGCTTACACCCGGCGTCGGCAGTTCCAGCGGGTGCTGAATTGCTATTGCTATACGGGCGGTTTCACGGTGGCAGCTTTGGCCGGCGGTGCGGCGCACGTGACCTCGATCGACTCGTCCGGCCCGGCCATCGACAAAGCCTGGGCGAATGTGGCGCTGAACGGCTTTGACGCCGCGCGTTGCGAGATGCGCGACGCCGATGTCAACGCCTCGCTGCGGCAGTACATCAAGGAAGGCCGCACCTTTGACGCGATCGTGCTGGACCCGCCTAAGTTTGCGCCCACGGTGGCGCATGCCGAGCGTGCCGCGCGTGCTTATAAAGACATCAACCGCTTGGCGCTGATGATTCTGGAGCCCGGCGGCGTGTTGTTCACTTACTCGTGTTCAGGCGGCATCAGCGCTGATCTGTTCCACAAGATCGTGGCGTCTGCGGGCACCGACGCCGGCGTCGATGCGTTCATCAGCGAGCGCTTGGGCGGTGCCCCGGACCACCCGATGACAGTGACCTTTCCCGAGGGCGAATACCTCAAGGGGCTGGTGTTGGTCAGAAAGCCTTGACCTTGACCCTTGATGTTGCAGGTTGGCCTGGTCGCGCGGCTGCGGCCGGCGGCCTCGCTCGCTAAGATAGCGGCTTATTTTTGGCTCGCATCTTGCTGAGCTTCCCACACGTTTTCTCAGATTTTTCTAGTTAGGCACACCATGAGTTTGATTCCCGTCACCATCCTGACCGGCTTTCTAGGTTCCGGCAAAACCACTCTGCTGAAGCGCGTGTTGACCGAAGCCCACGGTCAGAAAATTGCCGTCATTGAAAACGAGTTCGGTGAAGAAAACATCGACAACGAGATTTTGGTGAACGACACCAACGAGAACATCATTCAGATGAACAACGGCTGCATCTGCTGCTCGATCCGTGAAGACCTGCGCGAAACGCTTCAACTCTTGGCCTCCAAAAAGCGCCAAGGTTTGCTGACGTTTGACCGCGTGGTGATCGAAACCACCGGCTTGGCTGACCCTGGCCCGGTGGCGCAGACTTTCTTCATGGACGAAGAAATCGCCGAGCAGTACCTGCTCGACTCGATCCTGACTTTGGTCGATGCCAAGCACGCCGCCACACAGCTGAACGACCGCCAAGAAGCCCGCCGCCAAGTCGGTTTCGCTGATCAGATTTTCATCAGCAAGACCGATCTGGTGGATGAGAGCGAAGTCAAAGCCCTGATGCACCGCTTGACCCACATGAACCCACGCGCACCCCAGCGCGCAGTGCATTTTGGCGAAGTCGCCATTGCCGATGTGTTTGACCTGCGCGGCTTCAACCTCAACGCCAAGCTGGACATTGACCCGGACTTTCTGAAAGAAGAGACCGATGCGCACGCCGGCCACGACCACGCGCCCGGCGAGCATTGCGACCATCCGTCGCACGCCCACGACGCCGCTGATGGCCACGCCGGTCACGGCCATCACCATCATCACGACGATGATGTGAAGAGCTTTGTGTTCCGCTCAGACCGCGCCTTCAGCCCGGCCAAACTGGAAGATTTTCTGGGTGCGGTGGTGAACATTTACGGCCCCCGCATGCTGCGCTACAAGGGTGTGCTGAACATGGAAGGCACCGACCGCAAAGTGATCTTTCAAGGCGTACACCAGTTGATGGGCAGTGACCTCGGACCGGCTTGGGCTGAGGGCGAAGTGAAGACCAGCAAGATGGTTTTTATCGGCATTGACCTGCCTAAAGATATTTTCCTGCAAGGCCTTGAGCAGTGCTTGGTTTGAGGTAGGCTCTTCGCCAACTGTTGTAACTCGCAGTTCATGTTGACTTGAGGCCGGAGGGCTCGATGTTCGTTTCATTTCTACAACGATTTGGCTTTCTAGCACCCAGTCAAGCGACTGAGCCGCTAAAATCGCGCGCCGATCAAAGTGACCGGCAGCCCAAGGACAGAGCAGACAAGAGACAAGACGGTCGAATCCCCCGGCCCCGGCTTTGAAAGCCGAGGGTCATCCACAGGCCAATGCCCAGAGGAGACAAGACGTGAAAGCACCCGCCACGAAGACCAAAATGCCCGCAAAAGCAGCGGCCAAAGTTGCTGTCAAGCCTGCGCTGAAAACCGCCGTCAAGGCAGCGGTGACTGCCAAGAAATCGACTACAAAAGAAGTCGTTCAGAAAAAAACAAGCCCCAAATCGGTTATAAAGCCTGTTCCTAAACCAACCGTGAAGCCGGTGGTCAAGCCAGTTTCGAAATCTCCGCCATCCTCTTCTGCCAAAGCTGCGCCTCCCAGTGCGGCCAAGGCAGCGTCCACACCGACCAAGCCGGCGCCGGCTCCTCGGCCCACCGTGCCTTCCGCTCCAAAGACCATGATCACGCCTCCTCCCGCTCTCAAACCCGGACGCCGAAGCTCCGCCCGCACAGCTGCTCAGTCGCCTCCGCCCGCACCGATGGTGCCGACGCACGCACCTGACGCCGCCAAAGCCAGCTACTCAACCATCACCGAGCGCGTGATCTCGCCGCCACCGCATGTGGCTGCACGCAAAGACCCGAAGCTCGCCAACAACTGGAAAACCAAAGAAGCCGGCGAGTTGACGGACGAAGAAGTCAAGGCCATGCCTGACAGTGAGTACATGAACGACAAGCAGTTGGCTTTTTTCCGCCACAAACTGTCGATTCTGAAGAGTGAGATTCATGCCAGCGCGGGTCAAACCACCGAGCACTTGCGCGAAGACACGGTGGTTGTGCCTGATCCGGCAGACCGTGCGACGATTGAAGAAGAGCATGCATTGGAGTTGCGCACGCGTGACCGCGAACGCAAGTTACTGAAAAAAATCGAGCAGTCGATTTCCCGCATTGACGCGGGTGACTACGGTTACTGCGACGAAACCGGCGAAGCCATTGGTGTGGGCCGTCTGATCGCACGTCCTACCGCCAGCTTGTCGCTGGAAGCTCAACAGCGGCGCGAGCTGAAGCAAAAATTGTTCGGTGACTAAGCCCTGACAGTGAATCACCAGCCGTTCATCGCACACAGATTGCGCAGGACGGTTGGCTGATGGTCAGACAAGGGGTCTTTGACTCCGCGGTCAGCTTGCTAGGCTTCACCGCTCGTATTTTCTGAGACTTCGCGCACCACCCGATGGGTCGGCAGCCGCGATGGGCTCCATCCAAAAACCCGAATCAGCGTTCCGTGACCATTTATTGTGTCGGCTTGACCGTGGCTGTAAATCCCTAAGAAAGCACTTTCACAGCCTTCGCTAAGTGCTTAATTTAGAACAACTTTTATCCGTATGTAACCTGCTGAAACCGCTCTAAGTCATTGATTTCATTGAAAATTATTCTTAATCGCCACTTGCTTCGCGTCAGATTCCTGATAAAGTGGTGAAAAGTGCAGTTTTGTGGTGAAAAGTGTTTTAAAGGGCTAGGCAAGTGTTCCAAGGTGCGTCTTCCATTGTTCTCGATGCTAAGGGTCGGCTTTCTGTGCCGACTCGGCACCGTGACGTGCTGAGCGCCACCGCCGCAAGCCAGCTCACCATCACCAAACACCCGCACGGTTGCCTGATGATTTTCCCGCGCAATGAGTGGGAAAAATTCCGTGAGCGGATCGCTTCTTTGCCGATGCAAGCTCAGTGGTGGAAGCGCATTTTTCTGGGCAACGCCATGGACGTCGAGCTGGATGCGACTGGCCGCGTGCTGGTTTCGCCTGAGTTGCGGGCGGCTGCCGGTATCAGCAAGGACACGGTGCTGCTCGGCATGGGTGGTTACTTCGAGTTGTGGGATTCAACCACTTACGCGGCTCAAGAGGCTGAGCAGATGAAGGGCGACATGCCCGACGTCTTCAAGGACTTTTCGTTCTGAAAGATCACGGTGCAAGATACATGGACACACCGCACCGTCTTGTTGAACGAAGCAGTCGACGCGCTGCAGATCAACCCGGACGGACATTACATCGACGCGACCTTTGGGCGCGGCGGTCACTCACGCTTGATTCTTTCAAAGTTGTCGCCGCAAGGTCGGCTGACAGCGTTCGACAAAGACCTGGACGCGATTGCCGAGGCGGCCACCATCAACGATCCGCGCTTCAGCATTCGCCACGAGGGCTTCAGCCATTTGGGCGAGTTGCCGGCCAGCAGTGCCAACGGGATTTTGCTGGATCTGGGCGTGAGTTCGCCGCAGATCGACAACGCGGCACGTGGTTTTTCCTTTCGCGGCAATGGTCCGCTCGACATGCGCATGGACACCACCCGTGGCCAGAGCGTGGCCGAGTGGCTGGCCGATGCATCCATAGAAAGCATGACGGAGGTCATACGTGAATACGGCGAAGAACGGTTTGCTGGGCAGGTTGCAAAGGCGATTGATCGTTGGCG
>CANFWI010000021.1 GCA_947450675.1 Comamonadaceae bacterium | reverse complement strand
GAGCGCGAGCTCGACGGCACCAAAAACGACGTCACGTTCAACATTCTTCTCACGCGATATGGCATCAACCAACATCAACAGTTCGCGATTCATTTCACAAGCCTGCCTTTCTCTTATTACTCAGTCTGTTTGTCTACAGTCGGGACGCTTTTGGGGCGGCGTCCCTTGAAGTCCACCACGGGCGCCAAACGCGCCTGGGCAATCTCGTCTAGCGTGAAGCCCAGCGCCTGCAAAGGCGCGGGAACTCTGTGCTTGCTCACTTTTTGACCGGGCTTGACATCAGGCTCTTCAGCCCAGACGATTTGCCAGCCGGTCTCGACACGCTCTAGCGTGCCGCGAAATTTTTTGCGATTGGCCGAAATCTCCGTTCCAGCACTCGCGGCCACGCCGATTGGTGCTTTGAGGGTGATGTCAATCAAGTCACCGATAAAACGCTCAAAATCTTGTTCAGTGCGCAGCGGCCTGTCGATTCCGGGCGAGCTGACCTCCAGCCGGGAATACTCAGTGCCTTCAACTTCCAGTACAAACTGAAGTTGGCGAGTGACTTTTTCACAGTCTTCTGCGTTGATATGTTGCTCTGCGCCGGGGGCCGTGCCTGGCAAATAAGGCATGTCAATCGTCACGCGCAGCAATCCGCCGGTCGTGCGCTCAACATCAACCAGCTCGTACCCAAGCCCGGTAACGGTTTGACTAATCGTGCTGTGTAAATCTTGTAAAGCCATTCAATCTCTGAAATTCATCCGCAGTGCAAAAACAAACGCCCAAAAAAAATGAGCGGTGAAAACCCGCCCATTTGGTCGTGAAGTCGGTATTGTAGCCCCCTAGAGGACTCTCTGTAAACAAAATACATGCCAAACGCGCTGCATTTTGAGGAATCAGGAGGTTTGTCCCACCAGTGAACGCGTGTAAAGATGCTGCGGTGACAACAGCACTTGGTCTACCGTGCCTGACTCAAGCACTTCACCGCTTTGCATGACCAGCACGTCGTGCGCCATGGCACGGATGACATCGACATCGTGGGTGATGAGCAAATAACTCAGGCCACGCTCCCGTTGCAAGCGCTGGAGCAGTTCCAGCACCTGTTTTTGAACTGTGACGTCCAGCGCGCTGGTAGGTTCGTCCAGCACCAAGATGTCGGGCTCGACCATCAGCGCCCGGGCAATCGCCACACGCTGACGCTGGCCGCCGGAAAACTCATGTGGATAACGTTGTAACAGGCGCGGAAACTGGGTTTCAGTCATGCCAACGGCAGCCAAAGCTTGGACGACTTTTGTGTATCTCTGCTCAACACGGAGCTCCGGTTGATGCACGCGCAGACCTTCGCCGACTATTTCTTCAATCGTCATACGCGGCGACAGCGACGAAAAAGGATCTTGAAAAACCACCTGCACCGCCCGCCGGATAGCTTTGTTGTTGGCGGCGTCGCGGCTCCAGATTTTACCCGCCAGTTGTAACTCACCATGACTTGGGTGCAAGCCCAGAACGGCCAAGGCCAAGGTGGACTTGCCCGAACCCGACTCGCCGATGACGCCTAGTGTTCGGCCCTTCTGCAGGGTGAAACTGGCGGACTTGACGGCCACGAATTCACCTTTTTTGAACCAGCCGCGAAATCCCGCGATCGGCACCGGGTAGCTGACGCGCAAGTTTTGGCTTTGCAGCACGGGGGCGGACGCTAAGCTTGAAAAAGCCTCGGCCACATCCCGAACGGGTCGGCTGTCCATCAATTTGCGGGTGTACGGGTGTTGCGGGTTGGCGAAGACATCGGCCACAGCGCCCTGCTCGACGATCAAGCCGTTTTCCATCACTGCGATCCGGTCTGCAAAGCGGCGAACCAGGTTCAGGTCGTGCGTGATGAGCAGCACGGCCATGCCATTTTTTTGTTGCAGCGCCGACAACAAGTCAAGGATTTGACCGCGCAAGCTGACATCCAGCGCCGTGGTCGGCTCATCGGCCAGCAACAGCCGCGGTTGACAAGCCAAGGCCATCGCAATCATGGCGCGCTGCCTTTGCCCGCCGGACAACTGATGCGGAAAAGAATGCGAACGGCGCTCTGGCTCAGGAATGCCGGTGTCGGCCAACAAGGCCACCGCCGCCTGATGCGCCTCTGCCGGACTCAATCCTTCTTTGAGTTGCAGCACCTCGGCAATCTGATTGCCGACGCTGAACAGTGGGTTCAGGGCCGTCATGGGCTCTTGGAAAATCATCGCGATGTCACGACCGCGAACAGCGCGCAAGTCGCGCTCGGGCAGCGCCAGCAGGTCGGCTTGTGAATCGCCTTGAACTTTGTCTTGGACACCCCGAAAAACCGCTTGCCCCGAGGTTTGAGCGCCCTGTACCAAACCCAACAAACTCAAGGCTGTGACGGTTTTTCCAGAGCCCGACTCCCCCACCAAGGCCAGCTTTTCACCAGCGGCGATAGAAAAGTCGATACCGCAAACCACTTCTTTGCCTGCGAAAGAGACGCGCAGACCTTGCACGTCCAACAAATTCGGCTTGCTCATCGGTCGGCCTTTCGCGGGTCTAGGGCATCGCGCAGGGCATCACCCATGAAGGTCAGCAAGAGCAGCGTCGTCACAAGCACGGCGAAGGTGGACAAGGAGATCCACCACGCATCAATGTTGTTTTTACCTTGCGACAACAACTCACCCAAGGAGGGCGTTCCGGGCGGCACGCCCAGTCCCAAAAAATCCAAAGAGGTCAAGGCCAAAATGGCGGCGCTCATGCGAAACGGCAAAAAGGTCACCACCGGCGTCATGCTGTTGGGCAGCACATGGCGGAAGATGATTTGCCACGGACTCAAGCCCATGGCGCGAGCTGCCCGAACGTAGTCCAGCTGCCGATTCCGCAAGAATTCAGCGCGCACGTAGTCAGACAGTCCGAGCCAGCCAAAGAGACTCAGCAGCACCAGCAACAAGGCGATGCTGGGCGCAAACACCGCGCTGAAAATGATCAGAAAATACAACTCCGGCATGGAACCCCAAACCTCCATGAAGCGCTGAAAAGCCAAGTCCACCTTGCCGCCAAAATAGCCTTGCAGGGCGCCCGACAAAACGCCCAACACCACACCGGTGAAGGTCAAGGCCAAGGCAAACAACACGCTGACCCGAAAGCCATAAATCAGTTGCGCCAGCAGGTCACGCCCACGGTCGTCAGTGCCCAGCCAGTTGTCCCGCGAGGGCCGCGACGGATTGGGCTCCTTGGCGAAATAATTCAACGTCTTGGGGCCATAAGGGTTGGGCGCGTAAATCACCCAATTGCTCCCCGCCGACAGCTTGTTGCGAATGAACGGGTCCAGGTAGTCAGTGGCTGTTTCAAAGTCACCGCCGAAGGTTTTTTCCGGGTACACCGTGACGATCGGAAAGTAATAACGACCCTCGTACTTGAGCAGCAAAGGCCGGTCATTCGAGACCACCTCAGCCAGCAAGCTGACCAACACCAAAGCACAAAACAGCACCAAGCTAATAAAGCCAAGACGGTTCCGGCGAAAGCGCTGCCAAGCCCTGCGCGATGGCGACAAAGACACGGCCGCCGCATCGGGGGGGTTACTCAAACCGTACACGCGGATCCACCCAAACATAACAAAGGTCACTCACCAGCTTGGTCAACAAGCCAATCAGCGTGAAGAAATACAGCGTGCCCAGCACTACCGGGTAGTCACGCCGGATGACACTTTCATAACTCAGCAAGCCCAAGCCGTCGAGCGAGAAAAGCGTTTCAATCAGCAATGACCCGGTGAAAAAAGCACCCACAAAGGCCGCCGGAAAGCCGGTGATGATGGGGATCAGTGCGTTCCGAAAAACGTGTTTGTAGAGCACCTGCCGCTCGGCCAAGCCCTTGGCCCTGGCCGTGATGACGTATTGCTTGCGGATCTCTTCCAAAAAAGCGTTTTTGGTCAAGATCGCGGTGACGGCAAAGCTGCCCAGCACCATCGCCGTGACCGGCAAGGCGATGTGCCACAGATAGTCCACCACGCGGGCTGCCCAGCTCATCTCATCCCAGTTGCTGGATGTCAAACCGCGCAGCGGAAACCACTGCAGTTGCCCGCCAAAAACCACCAGCAACACAACGCCAAGCACAAAGCCCGGAATCGCATATCCAACCAGCACCAGCAAGGTCGTGACGAGGTCAAACCGCGAACCTGCGCGCACGGCCTTGGCGACGCCCAGCGGCACTGCTACCAAGTAGCTGATGAGAAAAGTCCACAAACCCAGGCTGATGGAGACCGGTAGCTTTTCGATGATCAGCTGCGAGACGGCTTTGTTTTGGAAAAAGCTGGTGCCCAAGTCAAAACGGGCGAACTGTCCGAGCATTTGAAAGAAGCGTTCATGCGCGGGTTTGTCAAAGCCATACAGCGCTTTGATTTGCTCAATGCGCTTCGGGTCAACGCCCTGCGCACCGCGGTAACTGAAGCCGCCACCTTCAGCGCCGCCACCACTCGCACCGGCTTTGGCTTCAGCAAGATACTGCTCGACCGGCCCACCCGGGACAAACTGCACCACGGCAAAGGTGATGATCAAAACGCCGAGCAAGGTCGGCACCATCAGCAGCAAACGTTTGAGGATGTAAGCCAGCATCAGCGCGCCCACCAAGTGAAAATGGCCCAGGCCTCGCCCGTGGAATACGCCGGTGTTGAAGGTGGACGAGCCAGTCGCTTGTCATTGAAGGCCATGCGGTGTGTCGACGCCGTCCACTGTGGAATCAGGTAGTGGCTGTGGCTAATGACGCGGTCCAGTGCGCGGCACGCAGGCAGCAAATCAGCCTGGGTTTTGGCACTGGTCATGCGTGCAATGATCGCATCGACCGCCGGGCTGCTGACGCCCGCCATGTTGCCGGAATCTTCTGTGACGGCGGCTTGGCTGCCAAACATGTTGGCGTACTCTTGGCCGGGGTTGTGGGTGCCGCCGTAGGCCAACGACACGATGTCGAACTCAAACTTGCTGAGGCGTTGCTGGTAGAGCGCGAAATCGACGGCCCTGTAGTTGAGCTGGATGCCGAGCTTTTCGAGGTTGCGCGCCCAAGGCGCCACCACGCGAGCGCCGCCTTCATTGCTGTCGAGGTACTCCAGCACCATGGCCTCACCGCTGCTGTTGCGTAACACGCCGCCCTGAATCTGCCAGCCAGCTTCAGCCAGCAGGTCACGGGCGCGGCGCAGGTTGTCACGCAAGGTGTTATTGGCGTCGGTGCGCGGAGGTGCAAACATGGGGCCGAATGCGGCTGCGGGAATTTGCTGGCGCCATGGCGACAAAATCGCCATCTCTTGCGGACTGGGCATAGCGCTGGCTTGGCAGGCCGTGTTGCCGAACAAACCGACCACACGCTGATACGCGTTGTAGAACATCTGCCGGTTCATCCACTCGTAATCAATCGCCAGTCCCAAGGCTTCGCGCACCCGCACATCTTTGAACTTGTCCCGCCGTACATTGAGGACATAACTTTGAAAGCCCGAGGGCAGGCTGTGTTTGAACTCGCCCTTCACCAACTCGCCAGAATCAAAGCGCTTGCCGTTGACGCGCCGGGCCCAGTCACCGGCTGAAAAAAAGCGCATGAGATCGAACTCTCCGGCCTTCAGCGCTTCCAGTTTGGCCGTGTTGTCTTTGTAAATTTTGACAGTGATGCGGTCAAAGTTGACCATGCCGCGCCGCACATTCAAATCTTTGGCCCAGTAGTCCGGGTCTCGCACATAAGTGATGTCCCGGCCGAAACGCACCGGCCCGATTTGGTAGGGGCCGCTGCCAATGGGAATGTCCATCACCACCTTGTCAAAGCTTTTGGGCTGGCCATCTTTCATGCCCCAGCTGCGACTGAAAACCGGCAAACCGCCCACAGTCAATGGGAGTTCGCGGTTTGGTTTTTTGAAGCGGTAGCGCAGCCGGCGTTCACCCAACACGTCCAAGCCGGCCACGTCTTCGAGCAGGGTCTTGTACGCCGGTGAGGTGTAAGGGCCCATGAGCAGGTCAAAACTGTGCTTCACGTCGGCAGCCAGCACCGGCTCACCGTTGTGGAATCGGGCTTCCGGGCGCAGCGTAAAGGTGGCGCTCAAACCATCTGGTGCCACTCTCACGTCTTCGGCCAGCAGGCCGTAACCGGCAGCGGTTTCGTCCAGCGAGCCGACCAGCAAGCTGTCAAACATCAGATCCGCCAAGTAGGCCGGTGCGCTGCCCTTGATGGTGAATGGGTTGTATTTGTCAAACGTCGAGGAGCGCAGATTGCTCACCAAACGCAATTCGCCACCTTTGGGCGCGGCTGGGTTGACATAGTCAAAATGGCTGAAACCCGCAGGGTATTTGAGGTCGCCCCAGAGGGCGTAGCCATAGCCGGCCCATGCAGACGCACTGACGCCAAGGCCCCAAGCCAGGGTCAGAAAAACAGCAACAATACGCAGATACCGCATGCGACAATTCTGCCTTAACTGTCCATCCCGTTCTGGGCGAACGGCGACGGCTAACAAATCTTGATAGGAAAAAGAACATGGGATTTCTGACTGGCAAAAAACTGCTGATCACCGGCGTGCTGTCGAACCGCTCGATCGCTTATGGCATCGCCAAGGCCTGCCACGCACAAGGTGCAGAGCTGGCTTTCAGTTACGTAGGTGAGCGCTTCAAAGGCCGTATCACCGAATTTGCAGCCGACTTCGATTCCACCCTGATCTTCGATTGCGATGTCGGTGACGACGCGCAAATCGACAAATTGTTCGTTGACCTGTCAGCCCACTGGCCGACCTTCGACGGCTTTGTGCACTCGATTGGCTACGCCCCGCGCGAATCCATTGCGGGTGACTTTCTGGAAGGTCTCTCGCGTGAGGGCTTCAAAGTCGCGCACGACATCAGCGCCTACAGCTTTCCGGCCATGGCCAAGGCAGCCCTGCCCTACCTCAACCCAAAATCAGCCTTGCTGACGCTGACGTATTTGGGTGCGCTGCGGGTGCTGCCGAACTACAACACGATGGGATTGGCCAAAGCCAGCTTGGAAGCCTCGGTGCGCTACATGGCTGAGTCCATGGGCCCCAAAGGCATGCGCGTCAACGGTATCAGCGCCGGCCCGATCAAAACGCTGGCAGCCAGCGGCATTGCCGGTTTCGGCAAAATTCTGGGCGCGGTGGCTGCCGCCTCGCCGATCCGTCGCAACGTGACGATTGACGAAGTCGGCAACGTTGCTGCTTTCTTGATGAGCGATCTGGCCAGTGGCGTGACCGCCGAAATCACCTACGTCGATGGTGGCTTTAGCCACGTTGTCGGCGGTATCGCCGAACCCGTCGAAACCAGCTGACCAGCATGCACAGCAGCCTTGCCACCACCGCTCGCCGTGTCATGGCGGGTGTGGCTTGGCTGAGGTTGATGCCTGTCGGGCTGGCTCTAGCGCTGCTGCTGGCGCCTACTTTGCAGCTGTCTGCGGCGGAGAACAATCCGCCCTTGATGCTGGCCAAGGTCTACCACCCGGGTCTTGACCTGCAAGATTATTGGGTCAGCGAAAAATACGACGGTATGCGGGGTTATTGGGATGGCCAAAAACTACTGACTCGCGGCGGCGAAGCCATCATTGCACCCGTGTGGTTCACCGCTGGTTGGCCGAATGTCCCCATGGATGGTGAACTCTGGGCGGGCCGTGGCGAGTTTCAGCAGGCTGTCTCCACCGTTCGCAAACTCACACCCGATGACGATGCCTGGCGCAGTATTCGCTTCATGGTGTTTGACTTGCCTGCCCACGGCGGCACGTTCACGGAGCGCATTCCGGCGCTGAACAGCTTGGTCCAACAGATTCACCGGCCTTGGGTGCAGGCGGTGCCGCAGTGGAAGGTCGCTAGTCATCAGGCACTGCGCAAGCAACTCACACAGCATGTGAAGGCGAAAGCCGAGGGCTTGATGTTGCACCGCGGCGCGTCGCTGTATCGCGGGGGACGCAGCGACGACTTGCTGAAAGTCAAAACCCACGACGACGCCGAAGCAAGGGTGGTCGGCCACTTGCCAGGCCAAGGTAAATACGCGGGTGAACTCGGTGCCTTGTGGGTTGAGATGACGGCACCTCCGGGGCAAAAGCCCTTGCGCTTCAAAATCGGCACGGGCCTGAGTGATGCCGAGCGAAGGTCGCCGCCGCCGATTGGCGCGACGGTGACTTATCGGTTCAGAGGGGTGAACGACAGTGGTGTTCCGCGTTTTGCCAGCTTCATGCGCATCCGAAGCGATGCGCAAGCGAACAGCAGCGCTCCATAAATCAAGGCTCAGCGCTTCACGCAGTCGGCGTAATAACGCTTCTTGCCTTTGGCATCTTCCTGCTCCACCAAGCCGTGGATATCGGTTTCAAAGCCTGGGCACTGGCTGTTGAACTCGCGCGCAAACTTCAGGTAGTCCACAATCTTTTTGTTGAAAACTTCACCAGGAATCAGCAAAGGAATGCCCGGTGGGTAAGGCGTCACCAAACCGACGGTGATGCGGCCTTCCAAGTGATCAATCTCAACACGCTCCGTGGTGCGGTGTGCAATATGCGCATACGCATCGCTCGGCTTCATGGCCGGCGTCAGGTCGCTCAGGTAGACCTCAGTCGTCAACCGGGCAATGTCGTACTTGGCGTACTGAGCATGGATGTGCTGGCACAAATCAGACAGCCCCATCTTCTCGTACTTGGGGTACTTTTGGCAAAATTCAGGCAAGACGCGCCACATCGGCTGATTCTTGTCGTAGTCGTCCTTGAACTGTTGCAGCGCCGTCAGCAGCGTGTTCCAGCGGCCCTTGGTGATGCCGATGGTGAACATGATGAAGAAACTATAGAGACCCGTTTTTTCAACAATCACGCCATGCTCAGCCAAAAACTTGGTGACGATGCTGGCCGGAATGCCGGTCTTGGCGAACTTGCCGTTCAAGTCCATGCCGGGCGTGACGATGGTCGACTTGATCGGGTCCAGCATGTTGAAGCCGGTGGCCATCTGACCAAACCCGTGCCAGTTGTTGGCACCATTTTTAGCCGTCTTGGCGCTGCGTGACTCGCCCTTGATGATCCAGTCCTTGGCCTCGCCAATGCCCTCTTCCACCAACTTGTCTGGCCCCCAAACCTTGAACCACCAATCGTCACCGTACTCGTGGTCAATCTTGCGCATCGCGCGTCGGAAATCCAACGCCTCGGCAATGCTCTCTTCGACCAGAGCGGTGCCGCCGGGCGGCTCCATCATGGCCGCAGCCACGTCGCAACTGGCGATGATGCTGTACTGCGGCGAGGTCGAGGTGTGCATCAGGTAAGCCTCATTGAAGAGGTGCCTGTCGAGCTTGGTCTTTTGGGAGTCCTGCACCAGCACGTGGCTGGCCTGGCTGATACCGGCCAGCAGTTTGTGAATCGACTGTGTGGAATACACCACCGCCTCTTTGGGGCGAACACGATTTTTGCCCATCGCGTGGTACGTGCCGTAGAACGGGTGAAACGCTGCGTGCGGCAGCCAAGCTTCGTCAAAATGCAGGTTGGGGATGTAACCGTCCAGCATGCCCTTGATGGTTTCGGTGTTGTACAAAACGCCGTCGTAAGTGGACTGCGTCAAGGTCAGCACACGCGGCTTGACTTTGCTGGCGTCAACGCCTTTGAGCAGCGGATTGGCGGCGATTTTGGCGCGAATCGCCTCGGGCTCAAACTCACTTTGTGGAATCGGGCCGATGATGCCGAAGTGATTCCGCGTCGGCTTCAAAAACACCGGGATCGCGCCCGTCATGATGATGGCGTGCAGGATGGACTTGTGGCAGTTGCGATCGACCACGACCACGTCGCCCGGCGCTACCGTGTGGTGCCAAACGATCTTGTTGCTGGTAGAGGTGCCGTTGGTGACGAAAAAACAGTGGTCTGCGTTGAAGATACGCGCGGCATTGCGCTCGCTGGCGCCAATCGCACCGTCATGGTCCAACAACTGACCAAGCTCTTCTACCGCATTGCAGACGTCGGCACGCAACATGTTTTCACCAAAAAACTGGTGGAACATCTGGCCCACAGGGCTCTTCAAAAAAGCCACGCCGCCGGAGTGACCAGGGCAATGCCATGAGTAAGAGCCGTCTTCGGCGTAGTCGAGCAAGGCCTTGAAAAACGGCGGCTGCACACCTTCCAGATAGCTCTTGGCTTCACGAATGATGTGGCGCGCGACAAACTCAGGCGTGTCCTCAAACATGTGGATGAAGCCGTGCAGTTCACGCAAGATGTCGTTCGGAATGTGACGCGAAGTTTTGGTCTCGCCGTACACATAAATAGGCACATCCAGATTTTTGCGACGCACCTCGGCAATGAAATTGCGCAGATTCAGAACCGCCGGGTCAAGATCAGGGCCGGGCGTGAACTCTTCGTCGTCAATCGACAAAATGAACGCGCTGGCACGGCTCTGCTGCTGCGCAAACTGCGACAAATCGCCATAACTGGTCACACCCAGAACTTCAAAGCCCTCGGTTTCAATGGCTTGCGCCAGCGCACGAATCCCCAGACCTGAGGTGTTTTCAGAGCGAAAGTCTTCGTCAATGATGACAATGGGGAAGCGAAATTTCATGGTGTGAGCTGGGCTAAGAGCCTGTTCAGGGAATTGCGGTGACAAGTAAAGGGGCAAAGTGTACGGAATTAATGCCCTGCACAAAGGCCCTGCTTCACTTTTGCTTCAAAATAAGACTCAATCTAACAGGAGCCAAGCCATGACAGAAGCAACTATTTGGTGGCTACTCGCGGGCGGTGCGGTGGTTGCGGAACTCCTCACCGGTACTTTTTTCCTGCTGATGATCGGTTCTGCCATGGCCGCCGGCGCACTCGCCGCCCATGCTGGCTTTGATGTGGTCGTGCAATTGCTGGTGGCTGCGGTCATTGGTGGCGGTGCGGTGGTGGCTTGGTACTTTGTCAAAAAACGGCGCAAAGCTGGATTACCCAAAGACAGCAACCCAGCGCTGAACCTCGACATTGGCGAAACCGTGATGGTCTACGGGTGGAACCCCGATGGCACAGCCAATGTCATGTACCGCGGTGCAAACTGGACGGCGATCCGGCGCCACACTGAATCCGCAGCTACAGGCCCGCACCGAATACTGGAGGTCGATGGGACGCGTTTAATTGTAAAAAAACTGACTTGATCTTGTTTTCTTCGCCCTTCTGGCGTCCTGTACCCTCATTTCCCCAAGCAACTCCGCTTCTTTAGAACAGACAGAAAGATCCCATGGAAATTGCAATTGTCATCTTGGTTATCGCGATCATCTTCATCAGCCGCTCCGTCAAGGTGGTACCCCAACAAAACTCTTGGGTGGTTGAGCGGCTGGGTAAATTTCAAATAGCGCTCACGCCAGGACTGAACTTTCTGGTGCCCTTCATTGACAGGGTTGCTTACAAGCACAGTCTTAAAGAAATTCCGCTGGATGTGCCGAGTCAGATCTGCATCACGAAGGACAACACGCAACTTCAAGTTGACGGCATTTTGTACTTTCAAGTCACAGACCCGGTCCGAGCCAGCTATGGTTCGTCGAACTACATCATGGCGGTCACCCAGTTGGCGCAGACCTCGCTGCGCAGCGTTATCGGCAAGCTCGAACTCGACAAAACATTTGAAGAGCGCAACATCATCAACGCCCAAGTGGTGGCCGCGATCGACGAAGCGGCCTTGAACTGGGGTGTGAAAGTTCTGCGTTACGAGATCAAAGACTTGACACCACCGAAAGAAATTTTGCTGGCCATGCAGTCACAGATCACCGCCGAGCGTGAAAAACGCGCCCTGATCGCCGCCTCCGAAGGCCGTCGCCAAGAGCAAATCAACATCGCCACTGGCGAGCGTGAGGCGTTTATTGCCCGCTCTGAAGGCGCAAAGCTGGCGGCCATCAACAACGCCCAAGGTGAGGCTGGCGCGATCACCGCGGTTGCCGATGCGACCGCCTTGGCCATTGAGCGCGTTGCCGCCGCGATCCGCCAGCCAGGTGGTGAATTGGCCGTGCAATTGAAAGTCGCTGAAAAAGCTGTCGAAGCCTATGCGCAAGTCGCCAGCCACGCCAAGACCACGCTGATCGTGCCGAGCAACATGACCGAAGTTTCAACCCTGATCACCTCAGCCATGACCATGCTGCAAGTGAACAAGACACCACACTAAACAAATGACCACCTTGAACGTGTTGGGCACACCCTTGGTGCCCTGCTCTTACGACCCTTTGACGGGCTACTTCCGCGACGGATGCTGCGAAACCGACGAGACGGACACGGGTTCACACCTCGTCTGCGCCAAAATGACGCAAGCCTTTTTGGACTTTTCGCTGTCTCGTGGCAACGACTTGGTCACCCCCAAGCCGCAGTGGCGCTTTGCCGGCCTCAAAGCTGGCGACCGCTGGTGCCTCTGCGTTAACCGCTGGAAAGAAGCCTTGGCAGCCGGCGTCGCGCCCCCCGTCATCTTGGAATGCACGCATGCTTACGCGACCAAGGTGGTGAGCTTGCAAGACCTCGAGAGCCACGCCTTCAATGGCCAGCATCAATGAATGAATTCAGGCTGGTCAAAAGCCATCAGAGAGCTGCGTCCACTGCTATAATATGAGGCTTCGCGGAAGGGTGGATGAGCGGTTTAAGTCATACGCCTGGAAAGCGTACGTGGGGTTAAACCCACCGCGGGTTCGAATCCCGCCTCTTCCGCCAGTGTATTAAAACCCTTGTAAGTCATTGATTTACAAGGGTTTTTTGCATTTAGCAGTTTTCGGCTTGCTACAGATCACGTCTCAGCTTATCGCCGGAGCACAGAGCTTTTCGACTTCGCGCAGTTGCGCCGTGATGGCCAGGCAGGCGTGAGCCGCCTCTACGCCCTTGATCTTGAAGTGCGCGCTGAAAAAATCGTGATGCGCGGCGTGTTCGTGGAAATGCAGCGGTGTCAGCACCACAGAAATCATGGGAACTTCGTGTTTGAGTTGCAAGTCCATCAAAGCATTGACCACGGCGGCCGAGACGAAATCATGCCGATAGATTCCGCCATCGACCACGAATCCGCAACAGACGATGGCGGCGTATTGACCGCTTTTGGCTAATTTCTGAGCACAGATCGGGATCTCGAAGACTCCCGGAACCTTCACGACGTCAATAGACTCGCATCCGTGGCCTTGGCGTGCCATTTCAGCCGAAAAACTTTCCCATGCGTTCTGAACGATGTCCTCGTGCCACTGGGCGTGCACAAACGCGAAGCGTGCACCCTTCTTTTCTGTCACTTGCATTGTTGTCCTTGTCATTTGAAAACCACGACATCTCGCAGCGCGTGCCCCGTCGCGAGGCGGTCGAAACCTTCGTTGATGTCCTCAAAAGCTAGTTGAGCGCCCATCAAGCGGTTGACGGGTAACTTGCCGCGCTGGTAGAGGTCGATGTAACGCGGAATGTCTCGCGCGGGAACGGCCGAACCAATGTAACTTCCACGCAAGGTGCGCTCTTCGGCGACCAGCGTCACCGGTGGCAACTGAAACCGTAGAGCGGGGTTGGGCAGTCCAGCCGAAATCGTACTGCCGCCGCGCCGGGTGATCTTCCACGCCAATTCCATCGCTGGGATGGCACCGGCCATTTCGAACGCGTAGTCAACGCCGCCTTTCGTGAGTTCACGTATCTGTTCGGCGCAATCGGGGGCAGAAGCGTTGAAAGTTGCGGTCGCGCCCAGATCGCGCGCAAGCTTGAGTTTTTCTTCGTTGAGGTCGATCGCTACGATGTCGCGTGCGCCGCTTGCGACAGCGCCAAGCAATGCGCTGAAGCCAACGCCGCCAAGCCCGAGTATGGCCGCAGTGCTGCCGGCCTGTAGTCGCGCGGTGTTTACAACCGCACCCACACCCGTCAGTACAGCGCAGCCGAAAAGCGCAGCTTCTGGATGTGAGATGTCAGATTGAATTTTCACGCAGGAGCGCCGCGAAACAACCGCATACTCGGCAAAGCACGAGACCCCAATATGGTGGTTGATCGGTGTATCGCCTACGCTCAGGCGCCTGCCGCCGCCGAGCAACGTACCGGCGTTATTGCTCAAGGAGCCCGGCTCGCAAAGCGCCGGTCTGCCTTCTGCGCAAAGCGTGCAGCAACCGCAACTCGGTATGAACACGAGTACGACGCGGTCGCCTGGCGCAAGGTCGGTCACGCCAACACCGCATTCGACGACTTCGGCAGCGGCTTCGTGTCCCAGAGCCATAGGCACCGGCCGCGGACGATCGCCGTTGATCACAGACAAATCAGAATGGCAGAGTCCGGCGGCGCGGATGCGGACCAGTACTTCACCGTGCTGCGGCGACCCAAGTTCGACGTCCATGATGCGCAGGGGACGACTCTCCGCATAGGGTGCAGGGAGTCCGATGGTTTCAAGAATGGCAGCGCGGATTTTCATAGAACTGTGTTAATTTTTAACTTAGCGACTTTGACAGAGGACTACCGAGATGCGGCCACTAAGTCAAAGTACTGTGACATAGCTGCAGCGGCGCCATCGGCATCCTGCGCCCGCAATCTTTCAAGAACCAACCAACGCAACGGATTCAATGCCGGCAAATAGAGGGCTGGCGCCTGCGAACGGGCAACCCGTTCCGACACTGTGAATTCAAGAATGGCGGTCAGCGACTGAGCAACGATCGCCAGCATCTCATTATGTGCAGCAGTGGTCAGCTGCTTAAAAAAGGTAATCGCTGCTTCTGCGCGCCGATGCATATTGCCTTCTGCGACGTGGCCATCGAGAACCCGCAGGTTTTGCTCAATAAGTTGCAAGTCCGCGGGCTGGGCCGCGGCACAGGCCAGCCGAACCAGCGTTGTATAAACGGCCCCACGCGCTTGGACCAGTTCAGCTTCCGACGCGCCACCCTTTTGCGACAAGGCCCGCAACGACTGGGCCAGCATCATGTAGGCGCCTTTGTAAAACACCAGCGCGTCTTCGTCGCTGCTTTGCTCAAACGCTTCGACTTGCCCAATGAAGATCACGTGGTCTCCCGCATCATGGCTGGCAAACACGCTGCATTGAAAGTTGGCAATGCAGTCGTCCAGCACGGGTGTACTGCCCCATCCTGCTGTGTAAGGATGAGCCGCAAACTTTTCGGCCATGGTCTTGCTGCTGCTGGCAAAGCGCCCCGACAAGTCGTCCTGCTTATGGGACAGCACGTTGATGGCGAATTGCTTTGTCTGGCGGAAGATCTCAATCGACTTGCTGCTTTTCCTGAGGCTCCAGGACACCAGCGGCGGCTCCAACGAGACGGAACTGAAGGAGTTGCAGGTCAAGCCGACAGGCTGACCTTGCGCGTCCGTTGTCGTGATGACGGCGACACCTGTCGGAAAACAGCCAAGGGCATGGCGAAAACTCTTGGCATTTGAATCTGCTTGTGACTGGCTCATTTCTGGTCTCCTGAGAATGGTTCCTGAAAAGTGTAAGAGCCGTTCCCGATCACGAAATGAATAGCAGTTATCGAGGATCGTCCGCAACGAAATCCTGCGACACCTGGTGGTCTTGCCAGACTTGGGTTTTTAGCAGCTTGTCAACATCTTCTCGGATGTAGCGATACAGCTGCTTCATCGCCTGTGTGGCGGGCCGTTTTGTCGACATGGCCACTGCGAGCACGCTGGGCACCATCGGGTTGACCTTTGCTGTGGGTCAAGTCCCCAGTCGTGTGTCGGGTGGCCTGAACCAGACTTTGGAGACCATTTACAAGAGTTGCCAAACACTGACCCAGTGGATGAATTTTCCGCTGCCCATCGTGCTCATTTGCTTATCGGCGAGTCAGATTGCCAAAACAGGTTTTGAGCCTTTACGCGCGATGTCTGGTTTTGTGATCACCTTCTTGGGGATCAGTGCGGTTCTGCTGGCCATGGCCATCATGGTCATTCGCAGCCGTGCGAAGGTCTCCTTGAATACGGCAGTTCGCGCCATGCGTGCCCCCTTTGCACTGGGTGTTGCGACCAACAACAGCGCCACTTGCATGGCGTCCATGATTGAGGCCTTGGCAGATATTCTCGGGTTCTCCAAATCGCGCGTCGAGCTGCTGGTCCCCCTGAGCGTGTCATTGCTGAAAGTCGGAGCTGTCGCCTATTTTGTCTGCGCCACCTTGTTTGTAGCCGACCTCTATGCGCGTGAAATGCTGGCTGTTGATGTGGGCCTGGTCGTGCTGATCTCGTTCTTAGCCGGCTTTGCATCAAGCGGCATGGCGGGCATTGTCTCGATTGCCTTGGTAGGGACGATTTGCAAGTACTTGAATCTTCCGTTTGAGGCGGCGTTCATCTTGTTCGTCGCCGTTGACCCCCTTTGCGCCATGGCACGGACGGCCGTGACAGTGGTCGCTGGTTGCGCTGCCGTTGCACTCATTTGCCCCGCACCCCAACAACCTTCCGATGGGACCGAACACTCAGGACACTGATGCCAGTGAGCGATGAAGCAAGGGTCAATCTGTGCTTGGTTGAGCTTCGCCTTGAGCCAGCGGTAGCTTTAAACCCACGGTGGACACCTCGCCATCGGTCATGCTGCGAACGCACAACTCGGCATAGTCCAGGGCCATTCGGTCACCGACGACCAGTGGTCGCTTGAGCGCTTTAACGAGCCACTGGTCAACACACAATTCAGCATCCGCAGGTGCTTTCAAGCTGTAAAAATCGCACAGTTCGGCAACACTCACATTGGCCGGCAGCGTAAAGTCTCCGAAAGTCGCGCGGACGCCGGTGGTGTCGTCATGAGCAGGCAACAAAACCCCCATGCGACGGGCAAACCAGCCGATGGTGCTGCCTTGAAGTACCAGGGACGCCAGCACCACCACAAAGGCCACGTTGAAGATGATGCGGGCATCCGGCAAGTTGGCCATGAACGGAAAGATAGCCAACACAATGGGAACGGCGCCACGCAGGCCGACCCACGAGATGTAGGCGATTTCTTTGTGAGAAAACCTCAACGGATACAGACAAATAATCACCGCCAACGGGCGTGCAACAAACATCAACACAGCCGCCACGCCCAAGGCTGACCAGACCGAGCCGACGATTTCCGATGGTGTCACCAGCAAACCCAGCAGCACAAACATCAGCGCTTGCGACAACCAGGCATAACCGTCAAGTGCAGACAGCGCCGACTTGACGATCTCTGGCACCCGACGGTTCAGCACAATGCCGAAAAGATACACCGCCAAAAAGCCCGAACCACCGACCCACGTCGTGAAGGCGAAAACCACCAGCCCGGCCATGGCCAGCAACAGCGCAATGACGGAACCAATTTCCTGAATCTTGGGGAGCTTCGGTAGCAGCAACGCAAAGATCCGGCCGATGCCAATCCCAATAAGTCCGCCCCAGAAAAATTGCTGAAGCAGCGACGTGGCAAAGCTTGTCAAGGTCAGATCGCTGGCAGCGCCCGTCGCGGCGGCGGTGGCCAAAGCGATCAAGGTCAGAGTCAAGTAAACAGCCATCGGGTCATTGATGCCGGATTCAATCTCCAGCGTGGCAGAGACACGTTCGTTCAGCTGAACATTAGAGGTTTTGAGCAAGGAAAAAACGGCTGCGGCATCGGTCGAGCCCACCACCGCTCCAAGCAACAAGGCGCTGGTCCAACTGAGGTTCAGCAAGAGCACCGCGGCGACAGCCGTGAAGCCAGCGGTCAGGGCAACACCCAGTGAGGCAAGAACCAAGGCGGGCTTCAAGCCGGTGCGAAATGTCGGGTAATGGGTTCGCAGCCCACCATCCAGCAAGATGATGACGAGTGCAATATTCCCAACCCAGAAGCTCAGCCGGTAATCGTCAAAATCCAGGCCACCCGGGCCATCGACACCCGCAAAAATGCCCGTGAGCAAGAAGGCCAGCAAAAACGAAAATCCGACCCGCGTCGAAAAGACGCCCGCCAACACACTGACAAAAATCAATGCAGAAGAGGCGAGCAAAGGCACGCTGAGGAAGTCGAGATTCAAAGTCATTTAGCGGTTCATTATCCGAGAACACGTCAAAGCCTAGCGAAAACCAGTTCTAAACAATGAAAAAACCACCCGAAGGTGGTTTTTTAGGAGTTCCAAGGAATTAATTCAAAGCCGTCTTCTTGCCGTCCTTGTAAACATACAAGGTGATGGCTGGGTTCTTCAACTCGCCCGTCGGCTCAAACGCGATGTTGGTGGTCACGCCCTTGAAGTTGGTCTTGATCAGCTCAGCGGTATAGACCTTGGGATCGGTCGACTTGGCGCGCTTCATGGCGTCAACCAACACAAAGGTGGCGTCGTAGGTGTAAGGGCTGTAAATCTGGAACTGGTCTGGGTACTTGGCGTCGTAACGCTTTTTCCAGGCGAGGCCACCGGGCATTTTGGCCAACGAGGAACCGCCTTCTGCGCAAACAACGTTGTTCAACGTTTTAGCGCCAGCAGCCAAGTTGGCGATGGCCGTCGTGCAGATGCCGTCGCCGCCAAAGTACTTGACGTTGCTCATGCCGAGTTGCTCCATCTGGCGCAGCATCGGGCCGCCTTGCGGGTCCATACCGCCGTAAAAAATTGCATCAGGCGCCTTGGACTTGATGGCCGTCAGGATGGCCATGAAGTCGGTCGCTTTGTCAGTGGTGAACTGCTCGTCAACAACCTGCATGCCTTTTTGCAAAGCCGTGCGTTTAAAGACGGTGGCAACGCCTTGACCGTAGGCGGTACGGTCGTCAATGATGGCGACCTTTTTCAGCTTGAGCGTGTCGGCCGCGTAAAAAGCCAAGCCAGCGCCGAGAGCGTCGTCATTGGCAATGATGCGGTAAGTGGTCTTGTAGCCAGGCTTGGTCAGGCTGGGGTTGGTGGCTGCGCCGGTGACGTGGGGAATACCGCAGTCGTTGTAAATCTTGGCGGCAGGAATGGTGGTGCCTGAATTCAAGTGTCCGACGACACCAGCGACTTTGGAGTCGCACAGTTTTTGTGCAGCGGCCGTGCCCTGTTTAGGGTCGGCAGCATCATCCTCGGCGACGATTTCAAACTTGATCTTTTTGCCGGCAATGACGATGTTCTGCGCATTCAGGTCTTCAATGGCCATGCGAACGCCGTTTTCGTTGTCCTTGCCATAGTGGGCTTGCCCGCCTGACATGGGTGCAACATGGCCAATTTTGACGATTTGCGTCTCTTGAGCCGCGGCGAAACCAGCGACCAAGGTGATGACGGATGCCACGCTCAATTTGAGTTTCAAGTTCATAGTTAGCCCGATGTGTAGAAGATTTGGACGGTTAAAAAGACTGTTTTCCCAAGGCAGAAAGATACAGCAATTATTGAGCCTGCACTATGGGCAAACGCCCTGATTCCAGCAAGCACCTCAGCGCGGAAACGAATCAGACGCTGGCGGCGGATTTTCTTGCCGCACGGCCTGATTCACCGCGTCGAGGACGGTTTCACTGATCTGCTCTTTCAAGGCGACCTTGAATGAACGCATATGAGAGTCGACCACACTGTCGATAGTGGCTTGCAAACGATTCGCCAGCGAGAGCTCAACGCGCAGAAGAATCCTTTCGAGCATGGCCGGTGCCAGATCGGCTGTTTCGACATGTGAGAATTCGTTGACAGGCTGCGGCGCGGTGTTGAGACCCGTTGGCCAGCCATCCAGCAGATTCGCAAAGACAGCTGGCATCGGCATCGGCGGGTTGACGCTGAACGGGGTTGGCGTGGGTGCCGCCTCAGACTGCACAACTTCAGTCAGCGTGGGGACGAAATTCGGCGGGGCGGGTCTTGGCGTGTCGTTCATGCGTGCTCGGCAGTGCTGCTCAGATCAAACTTTTTCAAAGCGTAACCGCGGTCTTTGTAGTGTTTCCAGCGGTGGCGGGCTGACAAACGATCATCTTCGGCGCTGCCGACCAATTCAATGAAGCGCTCAAAGCGTTCAAAGCCGTCAGGCACGCCTTGCCCGAGGTTGACGAGCACCGCGTGCGAGCTGCCATCAAAAGCCGGATCGGTTGGAGACGTCGCCAACACAATGGGCGTGAGCGCCAAAGTGGCGGGATCAGCATCGCCGCGACAATGCGGCAAAAACTCCGTGCTGGCAAACGTCCACAGCATCTGGTCCAGCTGCGCCAACAGATTCGGCTCGGCTGTCACCATGATCTTGGCGCCGCCAGCGCGCGCCTTGCGCAGCAGGCGGCAGCTGTAGGCCAGCTTGTCACCGACGTTGAAGTGAAACTCTACCTCGGTCATGCGCGAACGGCTTTGACCCGTGGTTTGGCTGGCGTTTTGACCGCAATGCTGACTTTTTTGGCCTTCGCAAGCAACAGAGGTTTTGCGGGCAATGCCGCCTGCGCCAACAAATACTCCACCAGCAAGGCAACCGGTCGACCGGTTGAACCCTTGGCTGCGCCGCCTTTCCAGGCGGTGCCGGCAATGTCCAGATGCGCCCAAGGGAACTTGCCGGCAAAGCGTTGTAAAAATTTGGCCGCCGTGACAGCGCCGCCAGCGCGCCCTGCGATGTTGGCCACATCGGCAAAGTTGCTTTTCAGGCCATCGGCGTACTCATCGTCCAGCGGCATGCGCCAGCACAAGTCGAGTGAGCGTTCACCGGCATTCAACAGGGATTGGGCCAGCGCGTCGTCGCTGGAAAACAAACCGCTGCGCACGGCGCCCAGCGCCACCACGCAGGCACCCGTCAAAGTGGCAATGTCGACCACGGCGCTCGGTTTGAAGCGCTCTGCGTAAGTCAAGGCATCGCACAAGACCAGTCGACCTTCGGCGTCGGTGTTCAAAATCTCAATCGTCTGCCCGCTCATGCTGGTGACCACGTCACCGGGCTTGATGGCTTTGCCATCGGGCATGTTCTCGCAAGAAGGAATCAGGCCAATGACATTGAGTTTGGGCTGCAACTCACCCAACGCCCGGAAGGCGCCCAGCACACTGGCAGCGCCGCACATGTCAAACTTCATTTCGTCCATTTCAGACGCCGGCTTGATGGAAATACCGCCCGTGTCGAAGGTGATCCCTTTGCCAACCAGCACCACCGGTGCGTCAGCTTTGAGGCCGCCGTCATAGCGCAGCACGATGAAGCGCAAAGGCTCTTCAGAGCCGCGCGCCACGGCCATGAACGAGCCCATGCCCAGCTTGGCGACTTCCTTGGGGCCCAAAATTTCGGCCTTGATGCGCGGCAACTTGGCCAACTCACGGGCCGCGCCCGCCAGCATGACCGGGGTTGCGTGATTCGCTGGGCGATTGCCCCACTCTTTGGCCAGTGCGATGCCTTTGACCAATCCAAGCGCTTTGTCAAAGCCGGCTTTGGCCGCTGCCGCACTGGTCACCGCCACGACGGCGCGCTGCAGTTTGGCAGGCAGCACCTTGGATTTCGTGGCGCTGTAGCTGTAGGCGGCATCACCGCAAGCCAGAACGGCGGCCTGCATGTGAGAGGCGCCAGCGTCTTTGAGCAAGCTCATGCACAGCACCACGCGCTGAGCGTTGCCCCCCTTGAGGGCGCCCATGGCTGCGGTCACAGCCGTACGGATGTTTTTAGCGCTGCCCTCACCGACGCCCACAAGGAGCAGTCGGGTGGCCGCAATGCCGCTGGTTCGGTAGGCCTGCAAGAGTTTGCCGGGTTTGCGCTCAAAGTCGCCGCGCTGGGTCGCCGCCTCGACGAGCAAGGACAAAGCGTCGTCACCCTCAGCCATATTCAGCGGCACAAGCACCACCAAGGCGTCACATTTTTCACTACAAACACGCGAGGGTGTCAATGTCTTGAGTTCGAAGTCCATAATTCAAGCCTAGTCAGTTACGCAAAAAAGCAAATAGTCTCTCAATGTTATTCCAATCTTCGATGCGCAAAGAGTTGGCGCGCTCATTCGGCGCCACCTTGGTGGTGTTGATCACCATCATCATGACGATTGTGCTGATCCGAACCTTGGGTCAAGCGGCCCGTGGTTCCATCAGCCCCCAAGACGTGCTGCTGATCATGGCTTACTCGGCACTCGGTCGACTGCCCATCATTCTCACGCTGTCGCTCTTCATCTCCATGGTCAGCACGCTGTCACGCATGTACAAAGACAGTGAAATGGTGGTCTGGTTTGCCAGCGGCCGCGGCTTGATCGTGTTTCTTGGGCCTTTATTTCGGTTTGCTTGGCCGGTGCTGCTGGTGATTGCCCTCGCCTCGCTCTTCGTCTGGCCGTGGTCAAACGAACAAACCGCAGAAATGCGTCAACGCTACGAACAACGCGGCGACCTGGACCGCATCGCCCCGGGCGAGTTTCAAGAGTCTTCAAACGGCAGCCGCGTCTTTTTTATTGACCGCAGCTCTGAGGGGCGAACCGGCAGCAACAACATCTTTATCTCATCGACCGACAAAGATAAAAACGCCATCACCACTGCCCGTGCAGGCCGGATTGAGGTGATGGGCGGATCTCAAATGTTGATTCTTGAAAACGGCCAACGGCTTGAAAATGCCACGGGCAAGTCAGCCCTGAAGATCAGTGACTTTGAAGAGTACGGCGTTCGCACGGGCAACAGCAGTGTGCTCGGACCTGACCAACAAGAGCTCAGCGCCATCTCCACCCGTAACCTGATCAAGTCTCCGACACGCGGCAACTTGGGCGAGTTGGCGTGGCGGATTGGCTTGGCTTTGTCGGCCATCAATTTTGTGGTGATCGCGTTGGCGCTGGCAGCCGTCAACCCGCGCGCTGGACGCAGCAGCAATCTGATTTTCGTGATGTTCACCTTCGTTGTTTACTCCAACGTGATGAGCATTGGCCAAGGCTGGGTCACGCTCGGACTGGTCAGTTTCAGCGGGCTTCTAGTGCTGATGCACGGCGGCGTATTCGCCCTCAGTTTGGTCTGGCTGGTCAAGCGGCACCTGAACTGGAGTCTGAAAGACCTGCTTGGCAGGCGGGCACCGGCCTTACTTACTGGGGTGAAGGCTCGCCCATGAAAACCATTCGCAAGTTGATTTACCGTGAGGTCATCACCTCGATTTGTTTGGTCACGCTCGGCTTTTTGTCCTTGTTTGTATTCTTTGACTTGGTTGACGAACTGCCCAGCATCGGGAAAGGCAGCCCGCTGGGTGGCGAGGAAAGCATTTACCTGCTGCGCCACGCCCTGTTGTATGTGGGGCTGCAGATACCGAACCATATTTACGAGTTGCTGCCCATCTCGGTCTTGATCGGCACTATTTTTGTCATGGCCCGGCTCGCTCAGAGTTCTGAATTCACCATCCTGCGCACCAGCGGATTGGGGCCTTGGCGGGCTCTGCGACTGCTGCTGCTGTTGGGTGCTGCCTTTGTGTTGGTCAGTTTTGTGGTCGGCGACTATGTCGCGCCCATTGCAGACCGCGGAGCTCAACTGCTCAAAGCCAAATACCAAGGTCGGATCACGCTGGGGCAGACCGGCGCTTGGCTCAAAGAAAAACAAACCTACAGCAACTCGGTGGTGAATGTGCGCGCCTTAAGTTCTGACAACGAGATGCAAGGCGTGCGGATTTTTGAGTTTGACAACAAAGGCTTGGTCGTGTCGATGACGGAGGCCGTCTCCGCGCAATTTCTGGCCGATGGTTCTTGGTTGTTGAAGAAAACCCAGCGCACTGATTTTCAGCTCCGGCCCAGCACTGACGGTCTCAACAATGCGCTTGAATCAGCCAACGTGACCATCAGCCGAAGCGCCGAGCAACGGTGGCCGACCGACATCAGCGCCGAGATGGTGTCAGTGGCCTTGCTCAAGCCTGACCGCATGGCCACCTACGACTTGTTCAATTACGTGCAACACCTGGAAGCCAACGGACAGACCGCGCAACGCTACGAAATTGAGTTTTGGAAAAAAGTTTTTTACCCGCTGAGTTGCCTGGTGATGGTCATGCTCGCCCTGCCCTTTGCCTACCTGCATTTTCGCTCTGGCAGCGTGACGTCGTATGTGTTTGGCGGCGTCATGATCGGCATCAGTTTTTTCCTGATGAACAATGTCTTTGGCTACATTGGCAACTTGCAAAACTGGCAACCTTGGCTGGCTGCGGCAACCCCCGGACTTTTGTACGGTGCTGTTTCCATGGGTGCTTTTGGCTGGCTGGTGTTGCGACGATAAAAGAGAATCCCTGATGAAGACCCCCATGAAACCCGCCATCATCTTGTTTGCTCACGGCTCCAGAGACCCGCTTTGGCGCCTGCCGATTGAGGCCGTGGCGACTGAAATTCAGTCGCGTGACCAAGGCGTTCAAGTCAGCTGTGCTTACTTAGAGCTGTGCTTGCCCAGTCTGCCGCAGGCGGCGGCTGACTTCATCGCAGCGGGTGTCGTCCACATCCGTATTTTTCCGCTCTTTTTGGGTGTCGGAAAACATGCCCGCGAAGACCTGCCGCTGATCATTGAAGAAATTCGCGCGGCCCACCCCAGTCTGCGGATTGAGTTGCTGCCGACCGCTGGCGAGTCGCCGCAGCTGACGGCACTGATGGCGGATATCGCCTTAGCTTGAACGACATATCAACGGGATTCCTTATCGCCAAAATGGCATAATAAAATTCCTTTCAGCCCGTATTTGATATGAACCTTCACCAGTTTCGCTTCGTCCAAGAGGCCGTGCGCCGCAACCTGAATTTGACCGAAACCGCTCGCGCCCTGCACACCTCGCAACCGGGCGTGTCCAAGGCCATCATCGAGCTGGAAGAAGAACTGGGCGTGGAGATCTTTGCCCGTCACGGCAAACGCCTGAAACGCGTGACCGAGCCCGGTCAGCACGTCTTGAAAAGCATCGAATTGATCATGCGCGAGGTCGGCAACCTGAAGCGCATCGGCGAGCAGTTTTCAGCCCAGGACAGCGGCACGCTGTCGATCGCCACCACCCACACGCAAGCCCGTTATGTGCTGCCCCAACCCGTGGCACGGTTGCGAGAAGCGTTCCCCAAGGTCAACGTCAGCCTGCACCAAGGCTCACCTGACCAAGTCGCCCGCATGCTGATTGACGAGGTGGCCGAGATCGGCATTGCCACCGAGTCTCTAGACCATTACGACGAACTGATCACCCTGCCCTGCTACGAATGGCAGCACATGCTGGTGATGCCTGTTGACCACCCGCTGGCACGCCAAACCCACATCACGCTGGAAGAGTTGGCGGAACAACCGCTGATCACTTACCACCCGTCTTTCACGGGTCGTACCAAAATTGACGAAGCCTTTGCCGCCAAGCGACTGCACCCGCGCATTGCGTTGGAAGCGATTGACTCGGACGTCATCAAAACTTACGTCAGACTCGGTTTGGGCGTCGGTATCGTCGCTGAAATGGCGCTCAAAGACGACGGCACCAACACCGACCTGATCTCACTGCCGGCCGGGCAACTCTTTGGCGTGAACGTCGCCCGGGTGGCCTTCAAACGCAGTGCTTACCTGCGCAATTTTGTCTACAAATTTGCTGAATTAGTCAGCGACAAACTGACGCGAGAGCAGATCGCCAGGGCCATGTCTGGCCGCCTCCATGACGACGAAGTTTGACCCCATGACATCAATGACAACGCCTGCCGCCGTGCGCGAGCACACACCCGCCCTGACCAGCCGCCTGCCGAACGTCGGCACCACCATCTTCACTGTGATGTCGGCGCTGGCCGCTGAAAAAAACGCCGTTAATTTAGGTCAGGGATTTCCTGATTTTGAGTGCGATCCGGCCTTGGTCAATGCCGTCACCGACGCGATGCAGCGCGGCCTGAACCAGTACCCGCCGATGACCGGTGTTCCGGTGTTTCGCGAAGCCATCGCCGCCAAAATTCAGACGCTCTACGGCCGCAGCTACAACCCAAACACCGAGATCACCGTCACCGCCGGCGTCACGCAGGCCATCATCACGATCATCCTCGCCATCGTTCATCCGGGTGACGAAGTCATCGTGCTTGAGCCCTGCTATGACAGCTATGTGCCGAACATCGAACTGGCTGGTGGCCAAGTGGTGCGGGTGCCTCTGACGCCCGGCACTTTCCGCCCCGACTTCGACAAAATAGCCGCCGCGATCAGCCCCAAAACGCGGGCCATCATCATCAACTCACCGCACAACCCAAGCGCGACGGTGTGGACAGAAGCTGAGATGCTGAAGCTGGAAACTCTGCTGGCACCCACAGAGATATTGCTCATCAGCGACGAGGTGTATGAACACATGGTGTTTGACGCCGCGCTGGGCGCTATGCACCACAGCGCCGCAGGTTTTCCGGGTTTGGCTGCACGTGCCTTCATTGTCAGCAGCTTCGGTAAAACCTACCACGTCACCGGTTGGAAAGTCGGCTACGTGGCGGCGCCCGCAGCACTGACAGCAGAGTTCCGCAAAGTCCATCAGTTCAATGTATTCACCGTCAACACCCCGGTGCAATACGCCTTGGCCAGCTACATGGACAAGCCGGCTGCTTACCTCGAATTGCCCGCGTTTTACCAGCGCAAACGTGACCTGTTTCAAGCCGGTCTGGCAGCCACTCGATTCAAGCTGTTGCCAAGCGAAGGCACGTATTTTCAGTGTGTCGATATTTCGGATGTCAGCGACTTGGGCGAAGCCGAATTTTGCAAATGGCTCACAACCGAGATCGGTGTTGCCGCCATTCCGCTGTCAGCCTTTTACGGCGATGGCTTTGACCAACGGGTTGTGCGCTTTTGCTTCGCCAAGAAAGACGACACGCTGAAAGCAGCGTTGGAGCGACTCGCTAAGCTTTAAACGCCCTTAGATGGGCTCGATGTCAACGCGGCATCCAACCCAGACCGGCACGGGTTCCGCCGGGCTGTCCGCCTTGGCGGGGGCGGTACTCGCAACCAACCCAGCCGTCCCATCCGCAGGCGGCTGACACCTCATCGATGACCTTGAACAGATAGTCGTAATTCAGTTCACCGATATCGGGTTCGTGGCGTTCTGGCACACCGGCCATCTGAAAATGCCCCACCGCACCTGTCGGCAGGTAGTGACGGATTTTCATGGCGACGTCGCCTTCGACGATCTGGCAGTGGTACAGGTCCATCTGCACTTTGAGATTGCTGGCGCCAACCGCGGCCAACACCTCATGCGCATGGTCTTGGCGGTTCAAGAAAAAACGCGGTATGTCGCGGGTGTTGATCGGCTCGATCATGATGTCGCGCCCATGCGCGGCGGCTTGCGCGGCGGCCCACTGCAAATTCGCCACATACAAGGGCTGCAAGGCTTCGCGCGACTCACCTTGCGGCAACAAGCCCGCCATCACGTGAATTCTGGGGCAATCAAGCACGTCGGCATAGTCCAGCGCCAGTTGCACACCGGCCCGAAATTCAGCCTCGCGCCCGGGCACTGCGGCCGTCCCACGCTCACCCGCTGTGTCCCAGCCATGCGCGATGCTGGCCGCGTCTGTGCCGCCCGGGGGCGCATTGAACAAGACCTGCGTCAAGCCATTGCCTTGCAGCCTGGCCGCGAGTTCTTGGGGACTGAATGCGTAAGGAAACAAAAATTCAACCGCCTTGAAGCCGTCTTTCGCAGCCGCTTCAAATCGCTCCAAAAAAGGCAAGTCGGGGTACATCAGGGACAGATTGGCGGCGAATTTAGGCATGATTCAAACAGGCTTGAGGTGAGCAGATCAGTGCTTAAAAGACCAGCGTCTTCACGCCAGCTTCAGTGCCCAATAAGCACACATGGGCTTTTTGAAATGCAAAAACACCCACCGTCACCACGCCCGGCCATTGACTCACCTCCAGTTCAAACGCACGAGGTTCCAGAATTTGCAGACCCGTCACGTCCAAAATATGTTGGCCGTTGTCTGTGACCAGCGGTGCGCCGTTTTTGAGGCGCAACGTGGCGACGCCTCCGATGGCGGCAAATTGCAGCACGATGCGCTGGGTCGACATGGGAATGACTTCCACCGGCAGCGGAAATTGACCGAGGGTGGTCACCAGTTTGCTGTCGTCAGCAATGCAGATGAACTGGCGTGACTGCGCCGCCACAATTTTTTCGCAGGTGAGCGCCGCCCCGCCACCTTTGATCATGTTGCCGGCGTGGTCAATCTCGTCGGCACCATCGACGTACACATCCAGCTGCTCAACGTCGGTCGCCTCAAAGACCTTGATACCCAAAGCCTCCAAACGCTGTGTCGACGCGATAGAGCTCGAGACCGCCCCAGCGATGGTGTGCTTGACTGTGGCCAGCGCATCAATGAACTTGTTGACGGTCGAGCCGGTGCCAACACCGACCAGCATGCCGGGCTGGATGTAATGCAAGGCGGCTTGGCCAACGAGGGTTTTCAATTGATCTTGTGTCATGGGAGTCCGGGTGCCTGGAGCTTATAAAAAGAAATCGAGTGGTTTTTTGCGACAATCAGCGCTCTTGCACACGCCCCGGGTCTTGCCCCTCAAAGCGTGTCGCTGCCTTGTCATTCAGCCCTGAATTATCCAATGTCCCTGCTCCCTTACGCTCTGGCCCGCCCTTTTTTGTTTGGTCTAGACGCTGAAACAGCCCATGACCTGACCATGGCTGCGCTGCGGCACACGCAGCACACGCCCCTCAAGATGGCTTATGGCGCTGGCCGCATTGAAGATCCGGTTCAGGTCGCCGGGCTGACTTTCCCCAACCGCGTCGGCATGGCTGCGGGTCTGGACAAAAACGCCCGCTGCATTGATGGCTTAGCCGCCATGGGCTTTGGTTTTGTCGAGGTTGGCACCGTCACGCCGCAACCGCAGATTGGTAACCCGAAACCGCGCATCTTTCGTTTGCCCGAAGCGAATGCGTTGATCAACCGCTTGGGTTTCAACAATGAAGGGCTGGAGACCTTCTTACGCAACGTTGGCACCTCGACCTTTCGGCAAAACACCAGCGGTAAGTCACCTTTGCTGCTCGGCCTGAACATTGGCAAAAATGCAGCCACACCGATTGAAAACGCCGTTGATGACTACCTGATTTGCCTTGATGGTGTCTACCCGCATGCCGACTACGTGACCGTCAATATCTCCAGCCCCAACACCAAAAACCTGCGCGCATTGCAAAGCGACGAAGCGCTGGATGCACTGCTGGGCGCGATTGCGAAGCGCCGTGATGCACTCGCACTTGAACACGGTAAAGCGGTGCCGATCTTTGTGAAAATCGCGCCTGATTTGGACGAGTCGCAGATTGAGGTGATTGCCGCGACTATGAAGCGCCACGCCATGGACGGCGTGGTGGCCACCAACACCACGCTCAGCCGCGATGCCGTCAAGGGCATGGCCCACGCAGACGAGGCCGGTGGTCTGAGCGGTGCGCCGGTGCTGGAAGCCAGCAACCGCGTCATTCGACAATTGCGCTCAGCGCTGGGTGCTGGCTTTCCCATCGTGGGTGTGGGCGGCATCATGAGTGGCGCCGATGCCGTCTCAAAAATCAAGGCCGGCGCCGATTTGGTGCAGATTTACACCGGGCTGATTTACAAGGGGCCGGGGCTTGTGAACGAGGCCGCCCTGGCGATTCAGAAAATCCGCTAGTCGCCGCTCAATCCGGTACAAACTTCAGTTTGAACTTGACTTCATCTTCCGGCAACTCCAGCGTCACCAACTGACCCATCTTGTTGTCTTTCAGACGGCAGGCGGCAAACAAGCTGAATTTACCTTTGAGGTAATAGCTCTCCATGTCGATCAGCATATAGGGATACGGCACAAAAACTTCGTGTTCAAAAATCAAACGGTGCAGGTTGCGCGGCGACGGAAAGAGTTTGTAGTCGTCAGTGGTGATGCTTTGTGCGGTGGCCATGCGGGTTGTGATCCGTGAAGTCTGTCGTGAGGGTTGGCGCTGAAGCTACGCGTTGAAGTGCCGCGCTGTAAGCTAGGCGCTTATTTTCGCTTATGCGCCGTTGCTGTCTTCTCTTTTTTAAATACTGGCGATCCACTCGCCCTGCCCCATGAACGAACGCCTCGCCACGCCCGACAAAGAAGCCATCGCCCTGTTAGAGCCCTTCGCCGGTTTGGGCCTGCACCAGATCCAGCTGGTGAACACTGCGGCCCATGCGCAGCAAGCCCTGCAAACGCTGGCCGGTGCCCGCGTGCTGGGTTTCGACACGGAGTCAAAACCCACGTTTGAGCGGCATGAAGTCTCGGACGGGCCGCACATCGTGCAACTGGCCACGGTTGACCAAGGCTATATTTTTCAGCTGACTGACGCCGGCTGCCGCCAAGCGCTGGCGCAGTTGTTGGAGTCACCGAGCATCACCAAGGCCGGCTTTGGACTGGGGGATGACCGCCGCCGCATCGTCAGCAAACTGGGAGTTGACTTGCAGGGCGTGCTCGACCTCAACATGGTGTTCAACCAACGCGGTTACCGCAAAGACATGGGTGTGCGCGGCGCTGTGGCGCTGATGTTCAAGCAACGTTTTTTGAAGTCGCGCAAAGCCACCACATCGAATTGGGCCAAGCCCGAGCTGTCGTCATCGCAGCTGAGCTATGCCGCCAATGACGCGTATGCCGCGCTCCGGGTTTATGTGGCGCTCGGCTTGGGCGACTGAACATTGGCCATCTGGGCCACGTGAGCGCCCAACGCCAAGGCGCTGGTCAGACCCGGCGACTCAATGCCAAACAGGTTAATCAGACCTTGGATACCGTGCTCAGATTGGCCTTGAATCAGAAAGTCCCGTGCGGCTTCTTCGGGGCCTTGAATTTTGGGCCGGATGCCGGCGTAGCCTGCGGTGAGCGCGCCATCTTGCAGGCCCGGCCAGTACTTGCGCACCTCGGCATAAAAAGCTTCGCCGCGGGCAGCATCGACCACCAAGTCATCCGGCGAATTGACCCACTCGACGTCCGGGCCAAACTTGGCCTGACCGCCTAGGTCCAGCGTCAAATGAACCCCCAAACCAGCCGCTTCAGGCACCGGGTAAATCAGCCGGTCAAAGGGTGAGCGACCGGCCAGCGTGAAGTAATTGCCCTTGGCGTAATGGCTGGGCGGCACATGGGCAGCATCCAGACCGGTGAAACGTCGCGCCAGCGTCTGGGCATACAAGCCAGCGGCATTGATCAGCAAGGACGTTTGCAATTCAGTGCCGTCTTGGGTCACCACGGTGATGACATCGGCACCGCAATTCGCCGAGGCCACAGGAGAATTCAACGCCACCAGACCGCCGGCGTTTTCAAGGTCACCCTGCAAGGCCAGCATGAAGGCGTGGCTGTCGACAATGCCGGTGCTGGGCGACAACACGGCCGCGACGCAATTAAGTTGGGGTTCCAGTGCCTGCGCTTGTTCGCGCGTCAGCAGCACCAAGTCAGGCACACCATTGGCGGCGGCTTTGGCGATGATGGCTTGCAGCTGCGGCACTTGTGCCGCGTGCGTCGCCACGATCAGCTTGCCGCAGCGGCTGTAGCCGATGCCGCGCTCAGCGGCGTAGGCGTAGAGTTGGTTTTTGCCGTCGACACACAGGCGCGCTTTGAGCGATCCCTGCGGGTAATAAATACCGGCGTGAATCACTTCGCTGTTGCGCGAACTGGTACCGGTGCCAATCGCGTTTTCAGCCTCTAACAGCCAGACCTCGCGGCCTTGCAAAGCCAACGCTCTGGCCACGGCCAAGCCGACCACGCCCGCACCCATCACTACCGCATCGACCTGTTCCATCACTGCCCTTCAGAATTTGTTCGACAGCAGCGCTTACAACTGGCGCGGGTCGGTGTTGCGCAACACGTCCACCAAGGAGCGCAAACTGGCCTTGAGTGGCGCGTAGCCAGCGTTCAACTCGAAGGTTTTCTCGTCCATGTAAAGCTTGCGATTGACTTCGATCTGGACGCTGTGTCGGTCTTGCTCTGGCGCGCCAAAGCGGCGCACCAGCTCCACACCTTTGTAGGGATGGTTCAAGGACACGTGATAACCAAGGCTGGTTAAATGATCCCGCACGAGCTGCGCCAACGCGGGGCTACACGTCGTGTGATCGCGGTTGCCAATCACAAAGTCGGCATGCGCTTCGCCCGGAAAATCGGTGGCGTGGCTGGATGCAATCGCCGGCATGGAATGGCAATTGACGTGAATGCTGTAGCCGTGTTGCGCGTGCGCCGCGTCAATCGCTTCAGCCACCGCCGCGTAGTACGGCTGCCAACAATTCGCGATGCGCGCCTGCACTTCGTTCACGGACAGTTTGCGGGCGTAGAGCGGCACGCCATCGTCAGTGCTGCGCCAGATCAAACCCTTACCAAGCCTGACTTTGGCCAGCATTTGGGGATCGGTCGCCACAGCGTGTGGCCATGGGGCATCGAGCAAACTGACATCTAACTCGGTCATGTCGCGATTGGCATCCAAATAGCTGCGCGGGAACATCGCTTCAATCCAGTGAACCCCAAGTCCGGGGGCGAAATCGTAGAGTTTGTCCACATGCGTGTCTTCAGCGCTGCGCAGCACCTGCAAGCTACAGACAAACTCAAAATCAGCGGGATAGTCAGTACCGCTGTGCGGCGAGTCCAGCACCAGCGGGCTGCTGCCGGGAAGGTAACGAATGAAGGAAGTCATGTCTCTATTGTGGCCTGAGAGGTCGTGCGTGAGGGACGGTGAAAACACCCACCGCAAACCGATTAGGACGTTTGTCCTACACGCCATCTCCCCTGCCGCCGACACTTTCAAAAATGCATGGTCAAGACAATCGATGTCGAAGAAGACATCTTTGATCTCTGAAACTTTTACACACTGGAGGAACATGTGATGGTGAACAAGCAACTACGCAGATTTTCGAGCATTGCCTTAGCCGTTGTGACTTTGGGAATGGGGGCAGCCGCTCAAGCACAAAGCAGCAGTACATCGTCGGGGATGTCGAGTTCAAATTGGGCTCCCGCTGTCGGCCAGCGTTACATCGGCTTGAATGGCGGCAGTACCGATCTCCGTCTGGGGGACAACTCTACCGCTTATGAAATCTATGCCGGTGGTATGTGGAACAAAAATTTTGGACTGGAAGTCGGCTTGACTGACTTTGGCCGCATCAACCGCCCGGGCAACTCGGTCGATGCCAGTGGCTTCAGCATCAAGGCTGTCGGCGTGGTGCCGCTGAGTGAATCATTCAGTGCGTTTGCCAAACTGGGAACCATGTACACACGCACAAAAGTGACGAGTGGATCCAGCGCACTCAACGACAACGGCTGGGGCGCAACCTACGGCCTGGGTTTGAACTTCGACTTCACGCGGCAGTTTGCAGCCGTACTGGAGTGGAATCAGACAAACATGGATTTGGCGGGTGTCAGTGATCACATCAACACCACGTCCTTGGGCTTGAAATACCGATTCTGATTTTTTATGCCTCATTGCACGCTGATGCTTTGATCCTGCCGCCTTAAAAAGGCGGCAGGATTTGTGTGCTGGCCGTCCGTCAATCCAAAAAATTATGTGTAACGACATGTTAGATGTAGAAAATAATACGAAAATTTACTTTTTGACCCCTCAGAATCGGCTTTGTTACATCTAGAGATTGAGCCCCATGCCCCAACAAAATATCCGCGCTGACAAAATTTTGATTCTCGACGACGATGCACGTATTCGTGATTTGTTGCGTCGTTACCTAGCGCAAGAGGGCTTTGAAGTCATGCTGGCGGAGGACAGTAAAGCCCTGAACCGCATCATGATGCGTGACGCCGTTGATTTGATCGTGCTTGACCTCATGATGCCTGGCGAAGACGGTTTGTCGATTTGCCGTCGCTTGCGCGCTGCCAATGACCGCACACCCATCATCATGCTGACGGCCAAAGGCGAAGACGTTGACCGTATCGTCGGCTTGGAAGTGGGTGCAGACGATTACCTTGCCAAGCCATTCAACCCGCGCGAGTTGCTGGCCCGTATCCATGCAGTGCTGCGCCGTCGCCCGACAGTGGAGGTGCCGGGCGCACCGTCCTCGGATCAAGAGTTGGTCAAGTTCGGCCCTTTCTCCTTTGACATGGGACTCCGGACTTTGCACAAAAATGGCGAAGAACTGCCTTTGACCACCGGCGAATTCGCCATGCTGAAAACGCTGGTGCGACATCCGCGTCAACCTTTGTCACGTGAAAAGCTCGCGCAAATGGCACGCGGACGCGAGTTCGAGCCCTTTGACCGAAGCCTGGACGTACAAGTCTCCCGACTGCGCAAGCTGATTGAAGTTGACGCCGCTGTTCCGCGCTATATCCAGACTGTCTGGGGTGTCGGTTATGTATTTGTGCCAGATGGCACGAACTGAGGCGCCGCATTGAGCGGGGGTCAAGCCCGCCACCATTGAGTAGAAAAGACTTCAACGGCACAATGCCATGTGTGGCCCAACTAATTCCCCCTCTCCGTCCTGATTCCAAAATGAGCTTGCTGCACCAGAGCCCTCTGGGGACATCGGCGGCACCTCCGGATACTTTGCAAAAACCTGGCGTCAGCTTGTTCTGGCGTACGTTTTTCTTTTTAGCGATGCTGCTGCTGGTCTCCATCGTGACATGGCTGCAAACCTTTCGTTCGCTGGAGTCTGAACCCCGAGCAATACAAAACGCACAACAAACAGCCTCCTTGGTCAACCTCAGTCATGCGGGGCTGCTCTATGCCGACGCCATAGCCCGGGTGTCGCTGATCAAAACTCTTGAAGAACAAGAGGGTGTGCGTATTTCTCGGCGTCGATCCAGCGACCGCTACATCCCGCTAGGAACTGACCCGTTGAGCCTGCGTATCAGCGTTGAGTTGTACAAACGCATGGGCAGCAGCACCGTGGTGGCAAGGTCGGTCAACGGGCAACCCGGATTGTGGGTCGGTTTTCACATCGATGACGAGGCTTATTGGCTGCAGACTGATCTGGAACGGTTCGGCCCTGCACGCACCAGCACTTGGGCGATTTGGCTGACCACGGCAGGCATCTTGTCGTTGGCTGGCGCAGCCTTCATTGCAGGGCTGATCAACCGGCCACTGAAACAGCTTTCTTACGCAACCAGTCGCATGCGTGAGGGCGATTTCGACGCCAGTTTGCTCGATGAACAAGCCGCTACGAGTGAGATCCGTGAGGTCAATATTGGCTTTAACCGCATGGCCGAGCAACTCTCAAAGATGGAGACCGACCGAGCCATCATGATGGCCGGCATTTCGCACGACTTGCGCACACCGCTGGCCCGCCTGCGACTAGAAACTGAATTGAGTGTGAGTGACGAAACTGCCCGCGCTCACATGGCCGCCGACATCAGCCAACTCGACGCCATCATCAACAAGTTCATGGATTACGCCCGAACGGATCAGACGCAACTCGAAACCGTTCACCTGAAGGCCATGGTTGAAGCCGCCTTGTACACCGTGGCAGACGACAAAGATTTGCGCATCACGGTGCAAATCCCGACCAACCTGACGGTCAAAGCCGACAAGGTAGAGCTCATGCGCGTCATCTCCAACTTGTTAGAAAACGCCCGCCGCTATGGGAAAAGCCCCAGCGCGTCGTTCGCAACTGTGGAAATTAGCGCCAAAGTGAGCGGTCATTGGGTGCAGTTGAAAATTGTGGACCATGGCGCGGGTGTGCCAGAAGACAGCTTGCGCAAGTTGACGCGCCCTTTTTACCGCGGTGATGCCGCGCGAACATCAGCCACTGGCGCTGGCCTGGGATTGGCTATCGTTGAAAAAACCATCGTCAGCATGGGCGGCACTTTTTCACTCGCCAATTCAGACACCGGCGGGCTGGCGGCGCATGTCAAGTTGCGGCAGGGCTGACCAGCAAGACAACTGCCCGCGCCTCCATGCTCAGGCCTTCACCGACGGGCCCCATCTTTTCCGCCGTCTTGGCTTTGACGTTCACTTGGTCAAACGCCAGGCCCAAGGCGGCCGCAATGCTGCGCTGCATGGCCGGGATGTGAGGTGCCAACTTAGGCGCTTGCGCAATCACCGTGCTGTCGATATTGCCGATTAACCAACCTTGTGCACGGACACGCCTCGCCGCCTCCACCAACAAGACGATGGAATCAGCGCCCTTGAATTGCGCATCGGTGTCCGGAAAATGACGGCCAATATCGCCCAGGGCGGCCGCACCCAGCAGAGCATCGGTGATGGCGTGCAACAACACATCCGCATCCGAATGCCCCAACAGGCCGCGCTCGTAAGGCACATGGACGCCACCGATGATGAGTGGACGACCAGCAACCAGCGCATGGGTGTCCCAACCCTCGCCGATGCGGAATCGGGGAAAAGCAGCTGACGAGGGTGAAGCGGTTTCAGGCAATGTCATGGTTCAGTGGAGGTTTGATTCAGCCTTGCCGACTCAGCACAATGGCTTCCGCCAAGGCGAAGTCTTCAGGATAGGTGATCTTGAGATTGAGGGCGCTGCCGCGAACCAGTTGCGGCGACAAGCCCAAAGCTTCCACCGCGCTCGACTCGTCGGTGACGATGAGGCCGCTCTGTTCGGCCTGCTCCAGCGCCTGCAACAAGAGGCCGATGCGAAACATCTGCGGTGTCTGGGCCAGCCACTTGCCGGCCCGGTCCAAGGTCGCGCGGACCCGCACACCGTTTGCATCCCGTTGTTCAGACTTGAGCGTGTCGGCCAAAGGCTGGGCCAACAAGCCGCCGACAGCATCGTCCCGGCAAGCTGCGATCAAGGCTTGAATTTGCGCGGGCGTGATCAGGCAGCGCGCCGCGTCATGCACCAACACCCAGTCGTTGGCCGTGGCAGCACCGGGTGTTGTCAGCAAGGCCCGAAGGCCGTTGTGCACCGAGGCGGCGCGGGTCGCACCGCCAGCACGCAACAGATGCTCACCTTCGGCGTTAAAGCCGGGAAAGACGTCTTCGAAATCAGTGTCATCGGGCGAGATCACCAACCACAGTCCCGCCAACACAGGACCGAGCGCCCGAAAGGCCTGGACCGTGTGGATGATCATCGGTGTACCAGCGATCGGCTGGTATTGCTTGGGGAGTCCGGCAACGCCATCAACAGCAGGCAAGCCAGCACGGGCGCCCTGTCCGGCACACGGAATCAAGACAAAAACACGTGCTGCGTCTTGAAAACTGGGTAAATTCCGGGATTTTTCTGCATTCTCACTCATGGCTTCATCATAGATTCTAAAATCACACTCACACCCCCCATCCATCCGTTGGGGGTTTTGGCATTGGTGCCGCTGTTTTGATAGTTTTTTTTGGTTTTCCGGACGGCGCTGTCAGTGCGTCTTCCCGTGTTACTGAGTACCCATGGATTTACCCAAACTCGTTCCAGGCAAACGTTTCACCTTGCCCCAACCTGTCGGCTCGGCCGACGCCTTGCTGCTGGCTCGGCTCGGCCTGCGCGAAAAAGCGCAGGGCAAACTCACGGCCATCATCACGCCCGACGCCAGCACGGCCCAACGCCTGCTCGACGAGTTGGTGTTTTTTGCCCCTGAACTGCGCTGCGTGATGTTTCCCGACTGGGAGACCCTGCCCTACGACGCTTTTTCACCGCACCAAGATTTGATCAGCGAGCGGCTGGCGACGCTCTGGCGCATCAGCCAGCGCGACAAAGACAACGGCGCTGACTTGGTGATCGTGCCCGCCACCACCGCGCTGTACCGGCTCGCGCCGCCGAGCTTTTTGGCCGGCTACACCTTTGAGTTCAAGGTCAAACAAAAGCTCGACGAAGCCAAGCTCAAAGCGCAGCTCACACTGGCCGGCTACAGCCACGTCACCCAAGTGGTCAGCCCCGGCGAATACGCCGTGCGCGGCGGCTTGATTGATTTGTTTCCGATGGGCTCGCTGGTGCCTTACCGGGTCGACCTGTTCGACGACGAAGTCGACTCCATCCGAACCTTTGACCCGGACAGCCAGCGCAGCCTGTACCCCGTGCCCGAAGTGCGGCTGCTGCCCGGCCGTGAGTTCCCGATGGACGACGACGCCCGCGCCAAGTTCAGAAGCCGTTGGCGAGAACTGCTCGACGGCGACCCGACCAAAAGCCGCATTTACAAAGACATGGGCAACGGCGTGGCCACCGCCGGCATTGAGTATTACTTGCCGCTGTTTTTTGAAGAAACCGCCACCGTCTTTGACTACCTCGGCAGCCGCCCTGAGGACGCCACCATCGTGCTGCACGGTGACTTGGAGCCTGCGTTTCAACGCTTCTGGCAGGACACCAAAGACCGTTACCGCTTGGTGCAAGGCGTGCCCGAAAGGCCGGCGCTGCCGCCTGAATCTTTGTTCCTGAGCATTGAAGAGTTCTACACCCGCGCCAACCATTACCCGCAACTCGCCTTGCGGGCTTCGGTCTCGGATGTGGCCGACAGTGCGCACTTTCAAAAGCTGCCGGCCATGGCCGTGGTGCGCGGCGCAGAAGACCCGCTAGGCCAACTCAAAAAACACATCAGCAGCACGGCGCATCGCGTCTTGATCCTCGCTGAAAGCGACGGCCGACGCGAAAGCCTGCTCGACTTTTTGCGTGCCAGCAGCGTCAGCCCGCCCGCTTTTGATTCGCTCGAAGACTTTCAGACCAGCCCTGAAAAGCTGGGCATCGCCACGGCAGCGCTGGCCGAAGGCTTCAGTTGGCCCGAGGAAGCCCTTGATTTCGTCACCGAGACGGAGCTCTTTGCCGCTGGTGTGACCATTCGGCGTCGCAACAAAAAGCAAGAACAAGTCAGCGATGTGGAAGCGCTGATCAAAGACCTGTCCGAGCTCAACGTCGGTGACCCGGTGGTCCACAGCGCGCACGGCATTGGCCGCTACAAAGGTCTGATCAACATGGACTTGGGCCAGGGGCCCAGCGAATTTTTGCACCTGCAATATGCCGACGACGCCACGCTGTATGTGCCGGTCGGCCAGTTGCACCAGATCAGCCGCTACACCGGCGTCAGCGCCGACGAAGCACCGCTGCACCGACTTGGCAGCGGTCAATGGGAAAAAGCCAAACGCCGCGCCGCCGAACAAGTGCGAGATTCAGCCGCCGAGCTGCTGAATATTTACGCCCGCCGGGCCGCCCGCGAAGGCCATGCGTTCCGCTACTCACCCAACGACTACGAGACCTTTGCCAACGACTTCGGCTTTGAAGAAACCGCCGACCAACGCGCTGCCATTCACGCGGTGATTCAAGACATGATCAGCCCGCGCCCAATGGACCGCCTGATCTGCGGCGACGTGGGTTTTGGTAAAACCGAAGTGGCTTTGCGCGCCGCCTTCATCGCCATCACCGGCGGCAAGCAAGTCGCCCTGCTGGCACCAACCACGCTGCTGGCCGAGCAGCATTACCAAACGCTGGTCGACCGCTTTTCCAAGTGGCCGGTGAAGGTCGCGGAGATGAGCCGTTTTCGGTCGGCCAAAGAAATCACCGCCGCCATGAAAGGCATTGCCGACGGCACGGTGGACATCGTCGTTGGCACGCACAAGCTGCTCAGCAAGGAGGCGAAGTTTCAACGCTTGGGCCTGCTCATCATTGACGAAGAACATCGTTTTGGCGTGCGCCACAAAGAGACCATGAAGGCGTTTCGCGCCGAAGTCGACGTGCTGACGATGACCGCCACGCCGATCCCGCGCACGCTGGGAATGGCCCTTGAAGGCTTGCGCGACCTGAGTGTGATCGCCACTGCACCGCAGCGGCGCTTGGCCATCAAAACCTTTGTGCGCAGCGAAAGCAATGGCGTGATCCGGGAGGCCGTGCTGCGCGAACTCAAACGCGGTGGCCAGGTTTACTTTTTGCACAACGAAGTCGACACCATCCAAAACCGGCGCGAGAAGCTGGAAGCCTTGCTACCCGAAGCACGTATCGCCGTAGCGCACGGCCAGATGCCCGAACGCGAACTCGAAAAGGTCATGAAGGATTTTGTCGCACAGCGCTACAACCTGCTGCTGTGCTCGACCATCATTGAGACGGGCATCGACGTGCCAACCGCCAACACCATCGTCATGGCGCGCGCGGACAAGTTCGGTCTGGCGCAGCTGCACCAGCTGCGCGGCCGCGTCGGTCGCAGTCACCATCAAGCCTATGCCTACCTGATGGTGCCCGACCTTGAAGGCCTGACCAAACAAGCCAGCCAGCGGCTCGACGCGATTCAACAAATGGAAGAACTGGGCTCTGGTTTTTACCTGGCCATGCACGACTTGGAGATTCGCGGCGCGGGCGAAGTGCTGGGTGAAAACCAGTCCGGCAACATGCTCGAAGTCGGCTTTCAGCTTTACAACGAAATGCTGTCCGAGGCTGTGCGCTGCTTGAAGGCTGGTATTGAGCCTGACCTGCTGAATCCTCTGCATGTGGGCACGGAAATCAACCTGCATGCGCCCGCCCTGTTGCCAGATGACTACTGCGGCGATGTGCATTTGCGTTTGAGCTTTTACAAGAAACTCGCCGTCGCCAAAACCGCCGATCAGATCGACAACCTGCTCGAAGAAATTGTTGACCGCTTTGGCAAGTTGCCGCCGCAGGGCCAGACACTGATCGACATGCACCGCTTGCGCGTGCTGGCCAAGCCGTATGGTGTGGTCAAGGTTGACGCGGCACCGGGGGTGATCAACATCACCTTCCAGAAAGACCCGCCGATAGAGAGCATGGCGATCATGCATCTGATTCAAAAAAACAAACACATCAAGCTCGCTGGCAATGACAAGCTGCGCATTGAACGCGAACTCCCTGAGCCGAAAGACCGGGCCCAGATGGTCCGCGATGTGCTGCGTTCGCTAGGCCAGCCGCGGGTTGAGCCCGTGCCCGCCGTGTCGGCAAAAGCAGCTTGAAACACCCGACCCACACAGCCCTGACAACACCCCACAATTGACCGCGATGACCAGCCACACCACGCCCGAATTGACATCCACTACCCCCTCCTACGCCCCTGGCCTTGACGTGAAACCGAGCGTCAACAAGCGGCCCCTCAGCGACTTCAAACTGATCGCCTTCGACATGGACTCGACGCTGATCAATATCGAATGCGTCGATGAAATTGCCGATGCGGTCGACCGCAAGGCTGAGGTTTCTGCAATCACCGAAGCGGCGATGCGCGGGGAAATAAGCGACTTCAAAGAAAGCCTGCGCCAGCGCGTTGCCCTGCTGAAAGGCGTGCACGAAGACAGCATGGATGCGGTCTACCGCGAACGCTTGCGGCTCAATCCCGGTGCAGCAGAATTGGTGGCTGCCTGCAAAAAAGTCGGCATGAAGGTATTGCTGGTGAGTGGTGGCTTCACGTTTTTCACCGACCGGGTGCGCGACGAATTGGCGATAGATTTCACCCGCTCCAATGTTCTTGACATGGCGGACGGCTTGTTGACTGGCCGCATGCTCGATCAGCCTTGGGGTGACATTTGTGACGGCGAAGAGAAAAAGAAAATGCTCTTGCAAACCTGCGCTCAAATGGGCATCAGCCCACTGCAGGCCATTGCCATGGGCGACGGTGCCAATGACCTCCCCATGATGAGCGTGGCCGGTCTGTCTGTGGCCTATCGCGCCAAGCCGAAAGTCCGTGAGCAAGCGATGGTGGCGATCAATGAAGGTGGATTGGACCGGTTGCTAGAAGTCCTGCAGCCCTGACAACTGCAATAGATCAAAACATTTAAAAAATCATTAACTCATCAGCAAGTGTTAAAGTTCCGTGTTAGACAACACATTGCTATATTTTAATGATTCCCATCCTCAAGCGCCATTTCGCTTTATGGGCGTCTGCACTGCTCTTGATAGCCTCTGAAACACAGGCCGCCACTTGGTTTTCACTCGAAGTGCCTTTGAGCGCCAACGCCGTCACGGTTGAAGTGGATCTTGAATCTCTGCGCAGTCGTGGTGACAAGCGAGATGTGTCGACCCGGATCACCTACCCGCAAGTTCAAAAAAAGCAAGACATCAGCTTTCAGTCCGTCATTGCAGAGCTTGAGATTTCGTGCAACAGCGATCTGGACGCCTGGAAAAGTGTCAGTTTTTTCCTGAACAGCAGTGCAAAAGGCAACCCGCTCAGTACTGAAAATTACGGAGCCGCGGGACTTCCCAGAAGTGGCTTGAAATTGTTGCCTGAAAAAGCATGGACTCACTTGCAAAGAAGCGCCTGCGGCAAAACTGCGACCACAGACCCCTGAGAAGCTGAGGACTCAGCGGGCGGCCATGGCGGCTGACTTAACCAAACTTGCGGGCGGCATCAATCGCCAAACCCGCACCAATACTGCCAAACAAATCGCCTTCAACGCGCTGCGCCTTGGGCAGCAATTCACCTACGCTCTGGCGCAACAGCGGCACACCACTGGAGCCACCGGTGAAAAAAACGGTATCGACTTGATCGGCAGAAACACCCGCATCGCGCATCAGTTTGTTGACCGTTTCACCGATGCGGCCGACCAGGCCTGCAATAGCGTGGTCAAACATGGCGCGCTGTAAAAGCACCTCTTTTGAGGCGCCAATTCGGCTCAAATCCATCGTTGTTTGAGGTTCCGTGGACAAGCTGATTTTGGCCGCCTCGACCTGCAAGGCCAGCCAATGCCCATCTTTTTGCTCGACTAAATTTTGCAAGGCTTGGAGCTTTTCCGGCTCGCGCCCTTCACGCGTCACCTCGACAATCTGTACCCAAGCCTTGCGTGTGTAGGCTTGGTTGATGGTGTGCCAAGTGGCCAAATTGAAGTAGGGAGACGACGGCACTTGCAAGCCACTTTTAAGTGGACTACCCAAGCCTAACAAGGGCATCACACCCGCCAAACTGAGCTGCTTGTCAAAGTCAGTACCGCCAATGTGCACGCCACCACTGGCCAAAATATCGTCTTTGCGGTCCAACTTGCCGGCCCGATGGGGGCCGAGCCGAACCAGCGCGAAGTCCGAGGTGCCGCCGCCAATGTCGACCACCAGCACCAGCTCTTCGCGGCTGATCTGTGACTCGTAATCAAAGGCAGCGGCAATCGGCTCGTACTGAAACTCAATATGGCGCAGCCCCGTCGCACGGGCGATTTCGGCCAGTGTGTTTTCGGCCAGCTTGTCGGCTTGCGGGTCGTCATCCACAAAATAAACCGGACGCCCGAGCACGGCGCTACCGAAGCTTTGTCCGGCTGACAACTCCGCACGACTTTTGAGCTCGCCAATGAAGAGGGCCAGCAGTTCCCGAAACGGCAACACCCGGCCCGCGACTTCAGTGAAGTCATCCATCAAGGAGGTGCCGAGCAGGCTTTTCAGGGAGCGCATGAGGCGACCTTCGTCGCCGCTCAGGTAGTCGGCCAGAGCCGCCCTGCCGTAACTGGTCACGCTGTCTTCGGCATGAAAAAAGACGACCGATGGCAAGGTCAGCTTGTCGCCTTCCAGCGCCAGCAGCGCGGCTTGGCTGGGCCGGTGCCAACCGACGGTCGAATTGGAAGTGCCAAAGTCAATGCCACAGGCCTGGGCTGCGCCCCTCACATGAGACATCGCGGTCAGCCCGGCTTCTTGAATTGCTTGTCAGCCCAAGCGATGGCGCTGCTGCGGCTCAGCTTGAACGATGCCGCCACGCGCACCTCAGCCAGTAGGTCGCCAGCGTCATCGTGAGCACTCAGCGTGCCATACGGGTTGTCTTCGTCAGGCACGATGTCCAGCGAGACCGTGACGCGCGCAGTCCCGGCGGTGACCGTGATGCTCTGGTGCAGCGCGGCATGCAGCTGTTGTTCTTGCCGGCGCACAAATTCAGAGGCGGTCTTCACCAAGGTGTTGAAGGCGGCGGTGTCAAGCGGCTTGGGATTTTTCTTGTCGCGACCCATGGTCCAAGGCCCGATCAAGGCCGGTTCGGGTTCGCCGTCTTTGATCATCGCCACCGCCCAACCGTCATCGTCTTCATTTTTCAGCACCCGTGCCGTCCAGCCATTGTCTTGCCACAAGCGCGGCTGCTGGATAATTTCGGGTTCTTCAGGCATGTCGGAGGTATCGGAAGGGTTCAAGGGGGTTCAAATCAGGTAAAAATGAGTCTATGCCTCAGGGCGCTCGATTCTAAAGGTCTTATGACAACAGCCCCATCTCCATCATCAACGGCCAGCCTCCACATCGTTTGCCCGCACTGCCAAACCACCAACCGCGTCGCCAAGGCCGACTTGGGCAAGGCGACCGACTGCGGACAATGTCACAAAGCGCTGTTCAGCGGCCAGTCAGTCGCCATGTCTGAAGCGGCTTTTGACAAGCACTTGCTACGCGATCAAATTCCGCTGTTGGTGGATTTTTGGGCGCCTTGGTGCGGCCCTTGCCGCCAAATGGCACCGGCTTACGAGCAAGCCGCACAGCAATTGGAGCCGCAGGTGCGGGTCGCCAAGGTCAACACCGAAGAAGCTCAAAACTTGGGGGCCCGTTTCAACATCCGCAGCATTCCGACCTTGGCCTTGTTTTTAAATGGCCGAGAAGTCGCCCGTCAAGCGGGCGCCATGGGCGCGGCGGACATCGTTCGCTGGACGCAGTCGCAGTTGGCGCAACACCGCTGACTTGACCGATGTTCAGGCGTCGTCGCCTGTCGCCAGTTGGGCCGCTGCGCGCAGCTTGTCTTTCTTGCTGGGCCGCTTGCCTTTGATGCCGCCGGTGGACTCGCCCGCTGCACTGCGGCTTTCAGTGGCAGCCAAAACAGGTGTCAGGTCCGTCGGCTCAAACCCGGCTACTTGCTCACGCGGCACGCTCAAGCCTTGACGCTTTTCGATCAATCGAAAATGCGCTTCGGTGGCGGCGCTGACAAAGCTCACCGCCAAACCAGACTCGCCTGCACGCCCAGTCCGACCAATGCGGTGAACGTAGTCCACCGCCGAGCGTGGCAAGTCGTAATTAACCACCACCGGCAGCAAAGCCACGTCCAAACCACGGGCCGCCACATCGGTCGCAATCACCACTTTGACGTCTGAGTTTTTAAAATCGAGCAGCACCTGTGTGCGTTTGCCTTGGCTCAGCTCGCCATGAAACGGCTCGGCTTGCAGGCCCACTTTACGCAGCTTGTCGGCCACCATCTCGGCGGCGTGTTTGGTGGCCACAAAGACCAGCACGCGGCTCCATTTTCTTTGCTCAATCAGATGCCGCAGCAACTGGGTGCGCCGGCTGCTGTCAACCTCCATCGCCAGCTGCGCGATGGCGCTGATTTCAAGCACCTCGGGCAGCACTTCAACCCGCGCCGGTGACTGCAGCAAGCCCGCCGCCAACGCCTGCACCGGTGCGGGCAAGGTGGCCGAGAAAAACAGGTTTTGCCGGCGGCCTGGCAGCAAGGCCAATATCCGCTTGAGTTCTTCATCAAACCCGAGGTCGAGCAAGCGATCGGCTTCGTCCAGCACCAACGTCTGCACCGCCGACAAGTCGAGTGCGTTGTGGTCAATCAAATCAAGCAGGCGGCCGGGCGTCGCCACCACCCAGTCGGTGCCACTGCGCAAACCCATCATCTGCGGGTTGATCGAAACCCCACCAAAGACGACAGTGACTTTGAGCTCGGGCGCCACTTGCAGCGACAAAAGACGTGCGACCTCGCCAATCTGCACGGCGAGTTCACGTGTCGGCACCAAGATCAGCGCCCTCACCCGCCGTGGCCGTGTGCTTGGAACAGCCGCCAGCATGTGAAGAATCGGCAGACAAAACGCCGCCGTTTTGCCAGAGCCGGTTTCAGCCGACGCCAGCACGTCGCGGCCGGCCAAAATCAGCGGAATGGCGGCCGCTTGCACAGGCGTGGGCTGGCTGTAATTGAGGCCCGCCAGAGCGCGAAGAAGAGGCGACGACAAGCCGAGTGTGGAAAAAGACATGCGGGGGAGTTTTGAAACCGAGTTGACGCCGTGGACAGCGATGGATGAGCGCAAAAGAATTGATTTTAAGCGCCAGCCGGCCGGCCGGCGCGTGAGGCCGCATAATCATGGCCTTCCGACAGGCAGGCGCATGGCGCCGCACTGCACCCCTTCTGCGCTAGATCGCTACCCAACAAAATTTAAGGCTTCCGTGAGAAAAACGTTCAAACTTCAGGTCGAAGGCAAAAACCCGGACCGCGTGCTGGACGCCCACAAACACGAGATCCGCAAGTACGTCAAACGCCAACGGCGCGTGCCATTGCCAGCCGGCGTGGATTTCTGGGACTTCGATTGCAAGTTCGGCAGCACGGAAGAATCAGCGGAAGTCGTGCATTTGGCTGAAATCATCCCGCGCATCGACGCTGCTGTGGCCGAAGGCGGTGAACAGTTTTTTGTCGAGCTTGTGGCCAAAGACGGGGTTCGCAGAGTTCGCCCGGCGGGTGAGCTGCCTTCGCACCAGCACGACGGCTTTGATCAAGGTGACGACGACCTCACGCCCTGATGTCGAATTCCGCTTCGCCCATGTAGCGATGCGGACCCAAGGCCGCCGTCAGCGCGGCCGATTCAGCTGCCTGCCACTGGTTGAAAATCTCCAACTCTTCGGTGCTCAACACATCCGCTGACGGCGATTCGCCATACACGGCCACCAGTTTGCGGTACATCGAATACACCGGCAGCACCAGTGAAGCGTCACCCAAGGCGTCATTCAAGGCCGCGCAAAAACGCTTTTCAGCCGTGCGCTTTTCCAGCTCGCTGACATCTTCATAGGCAAACAAACGAACGCTGTAGCTCACGGGGCGGCGACGTCCATGCGGCGGCGCAGGCGTTTCGCCTCGTCCAGGTCGCCGGCTTGCTCGGCACGCAAAACCTGTACGCCCAGCCAAGCCAGCAAAGGCCGACGCCAGCCTTGGGCTGACGCAGTCTCTACCGCTTGCGTCAAGGCGGCGGGGCTGGCCTGACCGGTGCGCATCAGCACGCCCGCACCGACCAGCCGGGACAGTGGCTCGTCCATGGCCTGCATCACGCTGGCTTGTGCTGTGGGCGCGACCGAGGCCAAGCGTTGCTGGGCGGTTGGCAACAGCGAAGCGTGTTGACCGGTGGCACGCCCGGCCAAGTAGTCGGCATAGGCTTGGTCAGCCGCCGTCGCATCGGCGCGCAGCAACTCAAAACCGACACACGGCTCCAGCACCAAACTGGCGACGCGGGTGGCGCAGCGCAGCAGTTCAAGCCGGGCCAAAGCGTCCGGTCGGCCGGTGCTGGACAGCGCCTGCCGCGCCTTGTCAAACTCCAGCGCCTCGACGCGCGTGTTGCCGTTCAAATAGGCGGTGACAAAACGGTCGCTGGCGCTCTTGGCGCTGAGTTGCCAGTCAGGCACGGCTGGCGGGCTGGTGCAGCCTTGCAATAACAAAAACGCCGACAGCAACAAACTGACAGCGGACGCCAGTGTAAAAAGTCGAGAACGACAAAAAGTCATGGCAAATTCACCTCAGTCTCTCGGGCAAACGGCCATTTGCGGTTGACCTCATTGACCAAGCTGTCGACCTTGATCAGGCTGCTCTCGACCTCGGCGCGCAATGTGCCGAGATCAGCGGTGGCGACTCGCGCATTGGCGCCCACCGCCTGGGCTTCGATCAGCACCGCATCAACCCGCTTCAGGCTGCCGCGGGCTTCGCCCAGCAAGCCGTTGAGCTGGACGATGGTGGCGCGGGTTTCGGGCATCACGCCACCCGCGCCAAACACCTGTGTGTCGGCGTGCAAGGTCAGCCCGTCCAGTCGCGCCAGCAAGGTGTTGGTGTGCTCCAGTGTCAGCAGTAGTTTTTTAGCTTCAAGGTCATTGCCGAGCAAGACACCGAGTGCGCCGGTCGGGCCTTTGAGTTTCTCGGTCAGTTGTTGCACGTTAACCAAACTGCCGCCCAAAGCGCCTTGGTTGCTGACCAGCGTTTGCACGCTCTCCACCAATTCGCGAGCAGCCGACATCAGTCGCGGAATGTCAGCCGATGCGTCGCCGCGCAAGACCTCGCGCACAGCACCATCCGGCAGTGGTGGATCGGTCAAAATGCCGCTGTAAGCGCGGATATTGGTGTTGCCCACCAGCCCGCGTACCAGCGTGAACACGCTCGACTGTCGCAGCCAGTAGGCTTGCTTCAGCGGCACATCGACCAAGATGCGCGCCTTGCCATCAGGCGCTAACTCGATACTGCCGACGCGACCAATCGGAAAGCCTGAAAAGGTCAGGTCCATACCGACCACCACGCCTTCAGAGTCATCGCTGACAAGCACGAGTTTTTGCGTGGTCTCAAAAGCACCGCGCGCATACAAAACGTAAACAGCCGAACCCAGCACCAGCGCCAGCATGAAGGCCAGCAGCAGCAAGGCCTTGAGTTCAAGCCGGCGTGCCGGCGGCACGGGTTCAGAGTCGCTCAAAGATGACATTCAAATCCGATGAAGGGCAACACAAAAATTCAATAATAGTTGCCGACGAGTGAGACCACTTCGATCAGCAAGATGACCACAAACATGCGCGCCAGCGCACGCAATTCAGCGCCGTGCTGGATGCCACCGGGGGCTTCGTCCAGCATGGCCGAGGCCATCGGCATCAGCGACACGGCCAAACTGAAAAACAGCGTCTTCAAAACAAAAATCAGCGTCACCGCCGGGTTAAAAACCTGGCCAAAAAGTCGCGTGTAAGCAGGCAATGCCGAGGCATTGAAACCATACACAGCCACATACGCCAACACCAACGCGACCACACAGCTCAGCGCTGCCAGCGTGATGCTGGCAAAGACACCGGCCACCACGCGCGGCATGACTTCTTGTCGCAGTGGGTCACGGCCTTGCGCGCTGATGGCCTCCAACTTGCCGTGCAGACGCATGTCGGACAGCTCAGCGCTGCTGGCCATGGTCGAGCGCAAGGCAACGAACAGCGCCGCGCTCAAAGGAATCAGCTCCAGCACCAGCACCCGAATAGTCACCTGCAGCGCGTACTGCGAGAGCCCGTAGCTCTGCGCCGTGACCACCACAATGCGCGTGATCACCAGTGTGATGAGGGCACACAGCAGCGTGAACCAAACCAAAATCGGTGCGGTGCCCTGCACCATGTGACGCGCTAACAGCACGCGGTTGCTGGGCGAATAACTGGCCGGTGAAAAAGCCAGCACCAAGATTTGAGCGCCAAAATACAGCACGCGCCACCAACCGACAAACCAGTTGATGATGAGTGCTGCCGCCGTCATGCGCTGACCTGCTCGTTGGCCGTGGCCATGGCTTGACCCAGCTGCACCGGCCCACCAGCCAGCCAGTCAGGGTTGAATTGCAATGGCCCGGCCGGGAACAACAAGACGACGGTGGAGCCGAGCAAAAACCGGCCCATCTCGTCACCTTTTTTCAGCGCTACCTGCGGCGTAGCGTCCGTGTAATGCCATTCGCGCACCGTGTTTTGGCGCGAGCGGTTCACCACGCCATGCCAGACCGTCGCCATGCTGCCGACAATCGTTGCACCGACGAGCGTCAAGACCATCGCTCCATGCGGCGTGTCAAAAACACAGACCAAGCGTTCGTTGCGGGCAAACAGTCCCGGCACACCGCGCGCGGTGACAGGATTCACAGAAAACAAATCACCGGGTACATACATCATGCGCAGCAAACGGCCATCGCACGGCATGTGAATCCGGTGGTAGTCACGCGGGCTCAGGTAAATCGTGGCAAAACTGCCGCGCCTAAACTGCTCAGCCAGTGTCGCGTCGCCACCGACAAGCGCGGTGGTCGAATAGTGGTGCCCTTTGGCCTGAAAAATCTGATCTTCCTCAATCCGGCCAAACTGGCTGATGGCGCCGTCGACTGGACAAATCCAGGCGGCACTGGCCAGTGGCCTGGCGCCAGGCTTCAAGGCACGTGTAAAAAAATCGTTGAATGACAGGTAGCTGGTGATGTCGGCGTTAGCCGCTTCGCTCATGTTGACGGCGTACTTGTCAACGAACCAGCGAATCAGCGCGGTGGTGACCCAGCCGCGCTGGCGTGACGCCACGAAGCCAGCGAACGTCGTGATGGCCTGCTTGGGCAGGAGATATTGAAGAAGAACTTTGAAACGATCAGGCACACGGACTCACGGAAGTGGGGGACATCGGTCATTTTATAGAGCTTGAATTCGGACTTGACGCTGAGCTGCCACTTCAGTAAGCTCCATAGATGCGTTTTAGACTGATCAAGACCACTTTTGCACCTTGCATGGCCTTGGCTTTGGGTCTTTTGATTCAACCGGCTGCACACGCTACACCAACCCCGGACGAGATGGACACTTGGCTGGCCGACAAAGGCCTCATGTCTCAAATCCAGCAAGTCAGGCAACGCGTCAGCTTACAAGCCTCTGAACTGGTCGTCCACGCCATCGGATTTCTCGGCGTTCCCTACTTACGGGGTGGCAACACCGCAGAAACTGGTTTTGACTGCAGCGGTTTCGTCAAAGCTATTTTCGAACAGACCGTTGGCTTGGTTCTTCCGCGCCGTGCAGAGCAGCAGGCAGCCGCCACTCAAAACATCGAACGCAAAGAATTGCTACCTGGCGACCTAGTTTTTTTCAACACCATGCGTCGAGCCTTCAGCCATGTCGGCATTTACATCGGTGACGGCAAGTTCATCCACTCACCCAAGCCCGGCGCTGAAGTGCGCGTGGAAAGTCTGGCCACAACGTATTGGAATCGACGCTTTGACGGCGCCCGCCGGGTCGACACCGACTCCGAAGACGCCGGCCAGTCCGTGGCTGCGGCGCTTCGTTCACAGGCCAAGCCTTAGCCCATCGTTCAGCGGCGTTGGCTGAAGGACTCCGTGCTGTTGCCAATTTTCTGAGTTTCGTTGGCCGACACCAGCTTCTCAGGCTCCGCTTCAGCCGCGATCGCCTTCCGGTACAGCGCGTTGACTTTGGGTAGTCGGGCGAGGATGTCGGCCCACTCAAAGTCAAACGGCAAACCAATCCATTCGCCGGACTTCTTCAGCTCCGCGATGCAAACCCGGATGGTTTTGCTGATCTGGTCAATGTTGGCCAGCTCTTCAGGCGTCAGGTCTTCACGCGGGTTGTTGGTCAGGTCAGCTTCAAGCAGCATGAGGTTGTCATGCGCAAACGCACGTTCACGGCGAATCGCCTCCGAATTTTTCTTCGGTGGGGGCGGCAGCAAGGCGACGTTCAAGCGAGCAGTGATATCGCGCAGACTTTGTTGCGTGAAAAAATAGAACAGCAAAAAGCAACACAGCAGCAGCATGAGCAGCAGGATGACGATGAGAAGAGCAGTGTCCATGGGACTCCAGAAGGTCAGCGCTTAGCGTGGAATTTCACGAGCCTCAAGGGTATCCATTTTTCAAAGCCCAAAAATACTTTTTCGCTAATTTTCCACAAGCGGCTAAAGCGCACGGATCTGTTTGCTGGCGCATCTCCACTAAAGCTGCCGCTGATTACTTCCGCGCAGGCGGCAAGTCCGTGCAGCTGCCATGCGCGACTTCCGCCGCCATGCCGATGCTTTCGCCCAATGTCGGGTGCGGGTGAATCGTCTTGCCGATGTCGATGGCGTCCGCGCCCATCTCGATCGCCAAGGCGACTTCCCCGATCATGTCACCGGCATGCGTGCCGACCATGCCGCCACCCAAAATCTTGCCGTGACCATGCGCTTCCGGGCTGTCGTCAAACAGCAGCTTGGTGACGCCTTCGTCGCGGCCGTTGGCAATCGCGCGGCCTGAAGCCGTCCAAGGGAACAGGCCTTTTTTGACCTTGATGCCTTGCGCTTTGGCTT
>CANFWI010000020.1 GCA_947450675.1 Comamonadaceae bacterium | reverse complement strand
GCGTTGCGGTGGCTCTGGCCACATCCGCGACACCGAAAGCTCGGCATTGCAAATTTTGCGCATCATCCAAGAAGAGTCGATGAAAGACAGCACGGCCTCGGTGCTGTGCCAAGTGCCGGTCGATGTGGCGTCTTTCCTGCTGAACGAAAAGCGTTCAGAGATCGCCAAGATCGAGATGAAACAGCGCATCAACGTGCTGCTGGTGCCGAACAAAACACTCGAGACACCGAACTACAAGCTAGAGCGCCTGAAGCACGACGACCCGCGTCTGGACAACATCGAAGCCAGCTACAAAATGGCTGAAGAGATTGAAGACCCGACTTTGGTCACACGCCGCAGCCAAGAAAAGCACAACAAACAAGAGCCGATCATCAAAGGTGTCCTGCCTGACATGCCAGCCCCGGTTGCTGTGCCTAAGCCAGAAGTCGTGGCCAAACCAGTGGCAGCAGCACAGCAGCGCTCCCCACTGGCAGCTCGCACACCGGCGGCGCCTGCCGCTGAAAAAGGCTTCTTTGGTTGGCTCAAAAACCTGTTTGCAGGCGATGATGCAGCCCCTATTGCTGCAGCTGGCAAAGAGGTGAAAAAAGACGAGCGCGGCGAAGGCCGTCGCGATGAGCGTGGTGAACGCGGCGAGCGTTCCGAGCGCGGCGAACGAGGTGGCCGTGATGGTCGCCGCGGTGGTCGTGGTGGGCGCGGTGAGCGCACCGAAGGCCGACCAGAAGGCCGCGCTGAGCGCACAGGCGAACGCGGTGCCGAGCGAGGCGAAGGCCGCGCTGACCCACGTCGCGAACGCAGCCCAGAAGGTCGTCCTGAGGGCCGCCCTGAACGCGCTCCTGCCGAAGGCCGTGCTGAAGGCGGCCGCGAAGGTGGTCGTGACAATGGCCGCAATGCGGAACGCACAGGCGAAGCACGTCCAGACTTGCGCACTGAGGGCCAGTCCCGCAGTGAAGGTCAACCACGCGGCGAAGGCCGTGGTGACCGCAACCGCCGTGACCGTCCAGAACGCGCAGAGCGCACAGACCGTGGTGAGCGTGGTGCTGAGCGCAGCGGCGCACCCCGCGACGCCGCACAGGAAGAACTGGCACTCGCCAATCAGGCCGCCATGGCCGCTGCAGCACGCGGTGAAGTGAGCGCACCGGAAGCCGGCCGTGAAGAGCGCCAGCCCCGTGAAGCGCGCGAACCCCGTGAACCACGCGAAAGCCGCGGTGAAGGTCGCCGTGAACGCGGTGGTCGTCGCCCTGAACGCCGTGATGACGCACCTGCAGCTGAGGGTAGTCAACCAGCTGCTTTTGCCGATGGCCATGCACCGGACGTCCGTGCTGAACGCACTGAGCAGTTAGTCGCAACGGACGCCGCACCGCAAGGCAACGAGTCCGCTGCCGGCCAGGACGATACACAAGAACGCGCACCGCGCGAACGCCGCAGCCGTGACCGTTATGGTCGCGAGCGTCGTGAACGTGGTGACCGTGCTGAGTCGTCGCCAGAGCAAGCCGCTGAAGCCAACACCAGCACGCCGGCCTTCACGCCCGTGCAGATGGTCAACGCAGAAGCCAGCCCGGTCGTGTCGGTCAGCGAAGTGGCTGCAGCACCCGCAGCAGCACCTGTCGCGACCATCGCGCCCGCACCAGTGGTCGCACCGCAAGTGGTGAGCGCAGCCGCGCCAGCCACACGTGCCCTGCCCCAAGTGGCGTCGTACGACTTGCCTTTGCAAGACTTGGCTCAGGTGGCCAGCGCTTCAGGTCTGCAATGGGTTAACTCCAACACCAGCAAGATCGCTGAAACGCAAGCTGCCATGGCTGCAGAGCCGCGTCCAGTCCACGTGCCACGTGAGCGGGCCCCGGTGGTCGCCGTGCCAGCGAGCCCACTGGTGCTGGTCGAGACCAAGCGTGACCTGAGCAATATGACGCTGCCTTTTGAAGAGGCAAGCACGCAGCGTCCGCAGTAAAGCGAAGGCGGTCACAGCGACAGTCACCAGCCCGCGCATCACGCCGGGCTGGAACTTGAAAAGCGACTCTACGAGTCGCTTTTTTTATGCCTTGAGCAGTGTCGCTACGATGGCCACATGACAACGCCATTTTTCGCGCCGCAGATCTGGCAAAACGCCCTGCCCGATCTACTGAGCTGGCTGCCCGTGCTGGCCACCTTGCTGCATCTGTCTCTTGCGGTGGCCGTGACCTTGCATGCCCTGCTGACGCGCCGCAATGTGTCGGCCACCGTCGCTTGGATCGGACTGGCTTGGTTGACGCCCATCGTCGGTGCGCTGCTCTACCTGATGCTGGGCATCAACCGGATTCAACGAGCAGGTGTCGCGCTGGACTTGAAAACGGCTTGGCAACTTGAGCACCAACGCGCGGGCAGCCATGTGGCGGCCATTGGCAGTGACGCCGGACCCGACGCCCCGAGTTCACTGGCGCTGGCCGGCATCAACCGACTGGCTCGACAAACGACGGGCAATGCCCTGCTCGGCGGTAACGCCATCCAGCCACTGATCAATGGCGACGAATCCTACCCGGCGATGCTGACAGCCATTGAATCCGCACACCACTCGATCACGCTGGTGACCTATATTTTTGACCTTGACGACGTCGGCCGCAGATTTGCTGACGCGCTGGTGCGGGCCCAGCAACGCGGGGTCCAAGTGCGGGTGTTGATCGATGCCGTGGGCGCACGCTACAGCCACGGCCGCATGGTCGTGTACCTGAACAGCGGCGGCGTCTCGGCAGCGGCATTTCTGCCGCCACGCTTTCTCGGCTTGCTGGGCCACGCCAATCTGCGCAACCACCGCAAGATCATGGTCGTCGACGGCGCGCAAGGCTTCACCGGCGGCATGAACATTCGGGCTGGACATTGGCTGGCGCGCCAACCCGAGTCGCCGGTTCGCTGCCTGCATTTTTCAGTGCGTGGCCCCGTGGTGGCCGACATGCAGCGAGCCTTCGCCATTGACTGGGCCTTCAGCACCGGCGAGGCGCTGTTGGGCGAGACTTGGTTTGCACCCGCCACAAATTGCGGGCCGGTGCTGGCGCGCGGCGTTTCCGACGGCCCCGATGACGACATCGACCACATGCGCCATGTGATGTTGGGCGCACTGGCCTGCGCGCGGCAACGAGTGGCCATCATGTCGCCCTATTTTTTGCCCGACGAGGTGCTGCTGACCACCCTGCAAATCACCGCCTTGCGCGGTGTCAAGGTCGACATCGTGCTGCCGGCCCACAGTAACCTGCCGCTGATGGACTGGGCCATGCGCCCGCAAATGGGCCGGCTGCTGGCGGCCGGCTGCCGGGTTCACCTGTCGCCGCCGCCGTTCGACCACTCCAAAATGTTTCTGGTCGACGACGACTGGTCGTTGATTGGCTCCACCAACTGGGACGCGCGCAGCCTGCGGCTCAATTTTGAATACAACCTCGAATGCCATGACGCACGACTGGTGGCGCAACTCGACACCCTGCTGCAGCAGCGCATCTCAGAGGCCGAGACGCTTGACGTCACCGTGTTGGCCCGTCAGTCCTTAGCCGGGCGACTGCGCGACCGCTTGGCCGGCTTGCTATCGCCCTATCTGTAAACCTCGGTGAAGTCTCAGGCTTCAGCAGCGAGCCGATAAGCCTTCTGCACGGCGGCTTCATCGCCACGCTGCTCGGCCAAACCGGCCAGCGCCAACCAAGCCTTGCGCTTGAGAACAGCATCTTGCAAGGACAACACAGCGTGCGACAGCAATTGCTGCGCTTTGCCCCAGAGCTGACGCTTCAGGCAGGCCATGCCGGCCAAGTATTCGAAATTAGCGTCGCCTGGACGAGCCTGCAAAACGGCTTCGATGCGCGCCAGCCAGACCGCATCGATCGCATCCAGGCTGTCTTCGAGCGCCAGAATGAATTTCACGCGGAGGTTGTCGCCGAGCTCAGAGCGCGGCTTCATCACCACGTCCCAAGTGCCCGCCAACCAATGAAGAGCCATGGCGGCATCGCCCTTCAAAAGCATCAGGCGCGAAGCTGCGTGAACCGCCAGTTCAGGCATGGCGCGTTCGACCTCGTCCAGCGACAGCCAGACCTGACTCAACTGCTCTGGGTCATGCGCAGCATTGAGCAATTCCAGCGCCAAGCCGCGGATGATGCTTTGTGCCGCCGGCGGTGAAAACGCTCGGTGCTTGGCCAACAAACGGGCTGTGTCCAAGGCGTCGGCGGTCTGTCCGGCCAACCTTGCTGCGCGCAAGCGCATGCGCAAGGCCAACGTACGACGACCCGCGCCCAGCGGCAACTGGTTCAGCCACTCCATCGCCACGCTCGGCTCGCGGTCTTCCAGCGCCCAACGAGCCGCGCGCAGCTGAATGCCTTCTTGGGTTTCCAGCACCGTTCGGTTGCCTGCGCCCTCAAGCGCTTGCTGCAAATGCGCGTCTCGCACGCCGCGGTTTTGCAAGGATTGCGCGCTTTCGGCCGCCAGCAAATGCGCCAGCGAACGCAGCTGCTGCGAACGCGCCGGCTGATGCCCAGAGTCTGCGCCCACATCAAGAATCAACTCACCCATGTTTTTTTCTTGCAGCAAGGCATTCTCAGCCGAGCGCGACGCGCGAATGAAGCGACCGGCCAGCAGGTGTGCCAGCGCGTCCATCAAGGCGGCGTACATGGCACGTTCTTTTTGCAGGGCACGCCAGCGCCGCGCCTGCCGTGGCAGCGACGCCACCACGCTCAAAGCCTTGAGCGCAAAGTGCAGCAAGGCAAATGCAGCCACCAACACCAGCAACATCAAATTGAAGGACAGATCGACCCGGTACGGCGGCCAAAACAGAGTCACGACTGCATGGTTGTTGCCGGCCAACAAGGCACCGGCCACGGCCACTCCGAACAAGGCAATCAACCAAAGGGCGGCGCGCATAAGCTGGTTTTTTACTTAAAGTCTTAACGGCCAGCGGCCGCGGTGGCCAAGGCGGCCAAGGTCTCGTCAAAACGCGGCAACTCGCCGGTTCTGAGTTGCGCCTGCGTCTGCTGCAGCAAGGCTTTGGCAGCCTGTGTCTTGCGCGACGACGCGTCGAAATAACGCGACAAACTGGTCTGCACGCTGGTCAGATCAGAGCGGGCCGCATCGGTTTGCCGTGACAGCAAGGCCAAGCGTGCATTGAGCAATTTCAGCTTGATGTTTTCGCGCAGAAAGTAAGACTGTTCAGGCGCCAACAAGGCAGCCTCAGGCCGGTCAATCCGGCTCACACGCAACAGGCTTTGGGCGTCTTCACGCAGGCCCTGCAGGACACGACCTGACCAGCTGCTCAGCGCTTGCGTGTCCACAAAGCGTGCGAATCCAGTTGCTGCGACGGCGACGGACGTCGCTGAAGATGGCGAAAGAGCCGAGGTTGGCGCTGCGGGTAAAGCGTCAACCGCTGAGGCAGTCAAACCCGCATTAGGCTGATTCACGCCGAGCACCAAGTCATTGACCACCGGCAACTCATCGATCTGGCGCACCAGTTCATCAAGCTTCAACAGCATGGCAGGGACATCGGTCAGGGCCGCGCTCTTGATCCGTTCGGCGTCTTTGACAATCGCGCGCTGCACCGGCGTCAAGCGCGGCTGAGCCGCACGTGCGAGCCGTTGCTCGGCAGATTTGAGGGCCGCCAACAAGGGCTCGGCGCTGCCGGTCAGCTGCGCCTGTTGCTGCGCCAGCCGCAGGTTGGCTTCCAGCTCAATCACCAGGTTGTCATCGCGTGACCGCGACAACCGTTGCATCAGATCTTCGAGTTGGCCACGTTGCAAGCTGACCTCGCTGACGCGGTTTTCAATCACGGCCAAACGCGCCGAGAGTTCGCGGCTACTTTCTTGGGCTTGGCGCGACAGCGTGAGCGCTTCGACAGCTTGGGTTCCGGTGTCAGTGCTGCGGCGCGCCAGTTCTTCTTGAATATGGCTGAGCTTTTGCCACAACAGCAAGCAACCTAGGGCGCCGACCAACGCCAGTATCAACACGATCAACGCCCAGGTGCGCGAGCGCCACCAAGCGCTGGCGGAAGGGGCGACAGGACTTGCCGGAGCGGTCGAAGAGGGTATGGAAGGTATGTCACTCATGGAGACGCCAATTCTATCGACGCCACGATGTCGTCCAGCGCAGGACGTGACTCGATAACAACACCCCAACCGGCCGCCTGTGCCGCGTGGGCGATTCTGCGGTGTGTGGCGATGGCTCTGGCCTGCGACCAATCAGTGCCCCGAGGCAAATTCGCCAAGGCTTCCGAACTGCTGAAGAGCCAGACCGATCCATCGCGTTGACTGGCCTTTATGCGCTGCAGTTGCGCCGCCGTGAAATGCGGTGCGCGGCGTGCGTAAACCACCACAAAGTCGACCGATGCACCCGCATTTTCAAGCTGCCGCGCCAGCCATTCACGGCCCGGAGCCACGGCGCCCACGGCTACTTCAGAGGCACCGCTCTGGCCGCGCACGATCAACACCCGCTGCCCCGCCCAATTCCGCTGGCCGATCACTTGCCACAGAGCTTCGGAGTCAAACTGTGCGGCGTCAGCGGGTGGCGTGTCGATCTGCGCCGCCGGCACGCCTTGAGCTGCCAACACCTGCGCGGTGCCCGGGCCTGGGGCCATGAAACGAACATGGGGCAATGATGCCAAGTCGTGTCTAGGCAGCTCAGCACCTGATTGCCTAGCCGCAAAAAAATACTCAACTGCGTTGCCACTGACAAACATCAGGGCAGCGTATTTATCTACATGCGCCCACGCTGCACGCGCAGCCGATACATCCGCCACGCTGGCAATCTCAATCAGCGGCAGGGCTTCAGCGCTGATGCCGCGCTGTTCTAGCTGTGCGACCCAGCGCTGGGCATCCGGCGCGGGCCGAGTGACGATGACACTGCCAACCCGGTCAGTGCGTTCAAGCGCTGGCATCGGAGATGGTATTTGAGGCCCAAACCGCGCCCCCAGCACGCAACAGCGCAGCCACGTGCTCCCCGAGCGCTTCGGCCTCGGCAAAATCACGCACCAGCGCTTGGTGCTGCACCCGCACCAAGGGTGCCGCCACGGTAGGCTCTGCACTTGGCACTGCATCAGGCCCCGCCTCACCGGGGTCACCCCAAGCCGCTTCGAGCAGCAGGCTGCCCGCAGTCAAGTCGCGCGTGAAGGCGGCCAGCGGCATTGAACAACTGCCACCCATGGCGCGCGAGACCGTGCGCTCAGCGGTCACAGCCAGCCACGTGGGCTGGTGCGCCAGCGAGGCCAATGCGTCGATCAAGTCTTGGCGGCCCGCCCGCACCTCAATGCCGAGGGCGCCCTGCCCAGCGGCGGGCAACATGGTGTCTGGCTCGAAGGTGGCGCGAATGCGGCTGTCAAGCCCCAAGCGTTTGAGTCCGGCAGCGGCCAGCACGATCGCATCGTAGTGGCCTTCGTCGAGCTTGCGCAGTCGGGTGTCGAGGTTGCCGCGCAAGGGTTCAATGCGCAGGTCAGGCCGCAATGACTTCAAAATCACCAAACGACGCAAGCTGGACGTACCGACCACCGCACCCATCGGCAAGGCGGCCAGCGAAACATGGTGATTCGAGACAAACGCATCGCGCGGGTCTTCTCGTTCCAACACGCAAGCCAAGGCAAAACCAGCCGGCAAATCCATCGGCACATCTTTCAGCGAATGCACGGCGAGGTCAGCGCGACCATCCAGCAACGCCGTCTCCAACTCCTTGACGAACAAGCCCTTACCGCCGACTTTGCTCAAGGAACGGTCCAGAATCTGGTCGCCCAAGGTGGTCATGCCGAGCAGCTCGACTTGCCAGCCCAAGCGGCTTTCCAACAAAGCCTTGACGTGCTCGGCCTGCCAAAGCGCTAGGCGGCTTTCACGGGTGGCGATCACCACTTTTTTGACTGCTGAATGTGTATGTTCGACCACTGGTAACTGCCTCGTTATCTTTCAATGGCGTGAATGCTAGCATGCAGCCTTTCGTACAACAGGGCGGCGACATGGCGACTTCAGCACGGGCAAAAACATCTTCAACGCCAGCCGCACCCAGCGCCCGCAACAAAGACAACGAACGGCCTCTGGTTGAAGACATCCGCTTGCTTGGGCGCATTCTGGGCGACGTGATCCGCGAACAAGAAGGCGTGCCCGCCTACGAGCTGATCGAGCAGGTACGCAAACTCTCCGTGAGCTTCCGTCGTGATTCCGATGCAGAGGCCGACAAGGCCTTGAAAAAGCTGCTCAAAGGGCTGAGCGGTGAGCAAACCGTCAGCGTCATCCGCGCCTTCACCTATTTCAGCCACCTGGCGAATCTGGCTGAAGACCGGCACCACATTCGCCGCCGCGCCATCCACGAGCGCGCTGGCGACACCCAAGAGGGCAGCATTGATGTGGCGCTGGCGCGGCTGCGCTGGGCCGGTATTTCGTCCAAAACCATTTCCCAAACGCTGGCCAAAAGTTTTGTCTCGCCGGTGCTGACGGCGCACCCGACTGAAGTTCAGCGCAAGAGCATTTTGGATGCCGAGCGCGGTATTGCCCTGCTGCTCACCAGCCGCGACGAAACCAAAGCCCGCGCCGCCGCTGTCAACGCTGCCAAAGACCTGCTCAGCCCGCGCGAACTCGCGGCCAACGAAGCGCAGCTGCGCGCCCGCGTGATGCAGCTCTGGCAAACCCGCCTGCTGCGCTTTTCCAAACTCACGGTGGCCGACGAGATCGAGAACGCACTGAGTTATTACGAAGCCACCTTTCTGCGCGAGATTCCCAAGCTCTACGCTGACCTTGAGCGCGAGCTCGGCAACCAAGCCGTGCACAGTTTTTTGCGCATGGGTCAGTGGATTGGCGGTGACCGCGATGGCAACCCCAATGTCAGCGCCGAAACCCTGGAGTACGCGCTGAGCAGGCAAGCCGACATGGCACTGCGCCACTACCTCACCGAGGTGCATTTTTTAGGCGGCGAGTTGTCTGTGTCGGCCATGCTGGTGAAGGTCAGCCCGGCGATGCAAGCGTTGGCTGAAAGCTCGCCCGACACCAATGAACACCGCGTCGACGAGCCCTATCGACGCGCGCTCACCGGCATCTACGCCCGACTCGCCGCCACGCTCAAAGAACTGACCGGCGGTGACGCCGCACGCCATGCCGTGGCACCGCAAAACCCCTACGCCAAAGCCGACGACTTTTTAGCCGAACTGCGCACCATCGAAGCCTCGCTGCTGGCACACCACGGCGCGGCGCTCGTCACGCAGCGCCTGCACCCGTTGATCCGTGCGGTTCAGGTGTTTGGTTTTCACCTGGCCACCATCGACTTGCGTCAAAGCTCAGACAAACACGAAGAGGTCGTGGCGGAACTGCTGGCCACGGCCCGCCTTGAGTCGAATTACGCGGGCTTGAGCGAAACCGACAAGCGCACGCTGCTGCTGAAACTGCTGGGTGACGCCCGCGCACTGCGCGTCATCGGGGCTGACTACTCAGACTTGGCGCGCGGCGAAATAGCGATTTTTGAAGCCGCCTTGCGGGCCCGCCAGCGCTACGGCCATGAGGCGATTCGGCACTACATCATCAGCCACACCGAAACCGTCAGTGACTTGCTCGAAGTGCTGTTGCTGCAAAAAGAAGTCGGTCTCATGCATGGCACGCTGAATGCCACGCACGACCTGATCGTGGTGCCGCTGTTTGAAACCATTGAAGACCTGCGCAATGCGGCGCCCATCATGCGCGAGTTTTACAACTTGCCCGGCATCGCCAAGCAAGTGCAGCGCAGTGGCGCCGAGCAAGACATCATGCTGGGCTACTCTGACAGCAACAAAGACGGCGGTATTTTCACCAGCAACTGGGAGCTGTACCGGGCCGAGATGGCGCTGGTTGAACTCTTCGACGAACTGGCGCTGTCCCACAACATACAGCTGCGCATGTTTCATGGTCGTGGCGGCACCGTCGGCCGTGGCGGCGGCCCCAGCTACGAGGCGATTTTGGCCCAGCCGCCGGGCACGGTGCGCGGCCAAATTCGCCTGACTGAGCAAGGTGAAGTGATTGGCTCCAAATACGCCAACCCAGAAATCGGCCGCCGCAACCTCGAAACCCTGGTCGCCGCCACCCTAGAAGCCACCCTGCTGCAACCGACCAAGCCGGCCAGCCAGGCTTTTCTGGACGCCGCCAGCCTGTTGTCTGCCGCCAGCATGGCCGCCTACCGCGCGCTGGTCTACGAGACCCCGGGCTTCACCGACTACTTTTTCAGCTCAACACCGATCCGCGAAATCGCCGAACTCAACATCGGCTCACGCCCGGCGTCGCGCAAGGCCACGCAAAAGATTGAAGACTTGCGCGCCATTCCTTGGGGCTTCAGTTGGGGCCAGTGCCGCTTGGCCTTGCCCGGCTGGTATGGCTTTGGTTCGGCGGTCGAGCAATGGTTAGACGGCGGCACAAAAAGTCCGAAAAATCCGAAATCCCGCAAAGAAAACCTCGCCGTGCTGCAAAAAATGTACAAGCAATGGCCCTTCTTTCGGACCCTGCTCAGCACCATGGACATGGTGCTGGCCAAGAGCGATCTGGCACTGGCCTCGCGTTACGCCGAGCTGGTGGGCGATGCGCGGCTGCGCAAAAAAATCTTCACGGCGATTGAAGCCGAGTGGCAGCGCACCGCTGATGCGCTCAGCCAGATCACCGGCGACAAGCAGCGGCTGGCGGGCAACACAGGCTTGCAGCGCTCCATCCGCCATCGCTTCCCGTACATCGACCCGCTGCACCACTTGCAGGTTGAATTGATCCGGCGCTACCGCGAGGGCAAAGCCGACGAACGCGTGCAGCGCGGCATCCATATCTCCATCAACGGCATTGCGGCGGGCTTGCGCAATACCGGTTAATGATGCGAGGGCGCTGGGGCCAGATAAAATCGGCAGCTTGACTTGCATCGGCTTGGCTGGTGCAAGGTCCCCATTGCATTGCTCCCGCTCGCTTGCCCACCTAGACAAGCGTGGCCTTGAAAGTTCTTTCGTGAATCAATTCGACAAAAAATCCCAAGCTTGGTCGGCCCTGTTTTCAGAGCCCATGAGCGACCTCGTCAAGCGCTACACCTCCAGCGTGTTTTTTGACAAACGCCTGTGGCAAGCGGACATCACCGGCTCACTGGCGCACGCCGACATGCTGGCGGTGCAAGGCATCATCGCTGCCGCCGACCACGCTTCCATCAAAGACGGCATGGCGCAGATCACGGCTGAAATCGAGTCCGGTGCGTTTGAATGGAAACTCGATCTCGAAGACGTTCACCTCAACATCGAAGCCCGTTTGACGCAGCTGGTGGGTGACGCCGGTAAACGCTTGCACACCGGCCGCAGCCGCAACGACCAGGTCGCCACCGACGTGCGGCTTTGGCTGCGTGGTGAGATTGATTTGATCGGCGAGTTGTTGATCGAGCTGCAAACCGCCTTGGTCAACATCGCCGAGAAAAACGTCGAGGTCATTCTGCCTGGCTTCACGCATCTGCAAGTCGCGCAGCCGGTGAGCTTTGGCCACCACATGCTGGCCTATGTCGAGATGTTTGCGCGCGACGCCGAGCGCATGCTCGACGTGCGTAAGCGCGTCAACCGCCTGCCCTTGGGCGCGGCTGCATTGGCCGGCACCAGCTACCCGCTGGACCGTGAACACGTGGCCCGCGCGCTCGGCATGGTCGACGAGCAAGGTCTGCCTGCGGTTTGTCAAAACAGCTTGGATGCGGTCAGCGACCGTGACTTCGCCATTGAGTTCACAGCAGCCGCCACGCTGGCGATGGTGCACACCAGCCGCCTCAGCGAAGAACTTATTTTATGGATGAGCCAGAGCTTTGGCTTCATCGATCTGGCCGACCGTTTTTGCACCGGCTCGTCGATCATGCCGCAGAAGAAAAACCCAGACGTGCCGGAACTCGCCCGCGGCAAAACCGGCCGCGTGGTGGGGCATTTGATGGGTTTGGTGACGTTGATGAAGGGCCAACCGCTGGCCTACAACAAAGACAACCAAGAAGACAAAGAGCCGCTGTTCGACACCGTTGACACGCTGAAAGACACGCTGCGCATTTTTGCTGAGATGGTCGGCGGCATCACCGTCAAACCTGAAGCCATGGAGCGCGCCGCCTTGAAGGGCTACGCCACCGCCACCGACCTGGCTGACTACATGGTCAAAAAAGGCCTGCCCTTCCGTGACGCCCATGAAGCTGTCGCCCATGCGGTCAAAACCGCCATCGGCCAAGGCGTTGATTTGTCAGAACTGCCATTGGCCACACTGCAAAGCTTCAACCCCAAAATCGAGCAAGACGTTTACGAGGTCTTGAGCCTGCGTGGTTCACTCAATGCGCGCAACACCTTGGGCGGTACCGCACCGGCGCAGGTGCGGGCGCAGATTGCGCGGCATCGCGGACGTTTGCAGTAAGGCAAGCGCCATGGACTGCCGCGCTTCGCTCGCAGTGACGGCAGAGGCTGCATGGGCGGCCATCGAAATGACAAGCGCATCTGAGACAACCACAAGGAAACCAGAACCATGCCCGTGATCACCAACATTGAAGACTTGCGCGTTCTGGCTGAAAAGCGCGTCCCCCGCATGTTTTACGACTACGCCGACTCGGGCTCATGGACGGAGGGCACTTACCGCGCCAACGAAACCGATTTCCAAAAAATCAAGCTGCGCCAGCGCGTCGCTGTCAACATGGAAAACCGCAGCACCGCCACAAAAATGGTAGGCATCAACGTCAAGATGCCAGTGGCGATTGCGCCGGTGGGGCTGACCGGCATGCAGCATGCCGATGGTGAAATCAAAGCCGCCAAGGCGGCTGAGAAATTCGGCATTCCCTTTATTTTGTCGACCATGAGCATTTGCTCGATAGAAGACATTGCGGCCAACACCCAAGCCCCTTTTTGGTACCAGCTGTACATGATGCGTGACCGTGACGCCATGGCCGCCATGATTGAGCGCACCCGCAAAGCCGGTTGCACCGCCTTGGTCTTGACGCTTGACTTGCAAGTCATCGGTCAGCGCCACAAGGACTTGAAAAACGGCCTGACTGCGCCACCCAAACCAACGCTCGCCAACATCATCAACCTGATGACCAAACCGCGCTGGTGCCTCGGCATGGCGGGCACGCGCCGGCACACCTTTGGCAACTTGGTGGGCCATGTCAAAGGCGTGAGTGACATGAACTCGCTGTCAGCTTGGACCAACGAACAGTTTGACCCGACCTTGTCTTGGGCCGACGTGGCCTGGGTCAAAGAGCGCTGGGGCGGCAAACTGATTCTCAAAGGCATCCAAGACGTTGAAGACGCCAAGTTCGCCGTGCAAAGTGGTGCCGACGCCATCGTCGTCAGCAACCATGGCGGCAGGCAGCTCGACGGCGCGCAGTCCAGCATTGAGGCGTTGCCCGCCATCGTCGCCGCGGTTGGCTCAGACATCGAAGTCTGGATGGACGGCGGCATCCGTTCCGGCCAAGACGTCCTCAAGGCCTGGGCCTTGGGCGCGCGCGGCACCTTGATCGGCCGGGCCATGGTCTACGGCTTGGGGGCGATGGGCGAAGCCGGCGTCAGCAAAGCGCTGCAAATCATCCACAAAGAACTCGACATCACGATGGCATTTTGTGGCCGCACCGATATTCAAAACGTCGACCAAAGTATTTTGTTGCCGGGGACATTTCCGACAGCGTAAAGTCAGGGCTTCGTCTGCACCCACATCCTACTGTCCATGCTGTTTCTTCTTTCCCCCGCCAAAGCCCTTGATTACGACACGCCGGCGCATGTGGCCAGCCACACGCAGCCGCTTTTCACGCGGCAGTCGGCCGAGTTGATCGAGGTGTTGAAGACAAAGTCACCGCAGCAAATCAGTGGCTTGATGAAGCTCTCGGACAAGTTGTCTGGCCTCAACGTGGCGCGCTACGAGGCATGGTCGCCGAAGTTCACCGCCAACAACTCCAAGCAGGCGGCGCTGGCCTTCAACGGCGATGTCTACGAAGGGCTGAATGCCAAGACCTTGAACGAGCCCGACTTGCAGTGGGCGCAAGCGCATGTCTGCATCTTGAGCGGACTCTATGGCGTGCTTCGGCCGCTGGACTGGATGCAGCCCTATCGGCTTGAAATGGGCACCGCGCTGGCCACTGCACGTGGCAAGAACCTGTACCAATTTTGGGGGAGCGAGATCGCCAATTACCTGAATGAACGCGCGGCCGCCGACACCTCGCCAGTGGTGGTCAATCTCGCCAGCGAAGAGTATTTCAAAGTAGTTGACCGCAAGGCCTTGAAACCCCGCGTCGTGACTTGCGTGTTTCAAGAACTCAAAGCCGGCCAGTACAAGATCATCAGCTTCATGGCCAAACGCGCGCGCGGTTTGATGGTGCGCTACGCGATTGAAAACAAGCTGGAGAGTGTGAAAAAACTGGAATCCTTTAATCTTGAGGGCTATGACTTTTCACCCGACGTGTCCGAGCCCGACCGTCTGGTGTTTCGTCGCCAAACAGCCCAGTGAATTAGCTGATCCACCCGGATCTCAAGGAGCTTCCCCGTGAGCCACACCAACGCCTTTGCAAGCCACAACTTCGAGCAAGACATCACACCCGCCGTGAGTGTGTGGCTGGCCGAGCAGCGAGCCGCAGGCTTTGGTCCGGATCAGCTGCTGAAGTCGCTGATCGACGCCGGTTGGAATGATGCCGCGGCCCGGCACCTGCTGGCCATGCCGGTCGTGGTGATGCCAGACGCGATGCCCTTGCCGCTGTCGGTGCCTTGGCCAGCGCACGCGGGTGAGCGCTTGGCGCTGAACGCTGGCGATCGGCAAGTCAACGCCATCACGGTGCTGCAAGACCCACCGCTGCTGGTGCTGGAAGGGCTGCTGAGCCGAGAAGAATGCCAAGCGCTGATAGCAGCAGCCGCGACGCGCATGTCGCGCTCGCTCACGGTTGATGTGAAAACCGGCGGCGAAGAAACCAACCAGGCGCGGACCAGCGAAGGCATGTTTTTTGAACGCGGCGAGAGCGAGCTCATCAGCCGCATTGAAGCGCGGATTGGCGCGCTGCTCGGCTGGCCGGTGCACAACGGCGAAGGCTTGCAAGTGCTGCGCTACGGCCCCGGTGCCGAGTACCTTCCCCACTATGATTATTTTGACCCTGCTGAGCCAGGCACGGCGAGCATTTTGCAACGTGGCGGTCAGCGCGTGGCCACACTGGTGATGTATCTGAACGAGCCCGAGGCTGGCGGTGCCACTGTCTTTCCTGACGTGGCTTTGGCGGTCGTGCCCAAGTGCGGCAACGCCGTTTTTTTCAGCTACAGCCAGCCGCACCCGGTGAGCCGAACGCTGCATGGTGGCGCGCCGGTGGTCAGCGGCGAAAAGTGGATCGCCACCAAATGGCTGCGTGAACGCGAATTTATTTAAAACACACCATGAACTCCCCTGAACAATCCCAGTTGGGCAAAGCCTCTGCCTATGCGGATGAATACAACGCATCGCTGCTGTTTCCGATCGCCCGCGCCGTCAAACGACAAGAGATCGGCGTCGCCGCGCAAGCGCCTTTTTTTGGGGCCGACATGTGGACGGCCTATGAGCTCAGTTGGCTCAACTTGCGCGGCAAACCGCAGGTGGCGCTGGCGCAAGTGGTGGTGCCGTGCGAAACGCCCAACATCATTGAGAGCAAGTCCTTCAAGCTCTACTTGAACAGCTTCAACAACAGCCGCTTCGCCGACGCCAACGAGGTGTTGGCGCTGCTCAGGCGCGACCTCAGTGAAGCCGCTTGGCGCGGTGCGGTGCTGCCAGCAACGGCAAGCGCCCCGCCCTCGATTGGTGTCAAGCTGCTGCTGCCCGACCTGTTTGACCGTGAACCACTGCAAGAGCTCGACGGTCTGAATCTCGACCGGCTCGACGTCGAGTGCACGCGCTACACGCCAGCGCCTGATCTGTTGACCGCCGATGTCGACGAAATGTCGGTGACCGAAGTGCTGACCAGCCACTTGCTCAAAAGCAATTGCTTGGTGACCGGCCAGCCGGATTGGGGCAGCGTGCAAATCAGCTACACCGGCCCGCCTATTGACCAAGAAGGTCTGCTGCAATACCTGGTGAGTTTTCGCAACCACAACGAGTTTCATGAACAGTGCGTCGAGCGGATATTCATGGACATCTGGCGTCGCTGCAAACCGGCCAAGCTGGCTGTTTATGCTCGCTACACGCGGCGCGGTGGTTTGGACATCAATCCGTTTCGCACCAGTTACCCGCAGGCGCTGCCGCCCGCTGTGCGGACTGCGCGCCAATGAACAAGCTTTAAAACAGCTGGTCCATGAAGGGCTGCGCAGGCTCTTCGGCGACCTGACCCGTTGAAGCCGGCAACGTGGCGTCTTCAGCCTTCAACAAAGCACCGACGCGAACGCCCAGCAGCCGCAATTTTTGAGTCAAGGGAACACGCTTGAGCGCCAAGCCAGCGGTCTGCCGAATGGTTGTGGCATCGGCCGTGTAGTGCGTCAGCGTCTGTTCGCGCGTGACACTTTGAAAGTTGTCATAGCGCAGCTTGATGCCGATGGTCTTGCCCACGTAACCTTTGCGCTGCAGGTCTTCGGCCACCTTCTCACACAGCCGCGTGAAGACAGCACCCAGCTCGGCCTTGTCGCGCACCGCGTGCAGGTCGCGCTCAAACGTCGTCTCACGGCTCATCGACACGGGCTCGCTTTCAGTCACCACCGGCCGCGTGTCGCGACCCCAAGCCGCGTCGTGCATCCAAGCCCCGGTGGCTTGCCCAAAGTGGTCGATCAGCCAGCCGATCTCTTGGGCCGCCATCTCGCCAATCGTGTGGATGTTCAACGCGGCCAGCTTGGCATCCGACTTCGGCCCAATGCCGTTGATCTTGCGACAGGCCAGCGGCCAGATCATGCTTTGCAGGTCGGTTTCCTGAACAATCGAAATGCCGTTCGGCTTGTTGAACTCGCTGGCCATTTTTGCGATGAGTTTGTTCGGCGCGACGCCGATGGAGCACGTCAGGCCGGTCTTCTCCAGAATGCTGCGCTGAAGCAGGCGCGCCAGCGACCGGCCGCCGTCACGCTGACCACCGGGCACGTCGGTGAAGTCGATGTAGACCTCGTCAATGCCGCGGTCTTCTACCAACGGCGCGACTTCCCGAATCGCCTCCTTGAAGGCCCGCGAGTATTTGCGTACTTCGTCAAAATCCACCGGCAAGACAATCGCATCTGGGCAGAGCTTGGCGGCTTTCATCATGCCCATCGCTGAACCCACCCCGAACTGCCGAGCAGCATAGGTTGCCGTGGTGATGACGCCGCGCCCCACATAGTCTTTGAGCCGGGGAAAGTCGTCGACCGGAATGAAACGCAGTGCGCGTTCGTCTTGAGCTTGTAGTAAGGCGTCGTCAACCCGACGGCGACCGCCGCCAATGACCACCGGCAGGCCCTTCAGCTGGGGGTAGCGCAGCAACTCGATGGACGCAAAAAAAGCGTCCATGTCGAGGTGCGCAATACGGCGGATCACGGCCCTTACAGAAACCGATCCAGCAACTTGCGTGAATGCCGGTCCATCTGGGCCAGATCGCGAATCAAAAATTGCACGCCGTGGCTGTCCGTGACGAGCAACACCGTGGCCGACAAACGGCGGATGTCTTCCTCGCCTTTGAGCTCCAAGCTGGTGTTGCCGCGGTCGGTTTCGATGTCCCAGGTGGAGGGCGCCACAACACGGCTGACACCATTCAGTTTCAAGATGCGCGGCATGAACTCGCGCTGGGTCAAGGCCCGCAGCACGTTGTCACGCAAGGCGGCGGACAAGTCATCCAAAGTCGCGATCCACAGCAGCTCATGGCCTTCGGCATCCACCAAGGCCACGCCTTCATCAGGCGCGGCCACGGGAAACGCCCGGACAGCGATGACCTGCTCATGGCGCACGCCTTGGCCCGAGACATAAAACCAGTGGCCGGCCGCATCGCAGTCAAATTCAAAATTCAGCGTGCTCACAAAACATCCTTTGCGCTGTGTGGCACAGCCACGGGCACGCTCAATGGCGCAGCTTCGACGATCGGTAATTCGCGCAACACAGCGCCTTCCGCTTCGGCTTGGCGCTGCTGTGCTTCGTACAAGCGCCAGTAAGCACCTTTCGCGGCAATCAACTCGTCGTGTGGGCCAACTTCCACAATTTGGCCTTTGTCCATCACCACCAAACGGTCGGCTTTGCGCAAGGTCGACAAGCGGTGGGCAATTGCAATGGTGGTGCGTCCGCGCACCAGATTGTCCAAGGCCGTTTGAATTTCTTTTTCGGTTTCGGTGTCCACCGACGAGGTGGCTTCGTCCAAAATCAAAATGCGTGGGTTGATCAACAGCGCCCGGGCAATCGAGATGCGTTGACGTTCGCCGCCCGACAAGCCCTGACCGCGCTCGCCGACCAAAGAGTCGTAGCCTTGCGGCATGCGCAAAATAAATTCGTGCGCATGGGCCGCGCGCGCCGCCGCCACGATCTCTTGCCGTGACGCATTCGGTTTGCCGTAAGAAATGTTGTCAGACACCGTGCCAAAAAACAAAAATGGTTCTTGCAACACCAGACCGATATTGCGGCGGTAATCACTGACACCGAACTGCCGAATGTCGATCCCATCTAGCGCAATGCTGCCCTCGGTGACATCGTAGAAACGGCAAATCAAATTCACCAAGGTGCTCTTGCCAGAGCCGCTGTGGCCGACCAGACCGATCATTTCGCCCGGCTGAATGTCCAGACTTAAGTGGCGAATCACGGCGCGATTGCCATACCTGAAATCGGCATTCGACAAGGTCAGGCGCCCTTGCACTTCCGGCATGGGCAACGGATTTTTAGGCTCCGGCACACTGGAAACATGGTCCAGTATTTCAAAGATCCGCTTGGCACCCGACGCGGCTTTCTGGGTGCTTGAGACGATTCGGCTCATTGAGTCAAGGCGCGCGTAAAAACGCCCGATGTAGGCCAAGAAAGCGGTCAGCACACCGACCGTTATTTCATTTTTAGAGACCAGCCAAATACCAAAGGCCCAGACCACCAACAAACCGATTTCAGTCACGAAGGTGATGGTCGGTCCGAACAAAGACCAGACCCGGTTCAAGCGGTCATTGACCGCCAAGTTGTGTTTGTTGGCGTCGTTGAAGCGCTGTGCTTCGCGGTCTTCTTGGGCAAAGGCTTTGACCACCCGAATCCCCGGAATGGTGTCGGCCAAGACGTTGGTCACCTCGGACCAGACCCGGTCAATCTTTTCAAAACCGGTGCGCAAACGCTCACGCACGATATGGATCAACCAGCCAATGAAGGGCAAGGGCAGCAGCGTCACCAAGGCCAAGGCCGGGTTGATGAAAAACAAGATGATGGCGGTCATCAAAATCATCAGCACGTCGGTGGCGAAGTCCAACAAGTGCAAAGACAAAAAGACGTTGATGCGGTCGGTTTCGCTGCCAATCCTGGCGATCAAATCGCCCGTGCGCCGGCCACCAAAATACTCGAGCGACAACTTCATCAAGTGCTCGTACGTGGTGGTCCGCAAATCTGCGCCAATCCGCTCAGAAACCAAGGACAAGATATAGGTCTTGATCCAACCCAAGCCCCAAGCCACAAAGGCCGAACCCAACAAACCCAGCAAATACCATGACACGGTGAGGGGGTCGATATGCGCGCCGTTTTGGTAAGGGATCAAGACCTCATCCATCAAAGGCATGGTCAAGTAAGGCGGCACCAAAGTGGCGGCCGTGGCGGCCAAGGTCAACACAAAACCCAGTAGCAACTGGCCTTGGTAGGGCCGCGCAAAACGCCACAATTTGAACAGCGTCAAGGTCGAGGTGGGTCGGTGTTCTTTTTCAGCGCAAACCGGACAGTCGTCCTCGGCAACGTCGATCGGGCTTTGGCAGACCGGGCAAATGTCGTCCAGCAACACATCTTGCGCCAGTTCAGTTGGCGTGGCGTTGAGCTCATTCGGAGATGCGGCTTTGTGCAACTCATCAAACTGTGTTTTGAAGCGCAACACCGCCGGCAGGCGTCCCAAAGTGAAGCGCCAAACCGCCAAACGCTGGCCGTTCGCGTGCAAAGACAAAGTGCCAACACCGGCGTGATCGCTCAATACCAAGGTTTGCAGAGGCTGAAACGGCCAAGAAGACCAGTTTTTTTGCGTCAATTCGCCAGAGATGACCCGTTGATCGGTCAAAATCAGGCAAGTTTTAACGAAATTTAAATTGTCGTTCAGGTCAACTTCTAAGCTAGTTGAAACGTTTTCATCAGGATGAACCTGCAAAACACCCTGCTCGCGCCAATCAGAAGGCAAACCCAGCAAGTTATTGGGCGTAAGGGCGTTGGGGGTCATAAAGGTTCAAGCAACAAGAGTCAACATGTGTTGGCGGCTAAGAAAAAAAGCGGCCAGGACACTGTCCATTCGCCCTGTTTATCGGAAGAATTTTGCCAGTGCCGCAATCATCAAGATATTCTATCGTTACCCGTCAACGCTCCCAGAGTAGCGTCACCCATGAGCGCTAAAGACATCAAATTTCTACGCATGACGCATTTGCGCGGGCCCAATATTTGGACTTACCGCCCCGTCATGGAAGCATGGATCGACATTGGCGCCCTAGAAGACTGCCCATCCGACACCCTGCCCGGCTTCAATCAGCGCTTACAAGCCTTGCTGCCTGGCTTGGTCGAACACCGCTGCAGTGTTGGCGAACGTGGTGGATTTTTAAAGCGTCTAGAAGAAGGCACGTGGCCCGGCCACATCATGGAGCACGTGGCGCTTGAGCTGCAAAACCGCGCCGGCATGCAAACCGGTTTCGGCAAAGCCCGCGAAGCCGGCGTCCGCGGTATTTACAAAGTCGTCATCCGCACCCGACACGAAGCCGTCAGCCGCGCCGCTTTGCAAGCCGCCCGCGACTTGGTCATGGCCGCCATCGAAGACCGCGACTACCCAGTCGCCCAGACCATTGCCGATTTGACCCAAATGGTCGACAGCCTGTGCATCGGGCCGAGCACCGCATGCATCGTCAACGCGGCTGCCGAACGCGGTATTCCGGCCATCCGCCTGAATGATGGCAACTTGGTGCAGCTGGGCTACGGCGCCAGCCAACGCCGAATTTGGACCGCAGAAACCGACCAAACCAGCGCCATTGCCGAAGGTATTTCCAAAGACAAAGACCTGACCAAAAGCTTGCTGGCCAACTGCGGCGTGCCCGTGCCCGAAGGTCGCAATGTGGCGTCGCCGCAAGAAGCTTGGTCGGCTGCGCAAGACATCGGCTTGCCGGTGTGCGTCAAACCGGTCGACGGCAACCACGCCCGCGGTGTGTCGCTGGAGCTGAACACCCAAGCCGAAGTCGAAGCCGCCTTTGCGTTGGCTGAGGCGGAAGGCAGCGAAGTCTTGGTCGAGCGTCATATCTTGGGCGATGAACACCGCCTGTTGGTGGTCGGCGGCAAAGTCGTTGCGGCTAACAAAGGCGAAGTGGCCTGCATTGTGGGTGACGGCGTCCACTCGGTTCAAGCCTTGATCGAAAGCCAAATCAACTCCGATCCGCGCCGTGGCGAAGAAGAAGACTTCCCGTTGGACACGATCCGGCTGCACGAGCACCCGACCGCCGTGATGGAGCTGAAACGCCAAGGCTTGACCGGCGACTCCATCCCTGAGTTGGGCCGCAGCGTGATGGTCATGCGCACCGGCAACATGGCCATGGATGTGACCGATCTGGTGCACCCAGACGTCGCCGAACTGGTCGCCCTGGCTGCCCGCATCGTCGGCTTGGACATTGCCGGGGTCGACTTGGTGGCCCAGGATATTTCCAAGCCCATGAAAGCCCAAGGCGCCGCCATTGTGGAAGTCAACGCCGGACCCGGCCTGTTGATGCACCTCAAGCCAGGCTCCGGCCCGGCTCGCCCGGTCGGTGAAGCGATTGCCAGCCACTTGTTTGCCAATGACAGCAACGCCCGCATCCCCGTGGTTGGCTTGCTCGGCCATGAAAACACCACCGGCCCCAGCCACTTGATTGGCTGGTTTTTGCACTTGCAAGGCCTGCGCACCGGCTTGTCGTCGGCCAAGGGTTTGTTTGTTGGCCAACGCTGCTTGCAAGACCACGAGGGCATGACATGGGAAGTCGCCCAGCGCTTGCTGGTCAACCGCGCGGTCCAAGCGGCCGTGTTTGAAACCACCGCCCGCCAAGTCTTGACCGAAGGCCTGCCCTACGACCGCTGCCATGTGGGCGTGGTCACGGCCATGCCCAAAGCCGACGGCTTGCAAAACCTCTACATCCACAGCGATGAACAAATGCCTAACGTGGCACGCACGCAAGTCGACGTCGTGCTGCCCGATGGCGTTGCCGTGTTGAATGCGCAAGACGACGCTGTGGCGGCCTTGGCCGACTACTGCGACGGCGAGGTTATTTTTTATGCCGCATCGGAAACCAACCCGCACTTGGTGAAACACCGCGCCACTGACGGTCGTGTGGCGTTTTGGCGCAAGGGCCACTTGATCTTGGCCCATGGCACGCACGAAACCGATGTGCTGAACCGGCAACTGCCCGCCATCGACAAGTTTTTCCGCGATCAAATCCTCACCTGCGACGAGCTTCTGGCCGCCGCTGCCACGGCTTGGGCCTTGGGCGTGCCTACTGATTTGATTCGTGCCGGCACCAAGAGCTTTGGTCAAAGCCCTGCATCGCACTGACCACTGACGCTCACCGAACTCACTTCAGGAAAACCTGCTCATGGAAGTTTCAAGAATTCGAGCACTGCGGGGCCCCAACTTGTGGAGCCGCCACACCAGCATCGAGGCCATCGTCACCTGCACCCCCGACGAATGCGCCTTGCCGACGGGCAGCGCTTTTGAAAAAGAATTGCGACGCATTTTCCCGGCCTTAGGCCACTTAGACGGCCCGCATCCGGGCCAGCCAGCCAGCATGGCCAATGCCTTGGAAAAAATCACGCTTGATTTGCAAGCCCATGCCGGCTGCCCTGTCACCTTCAGCCGCACCACGCAGACTGAAGAGACCGGCGTCTACCAAGTGGTCGTGCAGTACACCGAAGAAGCCGTCGGTCGTCTGGCCTTTTCTTGGGCTGAAAAGCTCTGCCTTGCGGCACAAAATCAAGAAGCGTTCGACTTGAATCAAGCCTTGGCCGAGTTGCATGACTTAGACGAAGCTGTGCGCTTAGGCCCTTCGACTGGGTCCATTGTCGATGCGGCTATCGCTCGCGGTATTCCATTCAGGCGTCTGACTGAAGGCAGCATGGTTCAGTTCGGCTGGGGTTCAAAGCAGCGTCGCATTCAAGCTGCCGAAACCGACAGCACCAGCGCCATTGCCGAAGCCATCGCGCAGGACAAAGACTTGACCAAGTCCTTGCTGTTGGCCGTTGGCGTGCCTGTCCCGCTGGGCCGGCCCGCCAAAGACCTAGAAGACGGCTGGGCGATTGCCCAAAAAATTGGCCTGCCCGTGGTGCTCAAGCCGCTGGACGGCAACCAAGGCAAAGGCGTCACCGTCAATGTGGTGGAACGCGAGGTGTTCGACCGAGCCTATGCCACTGCCGCCTACTACGGCGAGGTGTTGGTCGAAAAATTCCTGCCGGGCAGCGACTACCGATTGTTGGTGGTCGGCGACAAATTAGTGGCAGCCGCACGGCGTGAACCACCGCTGGTGGTGGGCGACGGCGTGTTGAGCGTGCGCGAGCTGGTGGCCGAGGTCAACGCCGACCCACGCCGCGGTGAAGGTCACTCGACCTCTCTGAGCAAAATCAAGTTCGACGACATCGCCATCGGTTGCCTGAAGTCGCAAGAGCTCGACCCCGACAGCGTGCCTGAACAAGGTCGTCGCGTGGTGTTGCGCAACAACGCCAACTTGTCCACCGGCGGTACCGCGACCGACGTCACCGACGATGTTCACGCCGATGTGGCGGCGCGTGTGGTGGCGGCAGCTCAAATGGTCGGTGTCGACGTTTGCGGCGTCGATGTGGTCTGCGAGTCGGTGCTGCGTCCCTTGGAAGAACAAAACGGCGGCGTGGTGGAAGTCAACGCCGCACCGGGCCTGCGGATGCACATCAGCCCGTCTTTTGGCAAGGGCCGTGCGGTCGGTCAAGCCATCATCGACCAGCTGTATCCCGACGGTCAGGACGGTCGTATTCCCGTCATTGCAGTGACCGGCACCAATGGCAAAACCACCACGGTGCGCTTGACGGCGCATTTGCTCAAAGCGCACAAGCTGCGGGTCGGCATGACCAACACCGATGGTGTCTATGTGAACGGCCGACAAATCGACGACGGCGATTGCAGCGGCCCGCGCAGTGCCCGCAATGTGCTGATGCACCCTGACGTCGACGCGGCGGTATTTGAAACCGCACGCGGTGGTTTGCTGCGCGAAGGCTTGGCCTTTGACCGCTGCCAAGTGGCGATCGTCACCAACATGGGCTCGGGGGATCACCTCGGCTTGAACTACATCACCACACTGGAAGACTTGTCGGTTCTCAAACGCGTGGTGGTCTTGAATGTGGCGAGCGACGGCATGGCCGTTTTGAACGCCGCCGACCCCTCGGTCGCCATGATGGCCAAAATGTGCCCCGGCAACGTGACCTTCTTTGCGCTAGACCCACACAGCGCTGTTTTGGCCACGCATCGGGCCCAAGGCAAGCGTGTGGTCTACACAGAAAATGGCCATGTGGTGGCCCAAGAAGGCAAGAAGTTTTTCCGCATTCCCTTGGCCGAAGTGCCGCTGACACGGCAAGGCCAAATCGGCTTTCAAACTGAAAACGTCATGGCCGCCGTGGCTGCGGCTTGGGCCATCAATGTGCCTTGGGAAACCATCGCCCTCGGTCTGTCGACTTTCATCAGCGACATCCAAGGCGTGCCGGGCCGTTTCAACGTGTTTGACTACCGCGGTGCCACCTTGATTGCCGACTACGGCCACAACCCGGATGCCATTCAGGCCTTGGTCAACGCCGTCGACAACATGCCCGCCAAGCAACGCGTGGTGGTGATCAGCGGCGCGGGCGATCGGCGTGACCAAGACATTCGAGACCAAACCAAAATTCTGGGCACCGCCTTTGACGACGTGCTGCTGTACGAGGACGCCTGCCAACGCGGCCGCAGCGACGGCGAAGTGATGCAACTGTTGCGCGAAGGTTTGGACGGTGCCGAACGCACACGCCATGTGCAAGAGATTCGGGGTGAGTTCAAGGCCATTGACACCGCCTTGGCGCGCTTGGCACCGGGCGACTTGTGCCTGATTTTGGTGGACCAAGTTGAAGCAGCGCTGGCCTACATTCAGCAACAGGTCAACGACAGCCAGAGCACGCTGTCTGAGCCAAACACCTGACCTGACACCGATGACCCACTTTTGTCTTCGACTGCGGTGACGATGCCGGGCACGGCGGTTCTGCCGGCAGCACGTTACCCTTTGCTTGACGTGCTGAAAGCCTTGGCGGCACAGTTCATCGTCTTGCACCATTTTTCGGTCTATGGGCCGGTGTCCCAGGCACTGCATGCGGCCTTGCCTGATGTGATGGGCTTGCTGTACGAGCATGGGCTCATCGCCGTGCAGGTCTTTTTTGTGATCGGCGGCTACTTGGCTGCGCGGGGCTTGTCAGCGTCCGCTGACGCTTGGCGTGCGCCCGGTGCCGCGATCTTCAAACGTTACGCCCGCTTACTGCCGCCCTATCTGGTCGCCCTGTGTGTTGTCATGTTGTGCATGGCCTGGTTACGCCCTTGGCTGACAGCCGATCTCGCCGCACCCGCCCCAAATTGGGGGCAGTGGCTGGCTCACATGGCCATGCTGCAAGGCATCTTAGGGACAGAGTCCTTGTCTGCCGGCGTCTGGTATGTGGCCATGGATTTCCAATTGTTTGCCTTGCTGACATTGATGCTGTGGCTGAGTGGCGGCGGTCAGCGCAAACGCGCGAAAACAGCCGTCGCCGCACTTTGCACGGTGTCGCTGCTGGTGTTCAATCGCTACGTTGAGCTGGACAATTGGGCGGTGTATTTTTTCGGCGCGTATGGACTCGGCGCCCTGGCCTGGTGGGCGCGTCGTCAACCGCTGAACGCAACACCCGCAGCCCCGGCCAGTGCGTATGCACAGACCCTGTTTGTCTTGGCTCTCGCCGTCGGGTTACTGGCGTTGACGATAGATTTCAGAGAGCGCATTGCTCTGGCCATCGGCGTTGCCCTGACGTTGGCTGGCTGGGGAACGGCCTCACATCAGCAGGCCAATCAGAGCAAAACTCAGACCACTGTTCACACCTTGGGCGTTCAATCTTATGCGTTGTTTTTGATGCATTTTCCGGTGTTGCTGCTTACCAATGCGGCATTCACGTGGTTTGGTTTCACACCAGAAACCAGTTCTGCAAGCGTTGCTTTAAGCTGGGGTATTGCCGGATGGGCAGCCAGCCTATGGGCTGCTAATCTCTTCTATCGTTGGGTAGAGTCCCCAACGGCCCCTTGGCGAAGAGCTCTCCGTGGTGTTCTCGGTAGGCGCTGAAACCAGCCGCGGCGGCCCGCTTCTTTTTTCTTTCGTTTCATCACTGCCCATGAACGCTTTCATATCGTCCGCCGCGCAGCTCCAGACCCGCCATGGAGTCGTCATCCAAAGTACCAACCCGCGCAAGGCTGATGTTGCGCGTCAAATGGTGAGTGCAGAGTTACACGCCTTGGGCTTGAGCGAGGATGTTGAAGGCTTTGAGTGCAACGCGGCACAAGGCGAATGGCAATGGGCCCTGAAAAAAGAACGCATGGCCGCCTGGATGCCCGACCTGAACAGCTTTGAGCTGTGTGAACGTGCAAGCTTACAAAGCCGCCACAACGCAGATGATTTGGCGCGCGAAATTTGGCTCACCATACTGGCCAGTCCGGTGGCTTGGCGCTTTCCCAGCGCTGAGGAGCTGATCTCCGCCGTCCGCATGCGGCAGTTCATTGTGCAAGCCGCCCGCAAAACCTCGCTGAACTTTCACACCAGTGAAGCCGAGCGCCCCGATGATTGCTGGACCTACCAAGCAGAAACCGGGTTCACCGTGCGGCCCGGCTCGTCGCTGATTGAAGCTCTCATCAAAGCCACACAGCCCGAGGCGTCTGGCATGCTCTATTCGTTCTCGTGCTACCGCGCGACGGAATACATCTTGCTGCTGGCCATCGCGCAAGAAGCCCAGATCAGCAACCCGACTTTGTTGGCGGGTCTGCAAAAGCAATGGGAAACCCGAGCCGTCATGTCAGGCCGGTTTCATGATGTTTTTTTGCGTGAAACCGGCAGCATGGAAACGCCCTTGCCGATCAGTTATTACATCCCGGGCGACCGCGTGTGGTTTCGCAACCCGGATGACGCGTCATCCGACGTCGCGGGCTTTGAGGGGTCTTGGGTTTTCTATTTGGGCGGTGGGCAGTTCTCGAATTTTTGGCAACTCAACCAACCCTTCACCCTCGCCTCCAAATGCGTCGACATTTACCAATGGCGAAACGGCACCGCGCCAGATGCCAACGGTGAATTGCAGATGGATGAAAAATTAGTCGCGCAACGGGTCGACCAAACCATGACTCAGCCCGCCGAGATTGAACGCATCACGCAACGCATGTTTCGCCTGCGCGACCCCAAAGGCGTTTACGCGCAAGGCGGTTGCATGGATACCTCCCGCGAATCACCGCGCTGGGTGCGGCCCGACACCACAGACATTGTGCTGCCAGGCTTCTACTGACCGAAACATCAATCGACCAGTTCGGCCAAGGCCTTGGCGTAACGGTTGGCGTGTGAGATTTCCGCCTTGGCCAGCGTTTCAAACCAGTCGGCCACGTCGTCATGGCCTTCTTCACGGGCGGTCTTGGCCATGTCGGTGTACATGTCGTTGGACTCGTGTGCCTCGCTGGCGGCAGCCGATGCAAGGTTGTCACGGGTCGAGCCAAAAGGCATGCCCGTGACGGGGTCCCCGCACTTCTCGAGCCACTCGAGGTGGCCGTGGGCGTGCCCGGTTTCGCCATCCGCCGTGGAACGAAACAGAGCCGCCACGTCGGGCTGACCTTCAACGTCGGCTTTGTTGGCGAAGTACAGATAGCGACGGTTGGCCTGGGCTTCGATGGCGAATGCAGACTTCAGGTTTTCTTCCGTTTTGGAGCCTTTGAGAGCAGCCATAGAAATCTCCTAGACAGTGGATGGAGCCCACTTCATCAGTGGACGTGAAAATCACATTTATTGCGGCTGAAAACCGCTGTTTTGAATGATGCGTGCCCAAGCTTGGGCGTAAGCTTTTTCCCGCTGAGCAAGTTGACTCGACGTCATGAAACCCACCGTCAGTCCCATCTGGGTCAAGTGGTTGTGGACGTCCGGCAGCGTGAGTACTTTGGCCAAGGCCGCAGAGAACGTGTCGACAAACGCTTTCGGTGTGCCCGCTGGCGCAAAAATTCCGTAGTAAGGCAGGTCTTCCAAGCCGCTCATACCGAGCTCTGAAAACGTCGGCACGTCGGGCAAGGCGGCCTGCCTTTTAGCGCCCAGCACCGCCACGATGCGGACTTTTCCGGCCTTGTGGTTTTCAATGAAGTCTGGCACCGAGGCCACGCCCGCGCCGATCTGGTTGCCCAGCATGTCGGCCATCATGGGCGCGCTACCGCGGTACGGCGCAGACAGCAAGTCGAGCTTGAATTTATCCCCGATCACCTTGACCAGAAATTCTGGCGTTGAGGCCGGCGCCGGAATGCCGACGGCACCTTTGCCACCCTGCGTTTTGACCCAAGCCACATACTCGTTAAAGCTCTTGGCCGGTGTGCCACCGGACACCGCAAAGGCGTTCACAAAGGTGGCAAAACCAGCCACCGGCGCAAAGTCTTGCGCGGGTGCGTAACCCGGGTTCTTAGTCACCATCGGCAAGATGGTGATGGTGTGGTCATGCGACAAAAACAAGGTGCTGCCGTCGGCCGCTGCGGCTTTCAGGGCCTGCGCCGCAATCTGTCCGCCCGCACCCGGTTTGTTTTCGACGATCACCGCCACACCCAACTCGTCCTTGAGCTTTTCAGCCAAAATGCGCGCCGCTGCGTCGGTGCCACCGCCAGGCGGGAAACCGACCAAAATTTTGATCGGCTTGAGCGGCTGCGCAATCGCTACGCCGAAGCTGCAACCCAGGGCCAAGACAGCGGATACTGCGGCGTAACGAATGAGAGAAGCCAAGCCCAGGCGTCGAGAAAAAATCATGAAAAAGCTCCAGCGTTTGAAGGTTTGCGCATTTTAGAGAGGATGCGCAATTTTGCTACTGATTTGGGTGAATCTGCCGCAGCCCAACCGAGTCCGCCAGCTAGTTAAAATCACCGCTTTCGTCCCCGCCTTGAAAGCGCTTTCGCAGCGGGACGTTTTCACTTCATAAAGTCCCCATGAGCAACGCCCCCACCCAACCGGTCCAGCCGGTCCAGCCTGTCGATCAACCCGGCCTGCAATCTCTGTCCAAATCGTTTGAGCCCGCCGCGCTGGAAGCGCATTGGGGTCCGGCTTGGGAGCAAAGCGGCCTGTACGAGCCGACGCTGGACGCCGCCAAGCCCTCGTTTGCGGTTCAGCTGCCACCGCCCAACGTGACCGGCACGCTGCACATGGGCCATGCGTTTAACCAGACCATCATGGACTCGCTGGCGCGCTACCACCGGATGTCGGGCGACAACACGCTGTGGGTGCCGGGCACCGACCACGCGGGCATCGCCACGCAGATCGTGGTCGAGCGCAAGCTGGCCGGCGAAGGCAAAACGCGGCACGATCTGGGTCGCAAAAACTTTGTCGCCAAAGTCTGGGAATGGAAGGAAGAATCTGGCTCGACCATCACGCGGCAAATGCGGCGCATGGGCGACTCGGTGTCTTGGAAGCACGAGTACTTCACCATGGACCCGAAAATGTCCAAGGTCGTCACCTCGACCTTTGTGCAGCTCTACCAGCAAGGCCTGATTTACCGCGGCAAGCGGCTCGTCAACTGGGACCCGATTTTGAAATCGGCGGTGAGCGACTTAGAAGTTGAGAGCGAAGAAGAAGACGGCTTCATGTGGCACATCCGCTACCCACTGGCAGACGGCTCAGGCTCGCTGACAGTCGCCACCACCCGCCCTGAAACCATGCTCGGCGACGTCGCGGTGATGGTCCATCCGGAAGACGAACGCTACCAGCATTTGATTGGCCAAGCCGTCAAACTCCCGCTGTGTGACCGCGAGATTCCGGTGATTGCCGATGATTACGTCGACATCGCTTTTGGCACGGGCGTGGTCAAGGTCACGCCCGCACACGACACCAACGACTATGCCGTCGGCCAGCGCCACAAGCTGCCGATCATCGGCGTGCTGACGCTGGACGCCGCCATCAATGACAACGCGCCTGAAAAGTACCGCGGCTTGGACCGCTTTGTGGCCCGCAAGGCCGTGGTTGCTGACTTGGAAGCGCAGGGCTTTTTGGTTGAAGTTAAAAAACACAAGCTGATGGTGCCGCGTTGCGCCCGCACCGGCCAAGTGATCGAGCCGATGTTGACGGACCAATGGTTTGTCGCCATGAACAAGGTCAGCCCGCAAGACCCCACTGGCAAGTCGATCGCGCAAAAAGCCATTGACGCGGTCGACAGCGGTGCCGTGAAGTTCGTGCCCGAGCAATGGGTCAACACTTACAACCAGTGGATGGGCAACATTCAAGACTGGTGCATTTCACGCCAGCTGTGGTGGGGTCATCAGATTCCGGCTTGGTACGACGAAGACGGCAAAGTCTATGTCGCGACCAATGAAGAGGAAGCTCAGAAACAAGCCCCGGGCAAAACGCTGCGCCGTGACGAAGACGTGCTCGACACGTGGTATTCATCTGCGCTGGTGCCGTTTTCATCTTTAGGCTGGCCAGAAAAAACCAAAGAGCTGGATCTTTTCTTACCCTCCAGCGTGCTGGTCACCGGCTACGACATCATCTTTTTCTGGGTCGCCCGGATGATCATGATGACGACGCACTTCACCGGCCAAGTGCCTTTTCACCACGTGTACATCCACGGTTTGGTGAAAGACGCTCAGGGCAAAAAAATGAGCAAGTCCGAAGGCAATGTGCTGGACCCGGTGGATCTGATTGACGGCATCGAGTTGGCACCGCTGCTAGACAAGCGCTCACAAGGCCTGCGAAAACCCGAGACCGCGCCACAAGTGCGCAAGAACACCGAGAAAGAATTCCCGGCAGGCATCCCCGGCTACGGCGCTGATGCGCTGCGCTTCACCTTTGCCTCGCTGGCCAGTTTGGGCCGCAGCATCAACTTCGACAGCAAGCGCTGCGAAGGCTACCGCAACTTCTGCAACAAGCTGTGGAACGCCACCCGCTTCACGCTGATGAACTGCGAAGGCCAAGACTGCGGGCTCGAAAAACACACCAAAGAGCAATGCCAACCCGGCGGCGAGTTCCACAACTACATGAGCTTCTCGCAAGCCGACCGCTGGATTGCTTCGACGCTGCAACGCGTTGAAGCGGACGTGGCCAAAGGCTTTGCCGACTACCGGCTCGACAACGTCGCTGGCAGCATTTACCAGTTTGTCTGGGACGAGTTTTGCGACTGGTACTTGGAAATTGCCAAGGTGCAAATTCAAACCGGCACCGAGGCCGAGCAACGCGCCACGCGCCGCACTTTGATCCGCACGCTGGAAGCTATTTTGCGTTTGGCGCATCCGGTGATTCCGTTCATCACGGAAGAACTCTGGCAAAAAGTTGCGCCAGTTGCCGGCTTGGCGGGCCGCTTCATCGGCGAAGCGCACTACCCCACCAGCCAACCGCAAAAAATCGATGCGCAAGCGGAGGCACACGTGGCCAAGCTGAAAACGCTGGTCGACGCCTGCCGCAATCTGCGCGGTGAAATGAATGTCTCACCTGCCCTGCGCATGCCCCTGCTGGTACTGGGCGACACCGACTTCATGCGCAAAGCCGCGCCGGTCATCAAGGCGCTGGCCAAGCTCAACGACGTGCAGGTGTTTGAAGACGAAACCATCTGGGCGACAGCCGCCCAAGGCGCACCGGTCGCCGTGGTTGGGGACGCACGGATCTGCCTCTTTGTCGAGGTTGATGTGGCGGCAGAAAAAGCCAGACTTGGCAAAGAAGCCACCCGACTGGAGGGCGAGTTGATCAAGGTCAACGCCAAATTAGCCAACGAAGCTTTTGTGAACAAGGTACCTGCCGCCGTACTGGAGCAAGAGAAAAAGCGGCTGACCGACTACACCGCCACGCTTGAAAAGCTCCGCGGTCAATTAGCCCGTTTGAACTGATCCATGTGCTTTAGCGGAAAAAAGGCGTAGGACAACAGCGCGCATGCATGTCAGACCAAACCTATTTTGGCCGGTGAATGCCGCTATTGAGCTTGCCAACAGATCAGCCTGTGTTAATTTGGGCTTGAGCCAACGATCACCAACGACAGGAAGTCCATGACCCCACGCACCGTTATTCGAAAAGCCGTTTTCCCAGTTGCTGGCTTAGGCACCCGATTTTTACCGGCGACCAAAGCCCAGCCCAAAGAGATGCTGCCCATCGTCGACAAGCCGCTGATTCAATACGCTGTCGAAGAAGCTTACGCAGCCGGCATTCGTCACATGATTTTTGTGACTGGCCGCAACAAGCGCGCGATTGAAGACCATTTCGACACTGCTTATGAGCTCGAAAGAGAGCTTGAAGCTGCGCACAAAGACGCGCTTCTCAAGCTGCTTCACTCCGTCGTGCCTGACGACATTTTTTGCTCGTATGTGCGCCAGCCACGCTCGCTCGGCCTTGGCCACGCTGTGCTGTGCGCAGAGCACTTGGTCGGCAACGAACCGTTTGCCGTGGTGTTGGCCGATGACTTGATGGTCGGCTCGCCATCCGTGCTGACGCAAATGGTGACGCAGTTCAAGGAACTGCAGCAGTCCATCATCGCGGTGCAGGAAGTGCCCGAAGAGCACACGCGGCGCTACGGCATTGTGGCTGGCGATGTTGTCCGGCCGGGGCTCATCAAGATCTCGCGTATGGTTGAAAAGCCAGCGCCAGAAGTGGCGCCCTCACGCATGGGTGTGGCGGGCCGCTACATCCTCACGCCGGGTGTGTTTGACCAGATTCGCCAGCAAGCTGGCGGTGTCGGTGGCGAGATCCAGCTGACGGACGGTATCGCTGGTTTGATGCAGCATGAAAGCGTCTATGCCTTTCAGTACCAAGGCAAACGCTACGACTGCGGCAGCAAAGAAGGCTTCCTGGAAGCCACGGTGGAACTGGCCTTGCAACACCCAGAAGTGGGCGCGCATTTCAGGGCCTATTTGAGCCAGCTGCAAATTTCTGAAAATTTAACGACAGCACGCCTGCTGGCTGCCGCCTGAACTGCGAGCGGGCAGTCGGTGTGTCAGCGCCGTTTGAGCACGTGAATATAGTCCGTGCCAACGGTTTGCTGCTCGACCAAGTCATTGCCGGTTTGCTTGGCAAAGGCTTGGAAGTCACGGGTCGAGCCTGCATCGGTTGACACCACTTTGAGGAGCTGGCCAGTGGCCATGTCGGCCAGCGCCTTCTTGGCCTTCAAGATAGGCAGTGGGCAGTTCAGCCCGCGGGTGTCGAGTTCTTTGTCAATGTTCATGAGTTTCTTTCAGCCCGTGGGCTTTGAACTTGACGGTCAAGTTCAGTCGATACGTTTGTTATTTTGATTTTAAGCAGAACACTGGCCTCGCAATTCAGGGCTGAAGTAAAACCGGATCAGACAATGGCTCTCTTAGACCACTCCATGAACGTCGGCGTGTGCCCACGTGACGTGAGAAAGTCGGCCATCGCATAGCCGGTTCCGGCGGGCCAGCACAGCACGTCTTCAAACGCATACAGCTTGTAGTCGACCAGCTCGGGCGACAGCTTGACCTCACCGCTGCACACCGCATGGTAGGCAATGATGATCTGGTTCATGCGCTGAAAGTCATAGACGCCAATCAGCTTGAGCGCGCTGGTGCTCAGGTTGGTCTCTTCGGCGATTTCACGCTCGATGCCGCCTTCTGGCGTCTCGCCGGCTTCCATGAACCCCGTGATCAGCGCGTACTTTTCACCCGACCAAGCCGCGTTGCGCGCCAGCAAAATCTTGCCTTCGTACTCTACAACAGCTGCCAACACGGGCGTCGGGTTGTTCCAGTGCGTGTAGTCGCAATTGGTGCAACGCAAACGGGCTTTGGGACCGCCGTCTTCCATCTCCGTCACCATGCCCAACGGCGTCGCGCAGCTGGGGCAAAACTTGAAATCACTGGTCATACAACTGCTCCTGTTCAAGCTGGGAAAACGCCGGTCGACAAATAACGATCACCGCGGTCGCAGACGATGAACACAATCACCGCGTCACGCACAGTCTTGGCGATCTCTTGGGCCACCCAGCACGCACCCGCCGCTGAGATGCCGGCAAAAATGCCCTCTTCGCGCGCCATGCGTCGGCACATGTCTTCCGCGTCCAGCTGGCTGACCAAGACCAATTGGTCGACATGGCTGGCGTCATAAATCTTCGGCATGTAGGCCTCGGGCCATTTGCGAATACCCGGAATGCGTGAGCCTTCACTCGGCTGAGCACCGATGATTTGAATCGCCGGGTTTTGCTCTTTCAAGTAACGCGAGACACCGGTGATGGTGCCGGTGGTGCCCATGGCGCTGACAAAGTGCGTCACCTTGCCGCCGGTGTCTTGCCAGATTTCGGGGCCGGTGGTTTCGTAATGAATACGCGGGTTGTCTGGGTTGGCAAACTGGTCGAGCACCCGTCCCTTGCCTTCGTTCTGCATGCGGTCGGCCAAGTCACGGGCATATTCGATACCGCCCGACTTGGGCGTGAGGATGAGTTCTGCACCGAAGGCCTTCATGGTCTGCGCGCGTTCAATCGAAAGGTCTTCCGGCATGATCAGCACCATGCGGTAACCCTTGATGGCCGCCGCCATGGCCAGCGCAATGCCGGTGTTGCCAGAGGTCGCCTCAATCAGCGTGTCACCCGGCTGGATGTCACCACGCTCTTCAGCGCGCTTGATCATCGACAAAGCCGGTCGGTCCTTGACCGAGCCCGCCGGATTGTTGCCTTCGAGCTTGCCCAATAAAACGTTGTTGCGCTCACGGTTTTCAGCGGCGTGGATGCGTTGCAATGCGACCAACGGCGTGTTTCCGATGGCATCTTCAATAGTCTTGTAATTCATAGCCTCACACTGTGCCATAATTTGCAGCTTGCAATCTACTGCCCGGGTGGTGAAATTGGTAGACGCAGGGGACTCAAAATCCCCCGCCGAAAGGCGTGCCGGTTCGATTCCGGCCCCGGGCACCAAGTATTTAAAGCCTCTGCTGCTATTTATTTAGCAGCAGAGGCTTTTTACTTTCTGCCGTGTCGCCGCCATGTAGCCGCCGGCGCCTTGATGGGTACCGTGCCTCGGCCAGCCCCAAGAGTGAAAAACCCCACGCATTTGGGGCATGCGTTTGCGGAGTCTGTTCACTCACTTCTGTAGAAGCACAGAGGGAATCGCCAATGCAAACATGATCCTTTTCTGTAGCAATGACCTTTTGCCGCGAACCGTCAGGTCCGTGATGAACGCGAATTGCTCACGGCTTTCATTGACATAGGCCTTGATTTTGTAGTGCGACCCCCAAGGCTGTTCTTTCACCACCACAGAAACCTTTGACTCAGGGTTTCTGTAGAGACTGGTCTCTGCGACTTGTTTCAGCAACTTGATGACATCCTGCCCATCATGATTCGGGTCGAGATAAAAATCAGCAACGCACAACAAGGTGCGATTCCCGCTGGTGGCGTTTGAAATCTTCTTTGACCACATCTGGTAGTGCGGGATGATGATCTCATTGTCCTCCGAGGTCACGATGTGGACTGCCCGCGGGTTGATTCGCCGCACCTCTCCGTACGCGCCATCGATCTCGATCCAGTCGCCCACTTGGTAGGTGTTCTCTAGGACCGCTACCAGGCCTGCGGCGAGGCTACTGCCGTAGTCCTTGAACACAAACGCAAGCAGCACACCGGCGCTCGCCAGAAGGGTCATGATGTTCTTAAAACTTGGCTCCATGAAGAAGGGCGTGATGAGCACCAGCGCCACCAAAACAAGGCCCAGCCGGACGAGCGGGATAAGCCTGAGAATTTTCAGGCGGGCAGCGGGCTCTGCGACCTCGGCGAGCTGTCGCATGGCCCAGCGTGCGAAGGTTGCCAACACCCCGAAGGAAAAAAGTACCGCCAAGATGAAGACCAAATCTAAGGAGTTCATCTGATGCAGCGACTCTAATTTGTTGATGCCGTCCATCATCGGGCACCCCACACAATGGCGGCCACCTTCAGTAGCCGCTGGGGAAGCACCATCAAACCGGCGATGACTGAAATGATCATGAAGTTGTAGGACATGTTTGTCTCCTGTTTTGTTTTTTTGTTTAGTCTGGGGAATAGCGCAGCATCTTGATCTCTGATTCCAGCCGCTCTATTTCCAGTTGCATGAATCTGCCGCAATCTATCTTTTGGGGGGCATTCCCGAGGGGGATCACCACACGCGCATAGACCGTGGCGGTGTCCTGCCTTGGTGCTGAAAATCCTGAAAACACATCGCTGGTGGCGCCTTGTGTTCCTGTGACCCCCAGGTCGACATAGCCCTTGTTGGAATTCATGGACGTTCGGCAATGGGTCCCAGTCCCTGTCGTGATCGAGTCTTCACCCCCCACGCCCATCGGTGGCGGGGGCATGTAAACCCCGTTGGCGCTCATGGCCCCGCAAGGCAATAGCAGTGAAATCACCACAAACGCGAGGACGGACCGACTCCTGCATGTCAGGGAAGCGCAGGCAGACGCGAACTTCACGTTTGTCAGCCTTGACCGGAATGAGGACCAGCAACTTCTTTTGGCCCTTGGCGCCCAGTCGTCCGCGCCGTCCTGTGAATTTGACATCGGGTTGCCGCGCACCTGTGCTGCGGTCTTCTGCGCTGAGTTCATAAATCATCTCCTTCAGATAGGGGTTCATGATGGTGAGGCTGAACACTTTTTGGTCCGAGCCGGTCACCCCCGTTTTTTGCATGGGCGTGAGCCCTTGTGAAAAGGCACCGGTGCTGAAAATTCCGAGCAAAAAGAGCCCGCCAATGGCTTTGGTGACACAGTTTCCCGTTGAGCGTTCCATGGCGTCAGTTCGCTGGGGCACAGGTGACCTCGCTCGACACTTTGTACGCCCCCATCGGAAAGGCGTTGGCGGCGTCGGCTAACTGCGCATGAACCTCAAACAGAGTGTCCCCCGGCTCAATCGCGGCTTGATGTGCGGTGACCATCCAAGCACTGGAATGTCCTTTGTTGGATTGCTGTTTGCTGCTGACGATCGGGCTGCCTGTGTAGCTTGGCGCCCACAAGGTCATGGCGGGGCTGCCAAAGGTCACCACGTTGGGGCCCGTGCTCATCACCGCCACGCTGGCGGGCTGACCTGCGGTTTGGTCGGAGCTCATCGCTTGGCCGCTGACTGAAACCCCCAACAGGCCGTTGCTGTTCAGCGTGACCACACATGTATTGGCCACAACCCCGGTCCACTCAACAGTCGCCGACTCTGCGGGGCGCGGGGCAATCACCAGCGAAAGCACCAGCATGAGGCCCAAAAATAGCGTCGCCGGCGAGGAGAAATCGCGTGAAACAGATGACTTAAAGTAAAGCATATAAACACCCTTTGTAAATATTGATTTACACAATGTAATTTAAAATCAACTGAATGTATCTAATTAATTTCCCTATGTTTAGCAAAATCTATCGCCAAATTTATGATAAATTACAAGCTGATTCATATGGATTTGACGATGAAACTGACTGATGAATTGCTGATTGCGGCGGAGAAGGTGCTGATCTCGAAAGGTTTCGAGGCCGCCACTGTGGAAGAAATTTGCCTGCTGGCGAAGAGCTCACGACCCACTTTTTACAAGCGGTACAAGGACAAAAACGCCCTCTTCACGGCCTACGTGCAGACCAAGTCGAAAATGCTGTCCGACAGCTTAGAGCAAATGGCCGGCGACATCACCGATCGACAGTCGTTCATCGACGTCTCAAAACAATACCTCGCCTACATGTACAGGGAGGACGTCTTGACATTTCATTCGCTGGTCGTCGGCGAGGCTCGACACAACAGTGAGATCCGTCAATTCTTCAGAGATCACTTGGTCGCCAAGCATGGCCAGGTCCGTCAACGAGTCGTGACTCAGTTGATCATCTCTGGCCAGATCGAGCCGACCCGCAACATCCCAAAGCTGGCCAAGTTGCTCGGTTCATTGATCACTTCAGATTCTTACTATTTGACGGTCGCGGGGGGGCAAGACCCCATGACGGAGGCGGTTCTCGACGAATTTGTGCAGGAACGGTGTGACCTGTTTCTAAGCGTCGCCAATGGCGTCATGAAGAACGAAGTCGCTGCCTGAGGCTGGCCCATCAAAAAGCGTTGACTGGTTCGAGCGAATGCAAATGGAAGGCCATTGCACGCGTCATTCCGGTTCAATCGGGTCTATAAACAAGTCGATCAGCAAGCGGTTCAAAATCGCACGGCTGTCAGTGACCGCAGGCGCATCAACGTCAGCCGTCCTGCCCATCAAGTGGCGCAGTTTATCGAACTGCGCCAAGGCACAGTGAGGCGCGATCAGGGCAAACAGCGACTCCCCCAACTTGACTTACGGCCAGAAGCACGCGTTCATCGGTCAAATCACTGGTGCAATACAAACCCCGCTTTCGGAATGGCAGTTTCCTGAAGTAGCTGGAGTTGTACGCGAACAATCTCGCTAAAAGCTTCTCCGAGGCGAGGCAGTGGACGATGGCGATTTTTCACGAGATAAACAGGAAACCTCGGAGCGTCTTCAATGCTCGCAAAGACAAGACCATCTGCCTTGTGGGCACGTGCCGAAAGGTCGTCTACGAATGCCACAGCCACCCCTGTTGCAGCCACTGCGCAAGCGGCCAATCCTGAGCGCACTTCGGCTGCCACGTTTCGTGCCACGCGGTGAGACTCAATCCAGCGATCTATCACGGCACTTTGTGGGGCCTCATTGCTGTAAGCCACCAGTCGTCCCGCCAGCACGCTCGCCAATTTGGGCCTTTTCTGCCCAACTAATGCGTGATCCGCCGGCAGAGCGCACAGGAGTTTCCATTGCCCGATTTCTTCGACTTCCAGCGATGGATGATCCAGGGGGGCGCTGGAGATAGCCAGGTCAGCTTCCTCTGAGACAAGCAGCTTGACAAATTCTCGGGTTGGAAGTGACTCGAAAAGTACACGGGCCGTCGGGTTTCGACGAATCAGCATGGCCATGCTGCGTGGAACCAGTTCCAAAGCTGTGTTCGCACTGGAGAGCACCCGTAGGGTGGTGTGGGTACCGTAGCGCAGATGCGCGGCAACATCTCGCACATGCAAGACCCCCCTATAAACTTTCTCGATTTCTTCATGCAGTTCGCGGGCCTCTGCCGTGGGCACCAACCGCCCGCTACGGCGTTCAAATAGTGCCACGTCCAGTTGCATTTCAAGGTGACGCACCAAGCGACTGATGCCCGGCTGTGACACGTGTAGCAATCTTGCAGCTTCGGTTGTTGAGCCCGTACTCATCACTGCGCGGAACACTTCGATTTGTCGCAATTTCATGACATTTATTCTTCCATGAAGAACTTAATGTTATTCATAAACCCCAGATTGGTATTGGATTGCATTGTCGGGGATGCATACGATGACAGCAATTGGACCTTGGTAGGTCTTAAATACAGGAGAGCCTTCCATGTTCGACACACACAAACCCGCCCCCCGGCGCATGATCATTGCCGCCTTTCTTTGCGCCTGCTCCTCGATTGTGGGAGCGCAGTCAGCTGCCTGGCCGGCCAAGTCAGTAAAACTCGTCGTTGGCTTCGCACCCGGAGGTTCAGCAGACATCCTGGCCCGCGCGGTTGGACAGAAATTGTCGGCAGCTTTAGGCCAGCCGGTGGTGATCGAGAACAAGCCCGGCGCTGGCGCGACAATCGCCAGTGCTGCTGTGGCGACCGCACCTGCAGACGGTCATACCTTGTTGTTTGTGACATCCGGTCATGCTGGCAGTGGCGCGCTTTACAGCAATCTGCGTTATGACCCGGTCAAGGCTTTTGCCCCCGTGGCCAAGATAGCTGCCACACCCATCGTGATCGTTTCCCCCAGCGCTCAGCACTGGAAAACACTCGGCGACATGCTTGGCGCAGCCCGCAAAGCACCCGGCACCCTCAACTATGCCGCTGGAGGCGGAGGCGCGACCACGACAGCGCTGGCAGCAGAATTTCTCAAGAAAGATGCTTCTGTGGACATGGTTCAAGTGCCCTACAAAGGCTCCGGTCCAGCTTTGACGGCTTTGCTGTCAGGCGAAGTGCAGTTGGGCTTTGAAATTCCCTCCAGCGCATTGCCGCACATTCAGTCCGGAAAACTCAAAGCACTGGCCGTCACCTCACGCACACGCAGCTCTGCGCTGCCGGATGTCCCGACTGCCATCGAACAAGGCATCCGCAATTTCGAAGTCATTGGTTGGTTTGGCCTCATGGCTCCGGCAGGTACGCCACTCGCCACCGTCAGCCGATTGAATCGGGAGATCAACACACTGCTGAAGTTACCCGACATTCGCGAAAAACTCGCTAGTTTGGGTCTTGAGACAGGCGGTGGCACGCCCGAGGATTTCCAGAAATTGATTGAAAACGACACCCAACGGTATGGTGAAGCAATTCGAAACATGGGTATCAAGGTCGATTGAGCATGATTACATCCTGCATGCCCAAGGCTCAGTTGGTGATTGTGGGTGGCGGACTTGGAGGCGTCTCCGCTGCGCTGGCAGCCTTGCGCTTAGGTCAGTCAGTGGTGCTGACGGAGGAACTTGAGTGGCTCGGTGGTCAGCTGACTGCGCAAGCCGTTCCCCCCGACGAATACCCTTGGATCGAATCGTTGGTCGCATCGCAAAGTTATGCGCAACTACGCCGAGCCATACGCCACTACTACCGTCAAAACCTACCCCTGACGCCCACGGCAGCCCGTGCGTTCTGCCTAAACCCTGGTGCAGGTAATGTCAGCACCTTGTGTCACGAACCCTGGGTTGCTGCGCGCGTGATCGATGAATTGCTCGCACCATGGGTGGGCAATGGTCAATTGCGCTTGCTGCGCCGCCATCGTCTAATGCGGGCTGAAACACAGGGAGACCTTATCACAGCGGTGCATTTGCAAGACCTTTCCAATGAAGCCAACATCGTACTGGAGGCATCCCTTTTCATCGATGCAACTGAAACTGGTTCCCTGCTGGAGATGGCCCAAGTCGAACATGTATTTGGCGCAGAGGCTCAATCACAGACACAGGAACCACATGCCATTGCAAAAGCTGATCCATGGGATCAGCAAGCCGCAACTTGGTGCTTCGCGATGGAGTATCACCCGGGGGAGCACCATGTCATTGACAAGCCTGAAGGGTATGACCGCAACCGCACCCTACAGCTCGATTGCTGGCCGAATTCGCAATACAGCTGGACTTTGTCGGATTTTGTGACCCACCAGCCGCGGGTGCGTCCCTTGTTTGTCGGACCTACAGATGAGCCAGGGCTTTACGACCTGTGGCACGCCCGGCGCATTGCCTGGCGGGGACATTTTCAACCCGGTGCTTATGCCAGCGACATCACACTGGCCAATTGGCCACAGATGGACTATTGGGAGCGCCCTCTGATCGGTGTCTCGCCAGACCAAGAAAAGAAGGCCTTGCACGAAGCCCGCCAATTTAGTTTGGGATTTTTTTACTGGATGCAAACCGAGGCCCCACGACACGATGGCGGTCAGGGCTATCCCGGCCTCCGCTTGCGTGGAGATGTGCTCGGAACCAAAGATGGTCTTGCCCAGCAGGTTTACTGGCGTGAGGGCCGTCGCATCTTGGCCGAATTCACTGTACTGGAGCAGCACATCGGAGTGGTGGCAAGACTTGGACAGGATGCAGCTGAGCCCTTTCATGACAGTGTGGGCATTGGGGCTTATCGCATTGACCTGCATCCAAGCACCAGAGGAAGAAACACTGTCGACATCGATTCCTATCCGTTTCAGATTCCGCTAGGCGCATTACTGCCCCAGCGGGTAGACAACCTACTGCCCGCTTGCAAGAACATCGGGACGACGCGGATCACCAACGGTGCCTATCGCGAGCACGCGACCGAGTGGAGTATTGGCGAGGCTGCAGGTTCTCTGGCTGCATTCTCACTATGCAAAAACCTCCCGCCGCGTGCAGTGCGTTCACAAACTGAACATTTGCAAGAATTCCAGCAAGTACTGCACTCGCAAGGAGTGCTGCTTGAATGGCCCCGATTTGGCACTATGACGCCGACAATGCGGACTGGGTACAAATCTTTGCAATGAAAAAGGCCGCTAACTGTATGTCGTTAGCGGCCTTTGTCATGCGGTATGGTGGGCTTGGGTCAATTGAAAGATAGCTTGAAACCTTTATGGATGATCACTTTTCGGTTTTTAAAAGTCAATTTATACCCCCACTTGTACCCCCGCTTTGGCTTAGCTACCTTTCATCTACAAGCCATGGGCATCCTCAATCGCAAGTCGCGCAGGTTTACATGTCCTCAAAATTGAGGGCACGATCAATTAGTGATTCCAATTCCAGAAATCACTCGCCATATAAGTTCAGCACTTGGGGCTTTCCAAAGAATTCTCTTGTGAGGTCGTCGACCATTTCATGTGGACTCGCGCTCACTCTTGAGCGTGCCGACGGGGTCATTCCGAACTCCAGCGCAAAGCGCACCATGTCGGCTTTTGCTTTGTTGGCAATTCCGATCAGTGGGTTTTGCATCGCCGTTCCGTTGTGGGTCACGATAGTCAGCGCTTGGTCTGCGTCAGCTTGTGCGTCGGCCGTTCGCGCAAGGGCGCGCTCAGCTTGCACCCATCGACCATAGGATTGGCAATAGGCGGCGAGGACACTTCTGTCCAACTCCGTCATCAATCCAGCGCGAAACAACGTGCCGACGATACGGCCCCATTCGACCTTGGCGTGGTCGTTGAGGAAGTCGGGCGGCGTTGGCTGCGCGAGGTCTAGCTTGGCTTCATTGGCATTGAGCTTTCGCCCGCCGAGGTTTCCCGTAAGCAATCTAAGGGCTGTCGGTTTTGGTTTTCTTCCAGCCGTCATTTTTATCTCCAAAGTTACTAAATACCCCGTTCAAATTTCGACTTTGTGCGCACGCTCATAACCGATCGGTTTCCTAAGCTCGGGCGTGGACTTTTCATGCCCCCCCAACATCGATAACAACCCATACGTAGCCGCCACATAGATGAGTTATTCGAAAAGATAGAAATGCAAGCAACGAAACGGCCAACAAATTAGATGTATGGATGAGGAATTCAACTGCCAATCAAAACTTTTAATAACTCACATCAGCAAGAGATTTCATCCTACTTGCCTAATATAAATTTAAAAGTAATATAAATTATAAATCTTTTAGACAAATTTAATTTGGCGCATGCGAGCGAAGTGAAAGGCAAGGACAGTTGATAGTATATAGATCAATTACAGAACCACTTCGTTCTAATCCCAACTGGAATGACTGCTGGGGGACTGTCGGACTGGGGCTAATAACAAGCTGGGAACGTGGCCGCGAACTAAGCACTGAAAATCAAGAGATTGCATTAAAAGCCATTAACAATGAACTAGTAATGCTTCCTTGGAAAGGTGGATTTAATCCTCCAAAGGTTATCAAAAAACTTAATAAAAATACTCAGCGCAAGATTAAATATGGGGTATTTAACTACTTGGCCATGTGGCAAGGATTACGTGGTGAAAATTTAGATATTGATGTTGATCGAGACATAGCCGTTACGTGCAATCGCGAAAAAAAGATAGTAATTTTTACGAGCTGCTATAAAAAATATGCTTTTTAAATTTACAAGGGGTATTAAATGAATAGCTTTGTAACCATAGATGTAGAAACAGCGAACAGTAAAAGATCAATTTGTCAGATTGGAATTGCCAAATTTGTTAATGGCAAGGTTGTTGAAGAGTGGTCTTCATTAATTGATCCGGAAACTGACTTCGGTCGCAAACAAATTGCTATTCACGGAATAAACAAGGAATTGGTATATGGTATGCCAAAAATACCAGAAGTGGCAGAGCATATCCGTCATCTATTAGAAAGTGAAGTTGCCGTCTGCCACACATTTTTCGATTACAGCGTCTTATTCAATTCATTTAAACTTTACGGATTGAAGCAAATATCAACTACATGGCTAAACACAGAAGAAGTTGCAAAAAAAACTTGGAAAGATACAGAGATTAAAGGCTCTAATCTTTCAGATTTGTGCAGTAGGTTTGGATATGAATACAAAGCTCATGATGCCCTCGAAGATGCAAAAGCCGCTGGATTCATATTACTTACTGCAATTAATGAATCAAAAATTAACCTTGAATCATGGATTAAAAATAATAAAAAGCCAAGGAGTACAGAGGATATGAGTTCAGAAAAAAGTAAAGGAAATAAAAGCCACTACAAATCTGTACTAAATGGAATTTCTCTTAAAAGATTTGGGAATCCTGCAGGCCATTTAACTGGTGAAGTTATTGTCTTCACTGATTATCCAGACGATGAAAAGCATATCAATGCAGCTTTGGCGGCAGCAGTTGGATGCGATGTAGACAAAGGCGTCACTAAGAGGACAACAATTCTTGTGCAAGGCGATAGAGATTCATCTAAATTCAATGGAGTTGAACAAAGTGCTAATCGAAAACGCGCCGAAGATTATAAATTAAAAGGACAAAATATTAATATTATTCATGATCATGAATTTCGAAATTTAATAAAAATTAACCACGAGTAAATATTATTTATTTAATTAATTATATATCCATTGCCGAATGAGATAAATTTATTTACAACATATTTAAACTCGGTGGGTACATAACTTTATTTCTTCTTTTAAAAAAAGACCAATTGGAACTCTTACCAAATCCCCCTCAACGTAACCAAAAATTTCCACCCCATATGCGGTACAGCAAGGGGCCAAGTTCATCGGGACTGTTTGGCTGTACGCGGTAAGATGACTTGTTACTTGAAGTTCGGAGAAATAGAACTCATCAACAACTTCCGGATAAGTCAGTCAGCAATCGACGTTGTATGACGCATTTCTTCAGCAAATGGGCGACTGCCTGCCACGACTTTCCTATTCAATCAACTCAATGGCCATGAGCCTTACCGTAGTCGTTTAAAAATTTAGAAGGCTACCTTCATGAGTTGCCTTTTGGAATCGGAAAAATTGATCGCGAGCTTTTGGCCGGCAGTCAAAACCATCTGTCATCTAACTCGCGATCACGGATCACCAGCGTATCTGCGAGTGCTTCGGCATCAGCGACACCTTTGGCTTTGAACCCCGCTTCCCGCAACATGAAGGTGTCAATCTCTGCGCCGTTCATGGCGCTACTGTGTGGCCAGCACCAGCGATCCGGGTCGATGACTGTAGTGTCTGGAGCTATTGCTATTGCTACTGTCGCTACAGTTGCTATTGCTGAACCACTAAATGGATCGCGAGTAGCAAAAGTAGCAGATGTAGCACTAGCAAGCTCCCTCAAACTGCCTTTTTTGAGAAGGTCAGCCAGACTCATGAACAAGCCGCCAGCAACGCAGGGTTAATTTGAATGAGCCGTTTCTTTCCGTCGTTCATGACGCGCACCCTTCCAAGATCCGCTAGCTCTTTGATCGCTTCAGTAAGTTTTGCTTTGTTACGTAAACCATTTGGCCCGAATTGCTGTATTTCCCGTGTAGCCACTTTGTCGGTGCGCTCGCGCTTGCAATAGTCGAGCAACCAATTATCGAGCCGTGCTGGGTTCACCAGTTCAGAAGGCATGGCCAGTTCACCCAAAAAACGCTTAGCTTCTGTCAGATGCCAGTACGTCACCCGCGTTGCTGACTCCATCGCCTCAAAGTCGATCGGCCCGATGTTGCCGCTGAAGGTGTGAAACAGTGCGGCAAGTCTTGCTGCGTTGTCTGCCGTTTTGCTAGCCACGTCTCGCACGTCGTGTAGCTCGTGTCCAGTAGACAGCTCTGCCTCAATGGCATTGTGAAATGTCACCCATGCCGCCTTGGCTTCAGGCGCAAGAGTCAGCATAGCTGGGGACAAACCGCCATCAGCATCTATCGGTACGCGCCTGTTCAATATCGCTGTCAACTTGTTGTTGAAGCTTGCCAACGCAGGCCAGTTGGCCGGAGCGTCGGTATAGTGGCGTGTACCCTGTGTCGACTCTGGCCATGACACCAGAAACCGCGCCAAAAAGCCGGTGCCACGTGCCAGTCCTTTGGTGCTGTCAAAGAATGCACGAATGGTTGCTTCCTGCACCTGCAAGGCCATCGTCAAGCGTGCTCCTCGCACTGTGAAGCTCTCCGATGATCTGCGCTCGGTGCTTAGGGTTGCGCCGTCCCACAGCTGATTCAATACTGCCAAGTTGCGCATCACAGAGTCACCGCTCATGCCGTGCCCGCCAAAAACGCTACCCGCCTCGCTACTGATCACGCCGCCGGATGGCCACTGCTTTGCCAGTGCGAAAGTTAAAGCCTCTGGTGTGGCGTCACCGTAGATCAGACGCGGCACTCTCGGCGCTGTTGGCTCGATCGCGTCCAAATCGTGCAGTTGCTTGACTTGCACGGTGGTGGGTTTACCTTCTTTGGACAATCCTTTGATCTTTTCTTTCAAGCCACCGCGCTGAGCCTCCCATGCGTCGTGCTCTGACTTGTAGGCTTTGATAAGGGACTTCGCCGCCTCTTGTTCCATCGCTTGATAGACCCGAATGGCATCCATAAATAAGCCGTCACAAGTTGATTTTCTTTCGCCGCTGTCTGCAATTGATAATAGAAATAAACTGCAAGGCCCGTGCAACTTATCGGCGCGCTCTACGTCGGTGTGAGCCTGTATGGCCAGTGACAACGCGGCCAGCGCAGAAGACGCGATCAATGGAATCGGCGCTTTGACAAAACTGGAAACTTCTAGCACTGCGTAGCGCACGATGTCGGGCAACGCATCCAGTGGATATTGGTTCGGCGCTATCTGCACAATTAAAGATTGAAGCTCTGGCCAGTCGTCCAACGCTGCCGTCGCCGCATCAATGCACGCCTTCACCGCGCCAGCTCCGACCAATTGATGCAGGTCGTTGAAGTCAGTCGCCTTGTCTCGCCTATTGGCTCCAAATTTAGGAATCGCCAGCAGCCCTTCTACAGCAAGAGCAGCGGCCTTGGCTTTCGTCATGCCGGGGTTCTCAGTGGTTAGGTGATCGTCATCAGCGGCGATAATGATTTTTAGCGTTGGGTACTTGATGTGCAGCGCCACTGCCACCGCTTCCAGATTGCCTGCGTTAAAAGCCACTGCGGTAGCATGGCCAGTGCTTTCATGGATGCTTGCGCCGGTTGCATACCCTTCGCACACGATTAGAAGGCCAGCTGGTTTGCCAATCGGGTAATAACAGCCCTTCACGCGCCCGCCGGGCAGAAATCGCTTGTCGCCTTCTTGCGTGATTGATTGCAAGCTGTGCGTCTTGCCCGCGGTGTCGACCATGGGCACGAGCAACGTGCCTGCCGCGTCAACACGCAAGCCATGACATTGCACGCCCTTGGCTGTTGTGTATGCGTGCTGAGTGCAAGGTGTCGCATTGGCCAGTCGCTGAGCGGCATCAGTCGCAGCTGATTGATGGCGTTGCACTGCTTCGGCTTCGCGCTGGGCTTTCATGGCTATCATGCGCGCCCGATGGGCTTCACCCTCCGCCGTACTCATCGCGGCTTCCGACTTAGCGCACCAGTTAGATTGCAGACCTTCGCGCCAGCAGCCGAATGCGCCAGCTGCAATGCCATCGGTATGCAGGACGTACCAGCCGGAGTCATCACGGGCCTTGCCGTTCGTGCTGAATCGGTGAATCTGGCCGTCGTCGATGATGTCATCCGGCGCTGCCAAACCGGCGTTATTGATGGCTAAGCGGAATTGGTCAATTGCACCGCTCATTTCGACGCTCCCACTTTGCGGGCAAAGGCTTGTAGCGCTACGAAGTCTTCGCAGTACTTGAACATGCCGTACTTGCAGGCGGTAAAGTCGCGCGCGCTGCCCTTGTGTACGGCGTGGCCTGCTTGTGCCAAACGGGATATTTCAGCTGCAATGGCTTTGCCCTTGGGGGTTTGTTTGATAGCAGCGGTGTTGGGACAAGCATTACCGATGGTTTCTTTGGGCAGGCCGTTGACGTCGGGAGCGTCAGCTGCCTTTTGCATGGTGCTGGTGTAAGTCATGACCAGCTCTGATGCTTTGGTTAGTTCGGTGCGCTTGGCGTGCAGGCGCATCACCAGTTCTCGAATTTCAGTCTCTGTCTGGCCTGCAATGCGCGCAGCATTGATGGCGAAAACCTCTGTATCTGGCCAGCCAACAGAGCGTTGACCAATTTGCACCGGCTTTGTAAATAGCCCCGCCTTGATGGCGTTGTAAATGCTTGCATGGGAACGGTGTCCGGTTGCTACCTTGACATCCGGCATTCTGAAAATTGACATTTACCCCCCCTGTATGACCTTGGCACGTTTTGCCAATAGGGGTATTTTTCATTTTTGACATTTTCAAAGCAAACGGGTATCCGTTATTTTCAATTTATTTAACTAATTCCTATAAATAATCATTAAATAATTGATTTATGTTGTTTTTTTGTTGATTAAAATTTAAAGAATTTGTAGTTTTTCACCTCAGCGATCATTCCGCTTCCAGCCCAAGATTTTTGCCAGAGGAAAACCGATAGCGAAACGTGATTAAAACTGTTTTACGCCAACTTCAACTGGAGCACATCGCCGCCAGCAGCCAGCTTGTCCAAGTAGTCAGCCCATTGCTGGATCATGGTGAACCGTTGCTTCACATACTGCGTCCGGTTGTAGCTGCGACCGTTGGCATCTTTCACCGCGTGGGCCAAGTTGGCTTCGATGACATTGAAGTCAAGATCTAACTCGTCTACGAGCATGGTGCGTGCGCTTGCCCGAAAACCGTGCCAACTCTGCTCCTTGCCGAAACCCAACGCATAAAGTGCACTGCGTACGGAGTTGTCAGAAACAGGCCTGTCGTGACTACGCTCACCGCGGAACACATAACGTCCGCCCCCCGTCAGAGGCTGGATGCCGCGAAGTAAGGCCACTGCCTGCGTAGGCAACGGCACAGTGTGGGCTTCGCCCTGCTCTTTTTCCAACTTGGTGCGCTTCATTTTCATGCTGGGGATCGTCCAAATTGCCCCGTCTAAATCCAGCTCAACCCACTCCATCATGCGTAGGTTGCCAGGTCGTTGGTAAAGGTACGGTGTCAACTGCAAAGCAGTTCTCACAATAGGCCCGCCCTTGTAGCCCTTGATAGCCCGCATCAAATCACCCATGCGCACCGGATCGAGAATGGCGGCGAATGACTTACCACGATATGGCATGAGCCGTCCTTTCAACCCTTCGGTGATATTTCTCTGCTCCACATCGGCAGTAGGTAGCCAGTAGTCCCAAACTTGCCGTGCCAGCATCAGTACTCTGTCGGCTGTTTCAATCGCGCCACGTTCTTCAATTTTTTGCAACGCTGCTAAAAGCTCCATGCCGTGAATCTCAGTCATCCCCCGCTCGCCAATCCAAGGGAACAGGTCGCGCTCTAATTGACGCAATGAACGCTCTGCATGGCTTTCGCTCCATTGGGGGGACTGTTTACCGTACCACTCCAAGGCTACGGATTTGAACGTGTCGCCTCCGGTGCGCGTCCCTTTCAGCTTTGCCAGCTTGCGCGCCTGCAGCGGATCAGCACCTTGAGACTTTTGCAGCTTAGCTGCATCACGGGCTTTGCGTGCCGCCGTTAGGCCAACATCCGGATAGCTACCCAACGCCATTTGCTTTTCAACCCCTGCAATGCGGTATTTCAGAAACCAGCGCTTTGAGCCTGCAGGGCTGACCTGTAGGTACATGCCACCGGAATCGGCAAAACGCGCCTGCTTCTTGTCGGGTGGGCAAACTGCATTGCGGCATTCGGCATCAGTCAACATGGGGGGATAACCTTCGCAAATATGGGGGGTACGCCAGCGGGAAAGGGGGTACAGACCCTAACCCCCCCCTGTTTTCTTAACTTCTCCCCCCATTTATACCCCCATGCCGGTCTAGCAGTCAATGTCTGTCCTTGTACACCACTGCAACGTAAGTCGTTGATTTACCAATGAAAAAGGCCGCTAACTGTATGTCGTTAGCGGCCTTTGTCATGCGGTATGGTGGTGGGGTGCTTCCAGAGGGCAAACGAACTGGGAATAGCGATCCCCGGTCCTGACTAGCCACCGCTAGCTATCCCCAATTCTTACGCCAATTCACACTGGGAACAGCCATTTCAATGCACCCAACTCTATCGATTTGCGGACGGCGGTTCAAATCCGTAAAACACTATTGAAACAGCGACCACAGACTTCAATTTTCCATTCAGCCCTGCTTGCCGGGCGGACCCCCGCCTTGTTGACAACACCCCGCTCTTTTGATATCTTTAAGATATCTAATTTCAAAGGAGCCAGAAATGAAAGCTGCTGCAGCCCAAATCGCCTTCCGTTATCGCCCGCAAGACAGCGCAACTGGCGTGACCCGCACAACGACCAAACGTCTGGCTGATGTATTGGGTGTTGACGAAACGCAAGTGATTCACCTGGCGCTGCATGAGCTGGCAACCAAGTTCCTGCCTCAATACGAGGCAGATGAGGGAGCTTTGACCAAAGCCCAACTCAATCAAGTTAAAAAATCAGCCCCCAAGGCCAAAAGCGGCACTGTCCGCAGCAGTCTGTTTGAATTGGAAAACGCCTGATGCGCTGGTGGCCGGAACCCACGGCTGGCGAAATCGTCTGGTGCCATTTCCCTGACAACATTCACCCCAAACCAAAGCCACGCCCCGGCCTCATTGTTTCGACCAAGGAAGACGACGAAGGCATGGTTTTCGTGAGCGTGGCGTATGGGACCAGCCAAAAGACGGACCGTCTCTACAGCGGGGAATTCAGAATCGCAAAGAGCGAGCAACCTAGTGCATATACCAGCGCCGGTTTGAGCTACGACACCAAATTCGACCTGAGAAACGTTCTTGAGCTCCCGTTCAACGACGCCTACTTCTCGGTCCCACCGCATGCGCCATACGGCCAAATCCCAAAACTCGGAACTCTGCATCCGAGCATGGTCCGGATTGCCGCCACCGCTTTTGCGGCAGCAAGTAAATAGAGGCAGTCATGGAACAGATGATCCATTTTGGGGTGAAAAAGTCGAGCTGAGGACCTATTCAGATGCGGTCTCAGTAGGTCTTCGCACCTTTGCGAGCCAGCGCCAACGGCACCGTCTGATCGAACTTTAGGTTCTTGCGCACCACGATAGGAATCGCACCGAGCTGCTTCTTCACCATCCATTGCGCCAACGCAGAGTCTAGGTAATCCGCGTGACCCGGAGACCAGTCTGCAAGGGCTTGAGCAAGCCGCCCCTCCGGCTAAGCGGCCAGCACCGGCACCACGTTGATTGCCCAGCGATGCACAGTGGCGTGGTCATCGAAAACACCGCGCTCCCGCATCATCTCTTCAATGTGACGCAGGCTCAGCGGATAGGCCATGGTTTTGCCGTTGGGGCAGTCCATCTGCCTAACGGCAAGAAGTCAAATGGGGCCTTTATCAGGAGGCACTATGAAATCTGTCAAATCACTCATCGATCGACGTCAGGAGATTGAACAACAGTTGCATACCATCGCGATGCGGCAACCGCCATCGCAAACAGTAAAGAGTCCTGACGGTCATCTCATCATCCATGCGCCCTTCCACATCCAGGATATAAAGAAACGTGTCCGATTGAAGTCTCAACTGGCACAGATAGATTTAAAGCTCGGTCCAGCAAAACCCGTGAAAAAAAGTGTTCCCCAGCGCACAACCACGATCACAAATGGCGGCAGTGAGTTGCTAACTGCGTATTCCGGCGAACGTGACCGGGGATTCCGGTGATCGTGACCGGTCAAGGTGTTGCGCGCTTTGATTTTAGGGCTGGGGTGTTTTTAGCTGCTCATTTCCTCCTTCTTTTGGCTTGGTTTGAGTTTGCGAAGTGACTCACCGGTCAAGCTCAGTCGGTGATGACTCTGCATG
>CANFWI010000019.1 GCA_947450675.1 Comamonadaceae bacterium | reverse complement strand
TAGGTAACCATTGTCTTGGTAGACCTTGCGCATGTACTGCTCAACGCCCTGCCAGACCGTCCAGCCTTTCGGGTGCCAGAAAACCAAGCCGGGCGCATGGTCGTCGATGTGAAACAAGTCGAGCTCTTTGCCCAGCTTGCGGTGGTCGCGTTTTTCGGCTTCTTCGAGTTGCGTCAAGTACTGCTGCAAATCGTCTTTACTGGCCCAGGCCGTGCCGTAAATACGCTGCAGCATTTCATTGCGGTGGTCACCGCGCCAGTAAGCACCAGCCAGTTTCATGAGCTTGAAGAACTTCAGCTTGCCGGTGCTGGGTACGTGCGGGCCGCGGCACAGATCTTCAAAAGCGCCTTCGCGGTACAGCGAGACATCTTCGTTGGCAGGGATGCTGGCGATGATCTCCGCCTTGTAATGCTCACCGATGGATTTGAAATGCGCCACGGCTTCGTCGCGCGGCAGCACTCGGCGGGTCACGGCTTCGTCTTTGGCCGCGAGCTGCGTCATGCGCTTTTCGATGACTTCCAAGTCTTCGGGCGTGAACGGCCGTTTGTAAGAGAAGTCGTAGAAAAACCCGTTCTCGATAACCGGGCCAATCGTTACCTGAGCATCCGGGAAAAGCTCCTTCACGGCATAGGCCAACAAGTGCGCCGCCGAGTGACGAATCAGCTCCAGCCCTTCAGCATCTTTGGCCGTGATGATGGCGAGCGCGCAGTTCGCCTCCATCAAATAGCTGGTGTCGACCAACTTGCCGTTGACCTTGCCGCCCAACGCCGCTTTGGCCAAGCCGGCGCCGATGGAGGCAGCGACTTCAGCAACAGTGACGGGTTGCGGGAATTCGCGGATAGAAGCGTCGGGAAGCGTGACTTGAATCATGATTTTGATAATAGGGGAAAAGAAAAAGCGCGGACGAGCCGCGCTTTGACTGGATAAGCCGGAATGGCGTGATTTTACGCCGCCCCTGCTGTGTTCAACTTCAGTGGAACTGCTCTTCTTCGGTTGAACCGGTGAGAGCCGTCACGCTGGACTTGCCGCCTTGAATGGCGGTGGTGACTTCATCGAAGTAACCGGTGCCCACTTCTTGCTGGTGCGAGACAAAGGTGTAGCCACGGTCGCGGGCTGCAAATTCTGGCTCTTGCACCTTCTCGATGTACGCCGTCATCCCGCGCTTGACGTAGTCTTGCGACAAGTCGTACATGTTGTACCACATGGAGTGGATGCCGGCGAGCGTGATGAACTGGTACTTGTAACCCATGGCACCGAGCTCGCGCTGGAACTTGGCGATGGTCGCATCGTCCAGGTTTTTCTTCCAGTTGAATGACGGCGAGCAGTTGTAAGCCAACATCTTGCCGGGGTGCACCTTGTGCACAGCGTCAGCAAACTTCTTGGCAAATGCCAAGTCAGGCGTCCCGGTTTCGCACCAGACCAAATCGGCGTAATGGGCGTAGGCTACGGCACGGGCGACGGCTTGGTCCATGCCCTTGCGGGTTTTGTAAAAACCTTCAGAGGTGCGCTCACCCGTCAAGAAAGGCTTGTCGATCTCGTCGTAGTCAGAGGTCAACAAGTCGGCAGCTTCAGCATCCGTACGGGCAATCACCAGCGTCGGCACGCCGCAGACGTCGGCGGCCATGCGGGCTGCGATCAACTTCTGGCAGGCTTCGCGGGTTGGCAACAACACCTTGCCGCCCATGTGGCCACACTTCTTGACGGAGGCCAGTTGGTCTTCCCAGTGCACCGCACCTGCGCCGGCCTTGATCATGGACTTCATCAGCTCGAAGGCATTCAACACGCCGCCGAAACCGGCTTCAGCATCGGCCACGATAGGCGCGAAATAGTCGATGTAATCCTTGTCGCCAGCATCAATGCCTTTGGCGTGCTGGATTTCGTCCGCACGGCGGAAGGTGTTGTTGATGGTCTCGACCACTTTCGGCACCGAGTCCACCGGGTACAACGACTGGTCGGGGTACATCGAAGAATAGGTATTGTTGTCAGCAGCGACCTGCCAACCCGACAAGTAAATCGCCTTCACACCGGCTTTGACCTGTTGCATGGCTTGGCCACCCGTCAGCGCGCCCAGCGTGTTGACATAGGCTTCGGTGTGCAGCAGATTCCAAAGCTTTTCAGCGCCGCGACGGGCCAGCGTGTGCTCAATCGGGAAAGAGCCGCGCAAGCGGACCACGTCAGCGGCGCTGTAACCGCGCTTGATGCCTTTCCAACGGGGATTGGTCGCCCAATCTTTTTCAAGGACCGCAATTTGCTGTTCGCGGCTGAGTTGTTCGGTGAGGTGCTGTGGCATGTGATCACTCCTGAAGTTAAAAAAAACCGAGGAACGAAGCAGGAGGCTGAAATGGCACCCTCTTCGGCACCCTCTTCGTTGGTGACTTCACTTTAAGTCTTCTAGAAGACCAGTGCACGCTCTTATGTCTTATATAAGATATAAATTTTATTCAATTAAATCAATTACATACGATCTTCATATCACGATACAAAAAATGATTTCTCATATCGAGAAAATATGATGCAGTGCAACATTCACAATTATCGTATTGTGAAAATGTCTTTGACTTAGTGAAAATGATGCTCATCAAACACTGTCACGGACTGGTTGTCGACGACAACGTGAGGCGAGTGGCGAAGCCAAACACCCCAATTGAGCACCTAAGACGAGCGAGTTAACCGCGCAACGCGCACAGCGGCATTGATCTCACGCAAACGCTGGCGCTGCTGCCTCGCCACGATCACGCTGTAGGCGATGATGCCAAGGCTGACCACAGAAATCAGCAAGGTGGCGGCGGCATAAATCGATGGATTGATACCGCGGCGTGCATAACCAAAAATGACCTGCGGCAAGGTCGTCACGCCGGGACCAGACAAGAATTCAGAAATCACCACATCGTCGAAAGACAGGGTAAAGGTCAGCAGCCAGGCCGCGACCATAGCGGGTGCAATGCTCGGTAGCGTGACTAGAAAAAACACCTGAAATGGCCGGCACCCCAGGTCCATCGCAGCCTCTTCGATCGAGCGATCCACTTCACGCAGCCGTGACTGAATCACCACCGCTGCATAAGCCATGCCCAGCAAGGTGTGGCCGAGCACAATCGTGGCCATGCCGCGGTCTGGCCAGCCCACAGTGCGCTGCACCGCGACCATCAACAGCAGCAGCGACAAACCGATGATCACTTCCGGCATGACCAGAGGTGCATTGACCAGACCAACGAAGATCGGCCGACCAAGAAAGCGCTTGTAGCGCACCAGCACAAAAGCGGCCAGCGCGCCCAAAATGGCTGACAGTGTGGCAGTCAGCAGCGCCACCTTGAGTGACAACAAAAAGCCCTCGACCAAACGCGTATCAGCCCAAAGTGCGCTGTACCACCGCCACGAAAAGCCGGTGAAGACGCCGTCTTGACGCGTGCTGTTGAAAGAAAAAACAACCAAAAATACCAGCGGCGCGTACAAAAAAAGATAAACCGCAACCAGCCAGAATCGGCCCAAGCGCGCCTGAAGAAAACGGCTGATCGAGTGCATCTCAGGCCCCACCTTTCACGCTTGGTTGCGCATTCGGCTCAGCACTGTAGTGGTAGTAAAGCGCCAACGGCAAGAGAATCAGAAAGATCATGACGACGGCCAAGGCCGAAGCGCGTGGCCAGTTGTTGCTGCTGAACATTTCATCCCACACCACCCGACCGATGGTGATGTTTTCAGCGCCGCCCAGCAGAGACGGGATGACGAATTCTCCGATGCACGGAATGAAGACCAGCATCGCCCCCGAAACAATGCCCGCCTTGCTCAGTGGCACGGTGATGAGCCAGAACGCTTGCCACGGACTGGCGCCCAGATCATGCGCGGCCTCCAACAAGCTGAGGTCCATTTTCACCAGCGTCGCGTACAGCGGCAGCACCATGAAAGGCAGGTACACATAGGTCATGCCGACCAGCATCGAGATGTCGGTGTAAAGCATCTGAATGGGCGCGTTGATCAAGCCCAGCGCCATCAGCGCGTTATTGATCACGCCTTGGTCTGCAAGGATGCCTTTCCAGGCGTAGACGCGCAGCAAGAAAGACGTCCAGAACGGCAGCATCACCAACATCAGCAGCGCTGGCCGAATGCTCGGCTTGGCGCGCGCAATGAAGTACGCAAACGGATAACCGATCAGCAGACACAACAAGGTGGTCAAGAAGGCGTACTTCAGCGAAGTCGCGTACGCAGCCATGTAAATGGTCTGGCCAAAACCGGCCTTGGCATCCCAAAAAATGGCGACGTAGTTGTCGTACTTCAAGACGAAGCGCCACACACCGTTGGCGGAAGCGATCAAGGACGCAAACGGGTCGACGCCGCTGCCCATGTCGGTGATGCTGATACGCAGCAAAATCAGACACGGCAAGACGAAAAAAACCAGCAACCACAGAAACGGCACGCTGATGACAAAGCCACGCCCGGGCCACCACTTAAACGCCAACAAATCCTTCATGGCCACGGCTTTATGAGCTCAGAGTCACGGCGGCGGAATCGCTCCACCAGAAAAACACCGAATCATTCCAAGTGATGCCGCTGATATCTTGCCGCGCCGTATTGCCCTCGGCGATCTTCACTGTTTTGCCGGCAGGCAACTCAACAATGAAAGTGCTGTAGCTGCCGAAGTAAGCGATCTCTCGGACTGTGCCCGTGAACAAGTTGTGCAATACATCAGGCCGGTCTTTGGCGATGTTGATTTTCTCGGGCCGCACCGCAACCGACAGCGCCATGCCCGGCGCACCTGTGATGCCGTGGCCGACATGGATCACGCCCTCAGGCGTGGTGATCTCACAACGATCCGGCTCGTCCAGACTCAGCACACCGTCAAACAAATTGGCCTGGCCAATGAAGTCGGCGACAAAGCGGCAATTCGGGTGCTCGTAAATCTCGCGCGGCGTGCCCACCTGCAACACGCGCCCTTCACTCATCACCGCAATGCGCGAAGCCATTGACATGGCTTCTTCTTGGTCGTGCGTGACCATCACGCAGGTCACCCCGACCGACTCAATGATGTTGACCAGCTCGAACTGGGTTTGCTCGCGCAACTTTTTATCGAGGGCGCCCAAAGGCTCGTCCAGCAACAACAACTGCGGCCGTTTGGCCAAACTGCGCGCCAACGCGACACGCTGCTGCTGACCACCCGACAGCTGGTGCGGCTTGCGTTTGGCAAAGGCCGTGAGCTGCACCAAGCGCAGCATCTCCTCGACCCGCTCAGTGATCTCAGCTTTAGGCAGGCCCTCACGCTTCAGCCCAAAGGCGATGTTGTCCCAAACGCTGAGGTGCGGAAACAGCGCATAAGACTGAAACATCATGTTGATCGGCCGCTCATAAGGCGCCAACGATGAGATCTCAACGCCATTCAGCGTCACCGACCCGGACGTCGGGGTTTCAAAGCCGGCCAGCATCCGCAGCAGGGTCGACTTGCCACAGCCGGAACTGCCCAGCAGGGCAAAGATTTCGCCCTTGTTGACCGACAAGGAAACCTCATCGACAGCGGCCACATCGTCAAACCGTTTGACAAGGTCGTCAGCTTTCAAAAAACCAAGGGTGTGCGCAGCAGGCGGATTCGTCGACATCACTGCCCTCTTTTGAAGGCCGTGAACGCGTTGGCCATAGAGGCTCGGGCTTCGTTGCTGAAGCTGGCCGGCGAGACCATTTTCTGCAGATTGACAGCGTCCGGGAAGACCGCTGTGTCTTGTGCGATCTCTGGCTTCACATTCGGCAGGCTGGCCTTGTTGGCGGTGGCGTAACGCAGCTCATTGGTCAGCGATGCCGAAACCTCAGGACGCAAAAAATAGTTGATGAAAGCATGCGCGTTGTTCGGATGCTTGGCATCTTTGGGGATTGCCAGCGTGTCAAAAAAGATCAACCCACCGGTGCTCGGCAGCAACGCTTGAATGTCATGGCCGTTCTTGTTGTCGATCGCGCGTTGTCCGGCGATGTTGATGTCACCCGCCCAAGCCAGTGCCACGCAGGCCCTGCCAGTGGCCAGATCGTCAATCATGGTGCTGCTGAACATGCGGATGTCTGGCCGCACTTTGGCCAACATGGCAGCTGCGGCCTGATGGTCAGCGGGTTCGTTGGAATAAGCGTTTTTGCCCAAGTAATGCAGGGCCGGCGGTATCACTTCCGTCGGCGAATCCAGAAAGGCGATGCCGCAAGACTTCAGCTTGTCGGCGTAAGTGGGATTGAAGACCAGCTCCCAGGCGTTGGCGGGCATGCTTGTACCGCCCAGCGCGGCAGCGACTTTGCCTTTGTTGATGCCAACTGTGGTGAAGCTCCAGGCCCACGGCACCAGATACTGGTGGCCCGGGTCAATCGCCGCCAACTTGGCCATGATGGCGGGGTCCAGATTGGCTTCATTCGGCAGCTTGGCTTTGTCGAGTTTGAGCAGCAAGCCACCCTCGATTTGCGGCTTGGCGAACACCGCGCCGGGCACCACGATGTCATAGCCGGTGTTGCCAGCCACCAGTTTGGCGTGCAGGGCTTCGTTGTTTTCAAAGGTCTGGTAGTTGACCTTGATGCCAGTTTCCTGCGTGAAGTTGGCCACCATGTCCTGGGCGATGTAGTCGGGCCAGTTGTAGATGTTCAGAACTTTTTCTTCTGCGCCCGTGGCTGTTGCGACGCTTGCCGCCGTATCGTCTTTCTTGCCGCAGGCCGTCAAAGCCAGTGCCGACAAGGCCAAAGACCACAGGTACTTGTTCATGATTTCTTGAGTCCGTGAAGCAGGTTGCAGCAAGTGCCCGGCCGCGCGTGGCCAGTCAGCGAAAACCGGATTGTAAGAGCTAACGAATCCGCTTCACACTCACTGACAAAGCACAGATCGCGCCTTGAATTCAACCTCACCCAAGGCTCAGGGCGTCACGCACCAAGGTGCGGTGTCATGCACCAGACCCATCCACAAAGCCCAGACCGAACTGGCCAGCAAGGCAGCGCCGGCCAAGCGGATCGCCCAGGCACCAGAACCAGGCCCTCGCAGCCGCAGCCATAACCACGGGCCAGCCATCAAACTAACACCGCTGCCCAAGGCAAACAGCGCCATGACGCCCGCACCATCGACCGGGCTCGGGCTGAGCGCCGCCACCAGCAAGGCCGAATAAAGCAAACCACAAGGCAGCAGCGACCAAGCCGCGCCAAGCACCAGTGGCGCAGCGGCACTTGCAACGTTGCCCGCCTTGCCCGTTGTGCCCGTTGTGCCCGTCCTTTGAGTCGCCGTCCGAATGCGGCTCCAGACTCTGCGAGCGCCAATGTCCAACCAAACCGGCTGGCGTGCCTGCCACAGCAACATCAAACCCAACCCAGCCGCCGCCACGTGCAGTAGCGTCCAGACCGGACGCAAGGCCGCCGACTGAATGCTCAACCATCCCAGCCCTTGCATCGAAGCCGCCGCCAAACCGCCCATGGCGGAATAACCGGCCAGCCGACCCAGCTGAAATGTCCATAGCGCACGGTTATTGGTACCGCTTGTGGCGCTGCCGACCGCAGCCGAGCGCCCCATGGCCGCGCAGGCCGCACCGCACATGGCCACGCAATGGGGCCCGCCGGCGAGTCCCATGAGCAAGGCGGTAGCGGCCAGACTGGTTTTCATCTAAATGATTTTAGAGAACTTGCTGCGGTTCCGATCAGCCTGCAAGTAGCGGTCAAAGACCATGGCGACAGCACGCACAAAGAACCAGCCCTGCGCCGTGACTTCAATCCCGCTGGCGTTCACCGTGACCAAGCCCTGCCCCACCAGTTCTTCCAGCGCCTCCAACTCTTTGGCAAAGTAGCTTTTGAAGTCGATCAGAAACGCCAGTTCAATCGATTCGAACTGCAGCTGCCCTTGGCACATCAAAGCCATGATGACCACGCGCCGCAGCAAGTCGTCGCGCGTCAGCGCCAAACCGCGCACCACCGGCAAACGCCCTTGGTTCAGCAAGTCGTAATAAGCATCCAGTGTTTTGGCGTTTTGGCTGTAAGTCGCTCCGATCCGGCCAATCGCCGACACGCCCAAGGCGATCAGATCGCAGTCCGGCTGGGTGCTGTAACCCTGGAAGTTGCGGTGCAACCTGCCCTGCCGCTTGGCCACCGCCAGTGAGTCATTCGGCAGTGCGAAGTGGTCCATGCCGACATAAATATAGCCTGCTTCCTCGAAAGCAGACAGTGAACGCGACAGCATTGAAATCTTCGCCGCACCCGTAGGCAACTCGGCCGTGATGATGCGCCGCTGCGGCTTGAAACGCTCAGGCAAATGCGCGTACGCATACAAGGCCACGCGATCAGGTCGAAGCAGCGCCACTTGGGCCAGCGTACGGTCAAATGATTCGGGCGTTTGCTGCGGCAGTCCATAAATCAGGTCGATGTTGATGGACTCAAAACCCATCTGGCGCGCCGCGTCCACCAGCGCAAAGACCTGCTCGGCAGGCTGCACCCGATGCACAGCTTTTTGAACCACCGGATCAAAGTCCTGCACGCCAAAACTCAAGCGGTTAAAACCCAGCTCAGCCAGGACGGCCAAACGTTTGACATCGACAGTCCGCGGATCGATCTCAATCGCGTACTCGCCGCCGGGGGCGAAGTTAAAACTGCGGCGCAGCATCGACATCAGGCTGCGAAGCTCATCGTCAGTTAAAAAAGTCGGCGTTCCGCCGCCCAGGTGCAGCTGGCTGATGTTTTGCCCAGTGCCCAAATGCGCCGTGTGTAAATCCACTTCCAGGCTCAGATAGCGCAAATACTCTTCAGCGCGTTCATGGTGCTTGGTGACGATCTTGTTGCAGGCGCAGTAGTAGCAAAGTGACTCGCAAAATGGAATGTGCACATACAGCGACAACGGCATGTTCATGCCCGCCGCAGCAGAACGGCGCAGCTTCATGGCCTGCACGTAATCCTCAGCCGTGAAGGCCTCCACAAACCTGTCGGCGGTCGGGTAAGAGGTGTAGCGCGGACCACTGAGGTCAAACCGGCGCAGTAGATCGGGTGAAACGGCACTCATGAAACAATCCTTGAAATCCCTGAAGCAATGCGCTGACTGTGACCCTTGAAAGCGCTGAATGCCTTGATGTGGATCAAGCAACTCAGCCCATCCGCTTGATGAGCGACGAGAAAGCTCAGCCGAAGAAAAATACAATGATTGTTAGGAAAAATGGCTAGAAGCACCGAAAATGTTTGAATGAATAAGGAATCCATTAAAGTCGCCTGCTCTAACTGCAATTTGCGTGAGCTGTGCATGCCCATGGGACTGAATCCACAAGAACTCAGCCGGGTCGACGAGCTCGTTGCCACCCGTCGCAAGGTCAAACGAGGGACCTCTTTGTTTCACAACGGCGAGAAGTTCACTTCGCTTTACGCCATCCGCACTGGGTTTTTCAAGACCAGTGTCATCACCGAAGACGGCCGCGATCAAGTCACGGGTTTTCAAATGGCTGGCGAAATCATTGGCTTGGACGGCATCGTCAACGACCTGCACACCTGTGACGCGACCGCCCTTGAAGACGCAGAAGTTTGCGTCATGCCGTTTGACCGCATTGAAGAAATTTCACGAGAAGTGAATGCGCTGCAACACCATGTGCACAAAATCATGAGCCGTGAAATTGTGCGCGAACATGGCGTCATGCTGCTGCTGGGAAGCATGCGAGCCGAAGAACGCTTGGCAGCGTTTTTGCTTAATTTGGTTCAACGTTTACAAGCCCGCGGATTCTCCAAGACTGAATTGATTCTGCGCATGACGCGCGAAGAAATAGGCAGCTACTTGGGCATGAAGCTCGAAACCGTCAGCCGCACCTTCTCGAAATTTTCAGACGATGGCATCGTTGAAGTCAAACAGCGGCAAATCAATATCCGCGATGCCGAGGCGCTGAAGCGCATCGTCAATTCGCAGATCAGTCACTGAGGCTTTCCTCGTTGACCTGAAGTTCTGGCTTTGACAGCCACAACACCAAACTACAGCAAGCCATGCTGATCGACCAAAACAAAAAGAAGGCGATGGTGTAAACACCTTGGCGCGTCGGCTGCGATGCATGTCCCGCCCAATTTAGCTCGCTGGGGTCCACCACGGCAAAGACCAACGCCTCTAGCAAGCAGGCGGCTAAAAAAGAGGGCCACAAAATCAAGGCCGCATTGCGCAATCGCGAGGACTCTGGCACCGGGCGCAGTGCAGGTTCAAGGTTTTTCATAGATCTTGCCTCCCGTGGCGCTGTGGTTGCGCCCCATATCAGCGGGCTGCATGGGCGGCATGGCGGTCTTCACCTCTCTCGACATCACAAGGCCTTCACGGTAATGCTCTTCAGGCACCACGGCATCGGGGCCTTGCAAAATATAGACTGCAGTGACGCCGCAAGCAATCACCGCCGACAGCGGCCCGGAAATCACCATCCAGACATACGGCTCTTTCCACCAAGGACGTTCCTGCGCACGGGGTCGTTGGCTTGACAAATTGCTAAATTGAGACATGGTCGTTTACTTTCATGAGCGCGCGAGGCGCTAACGTGGCACAAAAAAGACCGACTTCTCGGCACGCTCACCCTGCCCGCCCTCGGCCTTGATCAGGAAGGTCAAGGCGTGCGAACCAGGCGCGGCAGCGTCTGGCGGTGTCTGTACCCGGACGGGAAACCAACGCGAACCGGCGGGCTCAACGGTGACCGAGGCTTCAGAGACAATCTGCGCGCCATCGAGACCCGACACACGCAGCTGATATTGCTGCGGCACTTCGGTCGCGTTCATCAGTTGTAAGCGGTAGACATTTTCAATCTGGCCCTGACCGACCACGCGCGCCAATGAGCCGCGGTCACGCACCACGTCGACCTTGAACGGTGCGCGCGTGATCAAACTGCCCAGCAAGGAAACGCTAATGGTCAAGAGCACGGCGGTGTAGATCAGCACACGCGGGCGCAACACGCGCCTAACCATCGCGGCACTGGATAACTTCAGGCGGATGCCGTTGGGCGTGCTGTAACGGATCAAGCCGCGCGGGTAATGCATTTTGTCCATGACGGTGTCGCAGACGTCGATGCATGCCGAGCAACTGATGCACTCGTATTGCAGCCCATTGCGAATGTCAATGCCCGTCGGGCAAACTTGAACGCACAAGCCGCAGTCAATACAGTCGCCCAAACCTTTGGCCTGATAGTCGGCCGGGGTGTCGCTGCGGGGCCGCACGCCGCGCCCTTCACCACGCGCTGCGTCGTAGGTCACGATCAAGGTGTCGCGGTCAAACATGGCGCTCTGAAAACGGGCGTACGGGCACATGTACTTGCAGACCTGCTCGCGCATCCAACCCGCATTGCCATAAGTGGCAAATCCGTAGAAGAGAATCCAAAACCATTCCCACGGCCCGAGCGACAAGCGGCTGACCTCCAGCGCCAACTCCCGAATCGGCGAGAAGTAACCGACAAAGGTGAAGCCCGTCCACAAACCAATGGCGATCCAGACCGCGTGTTTGGCGCCTTTTCGGGCCAGCTTGTTGGCGCCCATGGCCGAGTTGTCGAGACGCATACGGGCCGCGCGATCACCTTCGATCTTGCGTTCGACCCACATGAAAATTTCGGTGTAAACCGTTTGCGGACAGGCGTATCCGCACCACAATCGGCCCGCAACCGCCGTGAACAAAAACAAGGACAGCGCACTGATGATGAGCAAGCCGGTCAGGTAAATCAGGTCTTGCGGATACAGCACCAAGTTGAAAATATAAAAGCGTCGCGATGCCAGATCGAACAGCATCGCCTGCCGATCGTGGATGGACAGCCAAGGCAAGCCGTAAAACACCAACTGCGTGATCCAGACCATGCTCCAACGCCAGTGACTGAACAGGCCAGAGACGCTACGCGCATAGATTTTCTTGTCGGCCTGGTAGAGCGAAGCCACCACATTCGAGTCGTCGCCCGTGGCGTTGCCATCAGCAGCATGCGAGGACGCCACCTTGGCCGGTAATATGGGAATCACCTTGGCCGCCTTGCGTGCGACGGGTTGGCTGTCTGGGGAACCTGGCACTGAAAACCTCCTGAATAGGCAAGGCCCATGTGGGCCTTGCTATGTCTGTCGTTGTAGCTTGCTTGCCGGGCTTATTTGGCAGCCTGGGGCGAACCACCAAGACTCAACACATAAGCCGCCACCACATGAATCTGCTCAGGGGTGAGCTTGGGCGCTTGGGCCGGCATGACATTGTTTTTTCCATATTTGATGGCGCTGACAATCGCCGCCTCGCCCCAACCATGCAACCAGTAGTCATCGGTCAGATTCGGGGCACCAATCAGCTTATTGCCCTTGCCATCTAGGCCATGACAGGCCGCGCAGGTGACAAACTTCTGCTTGCCATTGAAAGCTTTCACCTCGTTATACGGACTGCCCGACAGCGAGAGCACGTAATGCGCAACATCCGTGATGTCGCTTTCGCTGCCAACTGCAGCGCCCATCGGCGGCATCATGCCCACCCGGCCATTGGTGATGGTCTGGACAATGTGTTCAGCATTGCGTTCACCCAACCACGCCGCATTTCCATTGGTGAGATTCGGAAAAGACTTGCTGCCGCGACCGTCTGAGCCATGGCACTGCGAACACGTGTTCATGAACTGCCGCTCACCGATGGCCAAGGCACGTGGATCATGCGACAGCGCTTCAACCGACTGCGCTGAAAACTCGGCATACAGCGGCGCCACATCTGCCCGCAGGCGCTCTACGTCAACTTTGTGCTCTGCCAGAGTCGTCCATTGAGACAGCCCTTTGTAGCTGCCCAAGCCAGGGAAGATGGCCAAGTAACCCAAGGCAAAAATCACCGTCAAAATGAACAGCCACATCCACCAGCGTGGCAAGGGATTGTTGAGCTCGCGCAGGTCTTCATCCCACACATGCCCGGTGGTGTTGTCGTCAACCAAATTTGCGTTTGGATTGACAGTTGCCTTGCCGGCCAGCCACAGCAGCAATGCGCAAGCCAGAATCGACACCAAACTGATGCCGGCCACGTACCAAGGCCAGAAGCCATTGATGAAATCACTCATGAAAACCGCTCCTATTCCGACTGAAAGGGCAACTGAGCCGCTTCATCAAAGTCTGCTTTTTTGGAAGGCAAACAAGCCCACACCAAAATCCCAACAAACACCGCGAAAGCGGTGACTGTGACGACGCTTCGTAAAACATTGATATCCATGTCGGTCTTTCGATTATTTAAGTGCCAGACCGAGACCCTGCAGATATGCGATCAACGCATCCAGTTCGGTCTTGTCCTTTAGTTCGGCGGGCGCCGCAGCAATTTGTTCGTCTGTGTAAGGAACACCCACCGTGCGCAGCGCTTTCATATGGCGCTGAATGGTGTCAGCATTGGCCGGTTCTTTTTCCAGCCATGGATAGGCCGGCATGATGGACTCGGGCACCAGATCGCGCGGGCTGATCAAGTGCATGCGCTGCCACTCATCGCTGTACTTGCCGCCGACGCGGTGCAGGTCAGGCCCGGTGCGCTTGCTGCCCCACTGGAACGGGTGGTCATAAACAAACTCCCCGGCCACTGAGTAATGACCGTAGCGCAGCGTTTCAGCGACCAGCGGACGGATCATCTGCGAATGGCAGTTGTAGCAACCTTCACGAATATAAATGTCGCGACCGACCACTTTGAGTGCTGAGTCCGGCACGATACCGGCGATCGGCTGAGTGGTGGATTTTTGGAAGAACAATGGAACGATTTCAACCAGCCCACCGACGGCGACGACGAGCAAGATCAGAACGATCATCAACCAATTGTTGGTCTCTACTTTTTCATGTGAAAAGGACATGACAAATTTCTTTCAGGCGTGGGCCAAAGCGGTCGGGATCGTAGCGTTAACGGGCTTGCCTGCCGTCGCCGTCATGAAGACATTCCAAGCCATGATGAGCATGCCACTGAGGTACATCAGACCACCGCAAAAACGCACGACATAGAACGGAAAGGTGGCTTTGACGCTCTCGACAAAGGTGTAGGTGAGCGAGCCATCGGGGTTGATCGCGCGCCACATCAAACCCTGCATGACACCAGCAATCCACATCGCGGCGATATACAGCACGATGCCGATGGTGGCCACCCAAAAGTGCACTTCAATAGCCTTCAGGCTGTGCATCTTCTTTTGTCCAAACAGACGTGGCACCAAGTAGTAAAGCGCGCCCATCGAGATAAAACCAACCCAACCCAAGGTACCGCCGTGGACGTGGGCAATGTTCCAGTCGGTGTAGTGCGACAGTGCGTTCACCGTCTTGATCGACAACATCGGACCCTCAAAGGTGGAGATGCCGTAGAAAGACAAGGCGACGATCATGAAACGGATGATCGGGTCTTCGCGCAGTTTGTGCCAAGCACCCGACAGCGTCATCACACCATTGATCATGCCGCCCCAGCTAGGGGCCAGCAAGATCAAGGAGAAGACCATGCCCAAGGACTGCGTCCAATCTGGCAAAGCGGTGTAGTGCAGATGGTGCGGACCAGCCCACATGTAGGTGAAAATCAGCGCCCAAAAGTGAACGATGGACAGGCGATAGGAATACACCGGCCGCTCTGCTTGCTTCGGAATGAAGTAATAAACGATGCCCAGAAAGCCCGCCGTGAGGAAAAAACCAACGGCGTTGTGGCCGTACCACCACTGAACCATGGCGTCCTGCACACCGGCATAGGCCGAGTAGGACTTCATCCAACCGGCTGGCACGACAGCGGCGTTGACAATGTGCAGCAGCGCGACGGCAATGATGAAGGCACCGTAAAACCAGTTGGCCACATAAATATGGCGCACCTTGCGAATGCCGATGGTGCCAAAGAAAACAACAGCGTAAGCCACCCAAGCGATCGCAATCAGAATGGAAATAGGCCACTCCAGTTCAGCGTATTCTTTGCCGCGCGTGAAGCCCAGCGGCAAGGAAATAGCCGCCGCGACGATCACCGCTTGCCAACCCCAGAAGTGGAGCGCTGCCAGCTTGTCCGAGATGATGCGGGTCTGGCACGTGCGCTGCACCACCCAGTAACTGGTGGCAAACAAAGAGCAACCCCCAAAGGCGAAGATGGCGGCATTGGTGTGCAAGGGCCGCAAGCGACCAAAAGACAACCAAGAAATACCAAAGTTCAGTTCTGGCCAAGCCATTTGGGCAGCAATGAACACGCCGACCAGCATGCTCACCACGCCCCAAATCACAGCCGCCACGGCAAACTGGCGAACTATCTTGTCGTTGTAGACCGTGGCATGGGACGCTGCCCAGCCACCCTGAACAACGGGAATTGATGCATTTGGAAGTACGGCACTCATTTAAAACCTTCTAGGACTCAAGTTAGGTTTGAGTCTGCCGCGATGCCACCTCGCGCGTATTGATATGGATCAAGTCTTCAGTCTTGTCTGTCAGACTTGTCATCTGAATCCTGAAAAATCCGTTGGCCTTCACTTTCAATGTCTTCAAATTGGCCCGACCAGACCGCCCAAGCCAGCAGGCCGACCACCCCAAGGGCTAACAAAACAGAAAACGGCACCAACAAAAAAAGAATGTCCATCAGTTGCCTTGCGGTGTGCGTGACAGCCGCGCTGCGTTCAGCATCACGAACAAAGAACTGAGCGCCATGCCTAGACCCGCCAACCAAGCGGGTACAAAACCGCTGATCGCGAGTGGCACGCAAACCGCGTTGTACGCAGCAGCCCAAACGAGATTTTGTCGAACGATGGACACCGTGCGGCGCGCTTGAGCCGGCATGCTGGCCAGCATCAGCAACTGACCACCGGGGATGATGAAGTCGGACTGCGCCTGGGCCAGCGGAACGGCTTGGCCGACCGCGACCGACACATCTGCACGCGCCAACACGGGCCCGTCATTCAAACCGTCGCCCACCATCAGCACCTTGCGCCCCTTGCTTTGCAAAGCTTGCAGATGCGCCAGTTTGCTCTGCGGTGTGCAGTCGCCCAGTACGTGCTGGATGCCGAGCCGCTCAGCGACACGGCGGGCAGCAGCGCTGCGGTCGCCCGAAAGCATGTGCACCTCTAAGCCCGCCAACTGGAGCTGCCGAACGGCGTCAGTTGCGTCAGGCCGTACCACTTCGTCGAGCTCAAAGCGGGCCAGCCAGCCGGACGCATCGGCCAGAAAAACCTGCAACTTGTCATTCTCGACAGTTGCCTCAACACCGCAAAAAAGGGCCGAACCGAAACGAATGGGGCCGCGGGCGACGCCTCGTTCAGTTTCAGCCAGCACACCTAGCAGGCCTTGCCCGGTATGCTCGGCAACCTCGGTCAGTCTGAAGCTATTCGCCGTTGCGCCGCCATCGGCCAAGGCGCGCGACACCGGGTGCAGCGAATGCCGAGCCAGACTTGCGGCCAGCGCCAGCGCGTCCACAGCAGTCACGCCATCGCGGGTCGCGATGTGGCGCAAACCCATGCGGGCTTCAGTCAGGGTGCCGGTCTTGTCGAAGACCACGGTGTCGATGTCGGCGAGCGCTTCCAGTGCTTGCAAGCGCCGCACCAAAATGCCCTGCTTCGCCAACACACCGGCCGAGGTCAGCATGGCGGTCGGGGTCGCCAATGACAAGGCGCAAGGGCACGTCACGACCAACACCGCCACGGCGGCCATCACGGCGCGGGCTGGATCGGTGTTCCACCAGTAAGCCGCAGCGAGCAAGGCTGCCAACATGACAAACCACAAAAATGGCCTGGCCACACGATCCGCCAACTGCGCCAGCCGGGGTTTGTCAACGGCGGCGCGCTGCATCAACGCAACAATGCCAGCGTAGCGCGTGGCCTGACCCAGTTGCCGAACACGCACCTGCACTGTCGCCGACAGGTTGTAGCTACCAGCCATCACCAGCGCACCCACCGCCCGCGGCATAGGTCGCGACTCGCCAGTCAACAGCGCTTCGTCGGCAAAGGTAGTGCCACTCTCAATCAGGCCATCCACGGGAAATGCCTGCCCCGGCAAAACCCGCAGCAAGTCACCGACCTTCAGGCGCCGCACCGCCACCTGTTCGAACTCACCGTTGGGCAACTGCCGCTGCACGCTGTCGGGCAAACGCTGCATCAGGCTGTCTAGCGCGCCCGAAGTGCGTGCGCGCAGCCGCTGCTCCAGCCAGCGCCCCGTCAGCAGGAAGAAGACAAACATCGTCAGGGAGTCAAAGTAAACCTCAGAACTCCACCAGCCTGCCGGCTCAAAGGTCGCCGCCGAACTGATGACAAAAGTGATCACGATGCCCAGCGCCACCGGCAAATCCATGCTGACGGTGCGCAATCGCAGGTCGCGCAGCGCATTGACAAAAAATGGCCGGCAAGAAAAAAGCAAGACCGGCAAGGTCAAGACCCAAGACGCCCAGCGTAAAAGCTTTTCAATGTCGGGCGTGATGTCGCCAGGCTGGGTGATGTACGCAGGAAATGCGTACATCATCACCTGCATCATGCAAAAACCAGCCACCAGCCAGCGCCACAGCGCCAGCCGAGCGTCCTTGCGGGACTGGTCTGAGGCGGCCGTGTCGAGGGCCGGCGACAAGGTGTAACCCAGCGCGCGCGGTGCCCGCAACCATTCCGAAGGCCGCGTGACGGCCGATGACCAGACCACGCTGGCGCGCTGGCTCGCCGCGCTGACCCGCACCGACTGCACGCCGGGTGTGGCGAGCAAGGCTTGCTCCAGCATCAATGAGCAAGCAGCGCAGTGCATCCCACTGACCAGCACTTGAGATTCCCAGAGCGTCGAGGTTTTGTCGATCGTTGAACCCGACTGAGAATTCGGGACCTGCGGCTGACTAAAACGAACCCACTCCTGCGCGTCATCAAAAATACGCAGCTGATCTATACCGATTTCCGGATGAGTCGCCGCCTGACCCGGCTCAGAAACCGAATCGAGAAAGGGGGACTGGATGACAGCTGCGTTCATGCGGTCAAGCGTAATCGCAGCGATCAGCATAGGGCTTGACGTGGATCAAACTTCAGGCCAGATTCAGCGCTAGACTGAAATTCAATTCAACAGGAGACCTGCATGTTCAATCGTATTTTGATCGCCACCGATGGCTCTGAACTGTCCCAAAAAGCGGCCGACAGCGGCATTGAGTTGGCCAAACTCTCGGGTGGTCATGTCGTCGCGCTGCAAGTGGTGCCGCGCTACCCCGTGAGTTATTTTGAGGGCGGTGCGACCGTGAGCATGGAAGAGATTGCTCGGATCGAAAAAGAATGGGCGGATATTGGCCAGGCAACGGTTGACAAGATCAAGGCTCAGGCTGCCGCCAAAGGGGTTCAGGCCACCGCCGTGACGACCCATTCAGACCTCATTGCCGAGGCCATCATCACCGCCGCTAAAAAGCACGACTGCGACTTGATTGTGATGGCATCACATGGCCGGCGAGGTATCAAACGCATGCTGCTGGGCAGCGAAACCACCCACGTCCTGACGCATTCAGAGATTCCGGTGATGGTGTTGCGCTGATTTTTACTTTGAGTTGAAGAGTGACTTGTACTGCTCGCGCAACACGTTTTTTTGCACCTTGCCCATGGTGTTGCGCGGCAGTTCTGGCACGACAAAACATTGCTTCGGTATTTTGAAATTTGCCAGTTGAGCCTTGAGTGAAGCCACCACGGCATCACCGTTGACCTTGGCGCCCGACTTGGCGATCACCACGGCCACCCCGACCTCGCCGAAGTCCGGATGCGGCACGCCCACCAGCGCGCTTTCGGCAACGCCCGGCATGTCATTGATCACGGCTTCAATTTCGGCTGGATAGACGTTGTAGCCACCACTGATGATCAGATCTTTGCTGCGGCCGACGATGGTGATGTAGCCGCGTTCATCGATTTTTCCGACGTCGCCCGTTTTGAACCAGCCGTCTGACGTGAACTCTTCTTTGGTTTTTTCGGGCATCTGCCAGTAACCTTTGAAGACGTTCGGCCCTTTGACTTGAATCGCACCAATCTCACCCATTGGCAAGCGCTTGTCATCATCACCGCAGACCCGCACGCTGACGCCGGGCAAAGGAAAACCCACCGTGCCGCCACGCCGTTCACCGTCCTCAGCCCGATACGGGTTGGAGGTGAGCATGATGGTTTCGCTCATGCCGTAGCGCTCAAGAATCGTGTGGCCGGTGCGCTGCTGCCAGTCGGTGAAAGTTTCAATGAGCAATGGCGCAGACCCGGCAATGAACAGCCGCATATTCAGGCACGCCTCTTTCGTCAAACCCGGCTCCGCCAACAAGCGCACGTACAGCGTGGGCACACCCATGAAGACCGTGGCCTCTGGTAATTTCTGCAACACCAGCTTGGGGTCGAACTTCGACAGCCAAATCATTTTGCTGCCGTTGATGAGCGCACCGTGCAGAGCCACAAACAACCCGTGCACATGAAAAATTGGCAGCGCATGAATCAGCACATCACCCGGCTGCCAACCCCAGTAGTCTTTGAGCGTCAACGCGTTGCTGAGCAAGTTGCCATGCGTCAGCATCGCGCCCTTGCTGCGACCGGTGGTGCCGCTGGTGTACAAAATCGCGGCCAGGTCATCGGCGTTTTGTTGAACTGCCTCATGCTGGTCGCTGCAGTGGGCGGCACGATCAAGCAAGGAGCCGGTCCGGTCGTCGTCCAGCGTGAAGACGTTTTGGGTGCCCGCCTTGAAGGCGATCTTGCTGACCCAACCAAAATTCTTGGAACTGCAAACCACCACAGAAGGCTGAGCGTTCTCGATGAAATACGCGATCTCAGCGCTTTGGTAAGCCGTGTTGAGCGGCAGAAAAACATAGCCCGCACGCAGCGTCGCCAAGTACAACACCATGGCTTCGACTGATTTTTCAACCTGCATGGCAACGCGTGCGCCAGTTGGCAAGTCCAGCGACTTCAGCAAGTTGGCCATCATGGCGGTCGAGCGTTCCAAGTCTTGCCAAGAGTAAAGCAAGCCTTGGTCAGTCTCGACTGCCACGGCAGTCAGGTCTTGAGGGAAAGCGGCGCGCAAGGCGGCAAAGAGATTGTTGTTTTTCATCGAAGGAAGAAGACCGGCAAACGGGTACTTGAATGGAAAGACTTTAAAAAATGCAACGAGCTTAATCCAGCTTGGCCCCAGACGCTTTGACGACCGCCGCCCAACGTTTGACTTCGCCACTGACAAAACTGCCAAACTGAGCTGGCGTGAGGCCACCAAAATCAGCACCATTGGCAGCCCAGACAGCTTTCAGTTCTGGCGTGAGACTGGTTCGGTTCAAATCCTCAACAATTTTGGCCTGTACATCGGCGGGCGTGCCTTTGGGCGCCCACATACCGTACCAAGTCGTCACGGTGTACTCCGGAAAACCCAACTCACCGGCGCAAGGCACATCCGGAAAAGCCGCATTGCGCTTGTTGCCAGAGACCATCAGCGCCTTGATGCGACCACCCTTGATATGACCCGCTGACGAACCCAAGCCGTCGAACATCATGTCGACAGTGCCGGCCATCAAGTCTTGCAAAGCGGGCCCGGCGCCGCGATAAGGAATGTGCGTGATGAAGGTCTTACTTTGCTGCTTGAACAGCTCGCCAGCCAGGTGGTGTGAGGTGCCGGCGCCCGCAGAACCGTAGTTGAATTTACCTGGCGACTTGCGCACCAATGCCAGAAAATCCTTGAAGTTGCCCGGTAGATTTCTCGGGTTGACGACCAGCACTTGCGGCACGTTGGCCAAGAGCGACAGGGGTACAAAATCTTTTTCAATGTCGTAATCGAGCTTGGGGTACATCGACGGTGCAATCGCATGGTGGACGGCGCCCATGAACAGGGTGTAGCCATCTGGCAAGGCCTTGGCCGCAATGCTGGCACCCAGCGTACCGCCAGCGCCGCCGCGGTTGTCAATGATCAATTGCTTGCCCGTGAGCTTGGCAAATTGCGCCGACAAAGGCCGAGCGAAAGCGTCCGTGCCACCGCCTGCAGGAAAAGGCACGATCACCGTGACGGGCTTGGTCGGCCAAGCTGACTCGGCTTGACTGCCCAGCGAGATAACGGCGGTACCAGCGGCGGCCGCTCGCAACACATCGCGGCGGGTCACGCGCATTTGAAAATTATGCAAGGAATGTCTCCAGTCGTTATAAATAGGGGCTGCGGCTTGTTGTGCCGTCTCACGGATCGAACACGGATCAGTCTCCGTGCGCATTCAAATGTACAAATCTTCCACCTTAGGGGATACAGGGATTTTCCCCTGTGCCAGCAAGCCTCGGTACTTGTCGAGACGCTTCAAGTCATACAAGTAGTTAACCATCAGACCATAAGACTGCTTCAGGCCTTTGGTCGACATGTCGCCAGCCCAGTTCAGGCGCTCAACACGCGCCCCGTTGCCCAGATGGAAACGCGCCACCGCATCCAGCGGGCGCCCGTTGTCCATCTGCCGTCCCAAGTAGTCGGCGGCGCAGTGTAGCAAGACACGCCGCACCGGCGATTTTTCGTCAAGCTCAGCCACCTTGTCGGCAGCGGCCAAAAAATCTGCGGCTGTTGCCGGTGCGGTGTCCTGACCCAAGGCGACACCCAAAGCCAAGCGCTCTTTGTCGCTGAGCTTGTCGATCAGGGCTGAAGCATGTTTGGCCAGCCAAGGGCGAAAGCCCGGGATCGGAGAGAGCGTAGAAAAGACCTTCAAGCGAGGGAACTCTGCGCGCAAGGTTTCCACCACGCGCTTGATCAACGAGTCGCCAAAGCTGACCCCGCGCAAACCCGTTTGGGTGTTGCTGATGGAATAAAAAATCGCGGTGGTGGCTTTGCTGAGATCACTCGCCGCCGCCAATTCGTCGAGCAGCGGCGTGATCGCGCCAGCCAGCTCGTCAACCAGCGCGACCTCGACAAAAATAAGCGGTTCATCGGGCAAACGTGGATGAAAAAACCCGTAGCAACGTCGGTCACTGTCCAATCTGTTTTTGACGTCGGCCCAACTCTTGATGGCGTGCACAGCCTCGTACTTGATGAGTTTTTCAATCAACGAGGCTGGCGAATCCCAGCTGATGCGCCGCAGCTCCAAAAAAGCCACGTCGAACCAAGTCGAGAACAGGTTTTCGAGCTCTGAATCCAAGGCCAGCAAACGCTTTTCGGTTTTCAGATGCGGCAACAATTCAGCCCGCAAATCAACCAAGAATCGCATGCCCTCAGGAAAAGCTGAAAAGCGCTGCAACAAGCGCGTGCGCGGCGACACAAAGGCCCGGCGCAGACGGATCTCCGCCTGACCTTCTTCAGGGGTTCCAAGCGCGGCTTCGTAATGATCCCGCGCGGCTTGCACCTTTTCAGCATTCGGCGCGAATTGCTCACTCATCAACAGCCAAGCGTCACGCCGCTGCTCAGGCGTAGCCGTGGCGTACCACGTCGCGATGTTGCGGGCGCGTCGGCCCCCCTCCACTTCGCTGACTTGGCTGTCCACCACCGACTGCAGCTCCAGCAAGGTGCGGCGCAACACGCGCGGTGACAAAGCTTCCTCCTTGTGTTTCAACACCGCTTTGAGTCTCTCCCCTGTACTGCGGCCCTTGGCTTTGATCGGGTCGATGGCAAGCGCCGCAGACACACTGGCGACAGCTGGACGAGACACTTTGGTCGGCGTTGAGGACACCGAATCTTGGCGCTTGAATTGCAGCCCCTTGCTGACGGACTGAACGCTGCGCAACAGCCATTCGGTTGAGTTCATGCTGCCACCCGGCTCTTGGTCTGATGACGTGAAAGATCCCGCAACGCATCTCGCTGGCGCGTCAAATGCGTGCGCATGGCGGCCTCGGCACCTTCGCTGTCGCGGCTCATCAACGCCGCGTACACCGACAAATGTTCTGCCAAGCTTTGCGCCAACCGGCCCGGCGCATGCAGTTGCTGCAGGCGTGCCAGCTTGAGAATTTTCCGCAAGTCTGCAATGGCTTGAGCCAGCCAGCGGTTGTTGGCCAGCATGATGATGGCTTCGTGGATCAGCAGATTGGTCGCGTAATAGTCTTGAATCCGGCCGGCATCGGCATGGCCTTTCAAGCGGTCATGCAAAGTTTCTAAGGCCGCCAGATCGGCATCGCTGGCGTTGCGGGCTGCCTCAAAGGCACAGCGCCCCTCTAGCAGCGCAATCACCGGAAAAATATCATCCAGATCCTGCCCAGTCACTTCGCTGACAAAACAGCCGCGACGCGGTTCATGCCGAAGCAGTCCCTCTGCCGTCAGCACCTTCAGCGCCTCGCGCAGCGGCGTGCGTGAAATTTTCAGGCTCTCACACAGCGCCACTTCATCGACAAAGCTGCCCGGCAGCAAGGCGCCAGAGAAAATTTGCTCCCGCAATGTGGCGGCAACCTCTTGGTGCAAGGAGTTCTGGACAAGGCGCATGATTTTCAAAACCTTAAAAGGGAGAAAATGACAGGAAAATCTGTAATTACAGATAATTATGGAGTGTCGACGCATTGCATGCAAGTGCAAGTCCCAAGCAAAAGTCAGTAAAAGACGACATATGAGGCTAAACCCCTAGTCAACGCTCTTTCGATCGTTTTCACCTCAACGGACGGACGGTGACGGATCTGCAAGCAATCCGAACCGCGCCCAAGACTTTGCTCAGCCCTTTTTAGAAGCCCAGAGCCACAGCCAAACGCCTGCCGCGATCATCGGCAGGCAGAGCCATTGACCCATGCTCATGCCGAGCGCGAGGATACCCAGAAAGTCATCCGGCTCGCGGAAAAATTCCGCCACAAAGCGCAGCACACCGTAGCCCACCAGAAAAGCCGCAGAAACTTGGCCCATCTTGCGCGGCTTGCGGGCATACAGCCAAAGCAGCACAAAGAGCAACAAACCTTCCAGCAAGAACTGATAGACCTGCGATGGATGACGCGGTTGCAAGGTGCCGCTGTGCCTGAAAACCATGCCCCATGGCAAATCCGGGCTACTCAAGCGCCCCCACAACTCACCATTGATGAAGTTACCCACCCGACCAGCGGCCAAACCGGTTGGCACGCAGGGCGCGATCAAGTCCATCACCTGCAGCCACGGCTTGTGGCGGGTCCGGGCAAACCAGATTTGCGAGACCAGTACGCCCAGCATGCCGCCATGAAAACTCATGCCGCCCTGCCACACAGCCAGTATTTCCAGCGGGTGCGCGAGGTAGTAGTCCGGCTTGTAAAAGAGGCAATAGCCAATGCGTCCGCCCAGCACTACGCCCACCACCCCGAGAAACAAAATATCTTCAATATCGCGCCGGCTCCAAGCGGCCGTGCCCGTCATCGACGCATAGGGTTGGTGACGCAAACGAAGATTCGCCAACCACAAGAACAGACCGAAGGCTGCCAAGTAGGTCAGGCCGTACCAATGAATGGCCAAGGGCCCGAGTTGCAGGGCGACGGGATCAATTTCGGGATGAATCAGCATCGGGGCATTGTGCCAGTGCGTGCGCTCAGGCCTTCGCGCACAACTGATAGGCTCAACGGCCTCATTGGCGTCGTAGAATTCAAAATAGTTCCGACGAAGCCTCGGAAACTCCGCAATCAACCCATCAAAGAGACCCCATGACGCAAGACAAAATGCCCGAAGGCGACGCTATCAATCGTCGCAGCCGCAACATCACTGAAGGCACAGCGCGCGCGCCAAACCGTTCGATGTACTACGCCATGGGTTACGAAGCGGAAGACTTCAAAAAACCGATGATCGGCGTGGCCAATGGTCACAGCACCATCACACCATGCAACAGCGGCCTGCAAAAGCTGGCCGACGCAGCGATCAACGCGATCGAAGAAGCCGGCGGCAACGCGCAAGTGTTTGGCACACCGACAATTTCTGACGGCATGGCGATGGGCACCGAAGGCATGAAGTACTCGCTGGTCAGCCGCGAAGTGATTTCAGACTGCATAGAAACCTGTGTGCAAGGCCAGTGGATGGACGGCGTGCTGGTCATCGGCGGCTGCGACAAGAACATGCCAGGCGGTTTGATGGGCATGTTGCGCGCCAACGTGCCGTCGATTTATGTCTATGGTGGCACGATTTTGCCGGGCCATTACAAGGGCAAAGACCTGAACATCGTCAGCGTCTTTGAAGCTGTTGGCGAGCACTCTGCTGGTCGCATGAGCGACGAAGACCTGCTGCAAATCGAGCGCCGTGCCGTTCCCGGCCCCGGCAGCTGCGGTGGCATGTACACGGCCAACACGATGTCGAGTGCCTTCGAGGCTTTGGGAATTTCCCTGCCCTACTCGTCGACCATGGCCAATCCGCACGACGAGAAAACCAACTCGGCCAAAGAATCGGCCAAGGTGCTGATCGAAGCCGTCAAAAAGAACCTCAAGCCCCGCGACATCGTCACCAAACAAGCCATTGAAAACGCTGTGGCGGTGATCATGGCCACCGGCGGCTCCACCAATGCTGTGCTGCACTTCTTGGCGATTGCCCACACGGCTGGCGTCGAGTGGACGATTGACGACTTCGAACGCATTCGCCAAAAAACACCCGTGTTGTGCGACCTGAAGCCAAGCGGTCAGTACCTCGCAGTCGATCTGCACCGCGCTGGTGGTATTCCACAAGTCATGAAAACGCTGCTGGCAGCCGGTCTGTTGAATGGCGATTGCATCACCATCACCGGCCAAACCATCGCCGAAGTGCTGAAAGACGTGCCGGCTGTGCCACGCGCTGACCAAGACGTGATTCGCCCGATCAGCAACCCGATCTACGCCCAAGGTCACTTGGCCGTGCTCAAAGGCAACTTGTCGCCCGAAGGCTGCGTCGCCAAGATCACCGGCCTGAAAAACCCAGTCATGACCGGCCCGGCCCGCGTCTTTGACGACGAGCAAACAGCCATGACCGCCATCCTTGGTGGCAAGATCAAAGCCGGCGACGTGATGGTGCTGCGTTACCTCGGCCCCAAAGGCGGCCCTGGCATGCCCGAAATGCTGGCGCCCACAGGTGCCTTGGTCGGCGCGGGCTTGGGCGAAAGCGTCGGCCTGATCACCGATGGCCGTTTCTCTGGCGGTACTTGGGGCATGGTCGTCGGCCACGTGGCGCCTGAAGCGGCCGCTGGCGGCAACATTGCGTTCATCCAAGAAAACGACTCCATCACCATCGACGCCAAGCAGCTGCTATTGCAACTCAACATCAGCGACGAAGCATTGGCCGCGCGCAAAGTCGGCTGGAAAGCCCCGCTGCCGCGCTACACCCGCGGCGTGCAAGCCAAGTTTGCGTTCAACGCTTCCAGCGCCAGCAAAGGCGCTGTGCTGGACGACTATTGAGGTCAATTCCCGGGCCGGCCTCACGATGAGGCCAAAGCCCTTAAACTGAGCCGCACTTCAACCAGAAATCACGCCATGAAACACTCTTTATTACTCATTCCTACTCTGCTTGCCGGCTTGGCAGCGTCTGCACCCGCCTTGGCAGACATGCAGTTGGCGACCTCCAAAAACTGCATGGCTTGCCACGCGGCAGCCATCAAACTGGTCGGCCCATCTTTCAAAGCCATCGCTGAAAAATACGCGGGCCAAAAAGACGCTGTGGACAAGCTATCTGCCAAAGTCATCAAAGGCGGCTCCGGCGTCTGGGGCCCCGTGCCGATGCCGGCCAATGCGCAAGTGTCACCAGATGACGCGAAGAAGTTGGTGACTTGGATCCTGACGCAAAAGTAAATTTTTCGCGCTCGTTAAAAAGCCCGCTGATTCCGATTGGAATCAGCGGGCTTTTTTGGGGCCCGCTTGACGCGGGCTACCCAAACAGATCAGCTCTTCTCAGACAGCTGATCCAGAATCGCCGGGTTCTCCAGCGTCGACGTGTCCTGCGGAATGGTCTCGCCTTTGGCAATACCGCGCAGCAAGCGCCGCATGATCTTGCCGCTGCGGGTTTTCGGTAGGTTGTCACCGAAACGAATTTCCTTCGGCTTGGCGATCGGGCCGATTTCTTTGCCGACCCAGTCGCGCAGTTCTTTGGCTATGGCTTTGGCTTCGTCGCCGGTCGGGCGTGAACGCTTGAGCACGACAAAAGCGACGATGGCTTCACCAGTCACGTCATCAGGGCGACCGACCACAGCAGCTTCGGCCACCAGTGCGGAATGGCTGACCAGTGCCGACTCGATTTCCATTGTGCCCATGCGGTGGCCCGAGACGTTCAGCACGTCATCGATGCGGCCTGTGATGCGGAAGTAGCCACGGTCTTCACTGCGCACAGCACCGTCGCCGGCCAGGTAATACGTGCCGCCCATTTCTGGCGGGAAATAGCTTTTCTTGAAACGCTCGGGGTCATTCCAAATAGTGCGAATCATCGACGGCCAAGGGCGCTTGATGACCAGCAAGCCGCCTGAACCATTTGGCACGTCGCCGCCGACTTCATCGACGATGGCGGCCATGATGCCAGGCAGTGGCAGCGTGCAGCTGCCGGGCACCAGCGGCGTGGCACCTGGCAACGGTGTGATCACGTGACCACCGGTTTCGGTTTGCCAGAAAGTGTCGACGATCGGGCAGCGCTCACCGCCGACGTTTTTGTAGTACCACATCCAAGCTTCAGGGTTGATCGGTTCGCCGACCGAACCCAAGATGCGCAGGCTGCTCAGGTCGGAGCTGCGGGGATGGACTTTTTCGTCAGCTTCTGCGGCCTTAATGAGCGAGCGGATCGCCGTCGGTGCGGTGTAGAACACCGTGACTTTGTGGCGCTCGATCATTTGCCAGAAGCGGCCGGCGTTCGGGAAGGTCGGGATGCCTTCAAAAATAATTTGCGTGGCGCCCGCCGCCAACGGGCCGTAGGCCACGTAGGTGTGACCGGTGATCCAACCGATGTCGGCCGTGCACCAGAAGACATCGCTGGGCTTGATATCGAAAGTCCAGTCCATCGTCAGCTTGGCCCACAGCAGGTAACCGCCGGTGCTGTGCTGCACGCCCTTGGGTTTGCCGGTGGAGCCCGAGGTGTAAAGGATGAACAGCGGGTGTTCAGCACTGACAAACTCTGGCTCACAAACCGCCGATTGGTTCGCCATGACCTCATGCATCAGGCTGTCGCGACCGGCCACCATGGCGCAGGCTGTCGGCGTGCGCTGGAAAACAATGACGTTCTTGATCGACTCGCAACCGCCCATGGCCATGCCTTCGTCGACGATGGCTTTGAGGGGTAATTCTTTGCCGCCGCGCAGTTGGTAATTGGCAGTGATGACCGCCACAGCACCAGCGTCCTGAATGCGCTCTTGCAGGCTTTTGGCAGAGAACCCACCAAAGACAACCGAGTGCGTCGCGCCGATACGGGCACACGCCTGCATCGCCACCACGCCTTCAACTGTCATCGGCATGTAGATGACGACGCGGTCACCTTTTTGGATGCCCATGCCCTTCAAGGCGTTGGCGAACTGGCAGACCTTGGCGTGCAGCTCTTTGTAGGTAACGTTGGTGACCTTGCCATCGTCGCTCTCAAAAATGATGGCTTTTTGGTGTTCGGTTGGCGTGCCGAGGTGACGATCCAGGCAGTTGTAGGAGGCGTTCAGCTGGCCATCCGCAAACCATTTGTAGAACGGCGCATTCGACTCGTCGAGGGTTTGGGTGAACGGCTTTTTCCAGTCCAGGTTTTCGCGGGCTAGACGTGCCCAAAAACCTTCGTAATCCGTCTCGGCTTCTTTGCACAGGGCTTCGTAAGCCGCCATGCTTGAAATACTGGCGGTTTTAGCGAGCGCCGGATCAGGATTGAAAAACCGGTTCTCAACCAACGTGGACTCGATGGCAGATTGTGTTGAACTCATGAGCTGTCTCCTTTTCTCTAACTTTTTTAAATACGAACCGTTGCTGAATGTCGCGCCAGCCACTTACATGCCACTGACTGTCAGCCATCTTACAAATCCCAGACGTTTATCAAGGCCGAAGTGAAACTCTTACAATTTTGAGTTAATCCAAAAGGCCCTATGTCTGACTCTAAGTTATCGAGATCTACACCGCTTCGACCCATTCCAAGCTTTATCTTTGCCAGTCGCTGGCTTCAGTTGCCCCTTTATGTTGGTCTGATTGCGGCGCAAGTTGTCTACGTCTTTCACTTTCTGGTTGAGCTCAAACATTTGATCGAGGCTGTTTTTGGCAGCCCTTCTGCATTGCAGGCGCTGATCAGCAGCATAGGTTACAAAACCGACGTAGCGCTCACATCGCTGAATGAAACCGTCATCATGCTCGTGGTGTTGGGCTTGATTGACGTCGTCATGATCTCCAATTTGTTGATCATGGTCATCGTCGGCGGCTACGAAACCTTTGTCAGCCGCATGAGACTCGATGACCACCCCGATCAACCGGAGTGGCTGAACCATGTCAACGCCTCTGTTTTGAAGGTCAAGCTGGCCACGGCCATCATCGGCATCAGCTCGATTCATTTGCTCAAAACCTTCATCAACGCTGCTAATTACGACCTCAAGGTGTTGATGTGGCAGACCATCATCCACGTCGTCTTTTTGCTCAGCGCCTTGGCGATTGCACTGACCGACAAGCTGATGGTGCGCAGCGGCAACGAGCACTGAGACACGGCCAAGCGATCACCAACGGGGTGAGTGACGGCGCAGCCTAAAATAAAAAGCTGATCCGCATTTACAACCAACGGCGACGCCTTGCTCTTACTCATCATTCTTCTCCCCCTGTTCGCCGGAACGCTGCTGACTGCATGGTCTGGCTACCACCGGACGCCGGGGCACAGAAGTCGGACAGCTTGGCTGGCTGCCGCCGTGACCGCCTCAAGCCTGGGCCTGTTGCTCTACCAAGCTCCCGGCGTGTTGGCCGGCGAGGCCTACCAAACCTTCACGCCCTGGGTCGCCGACATCGGCTTGAACCTCGGCTTCAAGCTGGACGCCCTGTCGCTGATGTTTGGGCTGTTGATCACCGGCATCGGCCTGCTGGTCATTCTGTACGCGCACAGCTACCTCGGCCAAGTCGATCCGGTGGGTAAATTCTTCAGCACCATGATGCTGTTCATGGCCGCGATGCTCGGCATCGTGCTGTCGGACAACCTGTTGCTGCTGCTGGTCTTTTGGGAGCTCACCAGCCTGTCGTCTTTTTTACTGATCGGCTATTGGAGCCAACGCGCTGCCGCTCGAGACGGCGCCCGCATGTCGCTGGCCATCACAGGCGGTGGCGGTTTGGCGATGATGGCCGGATTCTTGTTACTGGGTCAGATCTCCGGCACTTTTGAGCTCAGCCAGATGGCGGGCCAAGTGGCGCTGATTCAGGCTGACCCCCGCTACCCTGCGGCGTTGATCTTGATATTGATCGGCTGCTTCACCAAAAGTGCGCAGTTTCCGTTCCACTTCTGGCTGCCGCAAGCCATGTCCGCACCGACACCGGTGTCGGCTTACCTGCACTCTGCGACGATGGTCAAGGCCGGCCTGTTTCTGCTGGCGCGCCTGACACCGGTGATGGGTGGCACCGAGCTGTTCATGGGCATCGTCATGACCACCGGCCTCATCACCTTGGTGTTCGCCGCCTTCGTGGCGCTGTTCAAGCACGACCTGAAAAGTTTGCTCGCGTACTCCACCATCAGCCACCTCGGCTTGATCACCTTCCTCATCGGACTGGGTTCACCGCTGGCGGCCGTGGCAGCGATCTTCCACATCTTGAACCACGCCAGTTTCAAGGCGGCGCTGTTCATGACGGCCGGCATCGTCGACCATGAAACTGGCACCCGCGACATGCGCAAATTAGGCGGGCTGGCCCACCTGATGCCGTGGACGGCCACCTTCGCCATGGTGGCGGCAGCTTCTATGGCTGGCGTGCCACTGTTCAACGGTTTCTTGTCGAAGGAAATGTTCCTGACGGAAGCCGTCGCCTTTGTGCAGGTCGGTGGCTGGCGCTGGTGGGTGCCCTTGCTGGCGACACTTGCCGCGCTGTTCAGCGTGGCTTATTCAGTGCGCTTGGTTCACGACGTGTTTTTCAACGGCCCCGCGCGTGACATGCCCAATATGCATCCGCACGAACCACCCTTCGGCATGAAAGCCCCAGTGGCCTTGCTGGCCGGCATTTGCTTGCTGGTCGGCGTGTTGCCGGCTCTGACGCTGGAACCCTTGGTGCGCGCCGCCAGCAGCGCCATGATCGGCCAGCCCGCGCCCGAATTTAAATTGGCGCTGTGGCATGGCCTGAACCTGCCCCTGATGCTCAGCTTGTTGGCGCTGGGAGGCGGCATGGCCTTGTACGCTTTGCTGGCCAAAGGTGGCCGACTGCACCGCCTCAAGTCCGAGAACTGGTTTGGCCAGCTGACCGGGCTGAACCTGTTCACACGCGGCACCGAGCAGATGTTTACCGGCTCGTCGTGGGTCACCCTGAAACTTGAAAATGCCTCCTTACAGCGCTACTTGGCGTGGCTGTTCATGGCTGCACTGGTCACCGGAGCCGCCATGCTGTGGGGCCAGATTCCCGGCACAGGCACGCGTACACTGCTGCCTCTCTCGTTTCCCGCGGTGGTGATCTGGGCACTGTTGCTGGCGTCTTGCCTGTGGCTGGTGTTGCGCCACCATGATCGCTTTTTGTCGGTGGTGGTGGCCGGTGCGGTCGGTCTGGTCACGTCGCTGAGCTTCGTCAGTTTTTCAGCCCCCGACTTGGCCTTGACGCAGCTGACGGTCGATGTCGTTTCCACCGTGCTGCTGCTGATGGGCTTGGCCCTGCTGCCACAGCAGTCACCGCAAGAGTCGTCTGTGCCGCGCAAGCTGCGAGACGCAACGCTGGCCGTCGCCATCGGTGCCAGCATGGCCTGGCTGGCTTGGGTCATGTTGACGCGTGACCACGACTCGATCTCTTGGTACTTCCTGAACCATGCCGCGGTCGCGGGCGGTGGCACCAACGCCGTCAATGTGATTCTGGTCGACTTCCGTGGCTATGACACCTTCGGCGAGATCACCGTGCTGGGCATCGCGGCCATTGGCGTGCTGGCCCTGATGGATGGCATGCACACACGCCGACCCGCGGCAGACGCGGCCGGTTCGGCCTGGACATTTGCCAGCCAGCCATTGATGCTGCGCGTCGCCGCTCGCGTGCTGCTGCCGATCGCTCTGGTCGTCACGCTGTACATCTTTATGCGCGGCCACAACCAGCCTGGCGGCGGCTTTATTGCCGGGCTGATCACGGCGGTCACGCTGGTGATGCAATACATGGCCAACGGCCAGTCGCGCGCCGAAGCCTTGCTGCGCGCCGATGGTGGTCGCCGCTTCGTGCGCTGGATCGGCCTGGGCCTGGGCATTGCCGGACTCACCGGTGTCGGCGCGTTCTTCTTCGGCCAACCCTTCCTGACCAGTGCGCACGGCAATCCCGATGTACCCTTTTTGGGTTCGTTGCCGCTGGCCACTGCCGCCCTGTTTGACTTGGGCGTTTACATCACCGTGGTCGGCGCGACCTTGCTGACGCTGTCGACGCTGGGTGCCGTCACACGCGAACCTGCGCTAGCTTCTGACCTCAAGGAGAAACAGTCATGATGAGCCTTGAGTTTTTGGTGGCCAGCGGCATCGGTGTCGTCACCGCCACGGGCATTTATCTGATCTTGCGCGGCCGCACTTGGCCGGTGGTATTGGGTCTGAGCCTGCTGGGCTACGCCGTCAATGTCTTCATCTTTGCGATGGGCCGGCTGTGGCAAGACGCCGCGCCCATCCTCTCGGCTGACGGCCGCGTCGCCGACCCCTTGCCACAAGCGCTGGTCTTGACAGCCATCGTCATCGGTTTTGCCACCACCGGCTTCGTCATCGAATTGGCATTGCGAAGCCGTCACGAAACCGGCACTGACCACGTCGATGGACAAGAACCGGGCAAGCCGCCACTGTCGCTAGACACGCGGGACCACGCATGACCACCGAGTTGCTCTCCACATTTTTCTCAGCGCACCTGCCGGTGTTGCCAGTCCTGCTGCCGCTCTTCACGGCCGTCGTACTGCTGTTGATGAGCGATGGCTTGGCCAGCGGCAGCCAGCAGGCCGAGCCCAGCAAACAACGTCTGCTCAGCATGGCGTCGGTCGTCTTGGGCGCTGTTTTCGCTTGGCGATTGATGACCGAAGCAGACGCGGGCGCTCTCACGGTTTACCCGCTGGGCGGCTGGCAAGCGCCGTTTGGCATCGTGTTGGTGATCGACCGGCTGAGCGGCCTGATGCTGGCGCTGACCTGGACCATCGCCGTGCCCGTGCTCTGGTACGCGACGGCCAAATGGGACGTGCGCGGTCGGCATTTTCATGCGCTGTTTCACTTTCAGCTGATGGGCTTGTCAGGTGCCTTCATCACCGGCGATTTGTTCAACCTGTTTGTATTTTTCGAGATCTTGCTGATCGCCTCTTACGTGTTGCTGGTGCACGGTCAAGGGCCTGAGCGCTTCAAGGCCGGCCTGCATTACGTGGTGCTCAACTTGGCGGCATCAGCCTTGTTTCTGATCGGCCTAGCGATTATTTACGGTCTGACCGGCACGCTGAACATGGCTGACCTGGCTTTGCGGGTCGCCAAGCTCAACGCCGAAGAAGCGGTGTTGCTGAAAATCGGCGCGATGATCTTGCTGGTGGTCTTTGGCCTGAAGGCCGCCATCGTGCCGCTGTACATGTGGCTGCCGGGGGCCTACGCCGGGGCCAGTGCGCCTGTTGCGGCGCTCTTCGCCATCATGACCAAGGTCGGCGTTTACAGCATCATCCGTGTTCACGTCGGCATTTTTGGTGAAGGTGCCGGCCATGCGGCGATGGTTGCGGAACCCTGGCTCTTGCCAGTGGCACTCGTCACCTGCGCCCTGGGTGTGCTGGGTGCCTTGGCCGCTCGCAGCTTGGCCCGACTGGTGGCCTACCTGACCATTTCATCGGTCGGTGTGATCTTGGCCAGCGTTGGCTTGTTCACCACCGCATCGCTGTCGGCGGCGCTGTATTACATGGTCCACAGCACGCTGGTGGTGGCCGCGCTGTTTTTGCTGGTGGAGCTGATCGCGTCGCAGCGCGGCGATGCGCAAGACACACTGCTGCCCGCCCTGCCCGTCGCACAGCCGATCACGCTCGGTCTGATGACCTTGCTCGCGGCCGCTTCGGTGGCTGGCTTGCCGCCGCTACCCGGCTTCTTGGGCAAGCTGATGATCTTGCAAAGCGCCAGCAGCACTTCGGGGCAGATCTGGGTCTGGTCCGTCGTGCTGGGTGCCAGCTTTTTGACGCTGATCGGGCTGGCCAGAGCCGGCAGCATGGTGTTTTGGAGTGTCTTGCCGGAGCCCCGTTCTTCGGCTGCTTCGAGCATGGCGGGCGAACCGATTGGTTTCAACACCCGCACGCTGTCGTCAACCCTCGCCTTGCTGGCGCTGGGCCTGTTGCTGGCGGTTGCTGCCTCGCCCATGAAACGCTACACCGATGCGGCTGCCGCACAACTGGCCGACAAGGCGGCCTACGCCAAAGCGGTACTTGGACCGCTGGGCGGCGCTGCGGCTGAGACCACACGTCCTTACCGCGGCGGCGAAGGCGAAGTCATCTTGCCGAATGCAGGATCAGGATCGGGATCAGGATCGGGGGCTAAGCCATGAAAAAGAATCCTTGGCTCGCGCATCCGTGGCTGTCGGTCCTGCTGGCGATGAGCTGGTTGCTGCTGCAACACACATTCGCACCCGTTCACCTGCTGTCTGCCGTGCTGATGGGCTTGATCGTGCCGCGCCTGTTGCACCCGTTGCTGCCGCCGGCGTCGACGATTCGCATGCTGCCCGCTCTGCGTCTGTCGCTGGTGGTGCTGAGCGACATCGTGAGCTCCAACATCACCGTGGCCAAGCTGGTGCTGGGCCCGATGTCACGGCCCCAACCGGCTTGGATTCGAGTGCCCTTGCAGCTCCAACACCCGACGGCGATTTCGCTGCTGGCCAGCATCATCACCACCACGCCGGGGACGGTGTCCGCCAGCATTGACGAAGAACGCCGCTACATCTTGGTTCACGCGCTGGACTGCAGCGATGTTCCGCACATGGTGGCCGACATCAAGCAGCGCTACGAGCGCCCACTGATGATCATTTTTGGCGAAATCGCAGACGCCTCACAGGGAGAAAAAACATGAGCACTGTTGCACTTGAGATGGCTCTCAACATCGCCATCGTGGCCGTGTCGTTGGCGCTGTTACCCTGCGGCTGGCGACTGATTTTCGGTCCGCACAGCGTCGACCGGGTGCTGGCCATTGACACGCTTTACATCAACGCCGCGGCCTTGATTGTGTTGCTGGGCATCCGGCTCGACACGCCGATGCTGTTCGAAGCAGCCCTGCTGGTCGCCATGCTGGGATTTGCGTCGACGGTCGCGATGGCGCGCTACCTGACGCGCGGCGACGTCATCGAATGAGCCGGAGGCAAGACACATGATGGGTATGACCTTGACGTCGATGGGCGAATGGCTGGCAGCCGCCCTGCTGCTGGTCGCGGCCCTGTTTCTGCTGATCGGCTCGATTGGCTTGGCCCGCTTGCCGGACTTTTACATGCGACTGCATGGCCCGACCAAAGCGTCGACCTTGGGCATCGGCAGTGTTTTACTGGCCAGCATGGTGGTCTCGGCCACGCACGGTCGGGTCGGCTTTGCCGAACTGCTGATCACGCTGTTTGTTTTTTTGACGGCGCCCGTGTCAGCCAACATGATGGCGCAGGCGGCGCTGCATCTGCGCTTGCCAAGCCGAGCGATGCCACCTGAGGACGCGGTGCCTGAACGCCGCAAACGCTGAGCGGACTTCAGCGACCGCTGTTGCCGACCATTTCCTCGGGCCGCACCCAAGTGTCAAACTGCTCACCCGTCACATGACCCGAGGCCAGCGCAGCTTCGCGCAGCGTGCTGCCCTCTTGGTGCGCTTTCTTCGCAATCAAGGCGGCTTTGTCGTAGCCAATGTGCGGGTTCAGCGCGGTCACCAACATCAGTAACTGATTCAGCAGCGCGCCAATGCGTTCATGGTTGGGCTCAATGCCCACCGCGCAATGCGCGTTAAAACTTTTCATCCCATCCGCCAGCAAACGCACGCTCTGCAAAAAATTATGCGCAATCAGTGGACGGAACACGTTCAGCTCAAAGTTTCCTGAAGCACCACCCATGTTGATGGCCACATCATTGCCAAAGACTTGGCAGCAGAGCATGGTCAAGGCTTCGCTTTGAGTCGGGTTGACCTTGCCCGGCATGATGGAAGAACCGGGTTCGTTTTCAGGAATGCTGAGTTCCCCCAAACCACTGCGCGGCCCACTGGCCAGCCAGCGCACATCGTTGGCTATTTTCATCAGGCTGGCGGCCAGCGTTTTGAGCGCGCCATGCGAATGCACCAGCGCGTCGGCCGAGGCCAACGCTTCAAACTTGTTGGGTGCGGTGACGAAAGGCAAACCCGTCAAACGCGCCAATTCGGCGGCCGATTTTTCAGCATAGCCCGGCGGCGCATTCAAGCCGGTGCCCACCGCGGTTCCGCCCAAAGCCAGTTCACACAGATGCGGCAAAGCGGCGCGCACATGCTGCTCGCCATGCGCCAGTTGCGACACATAGCCTGAGAACTCTTGGCCCAATGTCAGCGGCGTCGCGTCTTGCAAATGGGTGCGGCCAATTTTGACGATGCCAGCGAAAGCCTGCGCTTTGGCATGCAGCGTAGCGCGCAACTCGGCCAGCGCGGGCAACAATTGCTGGCTGATGGCGACCACGGAAGCCACATGCATGGCCGTCGGGAAGACGTCGTTGGACGACTGGCTGCGATTCACGTCGTCGTTCGGATGAACCCGACGGCGAATGCCACGCTCGCCGCCCAGCAATTCACTGGCCCGATTGGCCAGCACCTCGTTCATGTTCATATTGGTTTGCGTGCCGGAGCCGGTCTGCCAGACCACCAGCGGAAACTCATGCGGCAAATGCCCTGCCCGGACTTCTTCGGCCGCCGCCATGATGGCTTGCGCCTTGTCACCGGGCAACAGGCCGAGTGAGAGGTTGACGAAAGCCGAGGCGTGTTTGACCAGCGCCAGCGCGTCAATCAATTCCTTCGACTGACGCTCGCCAGAGATGTCGAAATGCTGCAAGGAGCGCTGGGTCTGCGCGCCCCAGAGCCGGTCAGCCGGCACCTCTATCGCACCGAAGCTGTCGTTCTCAATCCGGATGTTCTTCAAGTTTGGACTCGTCATGTCAGGTCCCTGTTGGGTTAGCTGTCAAAATAAGGGGCTTTGCACACGCTAGCAGAGTTTGAACGCTCTGAAAATAAGCGTCGCGCCCTTTCGTCATCTACCTTTCGCTGTCTCCTGAAAACCACTGAGAATGCCCATGACTACGACCGCCAATATCCAGCAAGACGACCTCATCGAATCCGTCGCCGCCGCCCTGCAATACATCAGCTACTACCACCCGGCTGACTACATCGCCCATCTGGCCCGCGCTTACGAGCGCGAGCAAAGCCCGGCCGCCAAAGACGCGATCGCGCAGATTCTGACCAACAGCAAAATGAGCGCGATGGGCCACCGACCGATCTGCCAAGACACCGGCATCGTCAACGTGTTTTTGAAAATCGGCATGGACGTGCGGCTGACGGGCTTCACCAGCAGCCTTGAAGATGCCATCAACGAAGGCGTGCGCCGTGCCTACAACCACCCTGACAACACGCTGCGCGCCAGCATCGTTGCCGACCCGCACTTTGACCGGAAGAACACGCAAGACAACACGCCGGCGGTGATCTTCACGGAGATCGTGCCGGGCAACAAAATCGACATCACGGTCGCGGCCAAAGGCGGCGGCTCCGAGAACAAAAGCAAGCTGGTCATGCTCAACCCGGGCGACTCCATCGTCGACTGGGTGCTCAAAACCGTGCCGACCATGGGCGCTGGCTGGTGCCCACCGGGCATGCTCGGCATCGGCATTGGCGGCACCGCTGAAAAAGCCGTGCTGATGGCCAAAGAAAGCCTGATGGACGACCTCGACATGTACGAGCTGCAGGCCAAGTCGTCGGCCGGCAGCAAGCTCAGCAAGCTTGAAGAGATGCGGCTGGAGCTGTTCGACAAAGTCAATGCACTCGGCATTGGCGCGCAGGGCTTGGGTGGCCTGACCACCGTGCTCGACATCAAAATCAAGATGTACCCAACGCATGCCGCCAGCAAACCGGTGGCGATGATCCCCAACTGCGCGGCCACCCGCCACGCGCACTTTGTGCTCGACGGCAGTGGCCCAACGTATCTGACGCCGCCCAGCCTCGACCTGTGGCCCAACGTGCTCTGGACACCAGACTACGTGAAGAGCAAAAAAGTCAACCTCGACACCTTGACCAAAGCCGAAGTCGCCAGCTGGAAACCGGGCGACACGCTGCTGCTGAACGGCAAGATGCTGACCGGCCGCGATGCCGCGCACAAACGCATCAAAGACATGCTGGCCAAAGGCGAAAAGCTGCCGGTTGACTTCACCAACCGCGTGATTTATTACGTCGGCCCAGTCGACCCGGTGGGCAACGAAGCCGTCGGCCCAGCCGGCCCCACCACAGCCACCCGCATGGACAGCTTCACCGACATGATGCTCGGCGAAACCGGCTTGATCGCCATGATCGGCAAAGCCGAGCGCGGCCCAGCCACCATCGAATCCATCAAGCAACACCAAAGCGCTTATTTGATGGCCGTCGGCGGTGCAGCCTACCTGGTCAGCAAGGCCATCAAAACCGCCCAAGTGGTGGGCTTTGCAGACCTCGGCATGGAAGCCATTTACGAGTTCGACGTGGTCGACATGCCGGTCACCGTCGCGGTCGATGCAGGCGGCACCAGCGTGCACAACACGGGCCCTGCTGAATGGCAACAAAAAATTGCCTCAGGTCAGTACAAAACCATCGCCATCGCGTCGGCTTAAACGCCTCCGCGCCATCTCGGCCATGACAGGTTTGGTTGGTGTTTTTGACAGTGGCATCGGTGGGCTGAGCATCTTGCAGGCGCTGCGTGCTGAGTTGCCACAGAGCCGCTTCATTTACATCGCCGACAGCGGCCACGCGCCTTATGGTGAACGCACTGATGCGTATGTGATGGCCCGCTCGCGGGCCATCATGGCTGAGCTGCTGAAGCGCCAAGTGCAAGCTCTGGTGATTGCCTGCAACACGGCCACGGCAGTGGCCATTGAACAGCTCCGCGCAGACTGTCCAGAACTGCCCATCATTGGCGTCGAACCCGCGTTGAAGCCAGCGTTGGCGCTCAGCCAAACGCGGCGCATCGGCGTCATGGCGACTCGCAGCACGCTGGCCAGCGCCAAGTTCAAAGCGCTGCTGACAGCACTGGCCAGTCAAGCCGAGTTTGTAGTGCAGGCTTGCGATGGGCTGGCGGAGAGGATAGAGCGCAGCGTTGGCAGCAACGACACTGCAGACATCAAAGCGCTGTGCGCGCAGTACACGCAAGAGATGGGATCATTTGGCATCAAGAGTGGGCAGATCGACACCCTGGTGCTGGGTTGCACGCACTACCCTTTTGCCACAGCGCCACTGCGCGAACTGCTGGGCCCGCAGGTTCAGTTGGTCAGTAACGGACCGGCGGTGGCACGACAGACGCGGCTCAAGCTGGCTCAGAACACATCGTTAGCCGCATCTCACGCACTTGACGATTTGGCTGCTGAAGCAGCAACTCCGCTGACATTACTCAGCACCGGCGAGCCGCAACTACTACAAGCCGCGGCCCAACGCTGGTTACCACGGCTGCCAACAGAAACCGTCTACCGGGCCACTCGGCTTGCCACTTCGACTTGAACTGCGCCAACCAAAAAGCCTGCGAGTCAAGGCTTGGTAACCGCCGCCGTTTGCGTCGCCTCTTTCCAACCACCGCCCAGTGTCTTGTACAAGGTCACCTGATTTTGCAACTGCAGCAACCGGGTTTGCACCACCGCTTGCTGTGCAGAGAACAACGCACGCTGCGCATCGAGCCAATCCAGCTGACTGGCAATGCCGTTTTGATAACGCAAGTCAGACAGCTTGAAGCGAGCTGCTTCAGCCGTGCTCTGCGCTTGTTGGGCCTCCAGCTGCACACCTAAAGTTGCGCGGCCCGCCAACGCATCAGCGACTTCCCGGAAAGCGGTCTGAATGGCTTTTTCGTACTGGGCCACCGCGATGTCACGCGTTGCCTTGCTGACCTCCAGGCCGGCTTGGTTGCGACCGGCATCGAACAAGGGCAAAAACAGCTGCGGTGCCAGCGTCCAACCGTAGGTACCGCTGTTAAACAGACCGGACAAATTGCTGCTGGCGCTGCCGGCTGAAGCGGTCAATGAGATCTTCGGAAAAAATGCAGCGCGGGCAGCGCCAATGTTGGCATTCGCGGCCAGCAATTGCTGTTCGGCTTGACGGATGTCTGGCCGCAAAGTCAGCAGATCTGACGGCAGACCCGCCGGCACATCAGCCATCACGGGCCTGTCGGCCAAGCCCTGCCCGTTCGGCAAAACCACCGCCAGATCACCGATCAGCGGCTGACCCAACAACAAGCTCAGCGCGTTCTCGTCAAGAGCGCGTTGCCGCTGCAGCTGCGCCAAGCTGACGCGAGCCGCTTCTACCAAAGACTGCGCTTGGCGCAGATCCAGCTCGGAGCTGACACCGTTGTCAAAGCGCAGTTGGCTGAGCTGAAGCGACGCCACGCGGCTGTCCAGCGTCTGCTGCGTGATGGCCAGTGCCTCTTGGTCGGCCAACAGACTCAAGTAGGTATTGGCGACAGCCGCAATCAGACTGATCTGCGTCGTTTTACGGCCTTCTTCAGAAGCCAAATACAAGGACAAAGCCGCGTCTTTGAGGCTGGCCACGCGACCGAAGAAATCAATCTCATAGGACGTCATCGCCAAGCCGGCGGTGTACGTGCTGGTGATCGTGCCGTTGCCACTGGTGCTCGGCTGGCGCAAGCCGGCAGCGGCTGCACCGATCGTCGGGAACTGATTGGCCCGGCTGATCTGATACTGGGCTCGGGTCTGCTCGATGGTCAGCACCGCGATGCGCAGATCACGGTTGTTGGCCAGCGACACCTCGATCAACTTACGCAGTTGAGGGTCACTGAAAAAACTTTGCCATTCAAGTGCAGAAGCGGCTTGGCCCGCATTCCCTGCGCTGGCTGTTGCCAGCCCTAGCGCAGGCCAGTCACCGGCCAGCGGTGAGGCCGGACGCTCATAGGTAGGAGCCATTGAACAGCCTGCCAGCACCAGTGCGGCAGTCAACACCGTCAGGCGTTTCATCATCATCGCGGTCATACCTGATCTCCTGCTGAAGCACCGGCTGGCAAGTCATGCGGCATCTCTTTGGCGTGCATGCGGCGTTGCCGCTCACTGCCCTTGAAGTAGCCCCGCACGATGACAAAAAATACCGGCACAAAGAACACAGCCAAGGCCGTGCCCGTGATCATGCCGCCCAAGACGCCAGTGCCAATGGCGCGTTGGCTGGCGGAACCTGCGCCGGTGGCCAAAGCCAAAGGCAAGACACCCAGACCAAAGGCCATGGAGGTCATGACAATGGGGCGAAAACGCAGCCGCGCAGCCGCCAGAGCGGATTCGGTCACGCTCTTGCCCTGCGCTTGCAGGTCTTTGGCAAACTCGATGATCAAAATCGCATTTTTAGCCGTCAGTCCAATGATGGTGATCAATCCGACCTGGAAGTACACGTCATTGGCATAGCCCCTGAACAGCGTGGCCAGCAGCACACCCAACACACCGAGCGGCACGACCAAAATGACCGACAGCGGGATGGACCAGCTTTCGTACAAAGCCGCGAGACAAAGGAAGACCGCCAAGATAGCGAAGCCGTAAAGAATCATGGCTTGCGAGCCGGCGAGTTTTTCTTCGCGCGACTGACCCGTCCATTCAAATGCAAAGCCTGGCGGCAATTGCTTTGCCAAACGCTCCATCTCGGTCAGCGCCGCACCCGTGCTGTAACCGGCTGCCGGTGCGCCTGAAATCCGCATCGTTGGATAACCGTTGTAACGCACTGACTGCATCGCGCCCGTCACCCAGCGCGTATTGGAAAATGCCGCAAAAGGCACTTGCTTGCCTTGGTTGCTGACAGCGTGCAGTTGCATCAGGTCAGCCGGCTGCATGCGCGCTGGCGCGTCGGCTTGCACGATCACCCGCTGCAAACGCCCACGGTTAGGAAAGTCGTTGATGTAACTCGACCCCAGCGCTGTGGACAAGGTCGCGTTGATCGAATCAAACGGCACACCCAGCGCATTGGCTTTGTCGCGGTCAATCACGACCTCCAGTTGCGGTGCATCTTCCAAACCGTCGGGTCGCACCTGCGCCAACAATTTGCTTTGACTGGCCATGCCCAGCAGTTGGTTGCGCGCGGCGATCAGCGCCTCACGACCAGAACCACCGCGGTCTTGCAAGCGAAAGGTGAAGCCGGAGGCATTGCCCAGTTCAGGAATCGGTGGCGGGCTGAGCGGGAAGATGAAGGCATCGCGAATCCCTGACAGCGCGCCAAAGGCGCGGTCCGCCAAAGCCTGCGCCGACTGACCTGGACCGGCGCGTTGGCTCCAGTCTTTCAGCGTCACAAAGGCCAAGCCGGCATTTTGCCCCTGGCCCGAAAAGCTGAAACCCAGCACCCCAACCATGCTGGCGACTTCGGGCTGCTTCAGCATGTAACTTTCAACTTGTTCGACCACAGCCCGCGTGCGCTCTTGCGTTGCACCGGCGGGCAGCTGAATGTTGACCAGCATCGTGCCTTGGTCTTCAGCCGGCAAAAAGGATGACGGCAGACGCGCATACACCAGCACGACGACGCCAATGATGGCGGCGTAAATCACCAAATAGCGGGTCGCACGTCGCAAGATGCGGGAGACCGCACTTTCATAGGCTTTGGTGGTGCGCGCAAAGCTGCGGTTGAACCAACCGAAGAAGCCTTTTTTATCGTCATGATGACCGGCTTGCACCGGCTTCAGCAAAGTGGCGCACAGCGCTGGCGTCAGCGACAGCGCCATGAAGGCCGAAAAGGCAATCGAGGTGACCATCACCGCCGAAAACTGGCGGTAAATATTACCGGTGGAACCGGCAAAAAAGGCCAGCGGCACGAAAACCGAAATCAGCACCACGGTCACGCCAATGATCGCGCCCGAAATCTGACCCATGGCTTTGCGCGTCGCTTCACGCGGCGGCAAGCCTTCCTCGCTCATGATGCGTTCGACGTTTTCAACCACGACAATCGCATCATCAACAACGATACCGATCACCAGCACCATACCAAACATCGTCAGCACGTTGATCGAAAAGCCCAAAGCCAGCAACGCACCAAACGTACCCAACAGCGCAATCGGCACAACCAGCGTCGGAATGACGGTGTAGCGCCAATTCTGCAAGAACAAAAACATCACCAAGAACACCAGCGCCACCGCTTCGAGCAAGGTGATGACCACTTCGGTGATGGAGATTTTGATGAAGCCGGAGCTGTCGTATGGGATGCTCCACTTCACGCCCGCCGGAAAATACGCTGACAACTCGCCCATGCGCTGACGCACCGCCTTGGCCGTGGCCAAGGCATTGCCGGTGGGCGACAGCTGCACGCCGATGCCGGTCGCCGGCTTGCCGTTCAAGCGGGCCGAGATCGCATAGGTTTGTGCCGCCAGTTCGATGCGGGCGACGTCTTTCAAACGAACGGTCGAACCGTCCGGGTTGGCCCGCAAGATGATGCTGCCAAACGCATCCACCGAGGTCAGCTGGCCATTGACCACCACCGTCGCGGAGATCGCTTGTCCGGCGATGTTCGGTAACTCGCCAATCGAGCCGGCCGACACCTGCGCGTTTTGCGCGCGAATGGCCGCATTGACATCGTTCACCGACAAATTGAAACCGACCAGTTTGGCCGGATCGATCCAAATCCGCATGGCTTGCTCGGTGCCAAACAACTGCGCTTGGCCAACACCGGGAATGCGTTGAATTTCGGGCAACACCGAGCGCGAGGCGTAATCGCCCAGCATGACCGGCGTGATGGCCGGGTCGTCAGACGACAAGATCGTGAAAAGCAAGAAGTTCGAGCGCGACTTGTCGACCCGCACGCCTTGCTGCGTGACGGCGGCAGGCAAACGTGGTGTGGCTCGTGACAAACGGTTTTGCACGTCAACCTGTGCCAAATCGGAGTTGGTGCCGGTTTCAAAACTCAGCGTGATGGTGCCGGTGCCGTTGGCCTGGGTCACGGACTCCATGTAGATCAGACCGGGCGAGCCGTTCATTTCTTGTTCGATAACGCCGATCACGCTTTCTTCCAACGTGCGCGCCGAAGCGCCCGGATAAGTCGCAGAAATCACAATCGCCGGCGGGGCCACCGGCGGGTATTGGGCGATCGGCAGCTGCGTGATCGCCACGCCACCCAGCACGATGATGAAGAGTGCGATGACCCACGCAAAAATCGGTCGGTCGATGAAAAACTTGGCCATGTGCCGCGCTCCTTAGTTCTTAGCCGCGGAGGCAGGGGCTGCGGCGGCTTTGGCCGGGGCAGCAGCAGCAGCAGCAGCCGTGCTACCGGTCCATGGCACTGGCTTCACCGGGGCGGGGCCACGCAGCTTCTGAAAGCCATCCACCATCACCTGTTCACCCGCCTGCAAACCATCCAGAATCACCCACTGGCTGCCTTGAGACTCACCCACTTTGACCTTGCGTGGTGCAACCATGCCATCAGCGGCGACCACCATGACGGTGTCGCCTTGCGCGGAGCGTGTCACCGCCTGTTGCGGCAACAGCAACGCGTTGCGAACCTGCGCCTGCTCAAGGCGCACGCGAACATACAAACCGGGCAGCAACAAACCTTTTGGATTCGGCACTTCAGCGCGCAGCGTGATCTGGCCGGTGGTTTGATCGACCGACAAATCAGAGAACAACAAGCGACCGGGTTGGGCGTAAACGCTGCCATCCTCCAGCACCAAACGCACCTTGACGGCTTCGTCACCACTGGCGCGCTTGAGTTGACCGGCCTCAAGGGCCTTGCGCAGTTTCATCACTTCAGCAGCGGGTTGGGTGAAGTTGATGTACATCGGGTTGATCTGCTGGATCACCGCCAATTGAGTGAACTCACCCTGCCCGACCAGCGCGCCCTCTGTCACCAACGCACGACCGATGCGGCCTGAAATCGGTGCCGTGACGGCGGCGTAGTCAAGTGTGATCTTGGCCGTCTGAACGGCAGCTTTGCCAACCGCCACATCGGCCTCAGCCTGCTTCTGCGCGGCCTCGGCGTTGGCGAATTCCTGCTTGCTGACGGCGTTCGCCTTGACCAGCGGCTGGTAGCGCTGGGCCAGCGAGGTAGCCTGCTCCAAATTGGCTTGCGCCCGTGCCAAGGAGGCTTGCGCGCTGGCATAGGTCGCCGCGTAAGGAGCCGAATCGATGGTGAACAAAGCCTCCCCAGCCTTGACGTCGCTGCCCTCGCTGAACAGTCGTTTCTGCAAAATGCCAGCGGCGCGGGCCCGCACCTGAGCCACACGTGAAGCTTCTAGGCGGCCTGGCAACTCAGTCGTCAAACCAATGTCGCTGAGCGCGACCGTCACCACGCCGACTTGGGCCGGCGGCGGCGCTGCACCTGCAGCAGCGTCTTTGTTGGCCTGGCCGCAGCCAGCCAGCAAGAAGGCCGACAGGACGCCAGCCAGCCACAGGGGCGTAGCAGAACGAGTCATTGAAAAATCAGACGAAGATGAGCGGTAAAAGGACATGCGATTCCTTGGATGGACAAGAGCGAGAGAATCAAAATCGGCGCAGACGCAAGGCCTTGAAGCCTTACAGTCGCAAAATTTTACAAAAACGCAGTTTACATACATTTATGAATGTATATTTGAAAACTCAGTAATAACCCGACCACGAGGACGCTCACATTGGTTCGTCGCACGAAAGAAGATGCTCTTGCAACCCGGCACCGGTTGCTGGATGCCGCCGAAATACTGTTTTTAGCCAAAGGCGTTTCGCACACCTCCTTGCAGGACATCGCACGCGAGGCCGAAGCCACTCGGGGTGCGGTTTACTGGCACTTCAAAGACAAAGCCGATTTGTTCAACGCCATGATGGACCGGGTCACCCTGCCGCTGGAAGCCTCATTGGAGTTCTTAGCGCACGATGAACAGGCCCAACCTTTGACGCACATCTGCAGCGCGACTCGGCAAGCCTTGGTCCGCATCGCCACCGACCCCCAGACGCGACGGGTCTTTGAGGTGGCCACCCTGAAGGTTGAATACATTGATGAGTTGCAGGCGATTCGTTTGAGGCATCTGCGCGTTCGCAACTCTTTTTTAGAGCAAATCGAATGCAGCCTGAGGACTGCAGCCCTCAGCCAGTCGATCGTGCTGCGCTTAACCCCAACAGCCGCAGCCCAAGGACTTCATGCGCTGATTGATGGCTTGATCCAGAACTGGCTGCTGGACAAAGAGGCCTTTGACCTGGTCGAGGTTGGCGAACAAGTGATGAATGTGTATTTAGCAGGACTGGGCCTGAAGTCAGAAAGCTAAGCGCTGGTCAATGAAGGTGACGCGGCTTGCGTCCACCACCATGGCCAGAACCTCCTGAAGAGCCGCCTTGACCGCGCGGTGGCTTGCCGAGCTGCATAGAATCAACCAGCGACGTGAAGCGCCGCTCAAAGAGCTTGTCCACCGCCGCAACGACTTCGCCGAGCTCGGAGGCATCAAAGTGTCGTTCCATCAGGCTGATGGTGTCTTGCACCAACAAATCGCGCTGCACCTGCATGATGGCGGCAGGCGTCGGGCCGACAAAGTACATCGCAAAGTCGTCGCGTGCGTCGCCCGCATTGTCCATTTCTTCGTCCTCGTCATCAAAGTCTGCGTCATAAAACGTGACTTCAATCGGCGCACCGCTTTCGGCAAGATCGTTCAAGCCCATGCACATTTCGTCAAGCGCTTGGCGGAAATCTTCGTCGCCCGAAACCGTCCAGCACATTTGCAGCAAATGCGCTTGAGCGTCAAGGCGAATTCCGGGCTCTTCCTCGTACGAACTGGCCGCACCATCCGCCAGAGACTTCGCACCCGCATAGGTCCAAAGCGGTTTGAGCGCCTCTTGAAGCTGGTCAAAACCGACGTCGGCCCGCAAAGGCACTTCGCCGTGCACGTGAATTTCAAAGGGGGAGTTGTAACGAGGCATAAATCTGATCTTACCTATTTGTAGCCACTTATTGCCTCCGTCACGCAGGCTTGGGCATTCAAATGCAAATAATGATTGTCGAACAAAAATGGCCGCATCATGGACCAAGGATTGATTTTGCTCTGCGTGACGACACGAAAACCCCAGCAGCCACGTCTCAAGGTTGGCGAACACCTACAAAAGAGGGCCCTGATTTCCGACACCAGAGACGAGTAGCTAAGGCGAGAGTGAGATCCGCTGCATCTACAAAGAAGCGGTCTATTTGAAAGGCTACCTATTATGAAAAATGTTCATTTATCAGCGGTTGGTTCCGCTATTGCGCTGACGCTGGCAGCAATTTCAGCAAGCCACGCTTTGGCTGCAGATCCCGTTACGCCAAAGACACGGGAAGAAGTGCGAAAGGAATTGGAGGAAGCTAAAAAGATGGGCGACATTCCTGCCAACGATGAGAGTGGCTTGCTGCTACGCGAAGAGTTTCCTCAACGCTACCCGCAGAAAGCAACGGGGTCGACGCTGACCCGTGAGCAAGTCCGCAAAGAGTTGCAAGAGGCGCAGCGAACGGGTGAGATTCCTGCGAATGACGAAAGTAACATGCAACTGCATGAGTTGTATCCTTCGCGCTACCCGCAACAAGTCAACGGGCCTCGTCTCACGCGAGAGGAAGTCCGGCAAGAGTTGGAAAGAGCTCGGAAAGCGGGTGAGATTCCGATGCCGCCTACAGATTGAAACATCGATCGCGATCAGCAACGGGCAGGCTTGCGTAAATGGTGCCCCGGACCAGACTTGAACTGGTAAGACCTTGCGATCGAGAGATTTTAAGTCTTCCCTAGTGTGGGATGGCACTGAATGTGGTTTTATCTCACACTTAAAGATCATTGATTCATATGGGTTTTTTACAACCACCAAAAGGAGTCTACAAGATGCGGCAAAAGTAATGCCACCAGTGCCAGTGCCGAATATGGCATTGTGGCACTGAGAAATGGCATTGTTTTGGCCCCTCGAATGAGGGAAGAAGGGTGTGGTGCCTCGAACCGGAATCGAACCGGTACACCCTTTCGGGCGACAGATTTTAAGTCTGTTGTGTCTACCGATTTCACCATCGAGGCAGGCATCACATTATGCCTTGCAGTTACCGGACTGTAGGACGTGATGAGCAATGTCAAGTCGTCTAGGTTCGATGTGCTGGTAAATCACCGTTTACGGCATCACGCCGGGCAAACCAAGTCAACACAGCGTCAACTTGGCTACGCTGGAGATCAGGCAAGTGGTGCATGCGGGGTGAGTAAACCTATACACAATTGAATCCGACCTAGTGGTCATTCAACCAAGGAGGCTATCTGATCGATGACAAGCTGGCCTCGTGGAGTTAGTCGGAGTTCCTTGCTGACATCATTCAACGGATTTCTCATGTTGGTGATGAGTGCATTCGCAGGGTCACCATTCTTTGCTTTTCCGGCCAACTTAATCGTATACCGCGAGGTAGACGACAGCGGGAAATTAAGAGTCTGACTCAAGCCAGTTATTGTCAACCCGCCGCCATCATCGGTCATGCCATTGGCAATTTCAATCAGTGAGATGCACTCTCCAATTGTCATATCTGTATCCAGCAATCTGAACGTGTTTAAGATTTTTCGAATTTTAGTAAGGTTACTTAGTGTGCGCGTGGGTAGTTGTTTCATTAGGCTTCCGATGTGTGGCTGTGCCACAAATTTTGGCATATCACCTACAAAATGTAGCAGACTATCACTTTAGAGAAAAAACCGCATCTAAGCCTAGAGCCTCGGAAATAATCTCTCACCACAGGAAAATATTACCTAAGGGCTTTTATCATATTAAATAAAATACCGAACTTGGTAGTTCGTATTTAGTCAAAACCGAAAGACTGTAAGTCTCTTGTGTTTACCGATTTCACCACCGGGGCTGCGGGGAATTATGCCTCTTTTGCGGGCTTGATTGCGTGAAATCGGTGATGCTGATGAAGCTCAAGCCTGCATCAACTCCACCGCAGTGAACAAAGCGCGCAAGGTCGACGCCTCTATATGGCGGGTGATGAAGACTATTCGTGAGCCAGTGTCTGGGCTGGGCCATCGGTCTAGCGGCAAGGGGGGATGAAAAATATGCCCCACGCCTTGAACAACAACCGGGTTGCCATCCACATTCACGATGCCTTTGACCCGCAACAAATCCTTGCCGCGCAGGGAGATGATGAGTTCGATGGCGGCTGAAAACGTTGCCCACGTGAACGGTTGCTCAAAACGCAATGACAAGGTTTTAACCGCGGGGTCATGCCGTGCGGGAAGCCTGTCACCCAGGTAAGACTCCCCTGATTGTTGATTTTCAGCCCGCGGTTTGAGTTCACCCAAAAAGTGCAGCGTGTCATCACCTGCGCGTGCGCTGCTCAGGCCGATGCCAATCAAGTCGCTAGGATGCAGGTCACCCATGCTGCAACGCCGAATCTCAGCGCGCGGGTTGATCAGGCTGATGGCTGCCATCAAATCAGAAATGGCAGCGTCAGAGGCTAAATCACACTTGGTGATGAAGATGCGGTCGGCCAGTGCAATCTGGTGTTCTGGCTCCGCGTTCTCAGCCAATTGAGTCAGGCCATTGGCGGCATCGACCAGCGTCACAACGCCATCCAGCCGGTAGTTCGCACCCAGCATGGTGTCGCTGGCCAAGGTCTGAATCACGGGCGCCGGGTCGGCCAGTCCCGTGGTTTCAATCATGACTCGATCGAAGTCCGGAATTTGACCGGCGCGCCGCTCACCAAACAACTCCCGCAAGGTTTCCTGCAGGTCGGTCCGCACCGAGCAGCACAAACAACCGTTGGCCAACAGACTGACATTTTCAGAGGACATCTTGACAAGGTCGTTGTCGATGCCAATCTCGCCAATCTCGTTGATGACCACGGCGACCCGATCCATGTCGGGATGCCTGAGCAAGCGACTGATCAGGGTGGTCTTACCGCTGCCCAAAAACCCGGTGATGAGAGTGACTGGAATTTTTCCGGCCAGCGGATCGCGCTTCATTGACTGGCTTTCGGTGTTCAGATGTTCATTTCGAGAATGTAGAGTCCACCGCCAAAACGGTCAATCGTGTAGACCAGCCGGCGGTCATCGACAAACACGTCGTTCAGTTGAATAGCACCGGCCGGGGCCAGTCTTGGCGTGCCGGGTACGAAATAAGCGACCTCTTCAACTTGATACGGATTGGTCGTGTCATACACACGAACACCGGCGTTGAAAAATGTTCCGATGATCAAGGTCTCCGATTTAAATGAGACGGGCAGCGGCAAATTTTCATGCAGGTTGTGCGCACCGAAACGCCCTCCGCGTTTGGCGAAAGCATCGTAAGGCGGCGCCGGAAATGTGGAGATGGGCACCGGGTTCGCATCGGAACGAGCGTCAACCATCCAGACCAATTTAGGCCAATCTTTTCCATCGTCTTGCACGCACTCGTCGCTGACAACCCACAACCCACGATCAAACAATGGCAGCACCGTGTGCGTGAAACCATTGAACGGCGGCGAGTGATTCCAGTGAGAGACCATCTTGATGTCGGCTGGGTTCGAAATATCCAAAACGACAGCGCCGCCGTCGATGTAACCCACGTAAGCACGGTCTGGCCGCTGCGGAAACACATTGGTGTTGTGAGCCCGAAAGCCGGTATCGAATTGCGCAGGCAGACGCGGTGGTTGTGGCGCCGTATCACCCACGCGCGTGCCCGGATACCACCAGCGTCCAGTCTCAACCGGTTGGCTCGGGTTAGAGATATCCACAATCCGATAGATCTGATCGTCTTTCGGGTTGTGCGGCTGAAAGTCATGTGCGCCAGAAGAGATGTGAACGGTCTTGCCGTCCACAAACCAAACCGCATGGACGCCACGAGAATACGGACCAGAACAATCGAAGTGAGAAATCAACTTGGGTTGCTCGGGCGTCGAGATGTCGTAAACATCAAAGCCCGCCGGCTTCATATTCACTTCTTTGGTCTGATTGGCGACCACCATCAGGTTGCCAACAACATCCAGTGAATTCGAACGCACTTTCATGTGCGGCATGTCGGTTTGTACGATCACGCGCGGATTTTTGGGGTCGGTGACATCCACACCCGTGAAGTTTTTGGGTGCGGACTCATGTGCCATCCAGAGGATGCGTCGGCCATCGTCGGCTTGCTGCATGGCAATGCCCTCGCCCATGCCGCCAAACCCATCGAGTTCGTGATGGGACAACAGCGTCATGTTGTGGGCCATGGTTTGCTGGCTGCGATTCTTCGGTGTCATCATGTCAGGCGTGCTCATCAATTACTTTCTGAAGTTTGGCTTTGGGTTTATTTTGCGCCGATCAGTCGGCTTTGATTCCGTTGTCCTTGATCACCTTGGCGTATTTGACATACTCTTGGCGGACATAGCTGCTGAAATTCGCAGGGGTGCTGCCAACGGGCTCGGCCCCTTCTTTGGAAAATCGATCAATGACGTCTTGCGTCTTCAACAGCCGCGCCGTTTCACGGTACAGCTTTTCGACCACTGCGTCGGGAGTGCTCGATGGTACAAAAAGCCCGAACCAAGAACTGATGTCGTAGCCTGTCAATCCAGACTCGGCCAATGTCGGCAGTTCGGGCACCGCAGCAGAGCGAGCGGCAGAGGTCACGGCCAAGGCGCGCAAACGGCCCGACTTCACGTGCGGAAGCACTGAGACGATCGGTGCAAACATCACCTGAATCTCACCGGCGATCAAGGCATTGGCAGCCGGCCCCGCGCCTTTGTATGGCACGTGAACCAAGCGGGTTGCCGTTGCGGTTTTGAACATCTCGCCGGCCAAATGGGTCGGCGCGCCATTGCCCGAAGATCCGAAATTCAACATGCCCGGTTTGGCCTTGGCCAACGCGATCAAGTCCTTGACTGAATTGGCCGGCACGCTCGGATGAACCACCAAGACATTTGGAACTTCAGCCACCAAGGTCACGGGCTTGAGATCTCGCAGCGTGTCGTAGTTGAGTTTTTGATAGATCTGTGGCGCGATGACGATGCTGGTTGATTGCCCCATCAACACGGTGTACCCATCGCCGGCAGACTTGGCGGTCAGGTCTGCCGCGATGGTGCCCGAAGCACCGGCCCGGTTGTCAATGACCACCGGCTGACCCATGGCCTCCGACAACTTGAGTCCCACGATGCGTGCCAAAAAATCAGCGCCACCTCCCGGAGCTGCGGGCACCATCAAACGAATGCTTTTGCTGGGGTAGTCTTGGGCCGCAGCCACGCCAGCAAAAGGCAAGGCGGTGGCCAGCCATATCAAGCGAACCAGCTTCGACATGAATTCCATTTTTTGTCTCTTGTGTTCACAGTCTGAAACCATGACATTTAATATTTGTTCGACGCGCTCACCATCACATTGATGCATGCAGAGCTTAGGCAGCTAGAGCCGCTCCGTCCAATGCTGAATTTGTCCGCAGCCATATCAATTTGCTATGTGCGCCAGATGGTAAGGACGAAAAAAAGGACAGCACTGAAAAGTGCTGTCCTTTGAATCTGGAGCGGGAGAAGAGTCTCGAACTCTCGACCTCAACCTTGGCAAGGTTGCGCTCTACCAACTGAGCTACTCCCGCAATGGAGTGGAGGCGCGACCCGGAGTCGAACCGGGCTAACTGGATTTGCAAT
>CANFWI010000018.1 GCA_947450675.1 Comamonadaceae bacterium | reverse complement strand
CCCTCAGAGACAGATTCGGATGTGAAAAGAAAATCGTTCGCCATTGCGTACACTCCATTAGATTAGTCGGCGCGTTGCCGGCTGGAATGCCTCGGCGAACGCTTTAGCAGAGATGTTTAACGTCGCCCTGCAAGTTGTTCTGTAACTCGGCGACCTGTGCAGTATAAAGATAAAGCGGCCTTGATGTATTTGTTGTTTCGTTTCTTCTCCCATTGGCCCTTGCGGGTCTTGCATGCCTTGGGTGCCGCCATCGGTTGGGCCGTGTGGTGGCTGAGTCCGCGTTACCGCGCCATTTTTCGGGCGAATGTGGCGCAAGCAGGCTTGCCGTTTGAGGCGGCCAGACCGGCCATCGCCGAAACGGGTCGCTTTGTCGCGGAACTGCCCAAGCTGTGGATGCGCCCGCACGATCAATCCTGTCTGGAGCTGGTGCAAGTGCAAGGCCAAGCCCATGCTGAAGCCGCTTTTGCGGCGGGTCATGGCGTGATATTTTTTGCACCCCACGCCGGTAGTTTTGAGTTGGCGCCGCAAGCGCTGGCCGAACTGTTTGGGCCGGTGACTGCGATGTACCGGCCTGCGCGGCAAGCATGGTTGGCGCGCCTGATGCAGTCCAGCCGCCTGCGCCCCGGTCTGCTGGCGGTGCCGGCTAATTTGAGCGGTATTCGGCAAATGCACCGGGCCCTCAAAGCCAACGGCGCGGTGGCTTTGTTGACCGACCAAGTGCCGCCTGAAGGGTTGGGTGTGTGGGCCTCATTTTTTGGCAAGCCGGCGTACACCATGACCTTGGCGGCGCGTTTGGCGCTGCAAAGTGGCGCGGTGATGTTGCCGGTGCGCACCTTGCGCTTGCCGCGCGGGCTTGGGTTTTCGCTGGAGATTTTGCCGCCCGTCGCCGGTCTGAACACCTCGCCGCCGCCCGACTTGCCGCAGGCGGTGAGCCTCGTCAACCAAGCCATCGAGGCACTGATCTTGAGCCAGCCAGGTCAGTATTTGTGGGGTTATGCGCGTTACAAAACGCCGCGTCGAGAAGCGCCCACTCCTGTGCTGCCCAACTCTGCAGCGCCTTGCGGTGACAATCGGCAGACTGAAAAAAATAAAAAGTGAGTATGAACGTCGGGTTATTTATCAGCACCCTGGCCACCCGTGCCGGCATTGCTTTCATGCGGCTACTCGCCCACTTTCCGTTGCCGGTTTTACGCGCTCTTGGGGCGGGGCTCGGTTACTTGTTGTACTGGGTGGCTGTGCCACGTCGGCGAGTGGTGCAGACCAATTTGGCCCTGTGCTTCCCCGAGCTCAGCGCCGCCGCGCGCGACGCCTTGGCGCGCCAATCCTTTGTTTATTTTGCACAAACATTCATAGACCGCAGCTGGCTTTGGCATGGCCGGCCCGAGGTGCTGGCTAAGCGCTTGCATCTGCACGGCGCCTTGCATGAGTTCGACGGCCATGCGCCGACGATTGTTTTCAGCCCGCACTTTTATGGCCTGGACGCTGGCGCCACCGCCATCAACATGAAGATTGACCGGGATTTCACGTCCATCTACTCGGAGCAGAGCAACCCCTTGCTAGACCAGTGGATCAAGGCCGGACGCCTGCGCTTTGGCCGCGTCAGGTTGTTTTTGCGCAGTGAGGGCGTCAAGTCCAATGTCAGCGCCCTGCGCTCAGGCGAGGTGCTGTATTTGTTGCCGGACATGGACTTCAGCTTTGAGGGCACGGTGTTCGTGCCGTTTTTTGGCGTAGCAACCGCCACCGTGCCATCGATTCCGCGCTTTGCGCGGTTGGGCCGCGCCAAGGTGATTTCAGTGGTGCCGCGGCTCACGCCCGAGGGTTATGACGTCGAAGTGATGCCGGCTTGGGAGAACTATCCCACCGGCGATATTGAAGCCGACACCGCCCTGGTGAATCAGCATCTTGAGGGCTTCATCAGGACCATGCCGGCCCAGTATTACTGGGTTCACAAACGCTTCAAGACCCGTCCTGAAGGTTCGCCTTCGGTGTACTGACTGCGCCGGGGTTGGGCAGGCCTTCAGGATGGGCCCAGTTCCATAAATGGAGCGCGACTTCATCGACGCCCTTGCGCTTGAGGGCTGAAAAGAGTTTCACGTCGCCGCCGCCCGCTTGCAATTTCACAATCGACAGCACCTTGGCGGCTTCGGTTTTATTGAGTTTGTCTGACTTGGTCAGCAGCACCAAAAACTTCAGGCCTTCGACCACGCGGGGCCGAACCACGTCGAGCAAGACCTCGTCGAGTTCGGTCAAGCCAAGCCGCGGGTCGCACAGCAGCACAATGCCGGTGAGGTTGCGGCGGGTTTGCAAATAGTTGGCCATCACTTGTTGCCAGCGGTACTTGGCCGCTTTGGGCACGGCGGCGTAGCCGTAGCCTGGCAAGTCGGCCAACACGGCATCGGTGATGCCTTGCTTGCCCAGAGAAAACAGGTTGATGCTTTGGGTGCGGCCCGGCGTTTTGGAGGCAAAAGCCAGCCGATGCTGCTGCGTCAAGGTGTTGATGCAGGTGGATTTGCCCGCGTTGGAACGGCCGACAAAGGCAATTTCAGGGTAATCCAGCGCCGGCAGATGGTGCAATTCAGGCGCGGTGGTCAAAAATTTAGCCGTGTGCATCCAACCCATGGCGATTTTTTCAAGATCAATGGGCAGACCCGCGGAGGGGGAGGTGGCAGCGGGGGAGGTCATAGGTCAGTTTCGGTGAGGGGCTGTTGGGCGGTTGAACCATCCAATGACGCGGTCAAGTCGACTGAAATAGTCGGTTGATGTGTCTGAAAGACCAGAGATTCAGCGTTGCTCGGATCAACTGCCCGGTTCTGCAGGGCGAAGCCATTGTAAAATCAGAAGCTGCCAGTTTTGTTGTGACCCCTAATTAAAACGCCCCGATATGAAGCTCTTCGCTACTTATGTCCTCGCCGCCCTCTTGGTCGTGCCCGCTGTTTCGTCTTTCGCTGCCGAGGGCGCGGCCCCGGCCGCAGTCACCAAACCTGACCTCGTCAGTGGCGAAGCCAAGTTCACCGCCATGTGCGTGGCCTGCCACGCCGCAGATGGGAATTCCGGCGTGCCGGCCTATCCCAAGCTGTCCCAGCAACACCCGGAGTATCTGGTCAAGCAACTCAGTGAATTCAAAAGTGGCGTCCGCAAAAACGCCATCATGCAAGGCTTTGCCTCGCAGCTCAGCGACGATGACATGAAAAACATCGCTTTCTGGGTGACTACCAAAAAGATCAAGCCTGGCTTTGCCAAAGAAAAAGACCTCGTCGTACTGGGTGAGCGTATTTACCGCGGTGGCGTGTCGGATCGCCAAATTGCCGCTTGCGCTGGGTGCCACAACCCAACCGGTGCCGGCAACCCGGCCCAGTACCCACGTCTCGGTGGTCAGCACGCTGATTACACAGCCGCACAATTGACCAGTTTCCGCGACGGCGTGCGAAACAACAGCCTGCCTATGACACAAGTGGCGGCCAAGCTCAACGACCGTGAAATCCGTGCCTTGGCTGATTACATTGCTGGCCTGCGCTAATTCATAGATTTTTCAGCAAGTCTTGTTTTTCATGGAACCCTGAGCTGAAAAAAAAGTCACAAGCAGGCGGGTCTTTCTCAGAAAGGCCCGCCTTTTTTATCGGCGCTTCGTTTTTCATACGATCTGTTCCTTACTCATTGGTTTTCATCGTTTCAAACTCCTATTGGCATGACTGTTTCCACCCACGGCATTGAGCTTGACTCTGGTTCCCGCACATGGCGCAGCTTGGTCGAGTTGCTGTCGTCGATGCGTTTTTCGATTTCGCTGCTGACGGTCATCTGCATCGCTTCCGTCATCGGCACGGTGCTCAAGCAGCAAGAGCCGCTCAGCAATTACGTCAACCAGTTCGGACCTTTCTGGGCGCAGGTGTTCAGCTTGGTCAGCCTCAACACGGTTTACAGCGCTTGGTGGTTTTTACTGATACTGACTTTTTTGGTCATCAGCACCAGCTTGTGCATCAGCCGCAATGCACCCAAAATTTTTGCGGAACTGAACCAGTTCAAAGAAAACATCCGTGAACAAAGCCTGAAGGCTTTTGGGCACCGCGCTGAAAACACCCTGAACGAAACGCCCGAAGCGGCCGCCCAACGCATTGGTCAAACGTTGGTGCAGGGCGGCTGGCGTGTCAAGCTTCAACAGCGCGATGCTGGTTGGATGGTGGCGGCCAAAAAAGGCTCGCTCAACAAGCTGGGTTACATCGCTGCGCACAGCGCCATCGTGCTGGTTTGCATCGGCGGATTGCTCGACGGTGACTTGATGGTGCGCGCGCAAATGTGGTTCAGCGACAAGGTGGTTTTCAGCGGCGGCGGACTGATCGCTGACGTGCCGCAAAAACACCGTTTGAGTGAGTCCAACCCGACCTTTCGTGGCAATTTGTTGGTTGCCGAGGGAACACAGGCCAGCGTGGCCATGCTCAACCAGCCTGGTGGCGTGTTGTTGCAAGAGTTGCCTTTCTCGATCGAGTTGAAAAAGTTCATCGTCGAGTACTACTCGACCGGCATGCCCAAGCTGTTCGCCAGCGACATCGTGATTCACGACAAAGAAACTGGCGAGAGCATTCCGACGCGGGTCGAGGTGAACCATCCCGCCAATCACAAGGGCGTTGAAATTTACCAGTCGAGCTTTGATGATGGCGGCTCCAGCGTCACGCTCAAGGCGGTTCCGATGAGTGCGGCCACCAAGCCTTTTGAAATTCAGGGGACGATTGGCAGTTCCAGCAACCTCAGCAACGGGCCGGAAAAACTCACGCTCGAATACACCGCGCTGCGCGTCATCAATGTCGAGAATTTCGGCAACAGCGGGCGCCAGGTTGGCGACTCAGGTTCTGGCGTCGATGTCCGCAAAGTCGACCTGCGCCATGCGATCGACAGCCGTCTGGGTGCGGCTAACAAAACCCGGACCAACAAAGAGTTGCGCAATGTCGGCCCGAGCGTCAGCTACAAGCTGCGCGACGGTGCCGGCCAGGCCCGTGAATACCAAAACTACATGTTGCCGGTTCGCATGGACGACAACCCTGACAGCACCGCGGTGTTTTTGCTCGGTGTGCGAGAAACCCCGATCGATCCTTTCCAGTACCTGCGTGTTCCTGCCGATCAAGAAAACAGCATGAACACCTTTTTGGCCACCCGCACTGCGTTGGCCGATGTGCGTCAGCGTGATGAGGCTGTTCGGCGCTACGTCAGCCAGGCGATTGCCGCTGGCCGCCCAGATCTAGCGACGCAACTCACGGCCTCGGCCTCGCGCGCGCTGGGGCTGTTTGCTGGCGCCGAATCCGTGACTCCGCGGGCGGTCCCTCAGGCTGGTGCAGCGGCTCAAAGCGCCAAGCCGACCTCGGGTCTGCAAGCCATTTCGGATTTCATGGAAATCAATGTGCCTGAAGCCGAGCGCAGTCGGGCCGGTGAGGTGCTGGTGCGCATCCTCAACGGCGTGCTGTTTGAATTGGTCACCATGACGCGCGAACAAGCCGGCCTGCCGCCGCTGACGCGCGACGAAAAGACGCAAAATTTCATGGCTCAAATGGTCTTGAGCCTGAGTGATGCCGACCACTACCCAGCGCCCATGACATTTGCACTGAAGGACTTCACGCAAGTCCAGGCCAGTGTGTTTCAGGTGGCCCGTGCGCCCGGAAAAAAGATTGTCTATCTCGGTTGCGCTTTCCTGATCGTGGGCATTTTTGCCATGCTTTACGTGCGCGAACGGCGGGTCTGGGTGTGGTTATCGCCAAGGCCAAGCACGGAGGACGCGAGCAACACGACAATTGCCAGTCATGCGACCATGGCGTTGTCGGCGAACCGCAAGACCATGGATGGCGACAAGGAATTTGACATGTTGAAAACTCGACTCTTACAGGTGTCCCCATGAATACCACCACGCTCAAGCGCAGTGGAGCCAATGATGGCTTCGTATTGAATGAAGGCTATTTCGCGCGCCGGAATTTGCTCGACTGGCTTTTCGCAGCGCTGGTTGTCTGCGGTGGACTCTATGTCTTTTTTCGATACCAAGCGCATATGGATGTGTATGAAAAAGGCATCTTATTGGGCGTCATTCCCGCGGCCATCGCGATGGGTTGGTTCTGGCGTCCGCTACGCGCCTTGATGCTTGTGGTGACGATCGGTTCGCTGCTCGGCATCGTGTCCTATCAGGGGGATCTGGCGCGGGCGGAGCAGGTGTTTTGGTTGAAGTATTTTCTGTCCAGCCAGTCCGCCATCTTGTGGATGAGCGTGCTGTTTTTCATGGGCACCTTGTTTTATTGGTTTGGCATGATGGCCAGCCGCGCAGAGGGTGGCAACAGCTCAGCTTTCGAGGCGATAGGTTCGAAAATTGTTTGGGTCGCTATCGGCATGGCCTTGATTGGGACGATGGTTCGCTGGTACGAGGGCTACCTGATCGGGCCAGACATCGGTCACATTCCGGTCAGCAATCTGTATGAAGTGTTCGTCTTGTTTTCATGGATGACAGCGACTTTTTACTTGTACTTTGAAGCGCAATACAAGACCCGTGCCCTCGGTGCTCTTGTCATGCTGGTGGTCAGTGCGGCTGTGGGTTTCCTGCTCTGGTACACCGTCGTTCGCGGTGCCCACGAAATCCAGCCCTTGGTACCCGCACTGAAGAGCTGGTGGATGAAGCTGCACGTGCCAGCCAACTTCATTGGCTACGGCATGTTTGCTCTTGCGGCCATGGTCTCGCTGGCCTACTTGGTCAAGCAACAGGCCACAGAAAAACGTTGGTACAAGCTGACGCCCTTGTGGATGCTCGGGGTGGTGATTTGTTTTGTACCGATTGTTTTTCGCAAGTCGCCAGTGGACGTCGGTGGCAGCAACTATTGGCTCGGCTATTTGTTGGTGTCAGGCGTGATTACCGGCGGTATTTTGCTGGGTCGCCAGCGCATTGCCGAGCGGTTGCCAAGCTTTGAAGTGCTCGATGACGTGATGTACAAGGCCATCGCCGTCGGCTTTGCTTTCTTCACCATCGCCACCGTTTTGGGTGCGCTGTGGGCGGCTGAAGCCTGGGGCGGTTACTGGAGCTGGGACCCGAAAGAAACCTGGGCCCTGATCGTCTGGCTCAACTACGCGGCTTGGCTGCACATGCGCCTCATGAAGGGCTTGCGCGGCACCGTGGCAGCTTGGTGGGCACTGGTTGGCTTGGCGGTGACGAGCTTTGCGTTCCTTGGGGTGAACATGTTTTTGTCGGGTTTGCACAGCTACGGCGAACTGTGATGCCGTCCGGATCGCCGGACTTTGTTGATTTTTGAAACGACCTCTTTAAGGGAACCCTCATGCTGATCAAGACGACCGACGACGGATTTATTCATCCTGTGTCCAGCGAGATCACCTCTGAAAGGGTGTATCAAGATCGACGTGCGCTTATCAAACTCATGGCTGGCGGTGCGGCCGGTGTGGCACTGGCCAGCTGGGCTGGCCGTGAGGCGATTGCGCAGGCGATGACAGCGCCCGGCAAGCATGCGGCGCTGGCAGGCGCCAAGTCGGCCGTGGCCGGTGCGGTGACGATGGACAAGCTCACCGAGTACAAAGACGCCAGCACCTACAACAACTACTACGAGTTCGGCACCGACAAGGCCGACCCGGCCCGCAACGCTGGCACGCTGCCCGTCCGCCCTTGGACGGTGAGCATCGAAGGTCTGGTCAAGCAGCCCAAAACCTACGGCATCGAAGAGTTGCTCAAGCTCAGTGCCCAAGAAGAGCGGATTTACCGGATGCGCTGTGTCGAGGGCTGGTCGATGGTGATCCCGTGGGTCGGCTATTCGCTGGCCGAATTGATCAAACGAGTGGAGCCGCTGGGCAGTGCCAAGTACGTCGAGTTCGTCACGCTGGCAGACCCGAAGACCATGCCTTTTGTCGGCTCACGCGTGCTCGACTGGCCTTATGTCGAAGGCTTGCGCATGGACGAAGCCATGAACCCGCTGACCTTGCTGACCTTCGGCATGTACGGTGAGGTGCTGCCGAATCAAAACGGTGCGCCGGTGCGTTTGGTCGTGCCCTGGAAGTACGGTTTCAAAAGCGGCAAGAGCATCGTCAAAATTCGCTTCACCGACAAAGAGCCGCGCACCGCTTGGAACAAGGCGGCGGCGCAAGAGTACGGTTTTTATTCCAACGTCAACCCGAACGTCAGCCACCCGCGCTGGAGCCAGGCGACAGAGCGGCGCATTGGCGAAGACGGTTTGTTCGTCAAGAAGCGCAAGACGCTGATGTTCAACGGTTACGAGGCGCAAGTGGCGCAGCTGTACGCCGGCATGGACTTGAAAAAGCTGTTTTGATGCCGCGTTGTCGTTGCGAGCAAACCGCAGCAACCCATGGCGACTTGGATCGCCGCGCTTCGCTCGCGATGACGATCCGTGATTTCTTCGTCGTTGTGAATGCAAGCCGGGTCTACTCATGAAAAAATGGCTGTTGCACCCCATTGCCAAGCCCACGGTTTTTGCGCTGTGTCTGCTGCCATTCATTTGGCTGTTTTATCGCGCGTTGGCGGATCAGCTGGGAGCCAATCCGCAGGAAGCTTTGATCCGCGCCACCGGCGATTGGGCTCTGAGGTTTTTGTGTATTGTGTTGGCGGTGACGCCGCTGCGGGTGCTGAGCAAGACACCGAGCTTGGCGCGTTTTCGGCGCATGCTGGGCCTGTTTATGTACTTTTACGTGCTGGTTCACTTCCTGAGTTACAGCGGTTTTGACATGGGTTTTGACTTGACCGACATCGTCAACGACATCATCAAACGACCGTTTATTTTGGTCGGCGCGTTGTCGCTGTTGCTGCTCACACCCTTGGCCGCAACCTCCTTCAATGCGGCCATCAAGGCACTGGGCGCGAAACGCTGGCAGCTGCTGCACAAGCTGTTTTATGCGGTGGCCGGCTTGGCCATTTTGCATTTTTTCTGGATGCGCGCGGGCAAAAATAACTTTACCGAAGTGGCGGTCTATGCCGGTATTTTGGCGGTGTTGTTGGGCTGGCGACTGCGTCAGTATTCACGCAGTCGCGCCAAGCCTTAGCGCAACTTAAAGCTTTTCAGAGCGTGACCAGTCGCTCCAGTCGCATCTGATCGGCGGCGCTCTCTCGTTCGCGGATCACATGCACTTTGGCACCATCGACCAACAGTTCGACGGCACGGCCACGGGTGTTGTAGTTGCTCGACATGCTCATGCAGTAAGCACCCGCCGACAACACGGCTAACTGGTCGCCAGCCTTGACCGCCAGCGAGCGGTCGCGGCCGATCCAGTCACCGCTCTCGCAGATCGGGCCGACCACGTCATAGCGCGCCTCAGGCGTGGCAGCAGACTCCGCCAGCAAGGGCACGATGGCATGGAAAGCTTGGTACATGGCTGGGCGCGGCAAGTCGTTCATGGCCGCATCAATGATGCAGAAATTCTTGTGCTCACCTGGCTTGACGTACAGCACCTCGGTGACACAAACGCCGGCATTGCCGACGAGTGAGCGACCGGGCTCGATCATGAGTTTTTTCTGGCCGTAGCCGCGCTCATCCAACTTGCGCAGCAGCTGTGCCCACAGCGCGTCAGCCGCCGGTGGTGCGTCGTTGTTGTAGTTGATGCCGAGGCCACCGCCAAAGTCGATGTGCGCCAAGGCCATGCCGGCGGCTTCGATGCTGGCAACCAGATCCAGCACGCGGTCCATGGCGTCTAGGTAGGGCGTGGCCTCGGTGATTTGTGAGCCAATGTGGCAGTCAATGCCGACCACCTGCAAACCCTTGAGGCTGGCCGCGTGTTGGTAAATGCGCAGCGTGTCTTCGTGGGCCACGCCAAACTTGTTGTCTTTCAGGCCGGTCGAAATATACGGGTGCGTTTTCGGGTCAACGTTGGGGTTGACGCGAATGCTGACGGGGGCCCGCAAACCGAGCGACTCGGCCACTTGCGACAGCACATCGAGTTCGGCTTCGCTCTCAACGTTGAAGCAGCCGATACCGGCTTGCAAGGCCTGGCGCATTTCGGCGCGGGTCTTGCCGACGCCTGAAAAAATAATCTTGGCTGCGTCGCCACCAGCAGCCAGAACCCGTTCGAGCTCACCACCGGAGACGATGTCGAATCCGCAGCCTGCGGCTGCAAAAACTTGCAGCACGCCGAGCGAGGAATTGGCCTTCATGGCATAACAAATTTGCGCATGGCGGCCAGCGAAACCACGTTGATAAGCGCCCAACGCCGCCAACATAGACGCTTTTGAATAGACAAACAGCGGTGTGCCGTGCTCGGCCGCGAGTTGGCTCAGGCTGACGCTTTCGACTTGCAACGATGTGCCGTGATAAGCCACAAAAGGATGACCGGGCAGAGCTTGAGCTGCGCCTGCGCTTGGAATTTTCTGGCTCATGGTGATGTGGCGGCTGGACGAGTAGGCGCATCCGGGACGGCTTGCGCGGGGACGATGATGGGCACGGTTTGAAGCGGCGGTGGCGGTACGGGCAAAAACAGCGGCCCTTTTTGGCCGCAGCCGGCCAGACAAGCGGCGAACAAGGCAACGGCCACAGCAGTCGCAAAGCCTTGAGGTCTGACTGACAAGGCGCGACAGCCTAAAATTTGGGCGTGAATTTGAAGTGAAGCAAACATGATGGGATTGTAATGACCGACCTGGAATATCTAGACTGCGCCGAAGCTGCTCTGCAAGCGGTAGAAATCGCTTGTGACCGGATCAACGATGAGTCTGACGCCGATGTGGACAACCAGCGCACCGGCGGCATGGTGACCTTGACGTTTGAAAACCGCAGCCAGATCATCATCAATCTGCAAAAACCCTTGCAGGAAATTTGGCTGGCCGCACGGGCTGGCGGCTTTCATTACAAATACGCGTCAGGTCAGTGGCTTGACACCAAAACCGCTCACGAATTTTTCTCGGACTTGTCGCGCTACGCCAGCGAGCAAGCCGGTCAGCCCTTGCTATTCAGCGCAGCCTAATTTTTGAACAGGTCCAAAATGCGCCGGCGTTCGTCGGTTGGCGGCAGCACCTGAATTGGCGTGCCTTGGCCGCCCGCACCATTTTGCAGGCCAGCAGGGCGGCCTTCAAGGCCTAAGCTGCTGACGCCGGAACCGTGGGCGTATTCGTCGTAAAACCATTCGCCGTTGACGTTCATCACGCCTGCTGGCGCTGGCACCTCAAGCACCGGTGTCGATTTCAGTGCCGTGTCCATGAAGTTGATCCAAATCGGCAGACTCAGACCACCGCCGGTCTCACGATCACCGAGTTTTTTGGGCTTGTCATAGCCCATCCACACGGCCCCCATCAGCGTCGGTTGGTAGCCCACAAACCAAGCGTCGATGGAGTCGTTGGTGGTGCCCGTTTTGCCGTACAGGTCGGGGCGTTTGAGCATGGCTTGAGCTCTGGCAGCGGTGCCCGAACGCGTCACTTCCTGCAGCAAATTGGACATGATGAACGCATTGCGGGCATCAACAGCGCGCTTGCTCTCGTCCTGCACAGGCGCTGGCGTTTCGACCAGCGTGTGGCCTTGTTGGTCGGTTATTTTGGTGATCAGATAAGGGCTGACGCGAAAGCCGCCATTGGCAAAAACAGAATACCCCGTGGCCATTTGCATCGGTGTGACTGAACCCGAACCAAGCGCCATCGTCAGGTAAGCCGGGTGTTTATCCGCCTCGAAGCCAAAACGACCGACCCAGTCCTGCGCGTATTGCGTGCCGATAGCCTGCAAGATGCGGATAGAGATCATATTTTTAGACTTTTTCAAGGCCGTGCGCATGCTCATCGGTCCCTCAAAAGTACCGTCATAATTTTTCGGCTCCCAGGGCTGACCGCCGGTCACCCCTGAGTCAAAAAACAAGGGGCTATCGTTGATGATGGTGGCGGGCGTGAAGCCCTTTTCAAGCGCAGCTGAATAAATAAACGGCTTGAAACTGGAGCCCGGCTGACGCCAAGCTTGGGTTGCGTGGTTGAATTTATTTTTGTCGTAGTCGAAGCCACCGACCAGTGCGCGAATGGCGCCATCACGCGGGTCTAACGCGACAAAGGCCCCCTCGACCTCCGGCAGTTGCGTGATTTCCCACGTGTTTTTCTCGGTCTTGGCGACGCGGATCAGAGCGCCGCGCCGCAGCCGGATGTTGGTCGGTGCTTTGTCACTCAAGCCCGACTGGGCTGGCTTCAGTCCCTCGCCGGTGATCTCGATGGATTCGCCGTTTTGCCTCAGCGCAGTGATCTTTTTCGGGGTCGCATCGAGCACCACCGCAGACATCACGTCGCCGTTGTCCGGGCTGTCGGCGAGTGCATCATCGATCATTTCTTCGGCATCTTTGGGGTCTTCAGGCAGCGTTAGAAATTTTTCTGGGCCGCGGTAAATTTGGCGCCGCTCGAAATCCATGATGCCTTTGCGCAGCGCTTTGTAGGCGGCTTGCTGGTTCACCGACGACACGGTGGTGTAGACGTTCAAACCACGGGTGTAGGTGCTGTCGCCATACTGGTTGAAGACCAACTGGCGCACGGTTTCAGCGATGAACTCGGCATGCACACGTCCGGCGTTGCTGCCACTGCGAATTTTGAGTTCTTCCTTTTTGGCGGCCGCAGCTTGCGAGCTGGTGATGAATTTGTTTTCCTCCATGCGATCAATGATGTACTGCTGTCGCGCCCGCGCCCGCGGCAGATTGCTGATCGGGTTGTTGGCGGATGGCGCTTTTGGTAGCCCCGCCAGCATGGCGGCTTCGGCAATGCTGATGTCCTTCAGAGGTTTACCGAAGTAAGTCTCAGATGCGGCGGCAAAACCATAAGCCCGTTGACCCAGGTAAATTTGGTTCATGTAAATCTCAAGAATCTGGTTCTTGGTCAGCATGTGCTCGAGCTTGAAGGTCAGCAAGATTTCATAAATTTTGCGGGTGTAGCTTTTCTCCGCCGACAAGTACACGTTGCGCGCGACCTGCATGGTGATGGTTGACGCACCTTGGCTTTTAGAGCGACCAAAGTTAGCCAAACCGGCGCGAATCATGCCCAGGTAGTCAACGCCGCCGTGCTGGAAAAATCGCGCGTCTTCAATGGCTAACACGGCGTCTTTCATGACTTGCGGGATGTCTTTGATGGGCGTCAGGCTGCGTCGTTCCTCGCCAAATTCGCCAATCAGCGCACCGTCGGCGGCGAATACACGCATCGGTAGTTTGGGGCGGTAGGTCGACAGGTCGGAAATATCCGGCAAATTGGGATAAGCCACGGACAGGGCGACAGCAATCACCAGCAGCAGGCTCAGCCCTCCGGCCACTGCGAGGCCGGCCGCCCAAGTGAGCAGGCGGACCACGGTCTGGCGCGTGCTGCGTGGCTGAGGAGTTGACGGTTGAGCGGTGGGAGTTTTGACAAGCATGAGTTCGATCTTAGGGCACCTGAGATTATAAAAACGCGCGATGGTTCACGTGTCCATGGCGTTCAGCACAGCGATTTTATTTTTTAAAAATGTAATAAATGTAATTAAAATATAGTAATAATTATTTAAATAGCGATACTTATCGCCATGAAACATACTTTTGTATCCAATTGAGAAAAATATTCAAGCCGAATCACAAACCTCTGATTGGTTTGGACATCGGCACTTCCAGCCTGAAATGGGTGGAATTGGCGCAGAACGACCGGTCTCAACTGGTTCTGGAGCGCTGCGTCATGGAGCCGCTACAGGCGGGCTGGATCGTGTCGGGTTACATCGCCCAATTTGACGAAGTCGCCGCAGCGTTACGGCGTCTGCTCAAAGCCAGTGGCAGCAGCACCCGTGAGGTGGCCATCGCAATGCCGGACACGGAGGTGATGACGGCCAAAATCCGGCTTCCTGCCGACACGGGTGAGGTCGAACAGCTGCGTCAAGTGGTGGCGGAAGTCGAGCGCCTGACGGGCCGGCCTTGGGCTGATATGCGCGTTGATCACGCGGTTCAAGGGCCGGCTCAGGCACCAGGGCAGAGCGCCGAACTTGAGATGTTGATTGTCGCTGCCAGCAAAGAGAAGGTGCAAGACCGCCTGGGGTTGGCAGAGTCGGCAGGGCTGGAGCCGGTCGTGGTGGATGTTGCGGCTGAGGCGTCCATGCTGGCGGCTCGCCGACTGATCAGCGCCCGGCATGCGGCGTCGGCCAGCCCGGTCGTGGCCTTGATTCAGGTTGGAACCGAGGACGTCAGTTTGCACGTGACGCATCGGGGCGAGATCATTCATGCAGTGCGAAAAAGCGGGGGTGGCGCCCGGCTGACCGAACTGATCGCCCAAACTTACGGGCTGGAGGCAGCCGCCGCTGAGGGGCAAAAGTGCCAGGAGGCCTTGCCTGCCGATTACGGGCACATGGTTTTACAACCCTTCGTCAGGACATTGGCCGATGCTTTGGCCGGCGACTTGGACGCCTTTTTGCACGCCTCCACTTTCCGAAAAGTGGACAGTGTCTTGTTGGCTGGTGGCTCGTCGGTGCTGCCTGGCTTGCAAGATGCGATCCAGCGGAGGATTTTTTCAGATTGTGTGCTGGTCGAGCCCTTCAGCGGAATGTTGCTGGGCGAGGCGGTTCGAGGCAGCGCGTTTGAGCATGCCAAGCAAGCGGACATGTTGACCGCTTGTGGTTTGGCCTTGCGACGGTTTCACGGCTCATGCTGATCAATTTGTTGCCGCATCGGGCTTGGGCGCTGGCGCGAAAGCGGAAAAATTTCCTGACTTCTTTGGCCCTGGCCGCGCTGTTGGGGCTGGCCTTGGCCGCCGCTGCCACGCTCTGGTTCGGGCAACAACTGAGCGCGCAAATGTCTGCCAACAGCCTCCTGAAAAAAGAAATTGCAGCCGTCGACAAGCAGCTCACAGAAATGGCGCAGTTGAATGACGAGATGCTCAAGTTGGGGCTCCGGGTCTCAACGCTTCAGGCATTGCAAGATGAGCGCAAGTTGTTGGCCGCCTGGCTGCAAGAGTTGGCTGATGACTTGCCCGATGGCTTGTATTTGACGGCACTGAAACAAGACGGCGACAAGGTTGTCGTCCACGGAATGGCTCGGTCGGACGAGCAGGTTTTTGAGTTGTTGCGCCAAATGGCCAGTCCAGCTCGATGGCTCACGCAGGCCGAGTTGATCGAGGTCACGGGCACGCCGTTGACGCTGGATGCACTTGCGCTGACGGGCACACCCTTCGCCATGCGCGCTTATTTGAAGCGGCCCGCGGGTCGGGATGCGGTTCATCTCGCGCAGCCAATCTCTGCGACTCAATGAGTCTGTGGTCAAGACGCATGCTGAACCAACAACAAAATGTGTGGCAATCCCTGCGTGTGATCTACCGGGATGCGCCTTTGGCGTGGTCGGTTTGGCAGCGCCTCGGCTTGTATGCCTTGGTCGGTTTAGCATCGTTTGGACTGATCGGGTGGCTCGGCATGTCGGCCATTCAGCCAGACTTGTTGGGCGCGCAAATGACGCATGAGCGCTTGCGTGCAGAGTTCCGCGCCAAGCTGCTTCGCGCTGCACCGCTGGCGAGCGCCCACCGTCAGGGGATGCGGCTGAAGGAGCGTCTGCAAGGGCTTGAGGAGCAGTTGCCGGGTCCGCAGGAGATGAGCCTTTTGCTGGCTGACTTGAGCCGTGCGGGTCGCGCCCGCAACCTGCGTTTCGAGTTGCTCCGGCCGGCGGACTTGAATCGCCAGTTGCCCTACGCGCAGCAGCGCATCGCTTTGCGTGTGGCGGGGCGTTACCAAGACTTGGCTGGCTTTGCCGCTGATTTGGCTGGCCTCCGTTGGTTGGTGTCGATCCAGAGTTTCTCTTTGGTGCCGACCAAAGATGGCACGTTGGTGCTAGATGCCAGTCTGCACACGCTGCGACCGATGAACATGTCGCCAACCGCAACGAAGGGCTCGCCTTGAAAACCGATGAATTGAAGAGCGGCCGACGGTTGCCGATGACTCCTGCCGCAGTGATGGCGCTGCTGGCCGTTGCGCAACTGACGGGCTGCGCTGAGACTGATTTGGACGGCCTGCAAAGATGGATCAAAGCAGAACGCGCTCGACATCTTTTCCCGGCTTCTGCGGCGGGTACTGACGTTGCGCCTGCTGAACTTCAGGCACAGGTTTTGAAGCCGCAGCTCCCAGGCGTCGAGCCGTTCAGCCGTCTGCGGCTGCTGACCACGGCGCCAGTTGACGCCGTGACGGCTGCTCCCAAAACCGCATTGCAGGCGTCCAGCGCGTCCGCATCCAACCGACTCGCACCGCCGTTGGAAGCGTCACCGCTGGCCGGTATGCGGCTGGTCGGGAGCTTGCAACGCGGCGGACAGCCTTTGGCACTGCTCCGCGTCCATGGTTTGATTTACGCGGTTCGCGTGGGGGATCGGATCGGCCAAGATCAGGGGCGCGTCACCGCCATCACCTTGACGGGTTTGTTGCTCCGTGAGAGCGCGCCGGGCCCGACAGGTCAGCCGACTGAGCGCGTCGTCAGCTTGGCTTTGGTCTCGGAGCCTTGATGAAAGTAGCCCGCCGCATGCCAAACCCTCCACACCGACGGCCCGTGTCTTGTGCTGCGCTGGCCTGCGTGGCTGTCGGGTTCTGTGGGGTTGTCGTCTGCGTCCCAACGTCGGCTCAAACCGCCATCTCAGTCGCTGCTCAAGCGGCAACCCCGGCAGCAGGCCCCATCAGCCGCAGCGTTCCCAGTGACTCAGGCGCAGACCTCATCACCTTGAATTTTCAGAGCATTGAAATTCGGGCCCTGTTGCAAGTCATGGCCGAGTTCACGGGGCTGAACATGGTGGTGTCTGACAGCGTCTCGGGCGCTGTGACTTTGCGCCTGAAAGAGGTGCCTTGGCCGCAGGCGCTGGAGATTATTTTGGCGTCGCGCGGCCTGGGCATGCGGCAAAGCGGCAGCATTTTGCACATCGCACCCAAAGAAGAACTCGCGGCTCGCATCAAAGCAGACCTTCAGGCTCAGCAAGCGTTGCAGGTGATCGAGCCGACCCGAACACAAGAGTTCCGCTTGAACTATGCCAAAGCGTCCGAAGTCTCACGAAACTTGATGGGCGGCGTGTCGGTTGGAATGGGTGCTGGCGTTGGCGCGGCAGCTGGTGCGACGCGCATCTTGTCGCCGCGCGGAAGTGTGATGGCCGATGTGCGAACGAACCAGATTTTTGTGACCGATATCCCGTCCAAGCTGGCGCAGGTGCAAGGCCTGATTCGCCAGCTCGACATTCCGGTGCGTCAAGTCTTGATTGAGGCGCGCATCGTCGAGGCTTCGGATTCGTTTGGTCGGTCTATCGGTGTTCGCTTGGGCGGCCGTCCGATCACCTTGAATGCCAGCCGCAACACGCAGTTTGGCGCCAGCTATCTGGCGCCCAATCTGGCGGCGGGGACCGTGCCGGTATTGGGTGGGGATTTCGGCGCGACCACAGGTGATTTTGTGAATTTTCCGGCCACGCCGCTGAACGGCTTTCCGGCGGCGACCTTTGCCGTCTCGTTGTTCAATTCTTCACTCACCCGCATGTTGAACCTGGAAATTTCGGCCATGGAAGCAGACGGCAAGGGCAAGGTCATTTCCAGCCCGCGCATCGTCACGACGGATCAGGTGAAGGCGTTGATTGAGCAGGGCACTGAGCTGCCGTATCAAACGGGCGGCACACCCACCGTCGCGCCGTCCATTCAATGGCGCAAAGCCAGCTTGAAGCTTGAAGTCACACCGCAGATCACCCCTGAAGGCAACATCATTCTGAGTCTTGACATCACCAAGGACAGCGTGGGCCGCGTCACCTCCAATGGTTTTGCCATCGACACCAAGCATGTGCAAACGCAGGTGCTGGTCGAAAACGGCGGTACGGTCGCCATCGGTGGCATATTTGAACAGACCGAACGTGAAGATGTCATCAAGGTGCCTTTGCTCGGTGACTTGCCCTTGGTCGGGGCTTTGTTCAAAAGCCGAAGCCGCAGTTCCAGCAAGTCGGAAATGTTGGTGTTCATCACCCCTCGGCTGCTGCCTGAAGCCGGCTTGTCTGGCGCGCAGGACTCGCTCGCCGCGGATCGTCCTGATTTTTCGAAGCCACCCTGACACGGCGCGCAATGGGCGGCTGGCCAAGGTTATGCTCTCCCTCTTTCGGTTGACAGTTGCGCGCAGACCCGCCAGCGCTTTCAGCCGGTCTCCTCAACTACTGACGATCTTCAATCCATTGAACTCGAACCCGCAACGAATTGCCTGCGTCGGCTTGCCAGGCTCTGGTAAAACCACGGTCGGCCGTCAGCTGGCCCGGCGTCTCGGTTGGCGCTTCATTGACACAGACCATGTCATGGAACATCGCATGGGTGGTTCTATTCGAGAATTTTTTGAGCGCGAGGGCGAGCCGGCTTTCCGCGACCTCGAAGAGGCCGTGATCGATGAGTTGACGCAAGGTGACAGCTGCGTCTTGTCGACCGGCGGTGGTGCGGTCTTGCGCCCAGCCAACCGCCAGCATCTGCATGCCCGCACCACCACGGTCTATCTGCATTCAGCACCGGAGGAAGTTTTCAGGCGTTTGCGCCACGACCAAAATCGTCCCTTGCTGCAGGTGGCCGATCCCTTGGTGCGCCTCAAAGAGTTGTATGTGGCGCGGGATCCGCTGTACCGCGAAACGGCGCACCACATCATTGAAACCGGCCGGCCGTCGGTGGCAAGTCTGGTCAGCGCCATCATGCTGGAGCTCAAGCTCGAAGCGTGTGAACCGCCGCAGACCTGACCTGCGGGCGATAGCCGGGGTGAGCCGTGGCCGATACACTTGGCGCCATGCAAATCGCTTCACTTTCCACGCCAGAAGTCCCCGTCGCGCAGCAAGTGCGGATTGAACTCGCTGAGCGCTCCTACGACATTCTCATTGGCAGCCAACTCCTCGGCCGCCCCGAAACGTATGCCGGGCTGCCGCGGGCCAGTACCGCGCTGATCGTCTCCAACACCACGGTGGCGCCCCTTTATGCGGCGCAATTGCAAGCTGCGTTGAAGCCGCATTACGCCAAAGTTTGGCTGGTTAGCTTGCCCGATGGCGAGGTCTATAAAGATTGGCCGACGCTTCAACTGATTTTTGACGCTTTGCTGGAAAACAGCTGCGACCGCAAAACAGTGTTGTTTGCCTTGGGCGGCGGCGTGGTCGGCGACATGACCGGTTTTGCGGCGGCCAGCTACATGCGCGGCGTGCCTTTTGTGCAAATCCCAACGACCTTGCTGGCGCAGGTGGACTCATCGGTGGGCGGTAAAACCGCCATCAACCACCCGCTGGGCAAGAACATGATTGGCGCTTTTTACCAGCCGCAACGCGTCATTTGCGACTTGGACGTGCTGGCCACGTTGCCGCCGCGTGAACTCAGTGCGGGGCTGGCCGAGATCATCAAATACGGCCCGATCGCCGACATGGATTTTCTCGATTGGATTGAGGCGCACATCGATGATTTGCGCGCTGGTGATAGCACCGCGCTGGCGCACGCCGTCAAGCGCAGCTGCGAAATCAAGGCCTTTGTGGTGGGCCAAGACGAGCGCGAAGCGGGTCTGCGGGCGATCTTGAATTTCGGTCACACCTTCGGTCACGCCATCGAGTCGGGCATGGGCTATGGCGCCTGGCTGCACGGCGAAGGCGTTGCTTGCGGCATGGTCATGGCGGCAGAGTTGTCGCAGCGGCTCGGGCTGATTGACGCCGCTTTGGTGGCGCGCTTGCGCCGCTTGGTCGAGCGCGCTGGCTTGCCGACGGTCGGTCCGCAACTCGACGCCACCGACAACGCCGGGCGCTACATGGCGCTGATGCAGGTCGATAAAAAAGCCGAAGCCGGGGCGATCAAGTTCGTCGTCATCGACGGTCCTGGCCGTGCGGCCGTGCGGGGCGCACCCGATGCGCTTGTGCGCGAAGTCATTGACGCCTGTTGCGTTCCGGTCTGAACGGCCGCTTGTCCGCATGACGCTTGCTGTTTACGCCTCTAGCCCATCCAAGACGCGCGGTCGCCGCTTTGCCGAGTCTGTCGCCCCGACGCGAACCGACTACCAGCGTGACCGCGACCGCATCGTTCATTCCACGGCTTTTCGGCGCTTGGTCTACAAAACGCAGGTTTTTTTGAACCACGAGGGCGACTTGTTTCGCACGCGCTTGACGCATTCGCTGGAAGTCGCTCAACTGAGCCGCTCGATTGCCCGGCCTTTGGGTTTGAACGAGGACTTGGTCGAAGCAGTAGCGCTGGCGCATGACTTGGGTCACACGCCTTTTGGCCACGCCGGGCAAGACGCGCTGAATGACTGCATGGCGCCGTATGGCGGGTTTGAGCACAACTTGCAAAGTCTGCGGGTGGTCGATCAGCTTGAAGAACGCTACCCGGCCTACGACGGCCTGAACCTGACCTTTGAAACCCGCGAAGGCATCCTCAAGCACTGCTCGCAGCGCAACGCCGAGCTGATCGAGCAGTCAGAGCCGGGCGGCGTGGGGCGGCGCTTTTTAGACCGCAGCCAGCCCAGCTTGGAGGCGCAGCTGTGCAATCTGGCTGACGCTATCGCCTACAACGCGCATGACATTGACGACGGCGTGCGCTCCGGCTTGATCACCATGGTGCAACTCCAGTCAGTCGAGCTGTTTGAGCGCTACCGCGTCGAGGCGCTGGCCGAGTTTCCCGACTTGGCCGAGCCCGCGCGTGCGCGCCGCTTGCTGTATGAAACCATCCGCCGCATGCTCAGCGCGCAGGTTTATGACGTCATCGCCGCCACCCGGCAGGCGCTCAGCCAAGCGGCTCCGGCCAGTGCGGACGAGGCTCGTTTGGCGGGGCCCTTGCTGCGTTTCAGCCCCGCCATGCACGCTCAATCGACGGCGCTGAAGCAATTTTTGTTTGCGCAGCTCTACCGCCATCCGCAGGTGATGCAGATGACTGGTCAAGCCCAGATCGTGGTCCGTGAACTGTTTGAAGCCTATTCGGCTCAGCCGTCTGAAATGCCCGCAGAACACGCGGCCAGGTCGGACGCCGCCCGCGCGGTGGCCGACTACATCGCCGGCATGACCGACCGTTTTGCCGGGCGCGAGCATGAGCGGCTGACGGGGCGTAAGCTGTTGTGAGTCTGGACATCCGGTAAATCGCCCATGGCCCGCCAACCCCGCCTGACTGTTCCCGGTTATCCGCACCACGTGATCCAGCGTGGCAACAACCGCCAGTTGATCGTGCTGGACGACGCAGACCGGCTGCGCCTGTTGGCGTTGTTGGCAGAGCACGCGCCTCGCTTTAAAGTCGCGCTGCACGCCTATGTGCTGATGGACAACCACTTTCACTTGCTGGCCACGCCTGAAACCCAGGACGGCCTGCCGCAACTGATGCAGGCGGTGGGTCGCAGCTATGTCCGGTACTTCAATAACCGGCACGGCCGCAGCGGCACTTTGTGGGAAGGCCGCTACAAATCGACCTTGATTGAAACCGAGCGTTATTTACTCGCCTGCATGGTCTACATCGACCTCAATCCGGTGCGCGCTGGCATGGTCGCCGAGCCCGCGCTGTACCCGTGGTCAAGCCACAGGCACTGTATTGGACAAGTCGTGGACAAATTGGTGACGCCGCATGCACTGCTTTGGAACCTAGGCAACACGCCGTTTTCACGTGAGGCGGCTTACCGCGAACTGGTGCGAGCAGGCGTTTCGCCTCAGCAGCAAGAAGCCTTGACGCACACCGCACTGACAGGTTGGGCGCTAGGCTCTGAGGCTTTTTTGACGGGCTTACAAGAGGGAACAACGCGTCGGATAGCCCCCGGGAAGCGTGGCAGACCCAAGCTACCTGGCTGCCCGGAGAGATAGTCGCTGCCCTTGCTTTTGATCTGACCCTAATTTAGCGGGACGATGATCGAGCAAGAAATAAATGGGATCTGACCCCATTTATTTTGTTTGGCATTATTGTTGCTGTGCACTATGCTCGCTTCTCGGAATTTTATTGACTGTTTTGGATGGGAATTGCCATGACCACGGCTGCTGAAATCAAGGATTTTGAACAACACGGTTTGTATTCAGGCCACAACGAGCATGACGCTTGTGGTGTGGGCTTTGTTGCGCACATCAAAGGCCATAAGAGTCATGCCATCGTGCAACAGGGTCTGAAGATCCTCGAAAACCTGGACCATCGGGGCGCTGTCGGCGCTGACAAATTGATGGGCGACGGCGCTGGTATTTTGATTCAGTTGCCGGATGCGCTGTACCGCGAAGAAATGGCGCTGCAAGGTATAGAGTTGCCGCCGCCTGGCGAGTACGGCGTTGGCATGGTGTTTTTGCCCAAAGAGCACGCATCGCGTCTGGCTTGTGAGCAAGCCATGGAGCGCGCCGTTCGCCTTGAAGGCCAAGTGCTGTTGGGCTGGCGCGACGTGCCGGTCAACCGCGACATGCCGATGTCGCCGACCGTGCGTGAAAAAGAGCCCATCCTGCGCCAGATTTTCATTGGCCGCGGCAATGACGTGATCGTGCAGGACGCGCTGGAGCGCAAGCTGTACGTGATTCGCAAAACCGCCAGTCGGGCTATCCAAAACCTCAAGCTGACCCACAGCAAAGAATATTACGTGCCGAGCATGTCCAGCCGCACGGTGGTTTACAAAGGCTTGCTGCTGGCCGACCAAGTCGGGGTTTACTTCAAAGACCTGAGCGATGTGCGCTGCGTGTCGGCCTTGGGACTGGTGCACCAGCGTTTTTCGACCAACACTTTCCCTGAGTGGCCACTGGCCCACCCGTACCGCTACGTTGCGCACAATGGCGAGATCAACACCGTCAAGGGCAACTACAACTGGATGAAGGCCCGCGAAGGCGTGATGTCCTCGCCGGTGCTGGGGGCAGACTTGCAAAAGCTCTACCCGATCAGCTTTGCCGACCAGTCCGACACCGCTACCTTTGACAATTGCCTTGAGCTCTTGACGATGGCCGGCTACCCGATCAGCCAGGCCGTGATGATGATGATTCCCGAGCCATGGGAGCAGCACGCCACCATGGACGAGCGGCGCAAAGCGTTTTATGAATACCACGCCGCCATGATGGAGCCGTGGGACGGCCCTGCGTCAATCGTCTTCACCGACGGTCGCCAGATTGGCGCTACGCTGGACCGCAATGGCCTGCGCCCATCGCGCTACTGCGTCACCGACGACGATCTGGTCATCATGGCCTCAGAGTCCGGCGTGTTGCCGGTGCCTGAGCACAAGATCATTCGCAAATGGCGTCTGCAGCCCGGCAAGATGTTCTTGATCGACCTCGAACAAGGCCGCATGGTCGACGACGAAGAGATCAAGGCCACGCTGTCGCACAGCAAGCCGTACAAGCAATGGATTGAGAACCTGCGCATCAAGCTCGCGGACGTCACAGCGGTGGCTGCCGGCAGTGCGCTTGTGGCTGAATCTGGCGTCACCCTGCTGGATAAACAACAGGCGTTCGGCTACACCCAAGAAGACATCAAATTCCTGATGTCACCGATGGCCATCAATGGCGAAGAAGCCACGGGTTCGATGGGCAATGACAGCCCGCTGGCCGTGTTGTCGAACAAAGACAAGCCGCTGTACAACTACTTCAAGCAGTTGTTCGCCCAGGTGACCAACCCGCCGATCGATCCGATCCGCGAAGCCATCGTCATGTCGCTGGTGTCCTTTGTCGGCCCTAAGCCGAACTTGCTGGACATCAACCAAGTGAACCCGCCGATGCGGCTTGAAGTCAGCCAGCCCGTGCTCGACAACGCCGACATGCAAAAGCTGCGCGACATCGAAGCCCACACGCAAGGCAAATTCAAAAGCTACACGCTGGACATCACCTACCCACTGGACTGGGGCCATGAGGGTGTCGAAGCCAAGTTGGCCTCGATGTGCGCTGAAGCCGTGGACGCCATCAAGAGCGGCAAAAACATCCTGATCGTCAGTGACCGCGCTGTCAGCCCGACGCAGGTCGCTATTCCAGCCGCGCTGGCTTTGTCGGCGGTGCACCAGCACTTGGTCAGAGAAGGCCTGCGCACGACCGCCGGCTTGGTGGTTGAAACCGGTTCTGCCCGCGAAATTCATCACTTCGCCGTGCTGGCGGGTTACGGCGCGGAAGCCGTCCATCCTTACCTGGCGATTGAAACGCTGGCCGAGCTGGCTGCCGGTTTGCCGGGCGAGTTGACCGCTGAAAAAGCCGTCTACAACTACACCAAAGCGATTGGCAAGGGTCTGTCGAAAATCATGTCCAAGATGGGCGTGTCGACTTACATGAGCTACTGCGGTGCGCAGCTGTTCGAAGCCATCGGCCTGAACCGCGTCACCATCAACAAGTACTTCACGGGCACGGCCAGCCAAGTCGAAGGCATGGGCATTTTCGAAATTGCCGAAGAAGCCTTGCGCATGCACCGCGCCGCTTTTGGCGACGACCCGGTGCTGGCCAACACGCTGGACGCTGGCGGTGAATACGCGTGGCGTGTGCGCGGTGAAAACCACATGTGGACGCCCGACGCGATTGCCAAGCTGCAACACGCCACGCGCGCCAACAACTGGAGCACGTATAAGGAATACGCGCAGCTGATCAACGACCAGAACCGTCGTCACATGACGCTGCGCGGCATGTTTGAGTTCAAGATCGATCCGTCCAAAGCCATCCCGATCGACGAGGTCGAGTCGGCCAAGGAAATCGTCAAGCGCTTTGCCACCGGCGCTATGTCGCTGGGTTCCATCAGCACCGAGGCGCATGCCACGCTGGCTGTGGCCATGAACCGCATTGGCGGCAAGAGCAACACGGGCGAGGGCGGAGAAGATCCCAACCGTTACCGTCAAGAACTCAAAGGCATCCCTATCAAGCAGGGCCAGACGCTGAAAAGCGTGATTGGTGAGAGCGTCGTCGAAGTTGACTTGCCTTTGCTCGAAGGTGACTCGCTACGCTCCAAAATCAAGCAGGTCGCTTCTGGCCGCTTTGGTGTGACGGCTGAATACTTGGTCTCGGCTGACCAGATTCAGATCAAGATGGCGCAGGGCGCCAAGCCTGGTGAGGGCGGTCAGTTGCCCGGCGGCAAGGTCTCGGAATACATCGGCTCACTGCGGTACTCGGTGCCGGGCGTGGGTCTGATTTCGCCACCACCGCACCACGACATTTACTCCATCGAAGACTTGGCGCAGCTGATTCACGATTTGAAAAACGTCAATCCGCGCGCCAGCATCAGCGTCAAGCTGGTCTCTGAAGTCGGTGTCGGTACTATCGCCGCTGGCGTGGCCAAGGCCAAAGCAGACCACGTGGTGATCGCTGGCCATGACGGCGGCACGGGCGCATCGCCGTGGTCGTCCATCAAGCACGCTGGCTCGCCTTGGGAAATCGGCTTGGCCGAAACCCAGCAAACACTCGTGCTGAACCGTCTGCGCGGCCGCATTCGCGTGCAGGCCGACGGCCAGATGAAGACCGGCCGTGACGTCGTCATCGGCGCGCTGTTGGGCGCTGACGAATTCGGCTTCGCCACTGCACCGTTGGTGGTTGAAGGTTGCATCATGATGCGCAAATGCCACCTCAACACCTGCCCGGTGGGTGTGGCTACGCAAGACCCGGTGTTGCGCCAGAAATTCAGCGGCAAGCCTGAGCATGTCGTCAACTACTTCTTCTTTGTCGCCGAAGAAGCGCGTCAGTTGATGGCGCAACTCGGTATCCGCAAGTTCGACGACCTGATTGGCCGTGCCGATTTGCTCGACACGCAAAAAGGCGTTGAGCATTGGAAAGCCGATGGCCTCGATTTCAGCCGTCTGTTTTACCAGCCGAATGTGCCGGCTGACGTGCCGCGCCTGCATGTGGCCGAGCAGGAGCACGGGCTTGAAAAAGCCCTCGACGTTCGCTTGATTGAAAAGTCAAAAGCGGCACTCGAAAAAGGCGAAAAAGTCCAGTTCATCGAAGTCGCTCGCAACGTCAACCGCACCGTCGGCGCCATGTTGTCTGGCGAGTTGACGCGGCGTTACCCGCAAGGTCTGCCTGATGACACGCTGCGGATTCAGCTTGAAGGCACGGGCGGTCAATCCTTTGGCGCGTTCTTGGCCAAAGGCATCACCATGTACCTGATTGGCGACGCCAACGACTACACCGGCAAGGGTTTGTCGGGCGGCCGCATCGTGGTCCGTCCAAGCATTGATTTCCGCGGTGATGCGGTGAAGAACACCATCGTTGGCAATACCGTTCTGTACGGTGCAACCACCGGTGAAGCCTTTTTCAGCGGCGTGGCAGGTGAGCGTTTTGCGGTGCGTTTGTCGGGTGCGACCGCGGTTGTTGAAGGCACGGGCGACCACGGCTGCGAATACATGACCGGCGGCACGGTGGCTGTGCTGGGCAAGACCGGACGCAACTTCGCCGCCGGCATGAGCGGCGGCGTGGCTTATGTCTACGACGAAGACGGCCAGTTCGCCACGCGCTGCAACACCAGCATGGTGTCGATGGACAAGGTCGTCAGCTCGGCTGACCAGCATCTGCATGACAAGTCTGGCTGGCACGGCAATGAAACCGACGAAGACCAATTGAAGCGTTTGTTGCAAGACCACAATCGCTGGACTGGCAGCAAGCGCGCCCGGGAGTTGCTCGACAACTGGAGTGAAGCGCGTCTGAAATTCGTCAAGGTCTTCCCGAATGAGTACAAGCGTGCGCTGATCGAGCGAAAGGACAAGCTGCTGCAGGCCGCCACCGAAACCACGCGCGCTCAAGTGGCGACCAACGTTGCATAAATCTGAATCGACAGGACATTCATCATGGGAAAAATCACTGGCTTCATGGAATTCGAGCGGCTTGAAGAGGGCTACAAGCCCGTCGCCGAACGTCTGAAGAACTACAAAGAAATCGTCATCGGCTTGGATGACAAGCAAGCCACACAGCAGGCGGCGCGTTGCATGGACTGCGGCACACCGTTTTGCAACAGCGGCTGCCCGGTCAACAACATCATTCCTGACTTCAATGACATGGTGTTTCGCAACGACTGGAAAAATGCCATCCAGACGCTGCACAGCACCAACAATTTTCCTGAGTTCACTGGGCGTATTTGCCCGGCGCCTTGCGAGGCAGCCTGCACACTCAACGTGAATGACGAGGCGGTCGGCATCAAGTCGATTGAGCACGCCATCATCGACCGCGCTTGGGCCGAAGGCTGGGTCACGCCGCAGTTGCCCAAGCACAAGACGGGCAAAAAAGTCGCTGTGGTGGGCTCCGGCCCGGCCGGTTTGGCGGCGGCCCAACAACTCGCGCGGGTTGGCCATGACGTGACGCTGTTCGAAAAGAACGACCGCGTCGGCGGCTTGCTGCGTTACGGTATTCCTGACTTCAAGATGGAGAAAATCCACATCGACCGCCGTGTCGAACAGATGAAGGCTGAGGGCGTGACTTTCCGTTGTGGCGTCTTGGTCGGTGACTTGCCGAAAGACAGCAAGGTCACCAACTGGGCGACTGAAACCATCACACCCGCACAGCTGCAAAAAGACTTTGACGCCGTGGTCTTGACAGGTGGCGCTGAGCAGTCACGCGACTTGCCGGTGCCAGGCCGTGATCTGTCCGGCATCCATTTCGCGATGGAATTTTTGCCACAACAAAACAAGGTCAATGCCGGCGACAAGCTGAAAGACCAGTTGCGTGCTGCCGGTAAACACGTCATCGTCATCGGTGGCGGCGACACCGGCTCCGATTGCGTCGGCACCAGCAACCGCCATGGCGCGGCCAGCGTCACGCAGTTCGAATTGATGCCTGAGCCACCTGCTGAAGAGAACCGGCCGATGACCTGGCCCTACTGGCCGATCAAGCTGCGCACCAGCACCAGCCATGAAGAAGGCTGCGAGCGTGAGTTCGCCATTTCCACCAAAGAATTCATCGGCGAAAAGGGCAAAATCACCGGACTCAAAACCGTTCGCGTCGAGTGGAAAGACGGCAAGATGCAGGAAGTCGCTGGCTCTGAGCAGCTGCTCAAGGCCGACTTGGTGCTGCTGGCCATGGGTTTTGTGGCCCCGGTCAGCACGGTGCTGAAGGCCTTCGGCGTCGAGGCCGACAACCGCGGCAACGCCAAAGCCAGCACCGAATTCATTGGCGGTTACGCCACCAACGTGCCCAAGGTGTTTGCTGCCGGTGATATTCGCCGCGGCCAGAGCTTGGTCGTCTGGGCGATTCGCGAAGGTCGTCAAGCCGCTCGCGCTGTTGACGAATTCCTGATGGGCAGCAGCGACTTGCCACGCTAAACCGTTCGTCAATGCCCAGCATTCAGCTGGGCATTGACGGGGGTCGTTAACCCGGTCTTGGTCGGTCGCTGGCCGCCAATTGTCATAAAAGCCTTATCATGAGGACTTACCCCAATCCAAGCCGGCGCTCTGCCGGCTTTCTATCTTTCATGGTCGAACAGTCTTCTTCACTCGTCGAATTCAAGCAAGTCACCTTCGCCTACCCAGGCGCCAAGGGCGACCGCGTCATTCTGAAGGACATCAGCCTGAGCGTGCCGCGCGGCAAGGTCACCGCCTTGATGGGTGCCTCCGGCGGTGGCAAAACCACCGTCTTGCGCCTGATCGGCGGTCAGCAAAAAGCCACGGCCGGCGATGTCTTGTTTGACGCGCAGAACGTCGGTGGCTTGAGTCAGACAGAGCTCTATGCCGCCCGGCGCCGCATGGGCATGCTGTTCCAGTTTGGCGCGCTGTTCACCGACCTGAGTGTCTTTGACAACGTGGCGTTTCCGTTGCGCGAGCACACCCGGCTTGGCCCTGAATTGATCCGTGACATCGTGCTGATGAAGCTCGACGCGGTGGGTCTGCGCGGCGCGCGCGACTTGATGCCCTCTGAAATTTCAGGCGGTATGGCGCGGCGTGTGGCACTGGCGCGGGCCATCGTGTTAGACCCAGAACTCATCATGTATGACGAGCCGTTTGCCGGACTGGATCCTATTTCATTGGGCACGGCGGCCCAGCTGATTCGCCAGTTGAATGACACCCTCGGCATCACCAGCATCGTGGTCTCGCACGACTTGGAAGAGACCTTCCGCATCGCTGACAAGGTCATTATTTTGGCCAACGGCGGCATTGCAGCTCAAGGCACGCCGGATGAAGTCAGGCATTCCAAAGACCCGCTGGTGCACCAATTTGTCAACGCCTTGAGCGAAGGCCCGGTTGAGTTTCATTACCCGGGTCCAGACGCAGAAAGCGACTACGGCTTGCCGAGTCAGGGCGGACAAAGCAAGGTGTCTGCAGCGCAACAACGCTCGAAAGGTGGCCGATCATGAAATGGCAACCTATGGATTCAGTCGCTGATCTTGGTCAGGCAACGCGCAGTCAGCTGACTCAGCTCGGTCAAGCGGCTCGGCTGTTCGCCCGCCTTGTCGCACTGTCGGGCCAGACGCTCCGGCGCTTCGGACTGGTCCGCGATCAAATTTTCTTTTTGGGCAATTACTCGCTGGCCATCATTGCGGTGTCAGGTCTTTTTGTCGGTTTTGTCTTGAGCTTGCAAGGCTATTACACGCTGCAGCGTTATGGCTCGGCCGAGGCCCTCGGGTTGTTGGTCGCCCTCAGCTTGGTGCGTGAGCTCGGTCCGGTGGTGACGGCCTTGCTCTTCGCTGGCCGCGCTGGCACAGCGCTGACGGCTGAAATTGGCCTGATGAAAGCGGGTGAACAACTCTCGGCCATGGAAATGATGGCGGTAGACCCGATTAAACGCATTCTGGCACCGCGTTTTTGGGGCGGCATGATCGCTATGCCGCTTCTAGCGGCGGTCTTCAGTGCGGTCGGCATCATGGGCGGCTGGATGGTTGGTGTGCTGATGATCGGCATCGACGCGGGGTCGTTCTGGAGTCAGATGCAGGGCGGCGTGGATGTCTGGAAAGACGTTGGAAATGGCGTCATCAAGAGCTTTGTATTTGGTGTGACCGTCACTTTTGTGGCTTTGTACCAAGGCTTTGAATCCCAACCAACGCCTGAAGGCGTGTCGCGCGCGACCACGCGCACGGTGGTCGTCGCTTCATTGGCCGTGTTGGGCTTGGATTTTCTGCTGACGGCTTGGATGTTCAGCCTATAAGCTGAATGCACGTGCCGTGCTTCTTAGGCTGTCAGGTGCGAGTTGTCGTCGCATGAGAAAATGACAAAATTACTTTTTTGATGTGGGATTTTTAAGCTGTTAGAGCTTTCCCGGTTGATGTTTTTGAAAGCAAGTTATGTCACGTACCAGAACCGATGTTTGGGTCGGCCTTTTTGTGTTGATCGGCGGGATTGCCCTTCTTTTTCTGGCCTTGAAATCCGCTAATTTGACGAGTTTTCAACTGGTAGACACGTCTTATCCAGTGCTCGCTAAATTCGACAATATTGGTGGATTGAAGCCGCGCGCTGCCGTTAAAAGTGCGGGTGTGGTGGTAGGCCGTGTGGACAACATCAGTTTTGATGACAAGCGCTACCAGGCCAGTGTGAAGTTGTCTTTGGACAGCCGTTACGTTTTCCCCAAAGACAGCTCACTGAAAATCCTCACCAGCGGCTTGCTCGGTGAGCAATACATTGGCATCGAGCCCGGCGCCGAAGAAAAGAGTCTCGCGGCCGGCGATGTGATCAATCAGACCCAGTCGGCGGTGGTCCTTGAAAATCTCATCAGCCAGTTTTTATACAGCAAGGCTGCCGACAGTGGCTCGACCAGTTCAGCGACACCCACTGCAAGCACGGGGACGAGCAAATGAACATCCTTCACCACTCCGCACTGTTTTTCACCCGGTCTACTCGGACAGTCCTTTTGGGCTTCGTGGCGTTGGTGCTGGCTGTACTCCAGGGTTGCGCTGTGTCGCCCAAAGCCAATCCGCGTGACCCTTGGGAACCGTTCAACCGCAACGTGTCCAACTTCAATGAAGGGCTGGACCAAGCCGTCATCAAGCCGGTAGCAACCGCTTACCAAAATGTCACGCCGCAAATCATGCGGACGGGGGTGAATAACTTCTTTGGCAATATTGCGGATGTCTGGTCGCTCGTCAACAACGTGCTTCAGCTCAAGCCCGCAGAGTCTGTGGAGACCCTGTTTCGTGTCGGCGTGAATACGACCGTGGGTCTGTTTGGGTTGATCGATGTGGCCAGTGACTTGAAGCTGCAAAAACACACTGAAGATTTTGGCCAGACGCTGGGTTACTGGGGTACGCCAACCGGGCCTTATGTGGTGTTGCCTTTGTTTGGCCCTTCAACCTTGCGTGACACGCTGGCCTTGCCAGTCGATGCCCAGGGCAATCTGGTGAACAGTTTGAATGACGTGGCGCTGCGCAACAGCTTGGTCACTTTGCGTCTGGTTGACCTTCGGGCGAGTTTGTTGGCTGCTGGCAGATTGCTCGATGCCGCTGCGCTTGATAAATACAGTTTCACCCGCGACGCCTATTTGCAACGTCGGCGTGGGCTGGTCAGTGCGCAACCTGAAGATGTGATCAGGGATGAGGAACGCTACGATTTGCCGCTACCGTCCAATGACGCGGTACCGCCGGTGCCCGGCAGTCAAGGCGTTTTACCTGCCGGTAACAAAACTTCACCCTGACACCTGAACCTTGCGCTGCCAAAGGGGTCTCAACAGGTCCTACCTTAGACGTATGAAGGTCGACTTCAGTAAGGACTTTTGAGGTCTTTTTTCCCTCCGAACTCGGTTCGTCAGATACTTGGCCAAGCATTTGAGTGCCCGCATGGGTTGCGGCCTCGTTGCATTCGCTTTTGCACCATTGAAAGAATTCCATGACATTGAACCGCCGACAGTTGACTCATTTTTTGATGGCGTCGCTCAGCACGCTTGCCTTGCTGGCCACTCCGGCTACAAGAGCCGCCGACGAGGCGCCGGACGACATGATCCGTCGCCTGTCTACCGATGTGCTGAGCAACATCAAGGCTGACAAGGATGTGCAAAAAGGTGATGTGACCAAGATCACGTCCTTCGTGGACACCAAGGTGATGCCGAACGTCAATTTCACGCGCATGACCGCTTCTGCTGTCGGACGCAACTGGCGGCAGGCAACGCCCGAGCAGCAAAAACGCTTGCAGGATGAGTTCAAGAGTATGTTGGTCCGGACTTACGCTGGCGCCTTGACTCAGGTCAAAGATCAGACTGTCAATGTCAAACCTTTGCGCGCAGGTGCTGCTGACACCGAAGTGATCGTGCGGACTGAAGTCATCGGTCGCGGCGATCCGGTTCAGTTGGATTACAGGATGGAAAAAGTGGCGACCGGTTGGAAAATTTATGACTTCAACGTCTTGGGCGTCTGGATGGTGGAAACTTATCGCACCCAGTTCGCACAAGAAATCTCGGCTCATGGCATTGATGGTTTGATCGCGACGCTCGCGCAGCGCAACAAAAGCGGTTCGGCTGACAAAAAGAGCTGATCGCTTCGTTGCTGCTTAAACCCAACGCCAACTATTAATCCAAACCGCTATGTTGCTAAAACTCCCCGCTGTGCTCACCCACAAACAGGCCAGTGATTGGGCGCGGAGCCTGCGGTTGGCCTTGCGGGCCGCCGCGGCTGACCCAACCCCGGTTGTCGCTGATGCCAGCGCATTGACTCAGTTTGACTCGTCAGCGCTGGCGGTTTTACTGGATTGTCGACGTGAGGCCTTGTCAATGGGCCGGGTATTTTTTGTTCAAAATCTGCCGCCTCGTTTGCGTCAGTTGGCCGGACTGTACGGCATTGCAGCGCTGATTCCAGCTCCCGCCTGAGGACCACCACAGAGCTGCGCTGCAGTGTTTTTGCTGGGGTCATTCCTGTCAGCTGAGCCGGCCCGCGTGCTAGCCCCTAAAATAGAGGGCTCATGCCCGCCATCTCATTCCAGTCCGTCTCCAAAACATTTCAATCTTCGCGCGGTGCTTCCGGTTCAGTCGTGCAAGCGCTAGACCATGTCAGCTTTGACATTCAGCCCGGCGAATTTTTCGGCCTGCTCGGTCCTAACGGCGCCGGCAAAACCACCTTGATCAGTATTTTGGCGGGCCTGTCGCGCGCCAGCAGCGGTCAGGTTCTGGTGCACGGTCACGACGTCGTGACCGACTATGCCGAAGCCCGTCGCCAGCTCGGCGTGGTGCCCCAAGAGCTGGTGTTTGACCCTTTTTTCTCTGTGCGCGAGTCCTTGCGCATTCAGTCTGGCTATTTCGGTGTCAAGCACAACGACGACTGGATTGACGAGCTGCTCAGCAGCCTCGGCCTGACCGACAAGGCCAACGCCAACATGCGCCAGCTCTCAGGTGGCATGAAGCGGCGCGTACTGGTCGCGCTGGCGCTGGTGCACAAGCCACCCGTGATCGTTTTGGACGAACCCACCGCAGGCGTTGACGTGGAGCTGCGGCAAACCCTCTGGCAGTTCATCGCTAAATTGAACCGAGAGGGCAGTACCGTGCTGCTCACCACGCATTACCTTGAAGAAGCCGAAGCGCTGTGCGGCCGCATAGCGATGCTCAAGCAAGGTCGGGTGGTGGCGCTGGCGTCCACCTCTGATTTGCTCAAGAGTGCGTCGTCCAACGTGTTGCGCTTCAAGGTCGACCGCGAGTTGCCTGAGGCGCTGGCCGTGAAGGCGCGCGTGACGGGCCGCATCGTGCAGTTCCCTGCGCAGAACGCGCGTGACATCGAGAACTATCTGGCCGCCGTGCGAGAGGCTGGCTTGGTGGCTGAAGACGTCGAAATTCGCAAGGCTGACCTCGAAGATGTTTTCCTTGAGGTCATGTCTGACAAAACCGTCAGCATGCCTGCTGCAACTGAGGTGATCGCATGAACGGCTGGCAAACACTGTTGTACAAAGAAGTTTTGCGCTTCTGGAAGGTTGGTTTTCAAACTGTTGGTGCGCCGATTCTGACGGCCGTGCTCTACATGCTGATTTTTGGCCATGTGCTGCAAGACGAGGTCAAGGTCTATGGCAGTGTCAGTTACACCGCCTTTTTGGTGCCGGGTCTGGTGATGATGAGCGTGTTGCAAAACGCCTTTGCCAACAGCTCTTCTTCCATGATTCAAAGCAAGATCATGGGGAACTTGGTGTTTTTGTTGCTCACGCCGCTGTCGCATTGGCACTGGTTTGTGGCCTATGTTGGCTCGTCGGTGCTGCGCGGCTTGGCCGTCGGTACCGGTGTTTTTGCCGTGACGGTCTACTTTGGTCGGCCTAGTTTTGAGGCGCCGCTGTGGATTGTGGTGTTTGCCGTGCTCGGCGCAGCGCTGTTGGGTGCACTCGGATTGATCGCTGGCCTCTGGGCTGAGAAATTCGACCAGATGGCGGTGTTTCAGAACTTCGTCATCATGCCGCTGACATTTTTGAGTGGCGTGTTCTACTCCATCCATTCGTTGCCACCGGCGTGGCAAACGGTGAGTCATCTGAACCCGTTTTTCTACATGATCGACGGCTTTCGTTATGGCTTTTTTGGTGTCAGCGATGTCTCACCTTGGATCAGCTTGGGGATTGTCGGCGTCGCGCTGATCGGCGTCAGCTGGATCGCCGTGCACTTGTTGAAAATCGGCTACAAGATTCGCCATTGATCAGCTAAGCAGCCCCCAGCGATACGCTTGTCTCACCGGCTTCACTGACACCACCAACTTTATTGATTAATCATGACCAGCGACGAACTTCAGGCCCTCATCAGCGCCAACATGGATTGCGAGCACATTGAACTGTCGGGCGACGGTCGGCATTGGTACGCCACCATCGTCTCCAGCATTTTTGAAGGCCAGCGCTTGATTCAGCGGCATCAGCGTGTCTATGCCACGCTGGGCGGCCGGATGCAGACCGACGAAGTCCATGCCCTGTCGATGAAAACTTTCACGCCCGCCGAGTGGGCCAAGCACAACCAAAACTAAAAATCATGGACAAGCTACGCATCAAAGGCGGCACAACGCTGTCTGGCACGGTTGATATTTCAGGCGCTAAAAATGCCGCCTTGCCTGAGCTCTGCGCGGCGCTGCTCACCGACGAGCCCGTCACGCTGACGAATGTGCCGCGGCTGCAAGACGTCTCGACCATGCTCAAGCTGATTCGCAACATGGGCGTCACGGCTGAGCAGGGCGCAATGGGTCAGCCGGATTCCGGCACCGTGCGGATTGACGCCGGCCCCTTGCACACGCCTGAAGCACCCTACGAGCTGGTGAAAACCATGCGCGCCTCGGTGTTGGCGCTGGGACCACTGTTGGCGCGCTTTGGCCGTGCCCGGGTGTCTTTGCCGGGAGGCTGCGCGATTGGTTCGCGGCCGGTCGATCAGCACATCAAAGGTTTGCAGGCGATGGGCGCCGAGATTGTGGTCGAACACGGCTACATGATTGCGCGTCTCGCACCTGGCCTGACGCGGCTGCAAGGTTGCCATTTAACGACCGACATGGTGACGGTGACCGGCACTGAAAATTTCATGATGGCGGCGGCGCTGGCTGAAGGCGAGACGGTGTTGGAAAACGCCGCACAAGAGCCGGAGATCGGCGACTTGGCCGAGATGCTGATCAAGATGGGCGCGAAGATTGACGGGCACGGCAGCCGGCGCATTCGCATTCAGGGCGTGGCGCGCTTGCATGGCGGCACGCATCAGGTGGTGGCCGACCGGATTGAAGCCGGCACTTTTTTGTGCGCGGTGGCGGCGGCTGGCGGTGACGTGGTCTTGCGCCACGGCCGCGCCGACCATCTGGAAGTGGTCATCGAGAAGCTGCGCGAAGCGGGCGCGACGGTCAACGCCGGTGATGGTTTTATCCGCATCCAGTCGCAGGGCAGGCTCAAGGCGCAGTCGTTCCGAACCACTGAATACCCAGGTTTCCCAACCGACATGCAGGCGCAGTTCATGGCGCTGAATGCGATCTCTCACGGTACCAGCAAGGTCACTGAGACAATTTTTGAAAACCGTTTCATGCACGTCAACGAGATGGTGCGCTTGGGCGCCAACATCCAGATCGACGGCAAGGTCGCGCTGCTGGAAGGGGTTGAAAAACTCTCCGGTGCCACCGTCATGGCCACAGATTTACGGGCGTCAGCCAGCTTGGTGATTGCCGGCTTGGTGGCTGAAGGCGAAACCGTGGTCGAGCGGATTTACCATCTGGACCGCGGCTACGACCAAATGGAAACCAAATTGCGCGGCATCGGCGCAGACATCGAAAGGGTCAAAGGATGATCACGCTGGCGCTGTCCAAGGGACGCATTTTTGACGATATTCTCCCGCTCCTGCGGTCAGCCAACATTGAGGTGCTGGACGACCCGGACAAGTCACGCAAACTGATTTTGGACACCAACCAGCCCGACCTGCGCGTGGTCTTGGTACGCGCCACCGACGTGCCGACCTATGTGCAGTACGGCGGCGCTGACTTGGGTGTGGTGGGCAAAGACACGTTGCTCGAATCCGGCAGCCAGGGCTTGTACCAGCCGCTGGACTTGCAAATCGCCAAATGCCGCATCAGCGTGGCGGTGCGTGATGGCTTTGACTACGCCGCAGCCGTGCGCCAAGGTGGACGGCTCAAGGTCGCCACCAAGTACGTGGCGATTGCACGCGATTTTTTCGCCAGCAAGGGCGTCCATGTCGACCTGATCAAGCTGTACGGCAGCATGGAGCTCGCGCCTTTGACGGGCTTGGCCGACGCGATTGTCGACTTGGTTTCCACCGGCAACACGCTCAAAGCCAACCACTTGGTGGAAGTCGAACGCATCATGGACATCAGCTCACACTTGGTGGTCAATCAAGTCGCGCTCAAGCTCAAACAAGAGCCGATTCGCCGCCTGATCGATTCACTGGCTCGGGCCGTCGCTGCATAAACTTTTTTTTGTTTTCCAAATGAACCTCGTCGCTAAACCTGTCCGTCTGTCCACGCTTGCCAGCGACTTTGAAGCTGCCTTCAAAGCGCGCCTGCATTGGTCAGCCGACGCCGATGCAGCCATTGAAGAGCGTGTTGCGGCGATTCTGGCCGATGTGCAATTGCGCGGCGATGCCGCTGTGCTGGAGTACACCAGCCGTTTCGACGGACTTGAGGCGACCAGCGTACAGGCCTTGGAGCTGACGCAGGCCGAACTCAAAGCTGCTTTTGACGGGTTGCCAGAAGCTCAGCGCGCTGCGCTGCAAGCGGCGGCGGCACGGGTCCGCAGCTACCACGAAGCGCAGAAAAAAGCCTGCGGCGAAAGCTGGAGTTACCGCGACGCCGACGGCAGTTTGCTGGGACAAAAAGTCACGCCGCTCGATCGCGTGGGCATCTACGTGCCTGGCGGCAAAGCGGCTTATCCATCGTCGGTGCTGATGAACGCGATTCCGGCGCATGTCGCGGGTGTTGGCGAGATCATCATGGTGGTGCCCACACCGCGCGGCGACAAAAACCCGCTGGTGCTGGCGGCCGCTTATGTGGCCGGCGTCACGCGTGCCTTCACCATCGGCGGCGCACAAGCGGTGGCCGCACTGGCTTACGGCACGGCCACGGTGCCAGCGGTCGACAAGATCACCGGTCCGGGCAACGCCTACGTGGCGGCGGCCAAGCGGCGCGTTTTTGGCACTGTGGGCATCGACATGATTGCCGGGCCATCTGAAATTTTGGTCTTGGCTGATGGCAGCACGCCAGCCGACTGGGTCGCGATGGATCTCTTCAGCCAAGCCGAGCATGACGAGTTGGCGCAAAGCATCTTGTTATGTCCGGACGCCGCCTACATCGACGCCGTGCAGGCCGCTATTGACCGTTTGCTGCCGAGCATGCCGCGCGCCGCCATCATCGCCAAATCCCTGAACGACCGAGGCGCTTTGATTCAGACCCGTAGCATGGAAGAAGCCTGCGAGATCAGCAACCGCATTGCGCCTGAGCACCTCGAAGTCTCGACCCGTGAGCCGCAGCGCTGGGAGCCTTTGCTCAAGCATGCGGGCGCGATCTTTTTGGGGGCTTACACCAGCGAAAGCCTGGGTGACTACTGCGCCGGCCCAAACCACGTGTTGCCGACCAGCGGCACAGCGCGTTTTTCGAGCCCGCTCGGGGTTTATGACTTTCAAAAGCGTTCCAGCTTGATCGAGGTCAGTCAAGCCGGTGCCCAGGTGCTGGGCCCGGTGGCCGCCGAACTGGCTTACGGTGAAGGCCTGCAAGCGCATGCCCGGGCCGCTGAGCTGCGCTTGAACGACGTGCCACCTATGCGGGGTGCTGTATGAGCAGCGTCAACACGTCAGCTCAGATCAGCCCCGAGTTGAAAAAACGCATCCGGCAAGACGTGCAGTCCATGCATGCCTATGCCATTCAAGACTCCGTCGGCATGGTCAAGCTCGACGCCATGGAAAACCCACACCGGCTGCCAGCGCACTTGCAGGCCGAACTCGGTCGGCGTCTCGGTGCGCTCGCGCTGAACCGCTATCCAGACGGCCGTGTCAACGACTTGCGCCGCGCGCTGGCCGACTACGCCGGCATGCCCGACGGCTTTGACATCATGCTGGGCAATGGCTCGGACGAATTGATCTCGCTGTTGTCGCTGGCTTGCCATGTGCCCGGCGGCAAGGTGCTGGCGCCCGTGCCTGGTTTCGTGATGTACGCCATGAGCGCGCAGTTGCAAGGTCTGGCTTTCGTCGGTGTGCCGCTCACCGCTGACTTCGAACTCGACGAAGCGGCCATGATGGCGGCCATCGCCGAGCACCAGCCGTCCATCGTCTACTTGGCTTATCCGAACAACCCGACGGCCAACTTGTGGGACGACGCGGTGATTGAAAAAATCATCACCGCCGTTGGCGAGCAAGGCGGTTTGGTCGTGATGGACGAGGCTTATCAGCCGTTTTCGAGCAAGAGTTACTTGGACCGCATCAGCCGCCACAGCCATGTGCTGTTGATGCGCACGCTCAGCAAGTTTGGCTTGGCTGGTGTGCGTCTGGGCTACATGATGGGGCCCAAAGCGCTGATCGCCGAGTTCGACAAGGTGCGGCCGCCCTACAACATCAGCGTGCTGAATTACGAGTGCGCACTGTTCGCCTTAGAGCACCAAGAAGTCTTCGCCGCGCAGGCCGCAGATCTTGTCCAGCAACGCGAGCGTTTGCTCCAAGCGCTGCGCGCCATGCCGGGCCTGACGGTCTGGAACAGCGATGCCAACATGATCCTGGTCCGTGTCAATGGAAAACAAGAGGGCGAGGCTGATGCAGCCGGCCTGGTTTTCGAGCGTCTAAAGGCCGGCGGCGTGCTGGTCAAAAATATTTCTAAAATGCACCTATTGCTGAGCAACTGTCTGCGCCTGACAGTTGGCACGGCCGATGAAAATACGCAACTGCTGGCCACCCTTCAAAAAGCCCTATGACCTCCACCGCAACTCCTTCCACAGCTTTTGCTCCGCGCACCGCTGAAGTCACGCGCAACACGGCTGAAACCAAAATCACCGCCAAGGTGAATCTGGATGGCAGTGGCGCCTCAAATCTCAACACCGGCATCGGATTTTTTGACCACATGCTGGACCAGATCGCCCGTCATGGGCTGATCGACCTGGACATTCAAGCCGAAGGCGATTTGCACATTGACGGCCATCACACGGTGGAAGACGTGGGCATCACCTTGGGCCAAGCGGTGGCGCTGGCCGTTGGTGACAAAAAAGGCCTGCGCCGTTACGGTCACGCCTATGTGCCGCTGGACGAAGCGCTGAGCCGCGTGGTCATCGACTTTTCCGGCCGTCCTGGTTTGGTGATGCACGTGCCGTTTACCAGCGGCATGATCGGCACGTTTGACTCGCAACTGGCTTTTGAGTTTTTCCAGGGCTTTGCCAATCACGCCTTTGTCACCTTGCACATTGACAACCTGCGCGGCGAAAACGCCCACCACCAAGCTGAAACGGTGTTCAAAGCCTTCGCCCGCGCGCTGCGCATGGCGCTGGAGCTAGACCCCCGCATGGCCGGTGTGATTCCTTCGACCAAAGGTTCTTTGTAAACCGCCTGAAGCTGTCATGACTGTTCTGAAAAAAGTAGCCGTGGTGGACTACGGCATGGGTAACTTGCGATCGGTGTCGCAGGCGGTGGCGCATGTGGCCCAAGGCGCGGGTTTTGAGGTGATCGTCACCTCTCGCGCGCAAGACGTGTTGGACGCTGACCGCGTGGTGCTGCCCGGCCAAGGCGCCATGCCGGATTGCATGCGTGAGTTAGACGAGTCGGGGCTGCGCCAAGCCGTGCTGCATGCGGCCGCCCACAAACCTTTGTTTGGCGTCTGCGTCGGCATGCAGATGCTGCTGGACCGCAGCGAAGAAGGCCCTGCCGGTGTCGGCACGCCCGGGCTCGGACTGATAGGCGGAGAAGTCATTAAATTTGATTTGGCCGGCAGACTGCAGCCGGATGGCAGCCGTTTCAAAGTGCCGCAAATGGGCTGGAACCAGGTCTACCAAGGCAGTCATCAAGGCAGCTCAGCCTTGCCAGCCGGCAGCCAGTCACGGCATGCGCTGTGGGCTGACATCCCCGATGGCGCTTATTTCTACTTTGTGCACAGTTTCTACGCCAAGCCGTCTGATGCGCGCAACACTGCGGGCGAAGCCGACTACGGTGGACGCTTCACAGCGGCGGTTGCACGGGATAATATTTTTGCGACGCAGTTTCACCCAGAAAAGAGCGCCGATCAGGGGCTGGCCTTGTACCGCAACTTCCTGCACTGGAATCCCTGATCCGATTTTGATCTGCCCTTGTACTGTGTCCGGCGGTCTTTATGTCTTCACTTTTTCTCAGCTTCATTCCTTAAAGCAACATGCTACTCATTCCCGCGATTGACTTGAAAGACGGTCACTGCGTTCGCCTCAAACAGGGCGACATGGACCAGTCCACCACCTTCGGCGAAGACCCTGCGGCCATGGCCCGCAGCTGGGTCGACAAGGGCGCGCGTCGCCTGCATTTGGTCGACTTGAATGGCGCCTTTGCCGGTAAGCCCAAAAACGAGGCGGCAATTCGCAAAATCCTGCTCGAAGTCGGCAGCGAGGTGGATGTGCAACTCGGCGGCGGTATTCGCGACCTCGACACCATCGAACGCTATTTAGACGCGGGCCTGCGCTACGTCATCATTGGCACGGCGGCGGTTAAAAATCCCGGTTTTCTGCAAGATGCCTGCACCGCTTTTGGAGGCCACATCATTGTCGGTTTAGATGCCAAAGACGGCAAAGTCGCTACCGATGGCTGGAGCAAACTCACCGGCCACGAAGTCGTTGACCTGGCCAAGAAGTTTGAAGACTATGGCGTCGAATCCATCATTTACACCGACATTGGCCGTGACGGCATGCTCAGCGGTATCAATATCGAGGCAACCGTTAAGTTGGCTCAGGCCTTGCGGATTCCGGTTATCGCTTCGGGTGGACTCTCCAACATGGCCGACATCGATGCGCTGTGCCAAGTCGAGGGCGAGGGCGTCGAAGGCGTGATTTGCGGCCGCTCGATCTACAGCGGTGATCTCGATTTTGCGCTGGCGCAGGCACGCGCTGACGCGCTCAACGGCTAGTCATTCAACGCATGCTGGCTAAACGAATCATTCCTTGTCTTGACGTCACTGGCGGTCGGGTTGTCAAAGGCGTCAATTTCTTGGAGTTGCGCGATGCCGGTGACCCGGTTGAAATTGCTGCGCGCTACAACGACCAAGGCGCAGACGAGCTGACTTTTCTCGACATCACCGCGACCAGTGATGGTCGCGATTTGATCTTGCACATCATTGAAGCAGTGGCTTCGCAGGTCTTCATTCCTCTGACGGTGGGTGGCGGTGTACGCACGGTGGACGATGTGCGGCGGCTGCTCAATGCCGGAGCCGACAAAACCAGTTTCAACTCCGCTGCGCTGGCCAATCCACACATCATTGACGAAGTCTCGGCGCGCTACGGTGCCCAATGCATCGTCGTCGCCATTGATGCCAAGCGCCGTTCTGATGAGGAAGCTTTGACGCGCGGCGCGGGCTGGGATGTCTACAGCCATGGCGGCCGGAAAAACACCGGCCTCGACGCGGTGGTTTGGGCCACTGACATGGCGCGCCGTGGCGCCGGCGAAATTTTGCTGACCAGCATGGACCGCGACGGCACCAAGGCCGGCTTTGACTTGGCGCTGACCCGCGCCGTCAGCGACGCCGTGAATGTGCCGGTCATCGCCTCGGGTGGCGTTGGCAACCTCGACCACTTGGCCGATGGCATCCAGATCGGCGGCGCTGACGCCGTGTTGGCTGCGAGCATTTTTCATTACGGCGAATACACCGTGCAGCAGGCCAAGCAGCGCATGGCTGAGCGCGGCATCCCGGTTCGACTTTGAGCCACGGCCAATCACCGACAATACCCTGCATGAACTGGTTAGATGAAGTCCGATGGGACGAGCGGGGCCTGATCCCCGTGATTGCGCAAGAAGCCGCCAGCGGCGACGTGCTGATGTTTGCCTGGATGAACCGCGAGGCGCTGCAGGAAACGGCCGACTCCGGTCGGGCCGTGTACTTCAGCCGCTCACGCGCGCGGCTTTGGCGCAAGGGCGAGGAGTCCGGCCACGTGCAAACCGTGCACGACATCCGGCTCGACTGCGACAACGACGTGATTTTGCTGAAAATCACGCAACTCGGGCAAGAAACCGGTCCGTCGATCGCTTGCCACACCGGCCGCCACAGCTGCTTTTTTCACCGCTATGAAGGCGGCCAATGGGTCGCAGCAGAGCCGGTGCTCAAAGACCCGAAACACATCTACACATAAGCAAAGCGCACGTTTTCATGACCACGACTTCGAATGACTCCCTCGCGCGCCTAGCTCAGGTGATTGAAAGTCGCAAGGTGCGCAATGGCGGCGACCCCAGCCAAAGCTATGTCGCCCGCTTGCTGCACCAAGGCCCCGACGCCTTCCTGAAAAAAATCGGTGAAGAAGCCACCGAAACCGTCATGGCGGCCAAAGACTTGGACCACGGCGGCGCCACGCCTGAGCTGCAAGGCAAGTTGATCGGCGAAGTGGCTGATCTGTGGTTTCACAGCTTGATCGCCTTGGCTCATTACGACTTGACGCCGGCCGATGTGATTGCCGAGTTGGAGCGCCGCGAAGGCACCAGCGGCATTGAGGAAAAAGCCTTGCGCAAAGCGCTGCTCCGTGCAGAAGCTGAGAAATAAGCCAGCCTTCACATCAACCACACAGCGCTTATGACTTTCCCTGAACTCTCTGACAGCCCCGAGAAAACGTCCAGTGACCGGCTGATCATGCAAATTCTGTACGGCTTGCACACGATGGCTTGGTTCAGCGGCGGCGTTTTTGCGGTTGTTGCACTGATCATCAATTACCTGCGGCGGGCAGATGAAGCCGACCCGCTGTATGTCGCACATCACAACTTCATGCTTTCGACGTTTTGGTGGACATTGGTCTGGTTGGTGCTGCTGTCGCCGCTGTGGTTGTTCTTTTTGTTCCCGGGCATGTTGGCTTATGGCCTGGTTTGGCTTTGGTATCTGTACCGTTGCATCAAGGGGTGGCTGCGCTTTAACGCCGACCGTTTCCCGCAGACGGTTGCTGCGCTATGAGTAGCGCAGGACCACACAGCCACGCGCCGGGCGCAGCCGCTGATAATTGCCTCTTCTGCAAGATTGCGGCGGGGAAAATTCCAAGCCGCAAGGTCTTTGAGGATGAGACCTTGCTGGCGTTTCACGACATCAACCCGTGGGCGCCGGTGCACTTTCTCATCATCCCGAAAGCCCATATTGCGTCGATGGCTCAACTCGGGCCTGAGCACGAATCGCTGTTAGGCCGCATGATGGTATTGGTGCCACGGTTGGCGCTGGAGCAGGGCTGCAGGCCTTATCCGGAAGGCGGTTATCGCATCGTCGCCAACACCGGAGCCGAAGGCGGTCAAGAGGTGCATCACTTGCACATTCACGTGATGGGTGGTCCGCGTCCTTGGCTGCGGGGTTGATGAGGTCAATCTGGCATGAATCTTCGGTGAGTCCGGTAAGCACCTTAGAATCTGATTCATTCATTCACGTCGGCAGTAGATGTCGACATACAAGTTGAGGAGAGAAAAATGGGTGGATTTTCCATTTGGCATTGGTTGATCGTCTTGCTGATCGTGGTCATGGTGTTTGGCACCAAGAAACTGAGAAACATGGGCGGCGACCTCGGCAGTGCGGTGAAGGGTTTCAAAGACGGTATGAAAGAAGGCGGCCAGCCGGCAGCTGATGACGCAGCCGCGACAACGCCTCCTGCGCAGGTGACGGCCGCTACTGCGGCACCGGTTGACGATAAAAACACCATTGACGTGCAAGCACGTCAAAAACCCTGATCAGGTTCTCATTGAGCTTTCAAGGCAACGGGGTGCTTGGCGCCCGTGTGAATTGACGTGATCGATTTAGGCATCTCCAAAATTGCGCTGATAGGCGCAGTCGCGCTCATCGTTATCGGCCCCGAAAAGCTGCCGCGGTTGGCGCGCACCATCGGCACTTTGCTGGGCAAGGCGCAGCGTTACGTGGCCGATGTTAAAAGTGAAGTCAACCGCTCTATGGAGCTCGACGAACTCAAGAAAATGAAGGACAGCGTTGTAGGCGCTGCCCGCGACGTCGAAGACTCTATCCAAACCAGTGCCAGCGACTTCGAAAAAACGTGGGCCGACACCACCAACATGGCCGGTGACAACAGCTATTCGAGCGACGTCCCCGGCATGATCAGTTTTCCGGAATACAAAAATCCGCGCAAAAATTGGCGACTCAAGCAGGGTGCCACGCCGCAATGGTTCAAAGCGCGTTCGGGCGTTCGAACCAAAGCGCTGTCCGGGGCTGCCCGGGTGGCGCGCTACCGGCCGAAGACGCGTGCCATTCCTCATGCCTAGCAGACGCTTTTCTTTTTTTGTGACCGGACTATGAGCGATTCGCAAACCGACAAACCTGACGAACTCGCAGGCACCGAACAACCCTTTGTTCAGCACCTCATGGAGCTGCGCGACCGGATGATCAAGGCTGTCATCGCGATTGGTGTTGCCGCCGTTGTGCTGGCGCTGTTTCCTGGCCCGGGTGCGCTGTATGACCTGATGGCGGCACCGCTGATTGCCAGCTTGCCCAAGGGTGCCACCTTGATCGCCACCAATGTGATCTCGCCTTTCGTTGTGCCCATCAAAATCATGTTCATGGCCGCGTTCATGATCGCCTTGCCTGTGGTGTTGTACCAAGTCTGGGCTTTTGTCGCCCCGGGGCTTTATGCGCATGAAAAAAAGCTGGTGATGCCGCTGGTTATTTCGAGCACCTTGCTGTTTTTTATCGGCGTGGCTTTTTGCTATTACTTTGTTTTTGGGCAGGTGTTCTCTTTCATCCAGAGCTTTGCCCCCAAGTCCATCACAGCTGCGCCTGATATCGAGGAATACCTGAACTTTGTCATCGGCATGTTCCTGGCTTTCGGGTTGGCGTTTGAAGTGCCCATCGCGGTGATTTTGCTGGTTCGCATGGGCATTCTCACCGTGGCGCAGTTGCGCGAGTACCGCGGCTATTTCTGGGTTCTCGCGGCGGTAGGGACCGCGCTGGTCACCCCGCCTGACGCAGGCTCGATGATCATGCTGCTCGGCGTTGTCGGCGGCTTGTACGAGGTCGGTATTTTGGCGGCTCAGATGTTTGTCAAGCACACCAAAGCGCCTGACACAGACGAAGACGCCAGCCCCTATACCCAGCCTTAAGCTGCTAGACCGCCGTTGGCGGCAGGGCGCTCAACACCGCCTAAAAACGCGTGTTGTTTAGCGGGGCAGCGCTGGCCGTTGCCGCTTGCTCGGTGTCACCGCTATCTCTAAATTGACATGGCCCCGCGTCACACTCAACGGTGCGCTCACGTTGGGCTTCAGGGCGGCGACAGCGCTGAGCAATTCGGCGACGTTGCTCACCGGTTTTTGGGCCACCGCGGTGATGACATCGCCGGGCTTGATACCAGCCGCAGCCGCAGGGCCGTTTTGCAAAACACCCGTGATGATCACCCCGCTTTTGGCTGAAATATTGAAGGTCTGTGCCAGTTCAGCATTCAACTCCCGGGGTTCGACGCCAATCCAGCCGCGTGTCACCTGACCGTCCCTGACGATGCTCTCCAGCACTTGGCGAGCGGTCGAGACCGGGATGGCAAAGCCGATGCCCATGGAGCCGCCTGAGCGCGAATAAATGGCGGTGTTGATGCCCAACAAGCGGCCTTGCGTGTCGACCAGTGCGCCACCCGAATTGCCAGGGTTGATGGCGGCGTCGGTTTGGATGAAATTCTCAAACACGTTGATGCCCAGCTGGCTGCGGCCCAGCGCGCTGATGATGCCGCTGGTGACGGTTTGCCCAACGCCGAAAGGGTTGCCGATGGCCAGCACTTGATCGCCAATCTCCAGCGACTCGGAACTGCCGAGCACGATGACGGGCAACTTGTTGAGCTCGATTTTGAGGATGGCCAAGTCTGTTTCTGGATCTGTGCCGATCACTTTGGCTTTGGCTCTGCGTGAGTCAATCAGAATGACTTCGATGTCGTCAGCGCCTTCGACCACATGGTTGTTGGTCAGGATGTAGCCGCTCGGGCTGACGATGACGCCACTGCCGAGCCCGACTTGTGCCTCATTGCGCACCTGATCGCCAAAGAAGAAACGGAACCAAGGGTCTTCAGTGTTGGGTGTCCTGGCGGCGGCTTTACTGGCAATGATGCTGACGACTGCCCCCGAGGCAGCTTTGGCGGCCGCGCTGAAACTGCCGGGGGCGCCGCCGGCTATCTTGCCCGTGCTGCCGGCTGGTGCTTCGATCACCGTGAGCCCGCCTAGGTGGCTGCCGCGCTCTAACCATTGAGGTTTCAGGCTGACGACCACAAAATAAACCGCTAGCAAGACGGTCACAAGCTGTGAAAACAAGAGCCAAGATCTGCGCATGGTGGTGATTGCCAAAAATCAAAATAAGGTGATGAACAGCCGGCTTGACAGTCAGAGACTGAAACGCACACCACTGATTTTGACTGATTGGCCGCAGGATCAGCAGCACAGCGGTGCAATAGCCATCTGCGGGCTGGCTGGCGAGATGCAAGCGGCGGGATCACCCTGATAATCCGAACTCTGGCCCGTACAAGTCAAAGGATGTGAAGCAATGCCGATGATCAGCAAAATAAATGCAGGAAAAGCGCCGTGACGACACCCCAGGACGCGACGTCCGACGGTGTCTCCAGAGCTGAGTTGTTGGCGGCTTTCAACCGCCTGCTGCAGCCCGAGCGCTTCAAAGATTACGGCCCCAACGGTCTTCAGGTCGAAGGCAAGCCTAGAGTGCGGCGTATGGTCTCCGGGGTGACGGCCAGCCTAGCGCTGATAGAGGCGGCGGTGGCGTGGCAAGCCGATGCGATTTTTGTGCACCACGGACTCTTTTGGCGCGGCCAGGACGGTCGCGTCACGGGCTGGATGAAGCAGCGGCTAGCCTTGCTGTTGGCGCATGACATCAATCTTTATGCGTACCACCTGCCACTCGACGCGCACCCGGAGCTGGGCAACAACGCGCAGTTGGGGCGACTTCTCGGCCTCAGTCCCCACGAAGGTGAGGCGGGTCGGTTTGGCGAATCGGGGCTGGGCTTCATGGGCCGCAGCGTGGTTGCTGATGCGTTCGCCACCGCTGACAGTTTGGCCAGCCACGTTTCAGCGGTGCTGGGGCGACAGGTTGTGCTGGTCGGCCGACCGACCGGCCAAACGGGCGCGATTCAACATATCGCTTGGTGCACAGGCGGAGCGCAAGGGTATTTCGAAGCTGCGATCGAGGCCGGCGCAGATGTCTTCATCACAGGCGAAATTTCCGAACCGCAAGCTCACTATGCCCGCGAAATGGGGGTGGCTTATATTGCCTGCGGTCACCACGCCTCAGAACGCTACGGTGCGCCAGCGGTGGCGGCTCATGTGGCGTCGCAATACGGCTTGCTGCATCAGTTCGTCGACATTGACAATCCGGCATGAACAGCCTGAACAACATGACCACTGCACTTCCATTCCTGATCACCATGGGTGATGCCGCAGGCATTGGCCCTGAAATCATTGCCAAAGCCTTTTTAGAAGCGCCTGAAGTGACGGTTGGTTGCATCGTGGTGGGTGATGTGGCGGTGATGCGCCGGGCAACGCTGGTGGCAGCGACTTGGCACCGCAGGCCTGTCCAAGCAGTCGCGGAAGTGGTGAGTCTGGCTGATGGCGCGAGCGTGCCGCCGAATTGCATCGGCGTCTGGCAGGGTTGCACGCTGGCGGCTGTGCCGGCATACGGTCAGATCAGCGCCGAGTCGGGGCGGGCCGCAGCAGAGTGCATCGTGGCCGCCGCACGTGCCGTGCTGTCGGGTCAGGTGCGCGGCATGGTCACGGCGCCTATCCACAAAGAGGCGCTGTCAGCGGCTGGCGGCGAGTACGCGCGTTTTCCGGGGCACACCGAAATGCTGCAAGCCCAAGCGGCAGCCTTTCTCGGCAAACCTATCGCCCAAGTGCCGGTGCGCATGATGTTGGCCAATCCCGAGCTCAAAACCGTCTTGGTCAGCATCCATGTGTCGTTGCGCGAGGCGATCGAGGCGGTGCGTTTTGAGACGGTGCTCGAAAGCTTGCAGATCACCCATGCTGCGCTGAGTCAGGTGTTGGGGCGTGCGCCGAAGATCGGTGTGGCCGGCTTGAATCCGCATGCGGGTGAAGGCGGTCTTTTTGGCCGTGAAGAAATCGAGATCATTGCGCCGGCCATTGCGGCTGCACAGGCTGCGGGGATTGAGGTCAGCGGGCCGTTCGCCCCTGACACCGTTTTCATGCGGGCCCGGGCCAAAGACGGGCACGCAGGTGAGTTTGATGTGGTGTTGGCGATGTACCACGACCAAGGCCTGATCCCCGTGAAGTACATGGGTGTGGAGCAGGGTGTCAACGTCACGCTGGGTTTGCCGCTGTTGCGCACCAGTCCAGACCACGGCACGGCTTTTGACATTGCCGGTAGCGGGCAAGCCGATGCGGCCAGCCTGCTGGCGGCGATCCGCATGGCGCGTTCAATGGCGTACTAGCAGCGTTTTAATGGCGTTTCAAGCTGTCACGAATTTCCCGCAAAAGCACGACATCTTCGGGGGTGACGGCAGCAAGGACAGGAGCCTGCACTTGTGCTTTTTTCAAGCGGTTGATTTGCTTGACCATGAAGAAAATAATGAAAGCCAAGATGGTGAAATTAACAGCGACTGTGGCGAAGTTGCCGTAAGCTAAAACCGGAACGCCGGCTTTTTTGAGGCCGTCCAGCGTGCGTGCGACGCCAAGAGGTACCTCGCCCAGCACCAGAAAAAGGTTCGAAAAATCGAGCTTTCCTACCACCGCACCGATGACCGGCATGATCAGGTCGGTCACCACTGAATCGACGATTTTCCCGAAGGCTGCCCCGATGATGACGCCGACCGCCAAGTCGATCACATTGCCTTTGATGGCAAACTCTTTGAACTCTTGCATCACGCTCATGGGGGTACCTTTCGTGGGTTAAACAAACTAGCGATGCCAGCTGCACTGACTGTGGATTGTGGTGTGTTGTCCTTGAAGCCAAAAGCCTTAAAGGACAGTTTTTATGTAGGAGCAGGGTGTCAGGTGAGTCCCGGTGTCTAGAGGTCAAGATATTCGTTCGCTCTGGAGAAAGTCCCATACGTTGCTCCGTTACAATGCCGGGTTGACCACAATAAGCCTTTTTCAAGCGAGTTCTTGAAGGAATCTCATGACCCAAGCGAGCGATAAATCAAGCGTTGTGGCACCTCCTGGTGCCGCAGTCGACCATCAAAAGAGAAACTGGATCGTTGCCACGTGTGCCGTAGGCGGCGCGGGTGTTGCGGCTGTAGCCGTGCCTTTTGTGAGCACTTTTCAGCCGTCCGAGCGCGCTAAAGCCGCCGGCGCTGCGGTCGAAGTGGATATTTCCACGATCAAGCCGGGAGAAAAATTGACGGTCGAATGGCGCGGCAAGCCGGTTTGGATCTTCCGGCGTTCGCCTGAGCAGCTGGAGGCGTTGACCAAAGGTGAAGACCAATTGGCCGATCCGAAATCCGAGCGCAAGCAGAGCGAGTTGACGCCGGTCTACGCCCGCAATATCAATCGCTCTATCAAGCCTGAAGTCATGGTGGCGGTGGGTATTTGCACACACCTGGGTTGCTCGCCGGTGGATAAGTTCCAGCCGGGTGCTCAGCCTTCGGTGCCGGACGATTGGCACGGTGGCTTTTTGTGCCCTTGCCACGGTTCGACCTTCGACATGGCCGGCCGTGTCTACAAAAACAAGCCTGCTCCCGACAATCTGGAGGTGCCTCCCCACATGTACCTGTCAGAAACCCGGTTGCTGATTGGCGAAGATAAAAAGGCCTGAAGCTTGTCTGAATCTCTTCCGCGTATTGCCGTGGACGGGGTTCCTAACTGAGTAGGAATTGTTATGGCTGAATTCAAAGAAATTTCCCCCGATGCGCCCGTAGGCGCCAAGCTGCTGAACTGGGTTGACAACCGTTTCCCCGCCAGCAAGCTGTACAACGAGCACGTGGGCGAGTATTACGCACCTAAGAACTTCAACTTCTGGTACGTTTTTGGCTCACTCGCGCTCTTGATTCTGGTGATCCAGATCGTCACAGGCATCTTTTTGACGATGAATTACAAGCCGGATGCCGCCTTGGCTTTCGGTTCGGTCGAATACATCATGCGCGACGTTCCTTGGGGCTGGTTGATTCGCTACATGCATTCGACAGGCGCCAGCGCGTTCTTCATCGTGGTTTATCTCCACATGTTTCGTGGCCTGATGTACGGCAGCTACCGCAAACCGCGTGAACTGATCTGGATCTTCGGCTGCGCTATTTTCTTGGCGCTGATGGCTGAGGCCTTCATGGGTTATCTGCTGCCTTGGGGCCAGATGAGCTATTGGGGCGCTCAGGTGATCGTTAACTTGTTTTCGGCCATTCCATTCATCGGTCCTGATCTGGCACTGCTGATCCGTGGCGACTTCGTGGTTGGCGACGCTACTTTGAATCGTTTCTTTGCGTTCCACGTGATTGCTGTGCCGCTGGTGCTGCTTGGCCTCGTCGTGGCGCATTTGATCGCGCTGCATGAAGTCGGCTCTAACAACCCGGATGGTGTTGAAATCAAGGCGCACAAAGATGCCAAAGGGAATCCACTCGACGGCATTCCTTTTCACCCTTACTACACCGTGCACGACGTCTTTGCTGTCAGCGTGTTTTTGATGATCTTCACGGCAGTGATCTTCTTCGCACCAGAGGCCGGCGGCTATTTCTTGGAGTACAACAACTTCATCCCTGCTGACTCCCTGAAGACACCTTTGCATATCGCACCGGTCTGGTATTTCACGCCGTTTTACTCCATGTTGCGCGCCATCACGGGTGAGATGATGTATGCCTTGGTGGCTTGCGTCGCTGCTGCGGCTGCGTTCACGGTGTTGAAGGGCCGTGTTGCTGCCTTACTCAAGGGCGCGATTGCGCTGGCAGCTCTGCTGCTGATCGCTGCCATGATGGTGACGGATGCTAAATTCTGGGGTGTCGTCGCCATGGGCGGTGCGGTCGTCATCTTGTTCTTCCTGCCTTGGCTGGACAACAGCGAAGTCAAGTCGATTCGTTATCGTCCTGATTGGCACAAATACCTCTATGCAATTTTCGTGATTAATTTCATCGTTCTGGGTTACCTTGGCATCAAGCCGCCGTCACCTGTCAACGAGCGTGTCTCGCAAATTGGGACCTTGTTCTACTTTGGCTTTTTCTTGTTGATGCCTTGGTGGAGCCGGCTGGGTACGTTCAAGCCCGTGCCTGATCGCGTGACCTTTGCTGCCCACTGAGCCGGAGTTTCAGACCATGAATAAATTCAAACATTTGGCGCTGGGTCTCCTGGCATCCTTGCTGCTTGTCACTGGTGCACACGCCAACACGGTGGGTATTGCTTGGGACAAAGCGCCTGACAAGACCAACGACTTGGGTGCACTGCAAAACGGTTCCAAGATCTTTGTCAACTACTGCCTGAATTGCCATGCAGCGGCCTTCATGCGCTACAACCGCCTGACCGACATTGGCCTGACCGAGCAGCAGATCAAGGACAACTTGCTGTTCGCCACCGACAAAGTCGGTGAAACCATGAAAATCGCGATGAGCCCTAAACAGGGAAAAGACTGGTTTGGCGGCAACCCACCTGACTTGACCGTCATTGCGCGTTCGCGTGCCGGCGCCCAAGGCTCGGGTTCGGACTACCTTTACACGTACATGCGCACTTTCTACCGTGACGAGACCAAGGCCACTGGCTGGAACAATCTGGCTTTCCCTGGCGTGGCCATGCCGCATGTGCTGTGGGAAATGCAAGGTGTGCGTGAGCCGCAGTACGAAACTCACAGCAGCCACGAACATGAAGTTCAGGTTTTCAAAGGTTGGAAACAGGTCAGCCCTGGCACGATGACGCCTTTGCAATACGACCAGTCTATGGCTGATTTGGTCGGTTATCTGCAGTGGATGGGCGAGCCCGCTCAAAACACCCGCGTGCGCGTTGGCGTCTGGGTGCTGTTGTTTCTCTGTATGTTTACCTTTGTCGCTTGGCGTCTGAACGCAGCGTTCTGGAAAGACGTCAAGTAAATTTTTTCGCTAGGCAGCAATGCCTTGCACCTTATGGAGTGGCAGACCCAGGTCTTGATGACTTGATGTCTCCCACTCCTTTTGCACCCAGGAGTCCCCCACCATGATGGTCCTTTATTCAGGCACAACCTGCCCCTTCTCCCATCGTTGCCGCTTTGTGTTGTTTGAAAAAGGCATGGACTTTGAAATCCGCGACGTTGACCTGTACAACAAGCCTGAAGACATCAATGTCATGAACCCGTACGGCCAAGTGCCGATTCTGGTTGAGCGCGACCTGATCCTGTACGAGTCAAACATCATCAATGAATACATTGACGAGCGTTTCCCGCATCCACAGCTCATGCCCGGCGACCCAGTCGACCGCGCCCGCGTCCGTCTGTTCTTGCTGAACTTCGAAAAAGAACTGTTTGTTCACGTTGCCACGCTCGAATCACGCGCCACCAAAGGCAACGAGAAATTGCTTGAAAAAGCCCGCTCACATGTGCGTGATCGTCTGACGCAATTGGCCCCCGTGTTCTTGAAAAATAAGTTCATGCTGGGTGACAACTTCTCCATGCTCGACGTGGCGATTGCGCCGCTGTTGTGGCGTCTGGACTATTACGGTATTGACTTGTCGAAAAACGCGGCACCATTGCTCAAGTACGCTGAACGCATCTTCTCGCGTCCGGCCTACATTGAAGCGCTGACGCCATCCGAAAAAGTCATGCGCAAGTAATTGCAGAAGACAACGCTTTGGCTGAATTCATGAATGCGCTGGACGCAAGCTCGACACGCCCGTATCTGATACGGGCGCTGTATGAATGGTGTACCGACAACGGCTTCACGCCCTATGTGGCCGTGCTCGTCGACGACACCGTGCAAGTGCCGCGTGAATACGTCAAGAACAATGAGATCGTTTTGAACATCAGCTTTGGTGCGACCAGTTCGCTCAAACTGGGCAACGATTTCATTGAGTTCAAAGCACGCTTTGCAGGCAGTGCCCGTGAAATACACGTGCCGATAGGCCGCGTGATTGCCATCTATGCCCGTGAAAACGGACAAGGTATGGCTTTCCCTGCGCCAGTGGCAACTAAGGCGGGCTCAAGTGCGACTGAAGCCGCTGGCGTTACCGCAGACGCAGCGTTGTCGTTGGCGCCATCACCGCCTGCGCAAGACGGCAACAAGCCGTTTAAGCTGGTGTCGGACGATGGATCGCCTGAACCACCAAAAAAATCTGCAGTAAAGCGGCCAGCACTCAAGAGCGTGAAGTAAACTATACCCCGTTGCCGCTTTAGCTCAGTTGGTAGAGCAACCGCCTTGTAAGCGGTAGGTCGTCAGTTCGACTCCGACAAGCGGCACCAT
>CANFWI010000017.1 GCA_947450675.1 Comamonadaceae bacterium | reverse complement strand
GGATTGGCCTGCGCCAAATCTAAAATAATCACGGTTGCGCCCTGCGCCGCCATCATGCGTGCCGTGGCAAAACCCAACCCGTTGGGGCCTGCGCCCCCAGTGACCACGGCCACCCTGTCTTTTAGCAACATGCGCTGTCTCCTTGTTAAAACTGCCGCGATTCTGGCAACAAACAAGCAGCACGACAAACGATAAAATATCAAGTTCAGGTGAAAATCTGTCATGTTGCACCGCAATAATCACGCCCCACATCATGTTGCCTCCACTCCCCTCCTTGCTGGCTTTTGAGACCATTGCGCGCCGTCGCAGCTTTGCCTTGGCCGCTGCCGAGCTCCACCTGACGCCATCGGCGGTCAGCCACCAAGTGGCCCGGCTGGAAGATTTTCTGGGGATCAAACTGTTTGAGCGCTCGTCGCGCGGCGTCAAACTCAGCTTGGCGGGCGAGGCCTATTTGCAACGTGTGGGTGGAGCGCTGGGGGCCATCAGCGCAGCCACCGATGACATGCGTCAAGGCGTGCGCAACACCCTGTATGTGCATGCCAGCCCGAGCTTTGCCAGCCTCTGGCTGATGCCGCGCATTGGGCAATTTGCGCAAGAGCATCCTGGGGTTTCGCTGTTTTTGTCAGCGTCCCATCTGCACTCGGACTTTGAACTCGGCCAGGTCGACATTGACATCCGCTATGGCGTTCCAGCTTGGCCCAACTTGGTCGTCAAACCAGTGCTTGTTGAGGAGATCCTGCCGCTGGCCAGCGCGGCTTTTATTGAACGCCACCAGATCCGCACGCCGGCAGACTTGCTGCAGGTGCCGCTGATCCAATCGACCGTCAGTGTGGTGCAGTGGAGCGACTGGTTTGCTAAATACCACCCCGGGCAAAAACCAGAGCGCTTTGCGCTGCGTTTTGACCGCGCGCTGATGGCACTTGATGCTGCGGTGCAAGGTTTGGGCGTGGCGCTCGAAAGCCGCGTCATTGGCGATGGGCACGTCGCTGCCGGCCGGCTACAGCCGGTCTTTGACCCGTCATGGTCGATCCAAGTGCAGCCCCACAGTGTGGTCTATCCAGAACGCCATGGTTACCGCCCCGAGGTGAGGCTGTTTCTGGACTGGCTGGGACGGCAGGCGGACGCAGCTGCACACACCGAGCAGCCTTGATATTCTTTCGCCCGTAGCCGATCAGCTTGCCGTTCAACTTCTCGTTCAAGCCGCCATCAAACGGGCCACAAAAGCCGCCCCGGTTTCACGCGTACCGAGCTGACCGCCGACGTCGCGCGTGGCTTCGTGAGCCTCAATCGCCGCTGCTGTAGCGGCTTCAATGGCGTCACTGGCTGCGATGAATGCTGGCTTGCCGGAACGCAGCCCGTGCCAGCGCAGCAGCTGTCCGGCGGACAAAATCAAAGAGAACGGGTTGGCGATGTTCTGACCAGCAATGTCAGGCGCAGAACCGTGCGCGGCTTGGCCCATCGCGTGGTGGACGCCGGCATTGAGCGAGGCGCCCAAGCCGAGGCTGCCGGAGAGTTCTGCCGTCAAGTCCGACAAAATGTCGCCGAACATATTGGTGGTGACAATGACGTCAAAGCGCTGCGGCGCGCGCACCACGTGGGCCATCATGGCGTCGACGATGAAGTCATCCACCGCCACTTCTGGAAACTCTTTGGCCACGCGCAGGCACTCTTCAATGAACATGCCGTCGCCGATCTTCAGCACGTTGGCTTTGTGCACGAAGGTGAGTTTTTTGCGGCGCGTCATGGCCAGCTCAAAAGCCGAGCGCGCAATGCGCTCGCAGCAAACCCGGGTGATGCGGCGCAAAGACACCACCACGTCTGGCGTGATCAGCATCTCGCTGCCGCCGGATTCGACATTGCGGTCGGCGTAAAAACCTTCGGTGTTTTCGCGCACCACGACGAGGTCAAACTCACCCAGCCGGGCGGTCATGCCTTTGAAGGTGCGCGCTGGTCGAATGTTGGCGTACAGATCCAGCGTCTTGCGGAAAAATTTTGAGGGATTGATCTCGCCCTTGGCTTCGTCCTTGAAGTCGTAGGTGGCCATGGGGCCGAGCATCAGGCCATCAGCCGCACGCACTTTTTCGAGCAGGGCCGGCGTGACAGTCGCGCCATGCAGCTTCAGGCTGTCATGACCGGCGATGTCGTGCTGGAGCTCCAACTGAAGGTGGAATTTCTGGGACACGGCTTCAAGTACATCGACCGTGACGGCCATGGTTTCAGGGCCGATACCGTCGCCGGGCAGTACAACAATTTTCATGGGATCGATTTAAAAAGAGGAGATAAAAAATAGCGCTGCGTGGATTATTCCGCGAAGTGTCAATTGTCAATGCGCTTAATTGGCTTTGAGACCAGCGGTCTTAGCCACTTCGCGCCAGAGCACGGTCTCTGCGGCCAGTGTTTTGCGGAAATCGGCGGGTGAGCCGCTGACCGCATCAGCGCCTTCGTTGCTGAGTCGGCTGCGCAGCGGATCACGCGCTGCCGCTTCGTTGATGGCGAGGTTGAGTTTGTCGATGATCGCTTGCGGTGTTTTGGCGGGCGCCAGCACGCCCCACCAAGTTGAAATTTCAAAACCCTTGATGCCTGCTTCAGCCATGGTCGGCGTGCCGGGGAAAAGCGATGAACGCTTGGCGCCGGTCACGGCCAACAACTCAACGCGGTTGTCGACCACGTACGGCAAGATCGTGGGCACAGTGGCAAAGAACAACTGGATACGACCGGCCAACAAATCAACCGTGGCCGGGCCACTGCCTTTGTAGGGCACGTGGGTCATGGCCAGCTGCGTTTTTTGCCGAAACAACTCACCCGACAAATGGTTGATGCTACCGTTACCCGCCGAGCAAAAATTAGTGCCGTCTGGGCGGGCTGCCATGGCCGTGCGCAGCTGCGCGATGTTTTTGACACCCATCTCTTTGCTGGCGACCACCAGCAGCGGGCCGCGGCCGATCATGGCAATCGGCGCAAAATCTTTCTCGATGTTGTAGCTCGGCGTGGCTTCAGCCGCGGCATTGGTGACGAAGGTCGATGTCGCGAACAGCAAGCTGTAGCCGTCCGCCGGCGCCTTGGCCACGGCGTTGGCGCCAATGCTGCCGCCGGCACCACCTTTGTTGTCGATGATGACCACTTGGCCGAGCTTGTCGCCCAGCGCTCTGGCCACGTCACGGGCAATGCTGTCGGTGCCGCCGCCGGGTGCGAACGGCACGACCAAGGTGATGGGCTTGAGCGGATAGGTCTGCGCCTGCGCAGTCACAACGGACAACGCCGCCAGCGCGCTGACGGCTGTTGCCGCCCAGCTAAAGCTGCGGTGGGTGCCAGGCAATGCGGTCGTCATCTCAATGACCCGCCGCCGGTGCAACGGCTGCACCTTCAATGTGATGCCGAACCAAAGCCTCCGCCACAAAACCGCTGGCTTTCATCTCTTCAACGAAGGCTGCGACGTAAGCTTGAGCGGCCTCGCCGCGCGTCTTGGGCACGCCCATCGCTTGCTCGATGACCATGAAACGGCCCGGCAACAAACGCAAACCCGGCAGGCGTTTGGCGTCTGCTTCCAGCTGCTGCTTGACGCCTGCAGCGACCTCATCGCCGTTGGCCAAAAAGGTGTCGACCACCGCCGGCGAGCTGATCGCACGGACGATCTGCGCGGCTTTCAAAGTGCGCGTCAAGTACAGGTCATAGGCACTGCCTTTGCCTACGGTGACGCGGTGCGCTGCGTTGTCAACGTCTTCATTGCGCTGCAAGGGCGAGGCCTCGCGCACCAAGTAGCTGCCTTCGATCAAGACATACGCCGCGGTGAACAAAATGCCTTGGCCGCGCACCGGGTCGATGGCAAAAAAGCCGATGTCGGCTTGGTCGGCATTGACGATGTCGACGGACTTGCCGGCTGACTCGGAGACCACCAGTTCGGCGCCGACACCGAGTCGGCGAGCCAACTCACGCGCCAGATCAATCGACACACCCACAGGCAAGCCGGCGGCGTCGCGGTTGGCTAGGATGGGGTTGCCCAGATTGATGGACGCACGCAAGCGTCCGGTGGGTGTCAAAGCGCTTTTCACGGCGGCACTGAATGTCATGATTCATCGTTTCTGTAGTTGGCGCCAAAGCCTGCGTCACAGCACAGGTTGATGGTCGTCATGGTGTGGATGGATTCGGAAAACCAGGCTGCAATCGCCGCCTTGCGTTCCCCCATGTAGACGGGTTGTCCGTCGGCACCTAAGCGCATGCTCAGGTCGTGCCCGGGGATGAGCACGGTGCCGGGCACGGCCCGCCAATGCGCCCAGATCATCGCCAAGGTGTCGCGACTTTGCTGGGCGTCTGCGGTGGCGTCGACCTCACCGGACAACAACTCAGCCCGGTTCTTGGCCGAATCGCCGGTGAAGATCACCGGCGGCGTGTTGGCGGTCAGCACAAAAATCAAATGCCCCGGTGTGTGACCGGGTGCCGCCACGGCTTGAAGACCTGGCAGCGGTTCGTCGCCCGGCAGCATGCGGCGCACGCGCTCACGCGTCAGCAGTTCACGCACATACAACTCAGGCAAGGGGTTGAAACCTGGTGGCTGGCTCGCAGCCCAAGTGAGCTCTTCGTCACCAATCCAAACGGTGGCGTTCGGGAACAAAGTGAAGTTGACGGCGTGGTCGTAATGCGCGTGCGTGAGGATGACGTCGGTCACGTCTTCGGGCTTGACGCCTTGGGCTTGCAGTTGCAGCGACAACTCGCGGCGAACACCGAAAGCGCCAACGTCCACCAACGCCACACGGCCTTGGCCGCGCAGCAGCGAGACGGTGCTCCAGCCGAGACCGCCGTGACAAACCGCGCGCCCCGGAAAACCTTGAATCAGCAGATCGAGTTGGTACATGCTTTGTGCGTTTTTTATTGCGGTTTGATGTTGGCGTCTTTGACGAGTTTTGCGTAGATCGCCATGTCGCGCTGAATCTGCGCCTGAAACTCAGCCGGAGAACTGCCCACCAATTCATTGCCGCCTTCAACACCGATTCGCTGAATGATGTCGGGCGATTTGACGGCCTTGACCGCTTCTGCATGCAAGCGGCTGATGATCGCCGGGTCGGTCTTGGCTGGCGCCAGCAGACCGACAAACTGGGTGATGTCAAAGCCTTTGTAACCGAGCTCCTGCATGGTCGGCACTTGCGGCAAAGACTTGGCGCGGGTCGGGCCCGACACCGCAAACGCCCGCAATTGCTTGGCATCAATTTGCGGCACGGACGTGATCACCGTGTCGTAGGTGAAAGCCAGATGGCCGCCGAGCAAATCAGCCAGCGCCGGTGCGCTGCCTTTGTAGGGCACGTGGGTCAGCGTGGTGCCGGTCATCAACGACAGCAATTCACCCGCCAGATGCCCGCCGCCGCCGATGCCGGTGGAGCCGTAACTCATCGCGCCCGGTTCTGCTTTGGCCTTGGCCACCAGCGCCGGCAGGCTGGTAACCGGCGAATTTATCGACACCACCAACACGTATTGGTAGGTCAGTATCTGGCTGATCGGCGTGAAGTCTTTCAAGGTGTCGTAAGGCACCTTGGCGTAGAGTCCCGGATTGATGACGAGTGGACCGCTGGCGTCCATCAGCAAGGTGTAGCCGTCGGCGGGTGCCTTGGCCACGATGTCGGTGCCGATCATGCCGTTGGCGCCGCCCTTGTTGTCGACCAGAATAGGCACGCCCATGCTGTCAGACATTTTTTTGGCAATCAAGCGTGCCGTGATGTCCGCGTTACCACCCGCCGCATAGGGCACCACCATGCGGATGGGTTTGTTTGGGTAGCCCTGCGCGTGGGCTTGACCCCAAGCTGCCAGCGCGGCCAGTGCCAAGGCGGCAACGCGCAGTGTTGATGGAGCCGAAAGCAGTTTGGAAGGCGTCATGAATGTCTCTTGATTTATTGATTTAATTTTTAACGTCAAGCCGGCGCATTCGCCGCATGCTTGTGCAGCAAGGCCATCACGTCAGCCGGCATGTGGATGCCGTGCTCGCGCTGGTCTTTCATCTTGGCCAGTTCGATCTCACCGGGCACCAGCACCGGCTTGCCCGCCTCGGCGGCTGGACTGCCGTGAAGGATGGCCGCGAAGTCATTCATGCGCTCAGTGAGCCAAGTCGTCGAGCCGAGCAAACGGGTGTTGATGAGGATGAAAAAGTGGCCGAGGTTTTGCGGCTCGTCAGGCGCGTCGACCCACGACTTCACGTGCGTCAGGTAGGCAGCGTTCGACAGCAGACCGGCGAACAAGTCGACCAGCAGCGCCAAGCCGTAACCTTTGTGGCCGCCAATCGGGAGTAAAAATCCGTCGAGCGCTTGCGCCGGGTCGCTGGTCGGCAAACCTTGTTTGTCCGTTGCCCAGGTGGCGGGAATGCTCTCGCCACGCTTGAACGCATTGCGAATTTTGGCTCTAGCCACCACGCTCATGGCCATGTCCAACAAGAAGGGCGCACCGCCCGGATTGGGCACGCCAAAACCCAAGGGGCTGTTGCCCAGCCGCGCATCGGTGCCGCCCCAAGGGGCGATGGTGGTGGTTGCATTGCTGCCGATGATGGACGCAAAGCCGGCCTCGGCCGCCATCAGCGAATACGGTGAGATCGGTCCAAAGTGGTTGCTGCCGCGCGCAAAAGCGATGCCGATGCCGCATTCACCGGCGACTTCCATGGCCGCCTCCAGCGCCCGCAGACCGACCAAGGGACCCACGCCGTTGTCACCGTCAATCCGGACCATGGCGGGCGCTAGGCGCTCCACCTTGACCTTGGCATCGGGGTTGATGCCCTTGATCAGCAAGCGCTCACCATAGGACTCGACCCGGCTCAGACCGTGCGTCGAGAGGCCGAACAAATCGGCCATGACCAAAATGCGGCACACATCTTGGGCATCTGCCAGCGACAAACCGAGCCCCTGAAAGGCTTTGACACCGAGTTGGGTGAGTTCAGATTCAGGCACCCGGATCGGGTCATTGGCACGAGCGTTCACAGCAGTTCTTTCTTTAAAACCGCGATTATCGAAAGGTCACGCTTGCGTGTAAAGTGCAAATATTCCATCTATTGTTGTTGTAAACGCATGAATTTTGATTTAGCCGACCTCCGGGCTTTCCTCGCTGTGGCCGATTTAGGCAGCTTCAAGGCCGCATCCGCCGCCATTCACTTATCGCAATCCGCGCTGTCACGGCGCATCGACAAACTCGAAACGGCGCTGGGCGTGCGGCTCTTTGAGCGCACCACGCGCAAGGTCGAATTGACCACGGTCGGTCGCAGTTTTGTGCCCAAGGCGCGCAGCGTTTTGAACGAGCTGGACAGCGCCCTGCTCGGCATCAGCGACGTCGCCGAGCGCATCTCTGGCGAAGTGACCATCGCATGCGTGCCATCAGCCGTGGCCTATTTTTTGCCTGACGTGATGCGCACCTATCACCGCAAATACCCCGGCATCCGCATCCGGGTGATCGACGAATCATCCTTCGACATTCTTCTCAACGTGGTGCGCGGCGAAGCCGATTTTGGGCTCACCTACATCGGTGCACAAGAAGCCGACATTGAGTTCGAGCCGGTGCTGCAAGACCCGTTTGTGGTGGCCTGCACCAAAGACCACCCGCTGGCCAAAAGGAAAAAAATACGCTGGGACGAACTGGGTGAGCACCGCTACATCACGCTGGCGCAAGGCAGCGGCAATCGGCTGCTGATTGACTTGGCGCTGGCCCAGAGCAAGTCGCACCCGCGCTGGTTCTGCGAGGTTCACCACGTGCCCGCCATGGTCAGCCTGATCGAGGCAGGTTTGGGTGTCGGCGTGGTGCCGCGCCTGGCAATGCCGCGGCAAGGGCACCCAACGCTGGTGAGCATCCCATTGCACGAGCCGGATGTGGCCCGCACGCTGGGCCTGATCAAGCGCAGAGGCCGTGAACTGACGGCGGCGGCACGCTATTTTTATGATTTGCTGATTCAGGCGATGAAGTGAGCGCGATCGTTCACGAGAAAATGAGATGGCCGTTATCTTCGGTGTGTCAAGCCGCGTAAACCGCATTGGCTGTAGATCATTTTCGCCTTAAGATCCGCGGGTTTTAGATCCTCAGACATCTCCCAAAAATACGTCTATTCAAATTTTTCCCGCTGTGACGACAGCCCACCGAACAAGAGTCTCCATGCCCAATTACGCCACCGATTTCAAGTGTGTTCGCGACGATGTCAGCCCTGAAGAATGGGCCACGCGGGTCGAGTTGGCGGCCTGTTACCGACTGATCGACAAGTTCGGCATGACTGACCTGATCTACAACCACATCACGGCCAGCATCCCCGGCACCGACCATTTGTTGATCAATTTGTACGGTCTGCTCTACAAAGAAATCACGGCCTCCAGCTTGGCCAAAATCGACTTGGCCGGCAACATTTTGTCCAAGCCAGACACCGACTACGGCATCAACAAATCGGGCTACGTGATTCACGGCGCCATTCATGAGGCGCGGCCGGATGTGCACTGCGTTATCCACACCCACAGCCGGGCCGGCATGGCGGTGGCCAGCATGGCGTGTGGACTGCTGCCGATGACGCAGACATCGATTCGGTTTCACAATCACTTGGGTTATCACGACTTTGAGGGGCCGGCGATCAACCTCGAAGAGCGCGTGCGACTGGTGCAAGACCTTGGGCCCCACACCGCCATGATTTTGCGCAACCATGGCTTGCTGACCTGTGGCCCCAGCGTGGCGCAAGCCTTCAACACGATGTACCAGTTAGAGATGTCTTGCCGCGCGCAGGTGGACGCGATGGCGGGCGGCACCGGCCTGAGCCTGCCGACGGAAGAAGTCTTGCAGCACACGGCGCACCTTTACCAACCCGGCACGCGGCGTCCGTACGGCGAGCTCGAATGGCCCGCGATGATTCGCCTGCTGAGGGCTGAGGCAGGTGCGTCCGGCTTTCCGCCTTTCGACGTTTGACGTTTGACGTTTGACGTTTGACGGTTTTGGCCAACTGATACTTGGCCAGAAAACTAGGACCTGAGTTTCATGAAAAAAATAATCAACGAGACAAATCAAAAAGCCTGGGCATGCGTCTGGGCGCTCGCGCTGGGCTTGATGGCGAGCAGCGGGAGCCACGCGCAAAGCGCAGCCGATGCTTACCCCAACCGCCCGGTCAAGGTCATGGTCGGCTACGGCCCTGGCGGTACCGGCGACTTGACGGTGCGCTTGGTGGCGCAAAAGCTGATGGAGAAAACCGGTCAGCCGTTTGTCATCGACAACCGGCCCAGCGCAGGCGGCATTGTGGCCTCCCAAGTGGCACAACAAGCCACAGCCGACGGCTACACCCTGAACTTCATCGCAGCCGGCAATTTCGCCATGACGCCATCGCTCTTCAAGTCGCTGCCGTTTGACCCGGTCAAAGATTTTGAAATGGTCTCGCTCATTGGCACCTTCGGCTTTGCCTTGGCAGTCGACAGCAAATCAGCCATCAACGACACGCGCGGACTGATCGCTGACGCCAAAGCCAACCCGGGCAAGCTGTTCATCGGCACCATTTCGGTCGGCAGCGCACAATTTTTGGCCGCAGAAGTCTTTCGCTCAATGGCCGGCATTGACGCGACCATCGTGCCCTACAAAACCTCAGCCGACGTCGTTCGCGCGCTGCGCGCCGGGGATGTTCAAGCGATCTTTGAGACCATCGCGCCAATCATTCCGCATGCCAAAGCCGGCACCATGCGCGTGCTGAGCGTGACAGAAGCCCAGCGCTTTCCAAGCCTGCCGAATGTGCCGACGATGGCCGAAAGCGGCCTGCCGAACTATGAGATCGTTGGCTGGAACGGCATTGCTGTCCCAGCGCGTACGCCACGCGATGTCATCAACAAACTCAATGCAGACATCAACGCGGCCGTCGTGCAACCCGATATCCGTCAGAAGTTTCTTGACCTCGGCGTGATCGCCCGTGGCAACACGCCGGAGCAAATGACAGCGCTCTTGAAAAAAGACATCGCCTGGTGGCGTGATGTGATTGAAAAAGCCAAGATCGCCAAGCAATGAACTCTGCGCGCCCCAAAATCTACATCCTCGACGCCTTCCATGAAGCCGGCATTGCGTTAGCGAGGCAACACGCTGATGTCGTCTGCTGGCCAGACCCAGCCATCCAACGTTGGCCGGAAGATGCCGATGGCGTGATGGTCCGCATGACGCCGATCACGCCCGAACAAATCACCCGCGCACGCCACGTCAAGGTGATCTGCAAACAAGGCGTCGGCTACGAGACGATCGCCATTGATGCCGCCAGAGCGCACGGCATTCCGGTGTGTAGAACCCCCGGCGTGAACAGCGAGGCCGTGGCCGAAATGGCGTTTGCACTGGCCCTCAGCGTCGCACGCCGCGTGACGCGCTTTGACCGCATGCTGCGCGCGGGTGCCGAGATCGTCAGGCCGCAACATCTGGGTATCGAACTGCAAGGTAAAACGGTCGGCATCGTCGGCATGGGCAACATCGGAAAATCCGTCGCCCGCAAATGGCTGGGTGCTTTTGACGCCAAGTTGCTGACCTACGCCCCGCGCAGCCCGGCGGACCATTGGCGTGATTTGCCGCACACCCGCGTGGCCTCGCTGCACGAGATGCTGCCGCAGGTTGATGTGCTGACCTTGCACCTGCCACTCAGCGCCGAAAGCCACCACATGATCGGTCGCCGTGAGTTAGCGCTGATGAAGAAAAGCGCCATCCTGATCAATGTCTCGCGCGGCGGCATCATTGACGAGAAAGCGCTGTTTGAGACGATGTCCAGTGGCCATCTGTTTGGCGCTGGTCTGGATGTTTTTGAGGTCGAGCCGCCGCCCGCCGACTATCCGCTGTTGCAGCTGGAAAATGTAGTCGCGACACCGCACGCGGCTGGCGGCACGCATGAAACCCAAACAAGAAGCGCCTTGCAAGTGGCGCAACAAGTCATCGACGTGCTGCATGGAAAACCGCCGGCGAACTGCATCAACTGATCAGCACGCCAAGCTGCACACCCTGCACATTATTCAGAAACAACACAAGCCGCCATGCCACAGACTCACCCCACGCCCTCAGCCGCCATCCACGGCGTTCACCATCAGCCTCCCCACACAGCCATGCCCGCCGGCAGCTGCGACTGCCACACCCATGTGTTCGGGCCGACCGACCGCTACCCGCTGGCCACAGACCGGCAGTACACGCCGGATCAAGCCCGACTCGAAGACATGCTGCGCCTGCACGACCAGCTCGGCATCGAGCGTGTCGTCATCGTGCACCCCAGCCCCTACGGCAGCGACAACAGCTGCACGGTAGACGCCCTGCTGGCGCTGGGAGAACGTGGCCGCGGTGTGGCGGTGATCGACGAGAAGACCAGCGACAAGCAGCTGCAAGCCATGCATGGCGCTGGCGTGCGCGGTGTTCGCATCAACCTTGAAACCGATGGCATTCATGACCCGGCCATGGCCACACGCCAGTTGCTGTGGGCGCACGACCGAGTCAAAGACCTTGGCTGGCATGTGCAGATTTACACCAATTTGGCTGTTTTTGCGTCCCTTGAATCGGCGCTAGACCAACTCTCAGCACCCGTGGTGCTGGATCATTTTTGCCGTGCGCAAGCCGCACTGGGTCCAGACCAAGCGCACTTTGGCCGCTTGCTGCAACGGGTGCGTCAAGGTCAGGTGTGGGTCAAGCTGTCGGCGCCGCATCGTATCTCTAACGCCCCCGATTGCGCTGACGCTGCGGTCATGGCGCAAGCCTTGATTGCCGCCAATCCTGATCGTCTGCTGTGGGGCAGCGATTGGCCGCACCCCGGTGCGGCGCCTGGCAAGCCGCGCCAGCGCGAAGTGCTTGAAACCTTCAACCCAATTGACGATGGCCGAGCCCTGAACCGCTTGGTCGAATGGGTCAACGACCCGATCGTTCTGAAAAAGATTCTCGTCGACAACCCGGCCAAGTTGTACGACTTCAAAACACCCTAAAGCGACCGGAGACTCGTTCATGAGCATCGACATCTGCACCAGCGGCAACCGCCGGCAGTTCAACAAGACCTTGGGTGCCGTGCTGGCCACGGGCTTGAGTTTGACAACCGGCCAAGCGCTAGCCCAAGAGAGCAAGCCGATTCGCATCGTCGTGCCTTTTGCACCTGGTGGCAGCAACGACATTGTTGGGCGGAGCATGGCGCAACAGCTCAGCACCCGCTTGAAGCGCTCGGTGATTGTGGACAACATGCCGGGCGCCGGCGGTGCTATCGGTTCTTCTACGGTCGCGCGCTCAGAACCCGACGGCAACACCTTGCTGCTGATTTCCTCGACCTTCACGATGAACGCCTCGATCATGAAGCTCAGCTACGACCCCGTGAATTCGTTCACACCGGTGGCCATGCTCGGCATAGGCCCCAGCGTGATTGTGGTGGCGGCCAGCCTGCCCGTGAACTCGATCAAGGAGTTGATCGATTACTCGAAGAAAAACCCGGGCAAAGTATTCTTCGGCTCGGCGGGTGTGGCCAGCTTCCAGCACTTCGCGATTGAGCTGTTCAAGCTGCGCACAGGGGCTGATCTGACCGTTGTTCACTACAAAGGCGGTGGACCGGCTTTGATGGATTTGGCCGCTGGACACGTGCATGTGTCTTTGGGCAGCCTGATCCAGATGCAAACATTTTTACGTGCCGGAAAGATCAAGCTGCTCGGCGTTGCCGGCGCCCGCCGTGTTGACCTGATTCCCGATGTCCCGACGCTGAAAGAAACCGGCGTCGACGTGGAGGTCAGCAACTGGTGGGGCCTGTTGGCACCCGCGGGCACGCCTGCCAGCGTGGTCGACCGTTTGAACCGAGAGTCCAATGCCGCGTTGGCGGAACCCGACATGAAAAAGCGTTTCGCCAGCGAAGGGGCTGACCCGATGCCAATGTCGCGCGCAGAGTTTGAAAAATTCATGGCTGAAGAAACGGCCAAGTGGGCCAAAGTTGCTCGCGAAACCGGCATCAAAATCGAATGAAGAAAGCGACACCGTGAGCACTCTCCAATGCAAGATCAACGCGGTTCTCGGCGCTGACATTTCAGGCATTGACCTGACTCAGCCTGTCAGCGACGCTACCCGGGCCGAGCTCAACGCGCTGTTTGCACAACATGCGGTACTGGTCTTTCGAGACCAGCCGCTGACACCGCCGCAGTTCATGCAGGCCGCCGAAATTTTTGGCAGCCTGATGGAGCAGCAAATCAAAAAGTTTGTCCTGCCGGACTATCCTTTGGTCGGTTGCAACTCGACCAAAGACTTGCCGCGCAAAAACGGCAAACTACAGGTGCGCGGTGAAAACTACCACACCGACCACTCAAACGACATCGCGCCACCCAAGGCGACCAGCCTGATGGCGGTGGAAATTCCGTCTTACGGCGGCGACACGCAGTTTGTCGATGTTCGGCGGGCTTATGACGATTTGTCAGCGACCCAAAAAGCAAGCCTCCAGCGCCTGTGCTCCAAACATGTGCATGAAAGCAGCCGCAGCCCGCGCAGTTTTGCCAAGCTGAGCCCGGACGACATGGCGAAAATTCCACACACCAAGCAACCACTGGTCATCCAACATCCCATCAGCGGACGGCCGGCGCTTTACCTGAACACCGGGCGCATGGAAGGCATAGAAGGCATGAGCGTCGACGACGGCTTTGCGCTGATTGATGAGCTGTACCAACACGCCACCCAACCCAAGTACGAGTACCGCCATCAGTGGCGCGTCGGCGACATGGTGATCTGGGACAACCGCAGCGTGATGCACCAAGCCAACGCCGATTACGACCCTGAGGAATACCGTTACCTGTACAGAGTCATGCTGCAAGGCGACAAATTACGGCCTTTTGCCTGACGTAAAACTATTGGATACTTTTTTATGTGTCTTTTCGTTACAAATATTGCTTAATAATGAATAGTCATCCATACTCCTGAGCTTAGCGACCACGCAAGAAACAGACAACACACATGGGTTTCCAATGAAAACTGGAGCCTGCCGCCGATTCCCTTGCGCTTGGTCAAGAAAGAAAATAATGACGATGGACTTTGTTGGTATTGGTGAAGCCACGAAAATTCTGGGACTGTCGCGCACGTCTATCCAAAAACTGGTGGATTCCGGCAAGCTCCCGGCAGTCAAGACCAATGGTGGGCACCGGCGCATTTTGCGCAGTTCCATTGAAGCGCTGAACCAAAAGATGGGCCACAAAGCCATGCTTCGATTGGCCTCATCGCAGCCGGGCAGCCTGCACCACATGACCGAACTGCAGGCTGACCAAGAACAGATTCACGTCCTGATCGTCGAGGACGATGAACCCACCGCCAGCCTCTTGGTAGCGCTGTTTGAAACGCACTATCCCGACATCAAATGCACGGTCGCCGTTGACGGGTTAGATGCCGTGTTGCAACTGGAGCGTGTGCGTCCGCGCATTCTCATCACCGACCTGAACATGGAACCCTTCGATGGTTTCCGACTGCTCCACATGGTTCACAGCCGTGCGGAATATCAGGGCATCTCGACCATTGTCATGTCGGGCTTGAGTGAGAGCGAGATTCAACAACGCGGCGGCCTGCCGCCTGAAGTGCTGTTTTTGCCGAAGCCAATCAACCTGGAACGGCTGCGCGGTTTTCTGGACGCTCATGTCCAAATTCATCGCCACTACCGGGCGTTTTCCTGAGCGGGTTGAAGCCCTCAGCGGCTGAGATGTAACTGACTACAATCTCGCGCTGAAGGATGAGCCAGATGAGCAACCGGATGCCCCGGTGGCGCTGAAGCTTTGACCAGTCCCCCATGAACATCCTGAAATACCTGACTTTGCTCTGCACGGCTTACGCATTGGTGGCCTGTAGCAGCGTTGACATCAAGCCAGCCAGCAAAGACGGGGCTCCAGCGCCCGAAGCGTCTGCCGCACAACTGGCCGGCGACATGCCGATACCGCCGGGCGCCACAGTTCGCCCTCAAGATACCTTGGTGATGGGCACAGGCAGCCGGTGGATAGGCCGCATCAGCTTGAGCGTTGCTGGCGAGTCGCAAGCGGTTTATACCTATTACCGCGATGGCCTTCCAAGCGCGGGCTGGGTTTTGACGTCAAGCTCATACTCCAAACTGAGCTTTTTGACCTTCAACAAAGCCGACCGCGTCGCAACGATTCAAATCCAATCGGCCAGCTTTGGCGGCAATGAGGTGATCATCACCGTCACCCCGGCGAACAAGTCAAACAACGCAACGCCCTGAACCGTTCAGCTGGCCGCTGAAAGCAGGCTACAGCATTTGCCGGCTCGCCAGCACTTTGTCGATGCGCTTGCCGTCGAGGTCTAACACCTCAAATCGCCAGCCAGCGCAATCAACGCATTCACCCACACCAGGCAGTCGACCTGAAACACTTTGCAGCAGGCCTGCCAAGGTGTTGTAACGGCTGCGTTCTTCTTCCGGCAGTTGCTTGATGTCCAGCCGCGCTTTGAGTTCAGACACCGGCATCACGCCGTCGAGCAACCAACTGCCGTCAGGTCGCTGCGTGGCCCAAGCGTCGAGCTGCGCACCTGCCGGCAACTCACCAGTGATCGCCTCCAACATGTCCATCGGTGTGACCAGCCCTTGCACCACACCATATTCGTCGACGACGAGCAAGATCCGCGTTGATCGTGCACGGAACTGCTCCAGCAACTCCATGCCACTGAGCGACTCCGGCACAAAAACAGCCGGCACCGCGTAAGCACCCACGCGGTCTTCAACCGGGACCACAGGCGCAGCGGCGCCCTGTGTCAGGTCTCGCACCACCAGCAACACGGCAACCTTGACAACCCCGACCACATCATCGAGACCACCACGGCACACCGGATACCAAGAGTGACCACTGATGCTGGCTTTGGCCAGCGCCTGCGCCACCGTGTCCGTGACTTCAAGCCACTCAATGTCTGCGCGAGGCAGCATCAGCGACGGCAGCAAACGGTCGTCCAATAAAAAGACGTTTTGCACCATCTGGTGCTCATGCTCTTCGATCAGCCCAGCGCTCACCCCCTCCTCTAGGCTGGCGGTGATCTCTTCCTCAGTGACCGCCCGGCTGGCCGCATTGTCAACCCGCAGCAGCTTGAGGACCGCTTGCGTGCTGAAGGACAGCAAGCGCACAAACGGCCGCGCAGCGCTGGCCACCCACATCATGGGACGCGACACAAGGCGTGCCACGGTCTCCGGGTAAAGCTGGCCGATGCGTTTGGGCACCAACTCGCCAAACACGATGGTGATGTAGGTGATGATGACCACGACGATCGCTGTCGCTGAAATATCGGAAGCCCGTAGCGTGACGCCCCAGGTCTGAAGCCATGCCGACAGGCCGCCACTGAAGGCCGCCTCGCCGACGATGCCGTTGACCATGCCGATCGAGGTGATACCGACCTGCACGGAAGACAAAAACTGCGTCGGATTTTCCAGCAGACTCAGCGCCGCCTGAGAGCCTTTGTCACCCGCTTCAGCGGCCGCTACCAGCCGCGCCTTCCGGCTCGACGCCAGTGCCAACTCCGACATGGCAAAAACCCCGTTCAGCAGGGTCAGCAGTGCAATCAGCAAAATATCCATGAATCCAGACGAAAATAATGACATGGCACTTTACTTCATTGGCGATCTTCAAGGTTGCCACGAGCCGCTGCAGCGGCTTTTGCAGCGCATCGATTTCTCACCCAGCCGCGACACTATTTACCTGCTCGGCGACCTTGTCAACCGCGGCCCCGACTCACTGGCGGTGCTGCGAACGGTGGCGCAGCTCGGAGATTCAGCGCAGAGTTTGCTCGGCAACCATGACCTGCATTTGCTGACCGTCGGCTATGGCCTGCGCAAGCAGCACAAGGGTGACACGCTAAACGCTATTCTGCAGGCACCTGACCTCGACGCCTTGCTCGATTGGGTCCGCCATCGACCCATAGCCCTGCAGGTTCGCGGTTGGCTGATGGTGCATGCGGGCGTCTTGCCGCAATGGACCAAGGCGCGCACGCTGGCTTTGGCAGCAGAGGTCGAGCAAGCCTTGCGAGGCGATCAAGCGCTTGAATTTTTAAGCAGCATGTATGGCAACACACCCGTCAGTTGGAATGACCGTTTGACAGGGCACGACCGGCTGCGCGTGATCGTCAACGCGCTCACACGTTTGCGCTTCTGCACGCCAGCAGGCGAGATGGAGTTCAAGGCCAAAGGCTCGGCAGATGCCACACCACTTGGCCACATGCCCTGGTTCAGCGTCCCGGGTCGACTGACGGCCGACACGCCAATCGCATTCGGACATTGGTCGACGGTCGGTCTCGACGCCCCGGAAGGCAAGCCCGTCATGCGCCAAAACACCTTGGCGCTGGACACCGGTTGCGTTTGGGGCAACTGCTTGACGGCGGCCAAACTGAGTGAGGCGCCAGGCAGTGAGCCGGGCGCGTACGAGCTTTATTCAGTCGACTGTGACGCCATGCAACAACATGACGGCCATTAAAAAACCCGGCACCTTTCGGAACCGGGTTTTGCAGCAAGCTTGAGTTAGCTTTCTGTGACGACGGTCTTGAACAAAGCCGCGATTTTTTTCTTCGGCTTGATGTTGGCCGATATGCCGCGCGGTCCCGCCGATTTGGCTGCAGCTTCCCAAGCTGGCTGCGCTTCAGCCGCCAAGGTCGACTCATACGGCTTGTCAAAAAACGGATCACGCGCGACGTTGGACGGGCGCGGTGCGTACTCGCGGCGCTCGCGCGGCTCGCGTGTTTCACGGCGCTCACGCGGCGCGGGCTGCTTCACACCCGGCTCATCCGGTTGGTCAGAGCCTTCTGCCTCGCGGTACATGCGGCGGCCGTCATTGATACGGCCCTGCTCGCTGATGCGCGGCCGGTCCTCTTCAAACTCCATCGGCTCCAATTCAATCTTGGTCTTGATGAGCTTTTCAATGTCACCCACCAAGCGTGTATCGCTCGGCGCCACAAAGCTCACGGCCAAACCTGAAGCGCCGGCACGGCCCGTGCGGCCAATACGGTGGACATAGTCTTCCGCGTTGAAAGGCACGTCGAAATTGAACACGGCTGGCACGTCTTTGATGTCCAGACCGCGGGCTGCCACGTCGGTGCACACCAACAAATCAACCTCGCCGCTTTTGAAGGCTTCGAGCGCCTTCAAACGCTCATCTTGACTCTTGTCCCCGTGCAGGGCGGTGGTCTTCAGACCTTCGCGCTCCAAGGAACGGGCCAAGCGCGCGCAACCCAACTTGCTGTTGACGAACACGAAGGCTTGCTTCATGCCGCGGGCTTTCAGAATCTGGTGCAAGGCGCGACGCTTGTCGTCAGCGCCGACGCTGTAGAAATGCTGCTCGACAGTCGACGCCGTGGCGTTCGAACGGGCTACTTCGATGGTGACCGGGTCTTGCAGGTAGCTGGAAGCCAGCCGCTTGATCTCGGGCGAGAAGGTCGCCGAAAACAGCAAGGTGATGCGTTTTTTAGGCAGGTAGCTCAAGATGCGTTGCAGATCGGGCAAAAAGCCGATGTCGAGCATGCGGTCGGCCTCGTCGAGAACGACGTATTCGACTTGGTTCAAGACGGCATTTTTGGCTTCGATGTGGTCTAACAAACGACCCGGCGTAGCCACCAGCACTTCAACGCCTTTTTTCAGCTCGGCGGTTTGAGGCTTCATGTCCATGCCGCCAAACACCACGGCACTGCGCAGGTTGGTGTACTTGGCGTAGAGCTTGACCTGCTGCGCGACTTGGTCGGCGAGTTCACGTGTTGGCAACAAAACCAACGCGCGGACTGGATGCCGGGCGGGCGAGGTCGACGCGTTTTCGTGCGCCATCATGCGCTGCAGCAGCGGCAATGAAAAAGCTGCGGTTTTGCCAGTGCCGGTCTGGGCCGCGCCCATGACATCTTTGCCCTGCAAAACAACGGGAATAGCTTGCTCCTGGATCGGAGTCATGGACTCGTAGCCCATTTCGGCCACGGCGCGGGCCAATGGTTCAGCCAGATTGAGAGTAGAAAAAGAGGACGTCATATTTGGCGCTATTGTCTCATTCTGGCGTGGCCAGACCTGTGGCGGCCCAGAAGCCCTGATTTTGCCGCCGCGACAGGAACCTTCTGAGCGGGCAGAATGTCCTAAGAAACATGACTAGTGCACTGCTCACCCGTACCTTTTTTCACTTCAGCCGCGCCAGGCTTATCTGCGGCGCGCTGGTCTTGGTCGCGCTGCTGAGCGGCTGCGCCTCACCGATCACCGCGCGGGTCAGCAGCTTTCAGCAGTGGCCGGCAGACGCGCTCGGCAGCAGCTTCGGCTTTCTGGCACCGGCCGACCACACACGGGAGTTGGAACAGGCCTCATACGCGAGCTTGGTCGCCACCGAGCTCGCCAAGCAGGGCTTGCAACCCGCAGCCAGTCGCCAGCCAGCACGCATGTTGGTCGACATGAGTGTCAGCAGCCAACTCGAAAACCGCAGCTACTCAAGGCCGGTCTACCAAGACCAGTACGTCTACCGACCCGGTTACCGCGATGCCGCCGGCCGGATTTATCCCGGCTATTGGATGCCAGACCCATTTGGCCCGCGTTACGTCGGTAACCAGCAGTTGATGGAAACGGTTCAGGTCAGCAGCTTGCGTCTGCGCTTGCTCGACACGCAAGGCCTTGCGGGCAGTTCACCGCGCACTGTCTTTGAATCCACCGCCACGCACGAAGGCCGTCCAAGCCCCTTGCCATCGGTGGTGCCTTATCTGGTGCGAGCGGTTTTTGAAGGCTTTCCGGGGGCCAATGGACGCGTTCAGGTGGTTCGTTTCAAGGCGGACACCGGCGAGGTGATCCGCCAGTGAGTGGCGGGCGGCACTCACTGGCTGAGCGAGTTGGCTCAAAATAATCCAGCATCTTCAGCACCAACCGGTCGACGGCTTGATCATGCAGCGCACTGGCTTGGGCCAGTTTTTGGTGCGCGTAGTCGGCGTCACCCAGCATCATGGCTTCGTGCACGCAAATGCCCCGCGCCGCCATCTCTAACGTGAAGGCGTGCAGCAACTCACAAGGCCAGTAATGCAGTTGGCGATCACTGGCTGTCGCGGGGGTGAACGTGGATGAGAGCGGCATGCCGCCATACTAGGTGGCGAGCTTGCCAGCGCCTTCAGTCGCCAGCGCGTGATTCTGTAGGAATTTACGCTTTTGGTAGCGTGACGCCGGTCTGACCCTGGTACTTGCCGCCGCGGTCTTTGTAGGAGACTTCGCAAACGTCGTCCGGGTCGCTCTCAAAGAACAAGACCTGGGCGCAGCCTTCGCCGGCATAAATGCGCGCTGGCAGTGGCGTGGTGTTGGAGAACTCCAGCGTCACATAGCCTTCCCATTCAGGCTCAAAAGGCGTCACGTTGACGATGATGCCGCAACGCGCGTAGGTGCTTTTGCCGAGGCAAATGGTCAGCACGTTGCGCGGGATACGGAAGTATTCCAGCGTGCGCGCCAAGGCAAAACTGTTGGGCGGGATGATGCAACTGTCGCCATGAAAATCGACAAAGCTTTTTTCATCGAAGTTTTTCGGGTCCACCACCGTGCTGTGAATATTGGTGAAAACCTTGAACTCGGGCGCACAGCGAATGTCGTAGCCGTAGCTGCTGGTGCCGTAGCTGATGATCTTCTGGCCGTCGGCGGCCTGCCGGATTTGACCGGGCTCGAACGGCTCGATCATGCCGGTTGATTCGGCCATACGGCGTATCCATTTGTCGCTCTTGATGCTCATGGTGGGGTGCTCGCGTCGGAAGATCGTTGATGAGCTGCCATTGTAGGCAAGCGAAACCTTCAACCCGCCTAACCCGCCTGAGAGATCACCGTTTTCTCGACCAGCCGGTCATCTCCCAGCACGATCATCGCAAACAGCAGTTCGTCCAAACTGTTGGCTTGCGCAGTCTTGCGCGCCAGCAGCGGCGTGGCGCTCGGGTTGAGGACCGCGAAGTCAGCCTCGCAGCCTGGTTGCAAATTCCCCACCACACCGGCCAGCCCGAGCGCTTGGGCAGCGCCTGCTGTGTGCTGCCACCACAGGTCTTGTGGCTTGAGTGACAAACCAGTCTTGGTTTGCCCTTCGCGCCCCACGTAATAAGCCGCGAGCATGGTGTGGAACGGGCTGAAGCTGGTGCCACCACCGACGTCGCTGGCCAAGCCGTATGCAAAGCCGACGCGGTCGGCACCAGCGTAGTCAAAAAAGCCGCTGCCCAAAAACAGGTTGCTGGTCGGGCTGATGGCGGCCGCCGCACCGCTGCTGCGCATCAGCGCGCGGTCGTCGTCGTCAAAGTGAATGCAGTGCGCATAAACGCTGCGCGGCCGCAGCAAACCGAATTGCTCATACACCGCCAAGTAGCTGCGCGCTGCCGGGTACAGCGAACGCACCCAGGCAATTTCTTCGCGGTTTTCTGCCACGTGCGACTGCACCCAAACGTCCGGGTATTTAGCCGCCAGCGCACCCGCACCACGCAGTTGCGCGTCACTGCAACTCGGCGCAAAACGCGGCGTGATCGCATAGCCCAGCCGGTCTTGGCCGTGCCAGCGCTGGATCAGCGCTTCGGTGTCGATCAAGCTTTGCTCGGTCTCGTCGCGCACGCCATCGGGGGAGTTACGGTCCATCAGGCACTTGCCGGTGATGAGCCGCAGCTGCCGGCGTTGGGCTTCTTCGAACAAGGCTTTGACAGAACTTGGGTGCGAAGTGGCAAAAGTCAGCGCGGTGGTGACGCCGTTTCTCAACAATTCATCGATGAAAAATCGCGCCACCTCAGCAGCATGCGCCGGCTCACTGAAACGGGTTTCTTGTGGAAAAGTGTAGTTCTCCAGCCAAGGCAACAAACCATCCGCCGGTGAGCCGATGACGTCGACCTGCGGGTAATGAATGTGCATGTCGACAAAGCCTGGCGCAATGATGCGGCCGGGCAAATGCTCAATGTTCAGTTGCGCATAATGCGGCGCTAACTCGCGCCAAGGACCCACCGCCTCCACCCGTTGTCGACCACTGGCGTCAGCCGCCACAACCAGTAAACCGTCTGACTCGTAGACGGCAGAGTGGTCAGCGGCAAAACGAAGAATGGCGGCGCGGTAAGCTTTCATGCGCCAAGCGTAACGCAGCAGCGTGGCTTGCACATACCTTGCGCCGCATAAATACTATGTCAGAGTTGGCGTTGCCCGCAAGGTGCAGCTGTCACCGATCGAGTCGCGCCAAACCCGCACCGACGACAGCTGCGGCAGGCTTGGCAGCAAAGCGCGCCAAATGAAGGCGCACAAATTCTCCAGCGTCGCGGGGCCCAAGCCGGCCACGTCGTCGAGCATGCGGTGGTCCAGCTGCGGCCGCAGTTGCTCAATCGCCAAGCGCACAAAACCGAGGTCAACCACCATGCCGGTCGCCGGATCAGGCTGGCCCGACACCGTGGCTTCTGCGTAGTAAGTGTGGCCGTGGATACGACGGCTGCTGTCGGCTTCGATCTCGCGGTTCAGCGTGTGGGCGGCGTCAAAGAAAAACTTTTGACTGATGTCGAATTGCATCTCGTGGTTCATCTGATTCCCGTGATCTTGTGGGTCTGCAAGCTCAAACGCCAAGCCGGACGTTGCTTGCACAGCGCAATGCAGTCATGCAGGTTGTGCTCACGCAAGACGTTGTCCATGGGCTGCAAATAACGGTGCGTGAAATGCGCGGCTTCGAGTTCTGCCAGGTTGAGCAAGGGCTGTGGCCAGACCACTTTGAGCTCATGACCTTCGCGCTGTACCCACGCTGCGCCGGCCTTGGGACTGACGCAAATCCAGTCGATGCCAGCGGGCGCGACCAAGGTGCCATTGGTCTCCACGGCAATCTGAAATCCTCGGGCATGCAGCGCCGCAATCAGCGCGTCATCAACTTGCAGCAAAGGCTCACCGCCAGTCAGCACGACAAAACGGTGCGCCTTATCGTCTGCAGGCCATTGCGCTTGAATCAGGTTGGCCAGCGCGTCAGCCGACGAAAACTTGCCGCCGAGCGTGCCGTCAGTGCCAACAAAATCGGTGTCGCAAAACTGGCAAACAGCGCTCGATCGGTCTTGTTCGCGCCCCGTCCAGAGGTTGCAGCCGGCGAAGCGGCAGAACACAGCCGGGCGACCCGCATTGGCGCCCTCACCTTGCAAGGTGTAGAAAATTTCTTTGACCTGGTAACTCATAAGGCGCTCCGGGTGACTGCCGGAGCCCTGAGGTTTTTATACATGGTAGTCCTCTACATGGACCCGGTGATATGAAAACCCTCAGCGCCGGGACGCCGCCAAGGGGAGCCACATTCTAACGGTCGACCGTCTAAGTTGCCCGCTTCACCGGATAGACCCGAACCATCCAAGCAAACGCACACGCGCCCAACAGCAAGGTCCCCGCAGCGATCTCCAGTGACAAGGTGAAGGTGTCGCCGGGCGTGCGTGCGCCGTGCATCAAGACGGCCACCAAGGGCGGACCCAGAACCTGCCCCAGGCTGTAAGTGGCGGTCATCAAACCCATGAAACTGGCGGCCGCGGCGGGCCGCAGGCGACGTGTTTCTTGCATGGCAAAAAACGTGTTCGCCGTGAATGGCAGACCCAGTAACAAACTGCCCAAGGCAAATCCGACCAGACTCGGGCTCCACAGACTGATGCCAATGCCGAGCGCCTGCATCAGGTAACCACCAACCAACATGGAGCGAAAGTCGCTCGGTCGAATCCGGGTGGCGAGCCAGGCACCCGTCATCACGCCCAGGCCAAAAATCGGCCAAAACAAATCCAGCCAGTGCGAGCCCGGCAAGGCCGCACGGGCTATCACCGGCAAAAAAGTCGCGGTGATGATGTAGCCAAAACCGGCGATGCCATAGGCCAACGTGAGCAAGACCATCTCAAACGAGCCATGACCGACGCTGGCCTCGGCGGAAGGTTCGTCAGCCGCTTTGTGAACCAGCGCTACCAACGGCAGCAAGCGTTCGTCGCTGCCGTCAAGTCTGCGCCAAACCAGCGCCGTCATCCCGAAAGCCAGCAGGCCAAAAATCAACCACCCGCTGGCTGCCGTCCAATGCCAAGCGACCATGCCGCTGGCCAACAGCCCGCTCAGCAAAATGCCAGCCCCCGGGCCCATGTAGATGTAGCCACCCATGCTGGGGAAGCCCAGTCGGGCCAACTGTGACAAGCACCAGCCCGAGGTGAAGACAAAGACCACACCGCTGGTGACGCCGGCGAGAAAGCGCAGCAAGGGCCAAGCCGACGCGCCTGACCAAGCCATCGCCAGCGTCAGCACCACCGTCATCAGCAAACCACCGCGTATCAGCTGCGTGAACGCCCATGACGGCAAGCGCGGAAAACGCGCCCACAACCACGGCTGCAACATGCACAGCAGCGCACCGACCAAGTAGCCGATGTAGTTCGCACTGGCCAGCCAACTCGCCGCTGGCAGGTCAATCACGCCATCGTTCAGCATCATCGGCAGCAGCGGTGTGAAGGCAAAGCGGCCAATGCCCATGGCCACGCCCAAGGTAACCATGCCCGCCAGCGCGATGGTCCAGGGGTTAGCGGAAGGTCGCAAAGGTCTCATCCAGCTGGCTGATGTAGAACTGCTTAGCCGATGGCTCGATGAAGCTGGCTTCAAAGCTGTTGCGCGCCAGTGTGTAGGCCTCAGCAGCACCCAAGGGCAGCGCCGCAAAAGTCTGGGTGAAGTTGTCATTCATGTAGCCACCAAAGTAAGCCGGGTCGTCCGAATTGACGGTGGCGGCAATACCGGCCGCCAGCAACTGGCCCAGCGTGTGGCTGGCCAGATCAGGGAACACGCACAGCTTGAGGTTTGACAACGGACACACCGTCAACGCGATGCGGTCTTTCGCCAGCCGCTGCATCAAGGCCGCGTCGTGGGTCGACTGCACGCCGTGGTCAATGCGCTCAACTTTGAGCAGGTCTAGCGCCGTCCACACATAGGCAGGCGGGCCTTCTTCGCCGGCATGCGCCACCAGCCTGAAGCCAAGCTGCCGGCAACGCGCAAAGACACGCGCAAATTTTTCAGGCGGATTGCCGACTTCACCTGAATCAAGACCGATGCCGACGATATGGTCGCGAAACGGCAGCGCTTGCTCCAGCGTGGCGAAGGCGTCTTCTTCGCTCAGATGCCGCAAGAAACACATGATCAGCAAACCACTCACACCCAACTGTGCCTTGGCATCAACGCAGGCGCGATGCAAACCTTTGACAACGGTTTCCATCGCCACGCCGCGCGCCGTGTGCGTCTGCGGATCAAAAAACAACTCCGCGTGTAATACCTTGTCTTCGGCGGCTTTGACAAAGTAGGCACGCGCCATGTCGTAGAAGTCTTGCTCGGTCAACAGCACGCTGGCGCCAGCGTAATAAATATCCAGAAAACTTTGCAGGTTGGTGAAGGCGTAAGCACTGCGCAGCGCCTCCACGTTGGCGTAAGGCAGGCTCACACCATTGCGCTGGGCCAAGGCAAAGATCAGCTCCGGCTCCAGCGAGCCTTCAATGTGAATGTGCAGCTCCGCCTTCGGCATGCGCCTGAGCAGTTCAGGCAAGCGGTCGGCGGCAACAGGTCGGATCAAGGTCATGGTCAGCTTTCAAAGACTGCACAGTGTCGTCGCAAACAAAAACAGCTGCCCGAAGGCAGCTGTTTTAAAGATCAGCAGCAGCTGGATCAGTTACCTGGAACTTTGCCTTCAACGCCCTTGACGTAAGACTTCAGGCCGCCCAAGAATTTATCATCGGCAACCACGTCTTTAGCGATCAACACCTTGCCGGTGTTGTCCATGATCGGGCCTTTCCAGATGGCGAAGCTGCCGTCCTTCAGACCGGCCTTGACTTCATCGATGCGCTTTTTCGTGGCCTCAGGCACGTCAGCGGCGATCGACACCATGTCAATGGCGCCTTCTTTCACGCCCCACCAAGCTTGACCGGTGGCCCATTTGCCTTCAAGTGCTTCGCCCACGGCTTTGACGTAGTAAGGACCCCAGTTGATGATGGCCGAACCTAAGTGAGCCTTGGGGCCGTAGGCGGTCATGTCGGAGTCCCAACCGAAGGCGCGCTTGCCCATTTTCTCGGCGGTCTGCAGCACGGCAGACGAGTCGGTGTTCTGGAACAGCACATCAGCGCCTCCATTGATCAACGCAGTGGCGGCTTCGGTTTCTTTCGGTGGGTTGAACCACTCGTTGACCCAGACGACTTTGGTCTTGACTTTCGGATTGACCGACTGCGCCCCCAGCGTGAAGCTGTTGATGTTGCGCACGACTTCAGGAATAGGCACCGAGCCGACCACGCCAAGCGTGCCGGTCTTGCTCATCTTGCCGGCGATCACACCCGCCAAGTACGCGCCTTCGTAGGTGCGGCTGTCATAGGTGCGCATGTTGTCGGCGGTTTTGTAGCCGGTCGCATGTTCAAACTTGACGTCTTTGAACTCGGCGGCCACTTTGAGCATTGGCTCCATGTAGCCAAAGGTCGTGCCGAAAATCAGCTTGTTGCCCTGACCGGCCATGTCGCGCAAGACGCGCTCGGCGTCAGCGGACTCAGGCACTTTTTCGACAAAGCTGGTGACAACCTTGTCGCCATAAGCCGCTTCAACCGCTTTGCGGCCGTTGTCGTGGGCAAAGGTCCAGCCGCCGTCGCCGACCGGGCCAACGTAGGCAAACGCGATTTTGAGCGGTTCCACCTTGGCTGGTGCAGCCACTGGGGCGGGCGCTGGTGGCTCTTCTTTTTTACCGCAGCCCACCAGGGCGGCAGCAGCCACTGCAGAAATTGCAGCGAACTTGAGCAAGGAACGTTTTTGCAGATCAGTCATGTCGTCTCCAGTAGCGACGGTTTCGAAAAATGAGCCCAAAAATAGGCCCGGAAAAATCACGGTAAAACACCCACAAACCAAAGTCAGGACCCTGGATGAAAGGGCTTTCCAATCGACGAAGGCATGTTCAGGCGAATCCATTGCGGGTTGCGAGAAATCAGCACCAGCACCACGATGGTCGACAAATAAGGCAGCATCGTTAAGAACTGACTTGGAATATCAACGCCCATGCCCTGCAAATGAAACTGCAACATGGTCACGCCGCCAAACAAATAAGCACCAAGCAAAACACGTGCCGGACGCCATGTTGCGAAAGTGGTGAGCGCCAACGCAATCCAACCCTTGCCGGCGATCATGCCTTCAACCCACAAGGGCGTGTAGACCACCGACACATAAGCGCCGGCCAAACCGCACAGCGAACCGCCGACCATCACCGCGGCCAGCCGAATCCGCCGCACCGGGTAACCCAGCGCGTGGGCTGACTCAGGACTCTCGCCGACCGAGCGCAAGACCAGACCCGCACGGGTTCGGTACAAAAACCAGATCAGTCCAAGCGTCAGCGCGATGGTCAGGTAAACCATTGGGTGCTGACGGAAAAATGCCGGGCCGACAAAGGGCACGTCAGCCAGAAAAGGGATCGGGTAATGGCTTTGTTCGGGCAGTTTTTCTTGCACGTAGCGCGTGCCAGCAAAGGCGGAGAAGCCAGCCCCAAACAAGCTCAGCGCCAAACCGGTGGCGTACTGGTTGGTGTTGAGCCAGATCACCAGCACACCAAACAAGCCTGCCAACAGCGCGCCCGCCAGCATGCCCGCGCCGAAGCCCAGCCAGCTGTTGCCGGTGTGCACGACGGTGACAAAACCGGCCAGCGCGGCGCACAGCATCATGCCTTCAGCGCCCAAGTTGACGATACCGGCTTTCTCATTGATGAGCAGGCCAAGAGCAGCAATCGCCAACACGGTGCCGGCGCTCAGGGTGGCGGCAAGCAGCAAGGCTGTCGAGTCCATCAGTGCGCCCCCCGCTTGATTTTGATTCGGTAAGCGATCAAGGTGTCGCAGGCCAGCAGGCTGAACAACAGCAAGCCCTGAAACACCCCGGTGAGAGATTTGGGCAGCCCCAGACGCGACTGCGCCAATTCGCCGCCAATGTAAAACATGCTCATGAGCAATGCCGAGAAGATGATGCCAACCGGGTGCAAGCGCCCGACAAAGGCGACGATGATGGCGGCAAAACCATAACCCGCCGGCACGTAGGGCGAGAGCTGGCCGATCGGGCCGGCGACTTCCAGCGCGCCGGCCAGACCAGCCGCGCCGCCGGACACCAGCAGCGCCACCCACAAAGCTTTGCGTGACGAAAAGCCAGCGTAACGCGCAGCGGCTGGCGCCAAGCCGCCGACCTGCTGGGCAAAGCCGGCGTAGGTGCGGTACAAATAAAGCCACAGCGCAGCGGCACCGGCAAGCGCCAGCAGGATGCCGATGTTGACCCGCGAGCCCGCCATCAGCCGGGGAATTTGCGTGACCGCATCAAAAGTCTTGGTTTGTGGAAAGTTGTAGCCCGCCGGGTCTTTCCAGGGGCCATAAACGAGGTAGCTCAGCACCATGTCGGCGACGTACACCAGCATCAAGCTGACCAAAATTTCGTTGGCATTGAAACGGTCCCGCAGCAGTGCCGTGATGCCGGCCCAGAGCATACCGCCCAACGCGCCCGCCAACACAATCGCCGGGATGATCCAGACGCCGGTGGACTTGTCAGCCAGCATCGCCACGCCGCCTGCGGTCACCGCGCCGATGATGAATTGACCTTCGGCACCAATGTTCCAGACGTTGGAACGAAAACACACCGCCAGCCCGAGCGCGATGATCAACAGCGGCGTGGCTTTGACCATCAGTTCACCCAGCGCATACGCGCTGCGAATCGGTTCCCAGAAAAACACCTGCAAGCCCTGCAGCGGATTTTTTCCCAGCGCGATGAACAACAACATGCCGATCACCACCGTGATCAGCAGCGCCAGCAGTGGCGACAAATAACCCCAAGTGCGCGAAGCGTACGGACGCGCTTCAAGCTGTAGCCGAAGCTTGAAAAACTCAGCCATGGATCGCTCCTTGCGCTGAAGCGTCAGCTTGTTTTTCGTCTTGCCAAAGCCCACTCATCCACAGGCCCACGCGCTCAACCGTGGCCTCTGAACGCGGCAGCGACGGCGAAGTTTGCCCCTTGGCCATGACATACAGGCGGTCGCAAATTTCAAACAATTCTTCAAGCTCCTCACTGACCACCAAGACCGCACAACCGGCGTCGCGCAGCTTCAAAATCTCACCGCGAATCTGCGCCGCTGCGCCGACGTCAACGCCCCAGGTTGGCTGCGAAACGATCAACAACTCAGGGCCCGCTTCGATCTCACGGCCGACGATGAACTTTTGTAAATTGCCGCCCGACAAAGACTGAGCTGGCGCATGCGGCCCACCGGCCTTGACGTTGAAGCGCTGGATGATGCCTTCGGCCTGCGCCTGCAACGTGGCTAACTGCAGCCAACCACCACGGCCGACCGCATCGCGCCGCGTCAGCAACAGGTTTTGCGCGAGGCCAAGCGACGGCACAGCACCACGTCCCAGCCTTTCTTCAGGCACAAAATGCACGCCACGGTCTCGGCGCTGCATCGGGCCTTGTTTGCCGACCGGCTTGCCCTTGACTTGAATCGCATCACCCGCTGCCCGGGTGTCTTCACCTGACAACGCATAAAGCAGCTCTTTTTGGCCGTTGCCAGACACCCCGGCAATACCGACCACCTCACCGGCCCGAACGTCCAAGGTGATGCGGTCGAGGTCAACCCCAAACTGGTCTTCACGCGCAAGGCTCAACGCACGCACCTGCAACACCACGGCACCCGCCTGCAAGGCGCGGTGCTCTAAGGCTGGCGGCTCGGCGCCAATCATCAGGCGACTCAATGACGCGTTGGACTCTTGCTGAGGGTCGCACACGCCGGTGACCTTGCCGCCGCGCAGCACCGTGCAGGCGGTGCACAGGGCGCGAATCTCATGCAGCTTGTGGCTGATGTACAAAATGCTGCAGCCGCGTTCGGCCAACAGGCGCAAGGTGACGAAGAGTTTTTCTACTGCCTGCGGTGTCAACACCGAGGTCGGTTCGTCCAAGATCAACAGCTTCGGGTGCGTCAGCAGCGCGCGCACGATCTCGACCCGCTGGCGCTCACCCACGCTGAGGGTGTGCACCGGCCGCGACGGGTCGAGTTGCAGACCGTATTCTTCCGTGGTGGCGGCGATCTGCGCCGACACCTCGGCCAGACTCAACTGCTTGTCGAGTCCCAGCCAAACGTTCTCAGCCACCGTCAGCGTTTCAAACAGATTGAAGTGCTGAAACACCATGCTGATGCCCAGCGCCCGCGCTTCTTGTGGATTGCGAATCGTCACGGCCACGCCGTCAACCATGACGCTGCCGGCATCGGGCTTGACCGAGCCGTAAATGATTTTCATCAGTGTCGATTTGCCAGCGCCGTTTTCGCCCAGCACGGCATGGATTTCTCCCGGCTGCACCGTCAACGACACATCGCTGTTGGCCACCACCGCCGGGTAGCTTTTGGTGATGCCGTGAAGTTGTAGCCGTGGGCTGGCGTTTTTATGCATTGAGTTCACGCCTGCTGGTTATGCCTGTTTGGGCTCTTCTTTTCGCAGCGACATGGCGACAGCCTTGACCCGTTCACGCAGCCACTTGGCGGAGTTGGAGGCGTGCGAGCGTTCGTGCCAAAGCTGGTAATACATCATGCGGGGAAATTCAATCGGGCAAGGCAATATTTTCAGGTCCAGCACGTCGCTGTAACGCTCGCAATACTGCCGGCCCGTGGTCAGCACGAGCAAGCTTGATGCCACCATCGCCGGGATCAGGCCAAAGTGTGGGCAGCGCGCCATGATGTTGCGCTGCAAGCCGAGGTGCTCCAAGTGGTCATCGATCACGCCTTTGGCCCCGAGGTGCGTCGGCGTCGGCGCAATGTGCTCGGCTTCCAGCCAGCTTTTGGCGTCCCAGCCACGCCGCACGGCCGGGTGCTCACGCGACACCAGACACACCACCTCGTCACCAAAGAGTCGCCCCATGTGCAAGTCATCCGGCGGCGAAGCCCAGTTGCCAATGACGATGTCAATGTCGCCTTGAGCCAGATGGCTTCGGTAGTCTGACTCAGGCGACAGCGCCCGCATCTCGATGCGGCAGTGCGGCGCCTGCGACTTGATCTGCGCAACCAGTTGCGGCAAAAACAGCGGGTCTAGGTAGTCGCTGGCGGCCAGACTAAAGACTGTTTTGGCGGTGGCCGGATCAAAGCCACGGGCATCGCTAAACATCACTTCAGCGGCACGCAAAATACCCGCTGACGGTTCGATCATGCGCAGACCGGCATCTGTGGGCACCATGCCGGCACCCGAGCGCACCAACAGCGGATCACCCGCCAAGTCGCGCAGGCGACGCAGCGCCGCGCTGACGGCGGGTTGGTACATTCCAAGTCGAATGGCTGCGCGCGAAACGCTGCGTTCTGTGAGCACGGTGTTCAAGACCCTGATGAGATGAAGATCTATCTTGTCAAAAAGTGCCTGATCGTTCATACCTGTTTAACCATGAGCCCGATATGCCGATCCGTATGCCGACGTTTGCCTGATTGTTTACCCTGACTTGTCCGTACCCGATGACTACACCCACTCTTATGCCCTGCACCCACAGTCAAACCATTCAGTTCCTGAAGCGCGGCGAAGTCGTGACGCTGAACAATGTACCACCCACCCGCACTCTTTTAGAGGTCTTGCGCGAAGACTTAGGACTCACCGGCACCAAAGAAGGCTGCGGCGAAGGCGACTGCGGGGCCTGCACGGTGGTGCTCGGCGAAGCCGTTGGCGAGAGTGACAACCTGACTTTCAAAGCCGTCAACAGCTGCATTCGCATGGCCCATTCGGTTCATGGGCTTGCGCTGTGGACGGTCGAAGACCTCAGCCCAGGGAACCAAGGGAAAGCCACCAGCCAACACCCGGCACAAGAAGCCATGGTCCAGTGCCATGCCTCGCAATGCGGTTTTTGCACGCCCGGTTTTGTCATGAGCTTGTTTGGCATGTACCAAAACCACGTCCTGCAAGGCCAACCGATCACCCGCGAACTCGCCCAGACAGAGCTCTCGGGCAACCTGTGTCGCTGCACCGGCTACCGGCCGATTTTGGATGCGGCGCAGCAAATGGCCGGTTTGCCGACGGTGCGCTTAGACCATTCCACCATCACCCGCCAACTGGCCAAGATTCAGCCGCAAACATCTGACTCCAATAGCTCCTACCGATTACCGAACACGCTGGCAGAGTTGCTGGCCGCCCGCACCGCGCAGCCCAAAGCCCAACTGGTGGCCGGCTGCACCGATGTCGGACTCTGGGTGACCAAGATGCACAAGCAGTTTGATGCCGTGATCGACGTCACCCGCGTGGCCGAACTGCGGCGCATTGAACAGCGCGGTGGCGACTGGGTGATTGGCGCTGCCGCCACTTTGCAAGACGCCTTTGCCGCCTTGCTTCAAAGCTGGCCAGAGCTCAAGACCTTTGCCGCACGCTTTGCCGGTTTGCCGGTGCGCAACTCCGGCACGCTGGGCGGCAACGTCGCCAACGGCTCCCCCATCGGCGATTCCATGCCGCTGCTGATCGCCCTGAAAAGCCGCATCGTGCTGGCCAGCCTGCGCGGTGAACGCGAGATGCCGCTGGAAGACTTTTACACCGGCTACCGCCAAAACCTGCTGGCGGCTGACGAGGTGGTGGCGTTCATCAAAGTGCCAACGGCAACATCTTCTTTGCTGCGCGCCTACAAAATCTCCAAGCGCTACGACGACGATATTTCAGCCGTCTGTCTGGTGCTGAATCTGACGTTGGATGACGGCGTGGTCAGCGACATCTCGATCGGTGCGGGCGGTGTGGCCGCCACGCCGGTACGGGCCCGACAAACCGAAGCCGCGCTGCGGGGTCAGCCTTGGACGCTGGCCAGCGTGCAGGCCGCCATGCAAACCTTACGCGCCGAGTTCGAACCGATTTCGGACATGCGCGCATCGTCCAGCTATCGCCGGGAAGTGCTGGGCAACCTGCTGCAACGCTTCTGGCTTGAGAGCCAGGGCGAGCAACACATCAAGCTCGAAGCCTTCAAATTGGAGGCGCTGACATGAACGCGCCCGACAAACTTGTCGTCCGGTCAACGGCCGCCGGTCAATCGCATTTTCACGAAAGTGCCAGGGCGCAAGTCGCCGGTGCAGCGAACTACATCGACGACATTCCTGAAGTCAAAGGCACGCTGTTCGCAGCGCCCATTTTGTCCACCGTGGCGCACGGTAATTTACTGGGCGTTGATGCGACGGCTGCGCTGGCCATGCCCGGCGTGCGCGGCGTGGTGCTGGCAGCCGAGGTGCCGGGTGATCCGCTGCTGGCGACTTTTGTGCATGACGAACCAGTCTTTGCGGTGGACGTGGTCGAGCACGTCGGCCAAGTCATCGGCCTCGTGGTGGCCGACACGGTGATGCAAGCGCGGCACGCAGCCCGCAAAGTGGTGTTGAACATTGAAGCCTTGCCCGCCGTGCTGACCGTGCAAGAAGCCTTGGCCGCGAAGAATTTTGTGCTGCCTCCGGTGGTGGTTAGGCGCGGTTCGGCTGACGCGGCTTTGGCACGCGCGCCACACACCTTGAGCGGCTCGCTGGAAGTCGGCGGGCAAGAGCATTTTTACCTGGAGGGCCAGATCGCCTACGTGCTGCCGCAAGAGCAAAACCAGTGGCTGGTCTATGCCAGCACACAGCATCCTGGCGAGGCCCAGCACTGGGTTGCGCACGCGCTCGGCATTGACAACAACGCGGTGCGCGTCGAATGCCGGCGCATGGGCGGCGGCTTCGGCGGCAAAGAAACGCAAAGTGGCCACATGGCCGTCTGGGCAGCACTGGCCGCACGCAAATTCGGCAAGCCGGTCAAGCTGCGCATGGACCGCGACGACGACTTCCAGGTCACCGGCAAAAGGCATCCGTTTGCCTACGAGTACACGGTCGGCTTTGACGACAGCGGCAGACTCTGCGGCTTGCAACTGATGATGGCGGCGAACTGCGGCTTCAGCGCTGACCTGAGCGGCCCGGTCGCCGACCGCGCTATTTTTCATGCCGACAACGCCTACTTTTTGGAAGACGTCGACATCACCTCTTACCGCTGCAAAACCAACACGCAAAGCCACACGGCGTTTCGCGGTTTCGGCGGGCCGCAGGGCATGATCGTCATCGAACATATTTTGGGCGACATCGCGCGGCATCTGGGTCTGGACCCGCTCGACGTGCGCCTGCGCAACCTGTACAGCGACGAAGCAAGCAGCAGTACAGGCCTGCGCGACACCACGCACTACGGCATGCAAGTCGAAGACAACATCCTGGCGCCGTTGATCAACACACTGGCAATATCCGCTGACTACCGACAGCGCCGCCAAGCCATCGCCGACTGGAACGCCAGCAGCAGCGTCATCCAACGCGGGCTGGCTTTGACACCCGTGAAGTTCGGTATTTCATTCACGGCCACGCTGTTCAACCAAGCCGGCGCGCTGGTGCATGTCTACACCGACGGCAGCGTGCAGGCCAACCACGGCGGCACCGAAATGGGCCAGGGCTTGAACACCAAGGTGGGGCAAATCGTGGCCGACGAACTCGGCGTGGCTTTTGAGCAGGTGCTGGTCACAGCCAGCGACACCAGCAAGATACCCAACGCATCCGCCACCGCAGCGTCAGCGGGTACCGACCTCAACGCCCGCGCTGCGCAATACGCCGCCCGCAACGTGCGCAACAACTTGGCGCAATTCGTCGCCGGACTAGACGCCTGTGGCGCGGGTGCCGTGCGCTTTGTGGCCGGCGAGGTGATCTCACCAACCCAAACGCGGCCCTTCAAAGACGTGGTTCGACTGGCCTACGCCAACCGCATTCAATTGTGGAGCGACGGCTTTTACCGCACGCCCAAAATCCATTACGACAAAACCACGCTGACCGGTCGGCCGTTTTATTACTTCGCCTATGGAGCGGCCTGCACCGAAGTCGCCATCGACACGCTGACCGGCGAAAGCCGCGTGCTCAAAGTCGACATCCTGCACGACGCCGGCACCAGCATCAACCCGGCGATTGACATCGGGCAAATTGAAGGCGGCTTCATTCAAGGCATGGGCTGGCTGACCACCGAGCAACTGGTCTGGAACGACAAGGGCCAACTCAGCACACACGCCCCCAGCACCTACAAAATACCCGCCACGGGCGACGTGCCCGAACACTTCAAGGTCGCGCTTTGGCCAGAAGCCAACCGTGAAGACAACGTCTTCGGCAGCAAGGCCGTGGGCGAACCGCCCTTCATGCTGGCGATCAGCGTGTATGAGGCATTGAAGGACGCGGTGGGCAGCAGCACAGCGTCCCGCCAGCCCGTGCAACTGCGCGCTCCGGCTACTGCTGAGAACGTGCTGCGGGCACTCAGTTTCGCTCAAGCGTCAACCTAGTGCCCGGGCCACACATCCCACAGCATCATCAACACGGCCAGACCCATGAGGCCGGCGCCTAGCCAGCCGAACCAGCGCGTTTTAACGCCTGAGACGAAGGGGCCCATGACGGACTGGTTGCTGGCCAGCAGCATCAGACCGACCATGATCGGCGCGGCCACCACGCCGTTGATGACGGCGCTCCAGTACAGCGCTTTCATCGGGTCAATCGACGTGAAGCTCAAGCCCGTGCCGACAATTGTGGCCACGGCAATGATGGCGTAAAAGCGCTTGGCTTCGTACCAGCGCCGCTCCAGTCCCTCAGGCCAGCCAAAGGCTTCGGCCACGGCATAAGCGGCTGACGACGCCAGCACCGGCACCGCCAGCAAGCCGGTGCCAATCACCCCGCCAGCAAACAGCATGAAAGCGAATTCGCCGGCCAGCGGCTTCAGGGCCAGTGCCGCTTGCGCCGCTGACGTGATGTCCCGAATGCCGGCGGCATACAAGACCACGGCAGCCATCACCATGATGAAAAAAGCGATTAAATTAGAAAAACACATGCCGACGATGGTGTCGCGCCGCACGCGTTGCAGGTCAAGCGCAATGCTCGAATGACCACCGCCTTGGCCTTTGAGGCGCAATTCTTCAACCTCTTGCGAGGCTTGCCAAAAAAACAAATACGGCGAGATGGTTGTGCCCAGCAAAGCCACCAGCATCATCCAGTACGCTGACGACCACTCGATTTTGGGAATCACCAAGTCGTGCAGCACCTTGGCCCACGGCACATGGACCGTGAAGATGGCGATCACGTAGGCAAAGAGAAACAGCGTCAACCATTTCAGGATGGGTGCCAGCCGGCGGTAAGGCACAAAGATCTGCAGGAGTACCGTCAGCAGCCCAAAAAACACCGCATGAAAATGCTCGCCGCCGCCCACCACCAGCTGCAACGCTTCGCCCATGGCCGCCACGTCAGCCGCAATGTTGATGGTGTTGGCCACCGTGAGCAAGACCACGACCAGCACCAAAAAAGTACGCGGTGTGTGCTCACGCAAATTGGCCGCCAGCCCCTTGCCAGTGACCCGGCCTATGCGCGCGCTCACCAGCTGAATCGCGATCATGAAGGGCAAGGACAAAAAAACCGTCCAGATCAAGCCGGTGCCAAACTGTGCGCCGGCCTGGGTGTAGGTCGCGATACCGGAAGGATCATCGTCCGCCGCGCCCGTGATGACCCCCGGGCCGACATGGCGGAGAAACGACGGGATCAGTTTGGACATGACGGGCAGTCTAGCAAGACCACCAGCTCAGCCAGAAACACCTGCGACGCAACGGCAAGCATTTAGCGTGCGAAATAAGTGCGCAGACGCACCAAATGATTGCAATTTTTTACGGCTTTTAACTGTTTGCACTGTTTTGACGTTGTGGGGGCTCCGTCATCCAGCGACAGGGGGCGTTCTCGCTGGCACGGGATTTGCCTTAGCCCTCTCGCAATATCGCAGCTCATCAATAGGATTCACCATGAAGTTTTCCCGAACCCGTGCTCTTCTCTTATCTTCCTTGGCGCTGGCAACCATGCAGGCTTATGCAGACGGCCCCAGCTTCTATGCGCTGATTGACGGCGGCATGGCGTCATCAAAGCTGTCTGGTGGTGTCGCCGCATCAGCCTCAAAATCAGAATTCATCACCGGCGGTGTGGTGCCTACTTTTGCTGGTTTGAAGGTCGAGAAAACCATCGCCAACTTGACTGTGGGCGTCCAACTCGAACAGGGTTTCACACTCAACACACCGACTGGAAGCAGCTACTATTTTTTCAGCAATGGCGGCGAACTCCTGAATCGCCAAAAGAACATTTACATCAACAGCAGCGCAGGTAATTTTGTGATGGGTGTGCAGCCCAACCTGGCGTTCAAAACGGTGCTGATGGGTGACCCGCGCGGCGGCTCAAACTTTGGCAGTTCTTTGGCCATGATTGATGCCAATGGCGGCTTGGGAACGGTCGACTACGCATCCTTCAGCTACACCTCGCCGACCATGGCAGGCTTCACTTTGGCCGGTCAATATGTACCCGAGTCAAGGACAGCGACAGGGGAAATCAAAACCGGCTCAAGAGCCAGTGCCACCTATGTCAATGGCGACTTGAAGCTGGGTCTTGCGACCTACAGCAGCGAAATAGTCGGCAAGAAAGACAGCAGCGGCAACATTCTGTCGGCCAATTACAAGTTGGGCAGTTTCACCCTGAAAGGCATCACCGCCAGCCAAAAAACAGACACCTTCACATCGGCATTGGGCACGACCGGTTTTGGCGGCTCGTACACCTTGAACGACAAAACCTCGTTTGACGCCGGCGTGTACAAATCTAGCAGCAGCTCGACCAACTTGAAAGTTGACACTGTTGCAGCTGGTGCCTACTACAACCTCACCAAAGAGCTGCAGTTCTACGGTCAATACGCGGTCTTGAACAACAAGGGCAGCGCGACTTCGGCTTGGAACTTTGCCGGTCCGTCCATCATCACTGGTAATTTGGCAGCCGGACAAAAAGCCACGACCTTGAACGTCGGTTTGATCTTCAGCTATTTTTAAACCTTGACTTTAAGCTGACCCACAAGACATGAGCGATGACCTCGCCCATGTCTTTTTTTGGGCTCGCATTTGTAAATTTTCCTTACATCAAAAAGTAGCTTTTAACTATACAAATTAAGGTATACACACAAACCCATCAATTAGTTGCTTTAAAACACCACACACAATTCACAAAATGACATCGCTGATGCATAGTGACTTGTCGAACAGCGTGCGCTGTTGCGGCATTCAACTACAACAACAGGATTGATCATGAAAACCGTGTCTCGTTTCACCGCCATTGCCGCTGTTTTGCTTGCCAGTTCAAGCGCTTTTGCCGCTGACTGGAGCAGCAACTCCGTCACCTACACCTACGCGCCGCACCAATCTGAGCCTGGCGTTTCGGACAAGGTCGCAAAAAACATCATGACATTCACGCACGTGAGCGGCGACAAGCTGGGCAGCAACCTTTTTAACATTGACTTGCTCAAGTCGGACAGCGCTGATCAAGCGAACGGCAATGGTGGTGGCGCCCAAGAATGGTATGGATTTTTCCAACGCAACTTTTCTTTGAATGCCTTGACGGGCAACAAAACCGGCTACGGCTTCGCCAAAGACCTGAACCTGACGGCCCGCGTCGACGCTGGTGCCAAAAACACCACCTTTGCCCCTGCCCCGCGCAAATTGCAATTGGGTATGTCAGCGTCCATGCCAGTCAGCGCAGGCTTCTGGGACATTGGTGTGGCAGCTTATAAAGAAACCAATCACAACGGTGACCCGTATGCGACAACTCGGTCTGTCTCGTTTGATGTAGCCCCAGCTCTGAACTCGGCTTGGTCTATTCCCGTCGCAAGTTACGGCACTTTTGGCGGTTTCGCCACCATCGTCGGTGCAAAAGGTAAAGATGGTTTCGGTAATCAAACAGCCATGGAAACCCTGATTCGGGCAACATTCATGTTTCCGGTCATGGGCCCCAAAAGTGGTCTGAGCGCTGGCGTTGGCGTTGAATACTGGAAAAATAAATTCGGCTGCGACAGCAGTATTTCAAATAGCGGGTTTAACGGCAACAAATGCAAAGCCACCACACCGCTGGTGCTGGTGTCCTACGCCCTGTAATTAGCGTCTAAAGACCTGACAAAAGGCGGTCGGTGCTCACGCTCCGACCGCCTTTTTTATGGGGATTCACCAGTGCGGCCAGCACCTACACAATCAACATCGCCCTGAAGTCATTCACGTTGGTGTGGGTTGGCCCGGTGATGACCAAGTCCCCCAGCGGCTCAAAGTAACCGTAGGCGTCATTGCGATCCAAGTAGCGCTCGATCTTCATGCCGGCGGCTTGGGCCCGGGCCAGTGTGTCGGGTGCAACATAAGCGCCAGCGTTGTCCTCTAGCCCGTCGATGCCGTCGGTGTCTGCTGCCAGCGCGTACACGCCTGGCTGGCCTTGCAAACCGAGCGCCAACCCCATGCAAAATTCACCCGCTCGGCCACCGCGACCTCGCATTTTTTCATCGGTGCCCGCCGACTGCGCACGCACCGTCACCGTGGTTTCACCACCGCTCAAGATCACGCAGGGCGATTCAAACGGTTGGTTTTTTTGCTTCACGGCTCGCGCCAATGCGGCATGCACCTTACCGACTTCGCGCGACTCACCTTCCATCTCGTCGCTCAGGATGTAAGCCTTCAAGCCAGCGGCCCGCGCCACCTCAGCGGCGGCTTCCAGGCTTTGCTGCGGGGTAGCGATCAAGTGAACTTCGTGCCCGTTGAAAACCGCGTCGCCGGGCTTTGGGGTTTCGAGCGCGCCGCTTTCAAGGTCGGCCAGCAAAGCCGCCGGCACTTGAATCGCGTAGCGCTGCAAGATTGACAATGCGTCAGCGCAGGTGGTGGCGTCGGGCACGGTCGGCCCGCTGGCGATGATCGACGGGTCATCGCCCGGCACGTCACTGATGGTCAAGGTGACCACGCGCGCCGGTGCGCAAGCAGCGGCCAGCCGACCGCCCTTGATGCGCGACAGGTGTTTGCGCACGCAATTCATCTCGCTGATGTTGGCGCCGCTGTTCAGCAGTTCTTTGTTGATGCGCTGCTTGTCTTGCAGACTCAGGCCGTCTGCCGGCAACGTCAACAGCGCGGAACCACCGCCTGAAATCAGGCACAGCACCAGATCGTTTTCAGTCAAACCCTGGACCATGGCCAAGATCCGTTCGGCAGCCGCCAACCCAGCCGCATCGGGCACCGGGTGCGCCGCTTCAACGATCTCGATGCGCGATGTCAACCCGACCGGGCGCGGTGGAATGTGCTGATAACGCGTGACCACCAAGCCTTGCAGGGGTGCGTCAGCGGGCCACAGCGCTTCCACCGCCTGCGCCATGGAACCGCCCGCCTTGCCCGCGCCAATCACGATGGTGCGACCGCCACTGTCACGGCTGGGCGGTGACGGCAAAAACGCCGCCGTGTTGTGCAGCGGCAAGGCGCGCTGCACGGCGGCTTGGTAAAGGCTCAACAGAAATTCGCGTGGTTGCGCTTGCGGCGAAGGACCCGCGCTGTTGGCACTGGTGGCGTGAGTCTCGGCGATTGTCAAAGCAGTTTCCAGTTTCATTTCATTGAAAAAAACTGCCCCCAAGAGCGACAGTAGCGCTTATTTTTTGCCCAGTCCCAAACGCTGAGCGCCTTCAATGTACAGGCTGATGCGCTCCTTCATGAAAGCGTCCATTTCCGCATTGCCGATGTTGACCAGCTCAAAGCCACTTTTGGCGGCCAGCGCCTTCATCTCCGGGTCGGTGTTCAGCGCCATCCACATGTCGGCGATTTTTCTGCGGTTTTCAGGCGAGGTCGATTTTGGCACGCCAATGCCGCGGTAAGCACCGTCAACCCAGTCGACGCCGAGCTCACGAAAAGTCGGCACATCGGGCATCAGCGGGTGGCGTTTTTCCATGGCCACCGCCAGCGCCCGAACCTTGGTTTGGTTGGCGATCGCGAACGGGGTGTAGGCCATCGCACCGTCTATCTGCGCACCAACTACAGCCAGCGCCATGTCGCCCGTGCCTTTGTACGGCACGTAAGTGCTCTTGATGCTGAAAGCCGCATTCAGCCGCTCGTGGGCAGCGTGGTTGGCCGAGTTCAGACCGGAGCCGCCTAGACTCATTTTGCCGGGGTCTTTTTTAGCGGCGGCGATGAACTCTGCAAAGGTTTTATACGGGCTGCTCACCGGCACGATCAGCACGTCGGGCGTGTAATGAAACCAGAAAGCCGGCGTGATGTCGGCGGTTTTGTATTGCACCTGGCCTTCGAGCGGCTGAAAAACAATGTGCGGCAAATTGATGCCCACCACGTTCAGGCCGTCGCCGGGCAAGCTGTTCATTTGTCCCCACATCAGCCCACCGCCGGCACCCGCCTTGTACTGAACAATGGTTTCAATCGCAGCGCATTTTTTCTTCAACACCAGCTGTTGGTGACGTGCTGATAAATCGGACTCACCGCCGGGCGGAAAGGCCTGCCAATACAGCATATTTTTCTCGGGACAAGAGGGCATGGCCGGTGCCGTTTGAGCCATCGCCGCAGGGGCTGCGGCAATGCACAACATACCGATCAGGTGGCTTATTTTCGATTGCATGAGAGTGTCTCCTTAGGTAGGTTCGCGTGAAGGACACCGGCATCCTTGAGGATGCTCTTATGGTGTTTTTTTAAAGGCTTTAATTTTTAAGTCTCGACTAAAGGCGCGCCGCAAAGTAGCCTACAAGTGGCGTCTAAAAAGCAATCTTTACTCCGTGACCTTTAAACCTTTAACAGCCCAGCTGGTCGGCTAGATCGCCAAAATCATGCGCATTGATATCAAAGGCTTGCTCAAAAGATGTGTCCACTTTTCCGTTCGAACCAAATTCAAGTGGGCGCGCTACAAAGGCAGTGTGCAGACCCAAGGCTTTTGCGGCCTTGAGGTCGTATTTGTGACAAGCAACCATCATCACCTCCGGCGGGGTGAGCCCTAGGTACTTCATTGCAATGCCATAGGTACGTGGGTCAGGTTTGAAGGTTCCGGCCATCTCGGCTGCGAACACAGCATCCCATGGAAGATCCCCGTATTTCGAAATATTGACAACAGCACTCACATCCGCATTTGATAGCGTAGCTATTTTGTAGTTTTTCTTAATGCGTACCAGTCCCTCTATAACGTCCGGCCACGGTCGTATTTTCTGCCAACCAAAATTCAATTCAGAACGCTCTTCTTCTGAAAAAAAAGCTATCTTTTTTTGTGTCAGTAACTGATCTAGCGCTTCTCTGTAAATCAGGTCTACAGAAGTCCAGGGGCGGGCCCCGGACAGGACTTCGTCGAGCGCAGGGCGGTACAGACCGCGCCATTCATCAACAAAAGAGCCCCAATCGAAGCGGCCCTCACGTCCTCGCCCGATTCGGATAGCTTCATCAATCAATGTTCCCCTGAAGTCAGTAGCAGTTCCCTGAACATCGAAGATCAAAGCCTTGAGACGAGGAAACTTTGGTAATGTCATTTTTGCTCTTAATATGCGATTGGCTATTCAGCTTTAATACCGCGCTCAGCGATCAGTTTTCGCCAGAGTTTTATCTCAGTAGAAACAATGGCGCTGGAATCTGATGGAGTACCCCCGATGACCTCAGAGCCTTGGGTCAACAACGCTGCTTTTAATTCGGGATCGGCCAAGGCTAAGGTTGCTGCCTTAAAAAGCGTGTCAACCCTGTCCTGCGGTGTCGCCGCGGGAACGAACATGCCTACCCAAGCGTCAACAATATATGCGGGGTAACCGCTCTCTGCAACGGTCGGGACATTGGGTAAGGCGCTCACACGGTCCTTGGTCGTGACGGCAAGGGCTCGAAGTCGACCGGCTTTGACATGCGGGATTGCTGCGATAGCAGTTACCCAAACCGCGCCAACCTGCCCTCCAATAACGTCGACGACTGCCGCGCCACCTCCACGATAAGGAATGTGCTGGAACTTGACGTCACTCATTGATGACAGCAGCTCGGCAGCAAGATGGCCAGGAGTGCCCTGCCCGCCGCTCGCATAGTTACCCTCGGCAGGATTTTTCTTAACCCACTCCAGATACTCTTTTAAATTATTGGCAGGTATTTTCGGGTTGATCGCCAATATCTGCGGACCATTAGCCAGCAAGGTGACAGCCTTGAAATCTTTTTCAGTGTCGTATGACAGCTGTTTGTACAAACCCGGATTAATCGAATGTGATGAAAGTGTGACCAATACGGTATAGCCATCTGGAGGTGACTTGGACACCATCCCGGTACCGACAGTACCACCCGCCCCCGCCCGATTTTCAATGATGACCGGCTGTTTCAGTACGCTGGAAATGCGTACAGCAAACTGCCTAGCGATAGCATCTGATGTACCGCCGGTCGAATATGGGACCACGAATTTGATAGCTTGCGAAGGATAATTTTGAGCCATCGCCGCAGGCGCTGCGGCGACACACAAAATACCGATCAAATGGCGGATGTTGAACTGCATGAGATGGTCTCGTCGGGTGGGTTCTCGTGACTGTCGCGCTCAGGCTGCGCGCCGTTGCTCACCGCGCAGCAGCTGACAAACGGCGTCGGTCACTTGCGCGGTATTGGCTTGGCCGCCGAGGTCACGCGTGTGCAGGCGGACATCAGCCGTCACCGTCTCAATCGCTTGCATCAGTTGTGCGGCTTCTTGCACCAAGCCGAGGTGCTCCAGCATCATCACGCAGGACCAAAAGGTGCCAACCGGATTGGCCAGCCCCAAACCCATGATGTCAAACGCCGAGCCGTGGATAGGTTCAAACATAGACGGGTAGCGCCGCTCGGGATCGATGTTGCCGGTGGGCGCAATGCCCAGACTACCGGCCAGCGCGGCAGCCAAGTCGCTCAACACATCAGCGTGCAGATTGGTGGCGACCAGCGTGTCTAGCGTGGCCGGCCGGTTGACCATGCGGGCGGTGCAGGCGTCGACCAGCTCTTTGTCCCATGTGACGTCTGGGAACTCTTGGCTGATTTGAACGGCGATCTCGTCCCACATCACCATCGCGTGGCGCTGGGCGTTGGATTTGGTCACCACTGTCAGGAGTTTGCGGGGGCGTGACTGGGCTAACTTGAAAGCGAAACGCATGATGCGTTCGACACCGGCGCGCGTCAGGATAGACATGTCGGTGGCGACCTCGATCGGGTGCCCTTGGTGGACCCGGCCACCGACGCCGGCGTACTCGCCTTCGGAGTTTTCACGCACGATGACCCAGTTCAGGTCGTCCGCGCTGCAACGTTTGAGCGGGCTGTCAATGCCGGGCAAGATGCGCGTCGGCCGGACGTTGGCGTACTGGTCAAAGCCTTGGCAAATTTTCAAGCGCAAGCCCCACAAGGTGATGTGGTCTGGGATGTGCGGGTCACCGGCGGAACCAAAAAGAATCGCGTCCATCGGCCGCAGTGCGTCCAGGCCGTCGGCCGGCATCATCACGCCATGTTGGCGGTAGTAGTCGCCGCCCCAGTCGAAGGCGTGAAAGTCAAATTTGAACTTGTTTTGGGTCGCGGCCAGCGCCTGCAAAACGGTTTGCCCTGCGGGCACCACCTCTTTGCCAATGCCGTCGCCAGGAATACAGGCAATTTTGTAAGTTTTCATGGCCTGACTTTAGCCATTGTTGAAAGCTCTGCAAGCGCTTAAAGTGATGTCATTGTTTACCCAGGAGTTATCAATGAGCGCTTCGGCTTCAGCCCCTTCAGAGATGGCTTTTTTCAGTGAATTGGTTCGCTGCGGTGGTTTTTCACTGGCCGCGCGCGAACTGGGTGTGACGACCGCCGCCGTCAGCAAACGGCTGGCGCATGTGGAAGAACGGCTCGGCGTGCGCTTGCTGAATCGCACCACGCGCCGCACCAGCCTCACGGCTGAAGGCGAAATTTACCTGGCCCATGCGCGCCGCATTTTGGCCGACATCAGCGACATGGAGCAGCTGGTATCGCAGGCGCACGCCATGCCGCAAGGCCTGCTGCGCATCAACGCCACGCCGGGTTTCGGGCGCAGCCATGTGGCGCCGCTGATTTCACGCTTCGTCAAACTTCATGCAGACGTACAGGTGCAATTGCAACTGACGGTGGATCCGCCGAGCTTGGCCGATGACAAGTTTGATGTGTGCATTCGCTTTGGTGAGCCACCCGACGCCCGGGTGATGGCCCGCAAAATTGCGCCCAACCGGCGCTTGCTGTGCGCCTCACCGGCTTACTTAGCACTGCACGGCGCGCCCAAGGTGCCGAGCGACCTGACGCGGCACAACTGCCTGGGCATCCGCCAAGGTGACGATGCCTACGGCAGCTGGCGGCTGTCTTCGGGGAAACGCACGGAAACCGTCAAGGTGCGCGGCAACCTCAGCACCACCGATGGTGAAATCGCCGTCGACTGGGCGCTGGACGGCCACGGCATCCTCATGCGCGCCGAGTGGGACATTGCCAAATACGTCCGCAGTGGCCGTTTGGTGCAGGTGCTAGAAGGCTATGAAACACCACCGGCCGACATCCATCTGGTGTACCCACAGCGCTTGCAGATGTCAGCGCGAGTCCGGGCCTTTGTCGATTTCACCGCCAAACATTTTGAGAAGTCATCGACGCTGGCGGCAGGGCTGGTCACGCGTTGGTAAAGTGAAGCTACACATTCGACTTCAACAAAAATAACCAATAAAATAGCAGGCGTTAATATATTTAAAATTAGCTAATGCCTGAAAAATTAGATTTTAGTCTCGCCTCTTTTGATGAGATTGCCGGTGCCTTGGGGGCCAAGCTCAAGGCATTGCGCTTGGCTCAGGGGCTGCAGCAAACAGAACTGGCTACGCGTGCCGGCGTGTCACGCTACGTTGTGCAAGAGCTCGAAGGCTCGGGAAAGGGTACGCTCATGTCCTTGTTGCGCATCGTCCAGGCACTGGGCCGGGAGTCTGACTTACAGGGGCTCTTTGAGCTGAAAGTGAACTCCATCGCCCAAATGGAGCAGGCCGAACGCGCCCATCGCCAGCGTGCTCCTCGCAAATACTCGCGCAAGCCACCCGCTGCGCTTGGGAGCGTGAGATGAAAAAGGTCTTCGTTCACTACGAGGGATGGGGTGAGCGCTGGCTTTTGGGGACGCTGGCCGACAACGGCTCTCAGCTGCTTTTTGAGTACTCGCCCGAAGCCCTGAGCCAACAACTGGAGCTGTCCCCGCACAGGTTAAAGCTGACAGGCGATGCTTACGGGGATTTCCCCAACTACCTGCAACGGCTCCCTGGGCTCATCAGCGACTCACTGCCGGACGGCTGGGGCTGGCTGCTCATGGACAAGCTATTTCGCAAGGCGGGGCGCACGCCGGCGATACTTTCCCCTTTGGATCGCCTCGCTTTTGTGGGTGACCGCGGCATGGGCGCACTCACCTTCGAGCCCGCTGAGCACCCACAGCTCAACGCCGAAGACGTCAACTTGCTGGACTTGGCGCTCGAAGCTCAGGCGCTGGTGAACGGCCATGAAAGCGATGCGCTGAAGCAGCTGGCACTGTTGGGTGGCTCGCCGCATGGTGCGAGGCCCAAGGTACTGGTTTTTTACAACGCGACGACGCAGGCCATCAGCACGCAGGCGATGCCCGGCGGAACGCCTTGGCTGGTGAAATTCCAAGCTCAAGACGAACACAAAGAAGCCTGCGCCATTGAGTACCTTTACGCCAGGTTGGCAACAAAGTGCAAGCTCAACATGCCGCCAACCGCGCACTTTGACTTGGACAAAAAGCTGGCTGGCTTTGGGATTGCGCGTTTTGACGTGCAGGACGGTATGCGCGTACCGATTCACACACTGGCCGGCGCGCTGCATGCGAACTTCAAGACAGCCGGCGCAGTCGACTACGCCTCGTTTTTGCGCCTCACCAGACTCTTCACGCGCCATGACCGGTCTGTGCAGGAAGCTTATGAGCGCTGCGTTTTCAATGTGCTGTTTCACAACCGGGACGACCACGCCAAAAACTTCTCTTTTCGCCTGAACCAAGCGCGTCAGTGGGAATTGGCTCCCTGCTACGACCTGACCTTCAATGCAGGTCCTGGCGGCGAACATCAGATGGACGTGCTGGGGCATGGCAAAAACATCACGCGAGCGCTCATGCTGGCCTTGGCCGAAAAAGCCAGCCTGAACCCTTCTTGGGCAAACAGTGCGATACAGCGCATGCTGGACGTGCACGCGCGCTTCAAACATGTTGTCGTCGATAGCGGCATGCAAAAAAACATTCGCCCGTCGACCCTGAAGATCATCCAGGCGGCCATCGACGAGAACGCCAAGCGACTGGGTTGACAGCAGCTGGTGACCTCACGCCGACTGGCTGAGCGCCCACGCGCGCAAAGCCTCGGCAAACTCCAGCACCGCTGGCGAGTTGTTGTCGGTGCGCCTTAGCAGGTAGACATCTCCACTGACGCCTGCTGCTTGGAGTTCGCCTTTGAGTTGGCACAGCACCACCGCGCCTTCGCGCAAGCGCACCAGCGATGCTGGCACCAAAGAGACACCCAAACCAGCTGCCACCAAGTTCAGCACAGCCGGAATCTCCACCACTTGCTGCACGATGCGTGGCGCAAAGCCCGACTCCACGCAGGCGTCAAAAACACTTTGGGCAAAGGCCGATGACTCCAGCCGTAAAAACACAAAATCTTCGTGCTTGAGCTCAGCCAGCCGAATACTTTGGCGTCCCGCCAAGGCGTGGTCCAGCGGCAAGGCGCAGACCAGCGGGTCGCGCCAAAGCAAGGTCGAGGTCAATTCGCCGTCGTTGGGCGCGCTACGCGACACGCTCAGGTCGAGTTGCCCTTCGCGCAAAGCCTGCACATGGTCGGCCGGCCGCATTTCTTGCAGCACCACTTCGACACCGGGCCTGCGTTCACGGAATTGCTTGATGAAACTCGGGAACGGCCCCAAAAAGTGCGAACCCGCCAGCCCGACCTGCACGCGCCCTTCAACCCCTTCGGCAACCCGCCGCACATGGCTACGCGCGTCTTCAATGCGCTCCAGCACGGCCCGCGCATGCGGCAGCAAAGCCTTACCGGCTTCGCTGAGTTCAACGCTGCGGCTGGTCCGGTTGAACAGCCGCGCACCCAACTCGGCTTCCAGATTGGCAATTTGATAACTCAATGGCGGCTGCGAGACGTGCAGCTTTTGCGCCGCCCGGGTGAAGCTCAGCTCGCTGGCCAGCACGGTGAAATAGCGCAACTGTCGAAGGTCCATGATTCATCCAATACCGGTATAGATCAATCCATATTATGTATTTGCGCGTATCAATCAAGCCGCCGAAGATCGGGCCAGTTTGATAACCCGACACCAACCGAAAGCATCGCATGAGCCGTTCATACCGCGTGGGACTGATCGTCCCGAGTTCCAACACCACCATGGAAACCGAGATTCCGGCCATGCTGCACGCCCGCGAGTTGGTGCTGCCGGAACGCTTCACCTTTCATTCGAGCCGGATGCGCATGAAGGAAGTCACCAAAGCCGAACTCGAAGCGATGGACCGCGACTCTGACCGCTGCGCCTTAGAGCTCTCCGACGCCCGCATGGACACCATGGGCTACGCCTGTCTGGTGGCCATCATGAGCATGGGCAAGGGCTACCACCGCGAATCCCAGCGCCGGCTGCAAGAAGTCTGCGCAGCCAATGGTGGGCCGACCTCGGTCACCACCAGCGCCGGCGCTTTGGTCGAAGGTTTGCAAGCAATTGGCGCCAAGCGCGTGTCGATCATTGCGCCGTACATGAAGCCGCTGACGCGCCTGGTCATTGACTACCTTGAGCACGAAGGCATTGAAGTCGTGGACAGTATTTCGCTGGAGATCCCGAACAACTTGGAAGTCGGTGCGCGTGACCCGAAAGCGCCGGCCGAGTTGTACAAGCAGCTCAATATCAAAGGCGTGGACGCCATCGTGGCGTCGGCCTGCGTGCAGATGCCGTCGCTGGCCGCCGTGCCAATGATCGAGCAAGCCAGCGGTCTGCCGGTGGTCTCTAGTGCTGTCTGTACCACTTGGGCTTTGCTCAAAAACCTCGGCTTAGAGCGCCGCGTGCCCAATGCCGGTACGCTACTCTCGGGCAAATATTAAAAATATTAATTATTTCCTAAAAATTCATAAACCAGAGACAACCATGACCCACAAACAACATTTCATTCGCCAGACGGCCTTGGCCGGTTGCGCCCTGCTGCTCAGCGCAGCCGCGCTGGCGCAAGCCTTTCCAAGCAAACCCATCACCTTGGTGGTGCCGAATCCACCCGGCGGCTTTGTCGATGCTTCCGCCCGCCTGCTCAGCGAGCCCCTGTCGCGTGTGATGAACCAAACCGTCATCGTCGACAACAAAGGCGGCGGCAGCGGCAACGTGGCTTATGGCCAAGTCGCCCGCGCCCACGCTGACGGCTACACACTGTTGACGTCTTACTCGGCGTACCACGTCGGGAACCCAGCGCTGTCGCCCAAGCTGCCTTGGGCGCAAAAAGACCTGACACCGGTGGCTCTGATCACCGTGGCCACCAACATCATTGCCGTGCACCCGTCCCTGCCGGTCAACAACCTCAAAGAATTCATCGGCTACCTCAAAGCCAACCCCGGCAAGCTGAGCTACGCCTCGCAAGGCAATGGCTCGCTCTCGCACATTGGCACCGAGATGTTCAAGATGCAGACCGGCACCAGCATGGTTCACATTCCCTACCGTGGCTCAGGTCCAGCCGTGCAAGACGTGCTGTCGGGCCAAGTGCAGGTGTTCATCAGCACGCCACCGTCGTTGATGAGCCATGTGCAAGCCGGCAAACTCAAGGGCTTGGCGGTGACCAGCAAAACTCGCCACCCCGGCGTTCCCAACGTGCCGACAACAACAGAAGCAGGCCTGAAAGGTTTTGAGTTGGAAGCTTGGGTGGCCATCTTCGCACCCGCTGGCACGCCGCCAGACGTGGTTGCCAAGCTCTCCAGCTCGATCAAGCAAGCGCTGGAATTGCCCGAAACCAAAAGCCGCGCCAGCGCCGCCGGCATTGACCTGCGCTACCAGCCTCCGGCTGAGCTGGACGCACTGGTGAAACGTGAAACCGAGTTCTGGGGCAAAACCATCAAGGCCGCAGGTATCACGGCTGACTGAGCCAACGTTTCTAAGGATTGACTCTTTTTTCAGGCCCCCGTCAGACTTCATAAAAATTCAACAGGAGACAAACATGCCCCGCTACTCACTCATGGTCAACGGCAAGAAACAAAGCGTCGAAGCCGATGCCGATACGCCGCTTTTGTATGTCTTGCGAGACAACCTAGCCCTCAACGGACCTAAGTTCGGTTGCGGCCTGGGCCAATGCGGGGCATGCACAGTGCATGTTGACGGCGTGGCCACGCGCTCTTGCCTGTTGCCGGTTAGCACGCTGGCTGGCAAGGCCGTGACAACACTCGAAGGTCTGTTGATCAACGGCCAGCCCGGCAAGCTACAGCAGGCTTTTATTGACGAGCAAGCCGCCCAGTGCGGCTACTGCATCAACGGCATGATCATGACCTCGGCGGCATTGCTCAAAACCAAGCCCAGCCCGAGTGATGACGACATCAAGAGCGCTTTGGCGGGCAATCTTTGCCGCTGCGGCACGCATCAACGCATTTGCGCTGCCGTCAAACGCGCTGCAACGGCCTGAAGGAGTACGACATGAGCAAGCACTCGTTTGACATCCAATTCAGCCGCCGCAGTCTGCTGAAAGCAGGCGCCGGCGCCATGGTCGTGGGCTTCAGTGCCAACGCCACTTTGGCACAAGCTGCTGCGCCAACCCTGCGCCCAGCCAAATCAGTCGCTAAAGACGTGGTCGACTCTTTTCTAGCGGTCGGTGCGGACGGAAAGATCACCATCTTCGTCGGCAAAGTCGATCTGGGCACCGGCACCAAGACCGCGCTGGCTCAAATGGCCGCCGATGAACTCGATGTCGCCTTTGAGCGCATTGAAATGGTCATGGGCGACACCGCCACCACGCCCGATCAATGGATCACCGGTGCGAATTTGACGATTGCCCAAGGCGGCGGCGAACTGCGACGTGCTTGCGCCACCGCCCGCGCCGCGCTGCTGATGCGTGCCTCGGCCCGTTTGGGTGTGACAGCCGCGGAACTGAGCGTCAACCAAGGCATCGTCAGCGTGACAACAGACCCATCCAAAACGGTGGCCTACAGTGAGCTGATGCCCTCTGCGACCGTTTTTGATTTGAAAATAGACCCCAAGGCCGTACTGAAACCCGCAGCCCAATACCGTGTGGTGGGACTGTCGATCCCGCGGGTCGATATTCCGGCCAAAGTCTCAGCTGCTTTCCCTTACGCGCACGACTTGCGCCTGCCTGGCATGCTGCACGCTCGCGTGGTCCGACCGGAAGATGCCGGCGCGAAGTTGCTGAGCGTCGACGACAGCGCTGCGCGCAAGATCAGCGGATTCGTTCAGACCGTGCGCAAAGGTAATTTCTTGGCAGTGATCGCTAAAACCGAGTGGGGTGCAGTCAAAGCGGCACGTGCTCTCAAGCCGAGTTGGACGGCTGGTACGGGACTGCCTGACCAGGCCACCGTGTTCGATTACTGGCGTGCACAACCCTTGGCCAAAGAAGAAGCGACACAAAAAGTCGGCGATGCCCCTGCCGCACTGGCGAACAGCGTTCGCAAGGTCAAGGCCAGCTACGAGTTTGCGGTGCAAACCCACGCCTCTATTGGGCCATCTTGCGCAGTGGCCGACTTCAGCGCCGGCAAGCTGGTGGTTTGGTCGCCGTCACAGGCCACGCATTCGATGCAAAGCGAGCTGGCCAGCGTCACCGGCCTGCCGATGGACAGCGTTCGCCTGGTCTACCTTGACGGCTCTGGCTGCTATGGCCGCAACGGCCATGAAGACGCCACAGCCGATGCAGCCCTGATTGCGACCTTGATCGGCAAGCCGGTGCGTGTGCAGTGGATGCGTGACGACGAGACTGCGCGCGCGCCCAAAAGCCCGCCCAGAGCGATCGACATGGAAGGCGGTTTTGACGCCAACGGTCAGTTGCAGGCTTGGTCGGCTGACTTTCACATCGCCGTCAACCACATCGTGGCCTTCAAACCGCTGGACTTTCCTTTGCTGGCAGCGACCGATGTGGGCCTGCCCAAGCCGGGAAACTGGGTCGGTTTTCTATTTCAAAATGCAGGCGCCCCTTATGGCGTGCCCAACATCCGCGTGAACACGCGCCACATCGCCGACACATTTTTCCGCTCTGCCCACCTGCGCAGTCCGGGCCGGATCGAGAACACTTTTGCCAACGAGTCCTTCATGGACGAACTGGCCGCAGAGGCCAAGACAGACCCGGCGGAATTCAGACTCCAGTACCTGAAAGACCCGCGCGGTGTGGCGGTGATCGAAGCGGTCATGAAGCGCGCCGGGTGGGTCAAACGAGTGGGTACGAATCGAGCCGGTCAGTCGGGCGATAAAGTTCGCGGACGTGGCATCTCGTATGTGCGCTACAACAACACCACCACCTACGTGGCGGCCGTGGCCGAGGTCGAAGTTGACCGCAAAACAGGCGAAGTGCAAGTCATGCGGGTCTGCGTGGCCCATGACTGCGGTCAGATCATCAACCCCAACGGTCTGGCGAACCAGATCGAAGGCGGCGTCATTCAGACAGTCAGCCGGACCCTGATGGAGCAAGTTCAGTGGGACCGCAAAAAGGTCACCAGCGTGGACTGGAACAGCTACCCGATCCTGCGCTTTCCAGCCGTGCCGAAAGTTGAGGTCGACTTGATCGACCGCCCTGGAGAGGCTTCTTGGGGCGCCGGCGAGCCGACTGCGACAGTGATTCCAGGTGCGGTGGCCAACGCCATTCACGACGCTATTGGGGCCCGACTCCGGTCAATTCCAATCACGCCGAACAAGGTGCTGGCGGCTCTGGCGAGCATCAACAAAAAGGCCTGAAAAAAACCTGAAAAGTCGGATTAACGCACCGGCGCGCCACCTTCGAACCAGCGGCCAATCAAAGCTCGCTCGTCGTCGGTGATGCCGGTGGCGTTGTTCATCGGCATGATCTTGCTGACCACCGCCTGCTGGTACATCGCTTGCGCGTGCAGCTGGACGGCTTCAGGCGAATCGACGCGCACGTTTTTCATCTGAACCTGCTCGCCGTGGCACATGTAGCAGCGCTGCGCCAGCACCGGCTGAACCATCTGGTAGCTGACCACCGCAGGCACAGCGCTGGCCGCCACACGCGGTGCCGGCTTGAGCCAAACGATGGTGGCCAGAATAACCGCCACACCAACCAGCGCGTAGGCCAGCGGGTTGCCATTGCGACCGAGCTTGTAGCCGTGGCGCAGCACAAAAAACTGGCGAATCGCCGCGCCGGCGAACATCATCAGAATCAGCACCAACCAATTTTGCGGATGGCTCCAAGTGAAGCTGTAATGGTTGCTGAGCATGGCGAACAGCACTGGCAACGTGAAGTAAGTGTTGTGCACACTGCGTTGCTTGCCGCGCTGGCCATGCACAGGATCGACCGGCTCACCGGCCTTGATGCAGGCCACCACCGTGCGCTGGCCGGGAATGATCCAGAAAAACACATTGGCGCTCATGGCAGTGGCGATCATGGCGCCGACCAGCAAGAAAGCCGCGCGCCCGGCGAACAAATGGCAGGCCAGCCACGCGGCCACGCAGACCAGCACCAGCACGCCGGCACCGACCAACGCATCGGCATTTTTGCGCTGACCCATGACGCGGCAAATGCCGTCGTACAGAAGCCAAAAAACCACCAGGAATGACAGCGCCGCAGCACCGGCTGCAAACGGCGACCAATCCATCAGCGACTTGTCAATCAGGTAGGTGCTGGCCTGCCACAGGTAAGACAGTGTGAACAGCGCAATGCCTGTCAGCCAGGTGCTGTAGGCCTCCCAGTAAAACCAGTGCAGGTGCGCCGGCATCTGCGGTGGCTTCACGGCGAACTTGACCGGGTGATAAAAACCACCGCCATGCACCGCCCAGAGCTCGCCACTGACGCCCTGCTTTTTCAAGTCTTCGTCCACCGGCGGTGTCAGGCTGGAGTCTAAAAAGACAAAATAAAACGAGGAGCCAATCCAAGCGATGGCGGTGAGCACGTGGACCCAACGCAGCAGCAGGTTGGCCCAGTCGAGAAGATAAGTTTCC
>CANFWI010000016.1 GCA_947450675.1 Comamonadaceae bacterium | reverse complement strand
CAACATCCGGCCGCAAGCGATGAAGCGTTTAGGGATTCATTACGAACGCCTGAAGGCTGACAATCCCGGCATCATTTACGCGGGGCTTTACGGCTACAGCGAAAGCGGCCCCTACGCCGGCAAGCCCGCCTACGACGACTTGATTCAAGGTGCGTGCGCAGTGCCTGATTTGATGGCCCGCTCGTCAGGCGGTGAGCCGCGTTATGTGCCGTTGACACTGGCGGACCGCACGGTTGGCTTGATGGGGTCCAACACCATTCTGGCCGCCGTGATTGCTCGGGCCCGCACGGGTGAAGGCCAAGAAATTGAAATCCCGATGTTCGAGACCATGGTGCAGTACGTCATGAGTGACCATTTGTCTGGCGAGACCTTTGTTCCGCCAATCGGGCCGAGTGGTTACCCACGCTTGCTGGTGAAAGAGCGCAAGCCCTATAAAACGCTGGACGGTTATGTCTGTGTGCTGGTTTACAGCGACCGGCAGTGGCTAGCCTTTTTAGGCCTGATTGGCAAGCCGGAACTCTTCAAAGAGGACCCGCGATTTGGCGGCATTGGGGCGCGCACCCAGCACATCAATGAGCTTTACACCATGGTTGCCGAAGCGATGGCCAGCAAGACCAATGCCGACTGGCTGAGCTTGCTTGAAGCGGCTGATATTCCTTGTATGCCGCTGCAAGACATTGACAGCTTGATCGACGATCCGCATTTGAAGGCGATTGGCATGATCAAAACCGTTGTCCACCCGACCGAAGGCGAGATACGGCAGATCGGCGTGCCGGTCAAACTCTCGGCAACGCCAGTGGCGACCGAGCAGCGCCCGGCGCCCGGTCTTGGTGAGCACAGCGAAGAAATATTGCTGGAGGCCGGCTTCAGCGCCGACGAAGTGCGCGCCTTGCAGGCGCAGGGCGCAACCCTGCACTACAACGCGCCCAAGCAGGGGACGCTATGAAAGCTGTTGTTGTCAATCGACTCGCCCGGCCTGAACTCTCTGACATTCCCTTGTTGATCGACAGTGAGTTGCCGGAGCCGGAGTTCAAACCGCATGATTTGCTGGTGCGCGTTGAAGCCGTTGCGGTCAACCCGATCGATTTGAAAATGGCCCGAGCCAAGCAGCCACCGCAAAGCCCGGACCGGGTTTTGGGTTGGGATGTGGCCGGTACGGTGGTCGGTATGGGGGCCGAGGTCTCAGGCTTTCAATTGGGCGACGCGGTGTTTTATGCCGGCAGCGTGTTGCGCCCTGGCGCTTGCAGCGCGCTGCATGCGGTGGACGCACGTTTGGTCGGGCGCAAGCCAAGCACATTGAGTTTTGTTCAAGCGGCCGCTTTGCCGCTTTCTAGTCTGGCGGCTTGGGAGGCTTTGTTTGAGCGCCTGCGCTTGCCACGGGGGCCGCTTCAACAGCCGGCCACATTGCTGGTGATTGGCGGTGCCGGTGGCGTGGGTTCAATGGCTTTGCAACTGGCTTCGAAGCTGACAGAGCTGCGTGTGCTTGGCACGGCTTCTCGGCCTGAGTCGCAGTTGTTCTGCCGCGAGATGGGCGCTACCGATGTGGTTGATCATTCGCAGCCGCTGTTGCCGCAGCTCAAAGCGCTGGGCCTGCCGCTGATCGATTTTGTACTGTGCCTGACAGACCCTGCGCCATGGATGCCGCAGCTGGCCGACATCCTCGCGCCGCTGGGTCACGTTTGTTCATTGGTAGAGGCATCAGCTGATTTGCCGATGAATCTGCTGCGCGCCAAAAGCATCACCTTCAGTTGGGAGGGTATGTTCACACGGTCGATGTTCAGAACGCCCGACATGGCGCGGCAAGGGGAAATTCTCAACGAGGTGTCTGCGCTGGTGGACACCGGTGTTTTGAAGACGACGCTGCGGGTCGATCTTGGCCGCATCAACGCAAAAAATGTTTTGCAGGCGCACCAACTGATAGGCAGCGGCCGCATGATCGGGAAGGTGGCGATGGGTAAGTTTGACTGAACGCTAGACGACACCAGAAACCACTCAAGAAACGACGCGAAACAGCGCCGAACTTATTTTATTTACGGAGACATCATCATGAACAAAAACACCACTCGCAGAACTCTCATGGCTGGCTTGGTCGGCGTCGCCCTGTTGGGGGCCGCAGCCATGGCACCCGCGCTGGCGCAAGGTTTCCCCAACAAGCCGATTAAATTCGTCGTGCCGTTTCCACCGGGCAGCGCAACCGACACCTCGGCCCGTTACTTCGCCAAGAAACTCTCCGAGATGACGTCGCAACCCGTCGTCATTGAGAACAAAGCCGGTGGTAATGGTTTTATTGCGGTGCGCGCTGTGTTGTCGGCACCGGCCGATGGCTACACGGTGTTCATCGGAAGCAATTCGACGCTGGCGGTGAACACGGCCTTGTTCAAGACCTTGCCTTATGACCCGATTGCCGACTTCAGCCCGCTGACGATGATGGTTCGGGCGCCTGCGCTCCTCATCGTTCCAGGCGGCTCTAGCCACACCACCTTGCCTGAGCTGATGGCTGCGGCCAAGGCCAAACCAGGGGCGCTCAACTACGCCCATGGATCAGCCGGTTATCAACTGATGGCTGAACTCTTCAATGAAACCGCCAACGTCAAAACCTACGGTGTTCCCTTCAAGAGCGCCACAGATTCGGTGGTGGCGGTGGCGTCAGAGACCGTCGACCTGGCTTTTGTTGAAATTACCAGCGCGCAAGAATTGGTGAAAAGCGGCAAGCTGCGTGCCTTGGCGGTCGCATCCGCCAACCGCATTGCGGTGCTGCCGTCTGTTCCCACTTCAGCAGAGGCCGGGTTGCCAGGGTTCAACGCCTATGTGTGGGTGGCGGCCGTGGTGTCGTCCAAGACACCGAAAGCAGAAACAGACAAGCTCGCAGCACTCATGACAACGATTGAAAACTTGCCGGAAACCCGTGAGTTTTACGAGCGCATTGGTGGTGAGGTGATGCGCGGTGGACCCGAGCAAATGCGTGCGTTTCAAAGAGTTGAAATAGACCTTTGGAAGCGCATCGCGGTCAAAGCCAAAATCGAGCAGCAATGAGCGGGCAAGCTCACACGTCCATGAGCCCGTCCTCCAACATCCAGCAACTTGGCCAAGGCCTGCACTGGCAAGAGCTGGTCATTGGCCAGCGTTTCAAAACCTTTCGGCGAACCGTGACCGAGGCCGACTTGGTCGGCTTTATCGGCGTGACGGGCATGGTCGAAGTGATGTTCATTGATGCGGCTCCGCTGCATGGCGGTATTGCTGGGCGGCCGGTTCCGGCAGCGCTGACCTACACGCTGATTGAAGGCTTCATTCTGCAAACCATGATCCAAGGGACAGGGCTGGCCATGCTGGAACTGACCCAGAAAATTCATGCCCCTGTGCGGGTTGGCGACACCATTCACGCGGTCATTGAAGTGACGGGCGTGCGCCCGACTTCTACCGGCGGTAGAGCCATCGTTGACTCGACCATTCAGGTTTTCAATCAACGCGATGACAACGTGATGACCTACACAGCCAAACGCATGCTGGCGGGAAAAAACACATGAAATTAAGGTCAAAAGTTTTTATCAAAACTACAACGGAGGCATCACCCATGACAACTTTCTTTTTCCGCCCAATTTCCCGCCGCGTTGCGACTACAGCCGCGCTTGTCGCGCTTGCCGGGGCGGCGACGCTCACTCACACCGTAGCCTTGGCGCAGGCCCCTTTTCCATCCAAGTCGATCACGATGATTGTGCCGTTTCCACCCGGCGGTCCGACTGATTTAGTGGCCCGCGTCATCGCGCAAAAAATGTCTGAATCGATGGGGCAATCGGTGGTCGTTGACAACCGCGGCGGAGCCAACGGCAACTTGGGCGCGATGTTGGCCGTCAGGGCCGCCTCAGACGGCTACACGCTGCTGTACAACACCTCGTCCATCACCTTGAGCCCGGCGCTTTACAAGAGCCTGAGCTATGACGTGAAGCGCGATCTTGCGCCAGTCGCCTTGACGGCGGTTGTTCCATTGGCATTGGTTGTCGGGCCTAACGTGCCTGCTAACACCGTGAGTGAATTCATCGCTTATGCCAAGGCCAACCCAGGCAAGTTGTCGTATGGGTCTGCCGGCAACGGGAACGTCACCCATCTGGGCGCTTTTCAGTTCGTGCGGGCCAATGGGCTTGACGCAGTTCACATCCCGTACAAGGGCAGTGCGCCCGCTGACATTGATCTCGTCGGTGGTCAAATTCAGTTCATGACCGACACCGTCAATTCGGTCATGCCGTTTGTGCGTGACAAACGCCTGAAAATGCTGGCCGTGACAACACCCAAGCGGATGTCGTTGTTTCCCGATGTGCCAACGCTGGCAGAGTCAGGCATGCCCGGCTTTGAAGTGGGCGCTTGGCAAGGTTTGATGGTGCCGGCCAACACCCCGAAGCCGATCATCCAGCGCTTGAATGCGGAAGTGATGAAAGCGCTGCAATCCTCTGACGTTCGCCAAAAACTGGCGCTGCAGGGCGCCGAACCTTTGGGCTCAACCCCAGAAGCCTACGGTGAGTACATTCAAAAGGAACTCACCCGATGGGACAACGTGGTGAAACAGACGGGCATCACGCTTGACCAATGAAAAATCCAACGGAGTCCCGATGTCAGCATTGAAAAAAATCCAAGCCGGTGTGCTGGAGATCGCTTACGTCGAGTTCGGACCACAGGCCGGGCCGCCTGTTTTTTTGATGCACGGCTTTCCGTATGACGTGCACGCTTACGCAGAGGTCGCGCCTATTTTGGCTGCCGCCGGTTGCCGTGTCATCGTGCCTTATTTGCGGGGTTTCGGTCCCACCCGGTTTTTAAATGCGGCCACGCCACGTTCAGGCGAGCAGGCGGCGCTGGGTGCTGATTTGCTGGCGTTGATGGATGCCTTGGCAGTTCCGCAGGCGGTGTTGGCGGGCTATGACTGGGGCGGCCGGGCGGCCTGTGTCGTTGCCGCACTGTGGCCTGAGCGTTGTACTGGGCTTGTGTCATTCAACAGCTACAACATTCAGAACATTGCGCGGTCGATGCTGCCCGACGCACCAGAGCACGAGCACATGCTTTGGTATCAGTATTATTTTCACAGCGAGCGGGGCCGTGCTGGTCTGGAAAAAGACCGACGCGCCGTGAACCGTTTATTGTGGAAGCTGTGGTCGCCGACTTGGAACTTCAGCAACGAAACTTTTGAGCGCAGCGCAGCGGCGTTTGACAACCCCGATTTTGTCGATGTGGTGATTCAGTCCTACCGTCATCGCTTTGCATTGGCTGCGGGTGACCCGGCTTATTTGGACATCGAAGCGCGTCTGGCAACACAACCGCCCATCACCGTGCCTGTGATTACTTTTGATGGCGCTGACGATGGCGTGCGGGGACCGTCGCCAGCGGGCTCTCACGCAGCAAACTTCACAGGGCCGCGGTCACACCGCGTGGTACCCGGCGTTGGCCACAACATGCCGCAAGAAGTCCCAGCGGTTTTTGCTGTCGCGGTGCTGGAGCTGGTGACAGCGACGCATTCACAGTCCGCTTAGCCAATTTTTTGGGACGCGTTGAACCCCTCAAGGTTGTTGGCCTCGGCTTCTTGCCCGACGAAGCCCGTCACGGTTTCCTGATTGACGTGCCCAAGGGCAGCGCAGCCAGCGAGATGATCTGCATCACCGAGCACCGGGGCAACAACCTGAACTACTTTGGTGTCCGTGCTCTCGATGCACCGCAACCCAACGACCCATCCCTGCGCGTCGTGATTGACCGCGCCCGCTGGTTGGCCCTAGCCCCGGCTTTTTGGGACGAGGCCAACCGGCGCATGCGCGCCAACGGTCTGCCAGTCGCCAAGTTCCAGAAGAGCGCTAGCAAGCCCGTGCCCGTGCATCCTTCACTTGGTAAAGAGCTGCGCATTTTGTGCTGGGCGGTAGAAGACGCATCGCAAGACGACATCCCCAACGTCCTTCACAACTGGGAAACGCTTGCCCCTGAAGAGCGCTGGTGGCCCTACACCATGACAGTAGCGACCACAGGTCAAGCCATGCAAAAAGGCATTGGTTGGCGCAAGGCCCTGCGTGCGGCCCTGGCCGACAACCCGTTTGTGAAAGGCGAGGGTCTATCGCCCAAGGCTCGACGCGAGTTGTTGGGGCACTCGCAACTTTCACTGTCGCTTTGAGGCTAAATCCGTATAAAATGACCACATGTAGTCACAAGGAGCGCCATCATGGAAACAATGCAAATTCGTGAAGCCAAAGCCAGTTTTTCTGCGCTGGTGGCCGCCGCTGAAAAAGGCCGGCCCACGCTGGTCAGCCGCCACGGCCAGCCCTGCGCCATGATTGTGCCGGTGGCAGATGGCGCACGCCTCTATCCGCTGGAAATGCCCAACATCGCCAACTACCTGCTGGCGTTGCCCGAGCCCCTAGAGACTGAGCGCGACACCACGCCGCTGCGCGGCATTGACTTTGATTAACGGCTACTTGTTGGACACCAGTGTGGTGTCCGTGCTGGCCCCCGGGCGTGAAGCCTTTGTGCTCAGCCCTTTGGCCGAATGGCTACAAGCGCATCACAAAGAACTTTTTCTACCCTCCATTGCGGTGGCAGAAATGGCGCAAGGCATTGGCAAGTTGCGCCGCGCTGGTGGCACAGAGCGGGCTGATCGCCTTGACCGCTGGCTCGACGGCTTGATAGCCGCCTATGCCGATCGCATCTTGCCGCTGGATGCAAAAGCCGCCCGGCTTGCCGGGCAAATGTCTGATGTCGCCATGGCGCAGGGCCGCCACCCCGGTTTTGCTGATGTGGCGATTGCGGCGCTGGCGCAAAACGCGGGCCTGTTGCTGCTGACCTGCAACCTCAAGCACTTCCAGCCGTTGGGTGTGGCCTGCGCTGACCCATTGATCGCGCTCCCGGCGTGACATCAAACACAGACCAAATACGCCCCTAGAGCCCGCCAAACCTGCGCAAGTCGCTGTCAATCTTTAAGCCATGCCCACCTTCATTGAAACCCAGTTCCCGATTGCCCGCCTGTCGGGGTGGCCCTCGCTCCATCCAGCCGCCTTTGTTGAATGAAAGTCGCGCGCCACGGCTTCAAAGGTATTGGCCGGTGCCGCTGAGTTGGCTTGCTTGTCATCGCGCTTGGCTGCACTGGGGTCAACGCCGTCTGCCAGTAGCTCTGGCGCCTTCTCGCGCCGCTGTCTGGCCTTGGCCAGCGAGTTCTGAGGTGTTGTAATACGTTAAAAAACGATCATTTGGAGCGGGTAGAGGGAATCGAACCCTCGTGGCTTGCTTGGGAAGCAAGAACTCTACCATTGAGCTATACCCGCATGACCGCCATTTTAGCCCGTCAAAACAACAGGGCGTAACCCAGTGCGGCGCCAATGATGAGGAACGGGATCGAATAGGCGTGAAATACCAGCCATGCCTTGCGGTCGCCGCTCATGCGCAGGGCGATCAAGTTCGCCAGCGAGCCGACCATCAGGCCAAAACCGCCGACATTGACACCATAAGCGATGACGCGCCAGTTGTCTGAGTATTCAGCCAATGCGATGGCCGCGGGCACGTTGCTGACAATTTGTGAGGCCGCCATGCTGGTGAGGTAAAGATGGAGAGGCTGTTCGAGGCCGAGTCCGTTCATGGTGGCCTGCACGATGCCCAGTCCGGCCAGCAGGCGCAAGTCGATGAACATCAGGACAAACACCAGCAGCAGGCCCCAGTCAAGAATGGCCAGCACGCGTGCGCGTAAGGCCATAAAAATCAGCAAAACTGCCAGCACCGCCCATGGCGCGTAGTGCATGTCGGTTGCCACCAGAAATGGCAGATAAAGCGCTAGCGATACCCACAACAGCGGCAGGTCTAGGCGCACAGGCGGATGCATTTTTTCATCCGTCATTTTGATCGGTCGGCTGCCGAATGCGAAAGCCGTCACAAAGAGCAGCACGGCCATCAGTAGCGCGACCAGCGGCAGCATGTGCAGCACGAATTCGCCGAACGAGACATGCGACAGCTGCCACAGAAAGATATTCTGCGGATTACCGATGGGCGTCAACGCTGAGCCTGCGTTGACCGCCAGCGCTTCAAACACGACCAGGCGGGTGGCCGGCATGTGGGTGATGCGGCAAACGCCCAAGGTGAGTGGCACCACGACGAAAAGCGCGACGTCGTTGGTCAGCACGGTGGACAGCAGGGCAGCGGCCATCACCAGCCACAGTGCTGCTGCGCGTTCGGTCGCCATCTTGCCGATCAGGCGGCGCCCTAGCCAGTGCATGGCACCGCTCACTTCCAAGCCTTTGGTCAGAACCAGTAAGCCCGTTAGCGCCGCGATCGTTGGCCAATCAACCAGCGCCGGATAGCGCGTTATCTGGCTCGGGTCCGCCAAGCTGAGCAGGACCCCTGCAGCCAACAGAATCAGGAAGAAAGTGTCTGCGCTCAGGCTGCGCATGAGTGCCCGGAAAGGATTGATGGTGGTTGCCTTAAAACGTCAAAACAACATTGCCAATGTCTTGTCCGGCCTCAACCGCTTCATGCGCCTGTGCAATGTCTTCCAGTGCAAAAGACCGGCTGATGGCGTGCTGCAGACGGTTGGTCTGGAGCAGGTCACCGAGCTGTTTCAGCGCCGCAATGCGGTCGGCGGCTTGCAAGTCGTAGACCAAGAAAAACTTCAACTCTAACGAGTTCGACAGCATGGTTCTAAAGTTGATCGGCAGGTCTGTCGCCACGTTGGAGCCGTAGCAGACCACCCGGCCATGCGGTGCAAGTCCGCCGGCTGTCAGCAGCGCAGACGTGCTTGAAAAATCCATGTCGATGATGATGTCGACGCCTTTGCCGTCTGTCAGCGTCTTCAGGCGTTCGGCCACGGCTTCGGTCTTGTAGAAAATCACATCGCGCACGCCGGCGGCTTGCGCGTGCTTGGCTTTTTCGGCGGAACCGACGGTGCCCATCACATGTGCACCAGCCAGCGACAACAGCTGCGAAACGTAGTGGCCAACAGCCGATGAGGCGGCAATCACCAGCACTTTTTTGCCCGCCACGTCACCACTCAGGCGAACTGCCTGAATCGCTGTCAAAGCCGGAATACCGAGGCAGGCGCCGGCGTCGAAATCAATGGCGTCAGGCAGGTGTGCCGCTTGCGCTGATGGCAACACAACTAATTCGCTGGCCGTGCCCATCGGCCGCTGCCATTGCGCGTTCCAGGTCCACACGCGTTCGCCGATGCGGCTGGCGGGAACGCCAGTGCCAACTTGGTCGATGACACCAGCACCATCGCTGTGCGGCACGATTTTTTCGTGGGACAAAGGCCGTGCGCGGCGTGATTTCACGTCCGAGGGATTCACCCCCGACGTCGCCATGCGAATGCGAACTTCACCCGGGCCGGCGATCGGATCAGGCAAGTCACCGACGATCAGAACGTCGCGGGCTTCCCCATTTTTGCAATACCAAGCTGCGCGCATGCAGATCCTTTGATGATTTTGAAGGGGCTCTTAAAGAGGGCTAAAAGACGGCTTAAAAAGCAAGCCGGAATGAATGTCGGCGACTGAACAGGCACCGCTCAGCTGCATGGTACGCGTGAACTCGTCGCGCAGGATTGCCAAGGCCCTGTGTGCGCCTTCTTCGCCGGCGGCTACCGCGCCATACAGCGTCGAGCGGCCTACCAGCACGCCCGCGGCGCCGAGTGCAATGGCTTTGAAAACATCAGAGCCGCGACGCACGCCGCCGTCTATCAGCACAGGCATGCGGCCATTGACAGCTTGCACAACAGCAGGCAAGGCGTCCAGCGTGGCCACTGCGCCGTCGAGTTGACGACCGCCGTGATTCGACACCACCAGCGCATCGCAACCCATGTCGGCCAAGCGCATCGCATCATCAGGACGCAAGATGCCTTTGACGATCAGCTTGCGCGGCCATTGGTCGCGGATTTTTTGCAGGCTGTCCCAGTCAAAAGCCGGGTCGTAGCTGCGGCCAACCGACGACGCGATGGCAGTGGCGTTCTTGGCGTGCATGTCGAGTCCGATCATGTTTTCCATGACCGGCATGCCATAGCGCACGATGTCCGACAGCCAGCGAGGGTGGCAGGAAAAGTCCAGCAGGTTTTTGGCGGTGAATCGAAACGGCACCGAGAAGTGATTTCGGAAATCGCGTTCGCGTTTGCCGCCCACGGGCAAGTCGACCGTGATCATCAGCGCTTCGTAGTCAGCCGCCAGCGCGCGTGCGATCAAACCATCCAGAAAAGGTTTGTTGCGCAAAATGTAGGCTTGAAACCAAAGCCGTCCAGGTGCCGCTTTGGCGACTTGTTCGATCGATGCGGTGGCCGCACTCGACAGCGTGTACGGGATGTTGGCCGCAACCGCTGCACGGGCAATGGCGATGTCACCACCGCGCCAGCCGAAGCCGACCGCGCCAGTGGGCGCAATGGCCAAGGGCAGGGCGGCAGCCTTGCCCAGCAGCTGCACGCCAGTCCCCACTTGAGACACGTCGGTCAGCACTTTGGGCAGTAATCGAATACGCCGAAAAGCGGCTTGGTTGTCACCTAAAGTCAACTCATCCTCAGCCCCGCCGTCAAAAAAATCGAAGATGGCTTGCGGCAGTCTATGCCGTGCAGCGCTGCGCAGGTCTTCAATGGAGAAGGCTTTGGATGCGGTTGACACAGTGACTCCGGCAGCAATAAATTAGTTGGCTTCAGGCTTGATGTCGGCAGCCTTGATGACCGCTGCCCAGCGTTCGTGGTCGCGCTTCAGGAAGGCGGCAAATTCAGTCGGTGTGTCGCCGACGATCACTGCGCCCAGCTTTTCAAGTTGCGCTCTGACGTCTGGCTTGGCCAAGGCCTTGCTCATGGCGTCATGCAGTTTGTTGATGATGGCCGTTGGTGTTTTGGCGGGTGCCAGCATGCCGACCCAGGGTGCGGTTTCTTCAAAGCCGGGGAAGCCGACTTCCGACATGGTGGGCACGTTGGGGAACTGCGGCAGGCGCTTGGCGGTGCCGACGGCCAAAATTTGCAGGCGTTTAGAGGCGACATTTTCGGCAATGCCGATGACTGGGTAAAACATGTAGTCGACCCGACCAGCCATGACTTCAAGCAGCGCCGGGCCATTGCCTTTGTAGGGCACATGGAGCATTTTGGCTTTGGCCTGTGTTGCCAGCAACTCTGACGCCAAGTGGCCAGAACCGCCGGTTCCAGAAGAGGCGAATGTCACTGCTTCAGGTTTGCTGCGGGCTTGTTTGAGAAGATCCGCCATGCTTTTGATGGGAGAGTCGTAGGCGTTGACCGCCACCAGCGGCAGGTTGGCCGCGTTGGAGATCGGTGCGAAGTCTGTCTTCGGGTTGTAGCCGGCCATCTCGCCAAGCAAAATCGGGTTGACATTCATGCCCAGCGAAGAGAACAAAAGCGTGTAGCCGTCCGCCGGTGCGTTGCGCACTTCGCGGGTGCCGATCATCGAACTGGCGCCGGCCTTGTTGTCGACGATGACAGATTGCCCCAAGGTGATTGACATGTCCCTGGCCAACACGCGGGCGATGACATCGGTGGGTCCACCTGCGGCAAAACCAACCACCAGACGCACGGGTTTGGATGGGTAGACATTTTGGGACAGGGCTGCGCCGGTGACAGCGCTGAGCGCGGCGACCGCTACAAGTGCGAGCAGGGATTTTTTCATGTTGTCTCTTTTATAGTGTTGTCGAAAAGTCAAATAGTAGCCGTGGATGCTGACGAAGGAAGATGTCGAATAAGTGGTTGCATTGAGCGGCTTTAAACGATTCGATGCGTCATCGAACCAACGTGGCTGACTTCCAAGCGCAGTTCATCGCCCGGTTGCAAATACACCGGCGGTTGCCGAAAGGCACCGATGCCGGCCGGTGTTCCAGTGCCAATGATGTCTCCGGGTTCGAGCGTCATGAAGCGCGACACGTAGGCAATCAGCGTGGCCACCGGAAACAGCATGTCTGAAGTGTGACCGTGTTGCATTTGTGTGCCGTTCAGCCAGCAAAAAACTTCCAGTTTTTGGGGATCGGCAATCTCGTCGCGCGTCACCAGCCACGGCCCCATGGGCGCAAAGCCGTCCATGCTTTTGGCGAACGTGGTTTGCGCTTGCGCGATGTCAAATTGAAACTCACGGGCACTCAGGTCATTCAAAACTGTGTAGCCCGCCACCATTGACAAGGCCTCGGATTCCATCACGTCTTTGCCATAGCCGCCGATCACGACAGCCAGTTCGACTTCGAAATCCATTTTGGCGACCGAGGCCGGCCGCGTCACGGCTGCCCCCGGCGCCGCGATAGACGACGATACCTTGAAAATGATGCGTGGATTCTCGAACGGCGCCACGCCGGTTTCTTTGGCGTGGTCTGCGTAATTGCGGCCAACCCCAATTATTTTTCCGGGCCGTGGCACGGGCGCATACAACTGCAGACTGTCGAGTTTCTCAAACTGAGTGTCAGGCTTGAGCAATGCCGCGCGAACGTGTTCAGTCAGCGCCAAAATGGCCCCACTGCCAGACTGCAGCCAACGCAGAATGCCGCCCGCTGGGGCATCCACACCTGCTGCCGCATTGCGGCTCTCGGCCTCAGTTGATGACGTCAGCTGAGCTGCCCACGCACTGATGTCTAGCACGCCTTGGTCAACGACAACACCGGTCAGCACCGGGCTGTTACCTTTGCGGTAGCTGATGACTTTCATGCGGCCGTATTTTCAAAATAGCGATTGGCCATGACTTGGCAGCGCTTGATGTAGCGGTGTTCGTCGGGCCGGTAGTCGGGCACGGCGTTGTGCAGCGTGCCCATGTTGTCCCACATCAGCACGTCGCCGACGCTCCAGCGGTGACGGTACTGATATTTTTCTTGCAACTGGTGCTTGAACAAAAACGCCAAGATCGCGTCGCTTTCTGCTTCAGGCAGTTCGTTGATGCGCATCGAATAACCCGGGTTGGCGTAGAGCACTTTTTTGCCAGTGATCGGGTGTGTCATGAAGATCGGATGCGACACCGGCGGCTTGGCTGCGCGCTGGGCAGCTGTCAGCGGCGGACGCTGGCCTTTCTCTAAGCGCATTTTTTCCCAGAACTTTTCGAAGTTGTGCGTGATGCTCATGCCGGCTAATTGGGTCTTGAGCGTCTCTGGCAGGTCGTCGTAAGCGGCGTGCATGTTGCAGAACTCGGTGTTGCCCAGCGGCTCGCCATCGCGGTGCGGAATCTCGAGACCGTACAGCACATTGGTGAAGGCAATCATCTTGCTGTACGACATGTCGGTGTGCCAGTCCTGGCCGGCATCACTCAGTCCCACTGGTTTGCCGTTTTCGACTTTGTTGGAGAGGATCATCACCTCTGGCAAGCCGACGTCTTGGTACATGTTGGCGACGTTGACTTCCAGTTGGCCAAAGCGTTCTGAAAATTGCTTTAGCTGAAGGCTGGTGAGAGTTTGCTTTGGGTAGCTCAAGACGCCATATTTGCCCAGGGCTTGTTCCAGTTGCAAAAATTGCGCTTCGGTCAGTGGGACTGATAAATCAAGTCCTTCGACGCGTGCTCCCAAAGTTTTTCCGCTTTCAATGATGTTCATCTGAGTTCTCCAATCAAGTGGGTGAAAAGGTGAAAAATTACCAGGCGGCCAGCAGGATGGCTTCAAGCTCGCTGGCGTTGTTGACGCTGCGCGGGTTGTAGGCCAGTCCGCGCTCGTGCAATGTTTTTTCGGCCACGCCAGCAAGTTGCTCGCGCGCGATGCCAAGGTCCCGCAAGCGGCTCGGCACACCGATAGCTTGCTGCAGTTCATGCAGCCAATTGGCCAGTTGCTCACCGGCTTCGGCCGCTGGCCCGGGCAGCTCGAGTCGTGCGGCGGCAGGCGCGAGTTCACGCGCGGCGGCAGCTGCGTTAAAGCGCAGCGCATGTGGCAAAACAGCCGAGTTGACGTCACCGTGGGCCACGCCGAAGGTGGCGCCCATCACATGGCACAGCGCGTGGTGCAGACAGCTGCGCGCACTCGCCAGCACCATGCCCGAGATGTGCGCAGCAAGCAGCAAGTTGGCGCGTGCGTTCACGTCTTGCGGCATGGCAGCGACTTGTCGCAAAGCTTGGTTGAATTGGACAATGCCATCCAGCGCGAGAATGGACGTGATGGGCGATCCGGCCTTGGAGTAAAGGCCTTCAATGCAGTGCGCCAGCCCGTTCATGCCGGTGGACAGCATGACTGACGCTGGTGTTGCGAGGTTCGCCACGGGGTCCAGAAAAATCACGCGGCTGGCCAGTTGTGCGTCCCAAAAAAGCAGCTTGATGCCTTCGGGTGTGCGTATGCCTAGCGAGGGCGTTGCTTCGGCGCCGGAAGCCGTCATCGCGATTGACAAAATCGGTAGCTTGGGCTTGACCAAGTCAGGCGTCAGCACCGTGGTCGGCGGCACAAAGCGTGAGGCATGCTGAGACAGTGGCGCACCTTCGGCAAGCACCAACGCGACAGCCTTGGCCGTGTCTGACACACTGCCGCCGCCGACGGCCACCAGCGCGTCGGCACCATGCTCACGTGCCAGCTGGGCCACGCGTTCAACAGTCGTCAGTGAAGAGTGAGGCTCAATGTCTTGCACGGCCATAAAAGGCAGGTCACCCAAGGCACTTATAACTTCAGCCCAGACCGGGCCTGCAGCCGTGCGCTGACCCGACAGTAGCAGCGGCCGCTTGCAGCCGAGCCGAGCCAGTTCGCGACCGAGTTCAGCGACTGCGCCGGGCTTGGCAATTACCCGGGTGCGCAGGGCTTGGTGCACAAAAGGGCGCGCGCTGGCCGGGCTCATACTGGGCTCACGGCCAACAGCACACTGTCTGCCGCAAATTCGAACTCTGGCACCAGGTCCAGTTCGGCTAAACGCCAGCAGCCGTCTGCGGCTTTCAGCTTGGCATGCACCACAGACAGCCGGAAAGGGCGGCTGATGCTGACAACGCCCGTCGTGTGACGACCATTGTCAAAGCGATAGGCCGTCATGTAGGCAGTGAGCGATGCTGACGCAGCCTCCGACGTTGACAAAAACGTGTTGCTGATGACGTGACGAATGCGCTGCGTAGTGGGGCGCTTTGACAGGGCGGTCAGAATTTGCGCATGACCTGTCAGCAATTCGCCTTGACGCTTCCATCTACCTTGCGGCGTGAACAGTTCGACCAACTTCGGGTAATCCGCTTCATCCAAAAAATAGAACAGTTGGTGAATCAGCTGGGTGCTGGCGCTCAGGGTCGATTCTGGGGAATGGTTCAAGAGGTGTCTCCGTTATTTTTATTGAGTCAACCAGTGCAAAGAATCGGCATATAGGCCGAAGAATCCGTGATGTTAACGACAAGTCAAGCGCGGCCATAGCCCCAAATTGGAATAGTATTGTTCTCGAATTCGAAACAGTTAAGGCGTGTACTTAAAACAAGGGGTGTGGACAGATGGATCGACTCAGGGCAATCGAAATTTTTGCGGAAGTGGCTCGCGGGCGAAGTTTCACCGCAGCCGCTGAGCGGCTTGGCATGGCCAAGGGCAACGTCACCAAGCACATCAAATGGCTGGAGGAAAGCTTGGGCGCGCAATTGCTGACGCGCACCACCAAGAGCGTGAGCCTGACCGAGGCTGGCCTGTTCTTATTGGAAGACGGCGCAGATTTATTGCATCGCTTTGAAGAGCTTGACTCTCGGGTTCGCGGCGCGGTGAGTGCGCCCAAAGGCTTGATCCGGATCGGCACGCCGCCATCGTTTGGTGCTGCGCACTTGGTGCCCTTGATCACTGCGTTTTCAGATATGAATCCTGACATCAAATTCGCCATGCACCTCGACGATGGCCGGCTCGACATCGCTGGCGAAAGCTTGGATCTGTCGTTGCGCATTGCACCGACCCTGAAAGACACGAGTCTGGTCGCTCAAAAGTTGGGCAGCGTGCCGCAATTGTTGGTGGCGTCAGAGGCCTATCTGGCCGCCCGCGGCATGCCGCAGTCCTTGGACGAACTGCTGCAGCATGACTGTTTGGTCAATGCCCTGAAGTCTCCGACCAGTTATTGGACTTTCACCGGCCCCGATGGGCAAACATCAATACGCGTCACTGGCTCCATGCGCGCCAACTTTGGCGAGCCTTTGCGCCATGCGGCTTTGCTCGGCCATGGCATCTCGATGCACCCCCAATACATGGTCGCGCGCGACATCCTAGAAAAGGCGCTACACGTGGTGCTGCCGGCCTTCCAGCCGATCGGCCTAGACATCTACGCGGTCTACCCGAGTCGCCACAACATGCCTGGGCGCGTCCGGCTGTTTCTGGAGTTTTTGCGGGAGAGGTTTCAGGGGGCAGGGGAGCTTTCTTATGGTCATACCAACGGCCGAGCATTCAGTCCCTCATCAGCAGTCAAACTCTGACCAATGTTTGAGGTGCGTCAACTTCTGAGGCGTGTCAGTCACTAAGATTTTTAGTGGTTTCGACACTTTTCCCTTCAGGAGATTGACATGCAATTCGTTCACAAGTTTTTACTTTTATCGGCCTTGGCTGCATCGCTGTCCGGTTGCGCGACCCAGCAAGGTCAGCAGGAGCAGGGCGGCATGATCATTGGCGGCCTGTTGGGCGGCGTCCTTGGCTCGCAGGTGGGCCAAGGCAACGGACGCACGGCCGCCACCATTGTGGGCACCATGATCGGTGCGACGGTGGGTGGCAACGTGGGCCGGTCAATGGACCAAACCGACCGGCTGAAAACAGCGCATGCGTTGGAAAACGTGCGCACCTCAGTTCCAACAAGTTGGGTCAATCCTGACTCGCGCAACCAATACACCGTGACGCCCACGCGCACCTATGAAGCCAGCACCGGACCGTGCCGCGAGTACACGGTTAGCTCTGTGGTGGCGGGCAAAACCGGGACAGTTTATGGCACGGCTTGCCGGCAGACGGATGGCAGTTGGAAAGCCACGAACTGATCCTGCGAATCTGTTCGTGGGCGTTGCGTCTTTACTTCTGAATATCGCCCAAGCAGAGGTACTTCATTTCTAAGTATTCGTCCATGCCGTGGCTGGAGCCTTCGCGGCCGAGGCCGGATTGCTTGACGCCGCCGAAAGGCACGTGCTCGGTGGCGATCACGCCGACGTTGATGCCGACCATACCGTATTCGAGGGCTTCTGCCACGCGGTAAATGCGGCCGATGTCGCGGCTGTAAAAGTAGCTGGCCAAACCGAATTCGGTGTTGTTGGCGGCGTCGACGGCTTCTTGTTCTTTCTTGAAGCGGAACACGGGCGCAAACGGGCCAAAGGTTTCTTCGCGCGCGCAGAGCATGTCGCTGGTGGCTTCCGAGATCACGGTGGGCTCGAAGAACTGACCCGTCAGCGCCTTGCCGCCGGCCATCAGTTTGCCGCCTTTGGCCAAGGCATCGGCCACATGGCGTTTGACTTTCTCAATGGCTGCGTCTTCGATCAGCGGGCCTTGCACCACGCCCTCGTCAAAGCCGTTGCCGACCTTGAGGGCCTTGACCTTGGCTGAGAATTTTTCAACGAAGGCGTCATACACCCCGTCTTGCACATAGATGCGGTTGGCGCAAACGCAGGTCTGGCCGGCGTTGCGGTATTTGCTCGCCATCGCGCCTTCAACGGCGGAGTCCACATCGGCGTCGTCGAAGACGATGAAGGGTGCGTTGCCGCCGAGTTCCAGCGCGAGTTTTTTGACGGTCGGTGCGCTTTGTGCCATCAAGATGCGGCCGACTTCTGTGGAGCCGGTGAAGCTGATGTGGCGCACCACGTCGCTGGCGCAAAAGACCTTGCCGACCGCAATCGAGTTGTCGCCGTCAGCCGTTAGTACATTCAGCACGCCTGCTGGAATACCAGCGCGCAGGGCCAACTCGGCAGCAGCCAGTGCGCTCAACGGCGTCAGTTCGGCAGGCTTGATGACCACCGTGCAACCGGCGGCCAGCGCCGGCGCAACTTTGCGGGTGATCATGGCCAGCGGAAAGTTCCATGGCGTGATGGCCGCGCAAACACCGATGGGTTGCTTCAACACCATCAGGCGGCGGTTGTTGTCAAACTGCGGCAGCGTTTCACCGTTCACGCGCTTGGCTTCTTCGGCGTACCACTCAACAAAGCTGGCGCCGTAAGCGACTTCGCCCTTGGCTTCGGCAAAGGGTTTGCCTTGCTCAGCCGTCATGATGCGGCCCAAGTCTTCCACGTTGGCCATCAGCAACTGGTACCACTTGAGCAGAATCGCGTGGCGTTCTTTGCCGGTTTTGTTGCGCCAGGCGGGCAGGGCTGCGTTAGCCGCGTCAATGGCGGCGTTGGCTTCGTTCGTGCCCAAGTTGGCAACGTCGGCGAGCTTCAGGCCAGTGGCCGGATCGTTCACATCAAAACGGTTGCTACCCTTGACCCATTGACCATTGATGAACGCATCAGTCTTTAAAAGTGATGGGTCGTTGAGCAGGGAAAGGGGTGAAGTCTTCATGTCCATGGTCTTGTATCTTTGTTCTGGTTAGGCATCCCGCAAGGGGGCTAACGTATGACTTTACAGGAATTTCTAAAGTTCTTGGGCGAAACAAGCCGCCTGCGTGGTGACGACAGTCGTCAGCCGGCGGTGATTTTTCGGTCTCGCACCACTTGGCCCCATTGGGTTTGCTGGGCTTTGAGAAAAGCCGCAACTCGGCCATCGCCACCGTCTGGGAAAACCTCGCCGCTCAAAGCGCGGATGCGGCCCAGAACTTCCGGGTCAGCCATCGCTTTGCGCAAGGCGGCCACCAGCACAGATTTGACTTGGGGGTCCATGCCGGCGGGGCCGAGCACCGGGTTCCACTCCAACACTTCATAGGCGGCTACGCCCGCTTCTTGCATGGTCGGGATGTCGGGTAGGGCGCGGGTGCGCAGGCGGCTGGTCACAGCCAGCGGGCGCAGTCGACCCGACTGAATTTGTCCCAGCGACGACGCCACGTTGGCAAAAAACAGCGGTACTTGCCCGGCCATCACGTCGTTCATGGCGGGTCCGCCGCCGCGGTAAGGCACATGCACCAAGCTCACGCCGGCACGCGCTTCAAACAGCGCGCCGGCCAAATGTTGCGCTGAACCGTTGCCCGACGACGCGTAGGAAATCTGACCGGGCTTGGCTTTGGCCATTTTGATCAAGTCTTGCACATTTTTGGCTTCAAACTGGGGCGAACACACCAATACGTTGGGGAAAAGGGCCAAGACGGCCAGTGGCGTGAAGGCTTTTTCTGAGTCGTAGGGTAGCTTCGGAAACAGCGATGGGTTGACCGCGAAGGACGATGCGTCAAGCAAGAGTTGTGTGCCATCGGGCGTGGCGCGCGCCACTTGGCTGGCCGCTATCTGACCGCTGGCCCCGGGTTTGTTGTCGACCACCACGGTCTGACCCAACGCCTCCGCCAAGCGGGGCGCAATCAGTCGCGCCATCAAATCGGCACCGCCGCCCGCGGCATACGACACAACCAAGGTGATGGTTTTGCCGCCTGCAATTTGACCTGCTGCATGGCTCATGGCCCACGGCGCGGCCAGCGTGGCCGCCGCGGTCTGCAGCAGTTTTCGGCGCGAGGTGTTGCGCTCTGACGGAGCGAGAGGTTTGGGCAAAAAAGCTGGGTTTTCAAATGTCATGGTCGTCTCCAGTGGGTCGATCTTGGCAGCGATGGTAACGGTGCGCCTCAAAACTTATAATCACGGGTTACCGAAAACAAGCACTTATATGCAGCCTAGGCCCTCGTGGGCCTGAGGTCAACAGAGCCCTTCCAAGATGAGCCAACCCAATTTCACCGTCGCTGACATCCGCAAGACGTTTCTTGATTTCTTCGCGTCCAAAGGCCACACGGTGGTGCAGTCCAGCCCGCTGGTGCCCGGCAATGACCCGACGCTGATGTTCACCAACTCCGGCATGGTGCAGTTCAAAGATGTGTTTTTGGGTGCTGACAAACGCCCTTATGTGCGGGCTGCGTCGGTGCAAGCTTGCTTGCGTGCAGGCGGCAAACACAACGATTTGGAAAACGTCGGTTACACCGCGCGTCACCACACTTTTTTCGAGATGCTGGGCAACTGGAGCTTTGGCGACTACTTCAAGCGCGAGTCGCTGAAATGGGCTTGGGAACTGTTGACCGAAGTCTACAAATTGCCAGCAGACAAGCTCTGGGCCACGGTCTACATTGACGACGACGAGGCCTACGACATCTGGACGAAAGAGATTGGCTTGCCGCCTGAGCGCGTGGTGCGCATTGGTGACAACAAAGGCGCCAAATACCAGTCGGACAATTTCTGGATGATGGCCGACACCGGTCCTTGCGGTCCATGCAGTGAGATCTTTTTTGACCACGGCCCAGAGATCGCCGGTGGCCCACCCGGTTCACCCGAACAAGACGGCGACCGCTACATTGAGATTTGGAACAACGTCTTCATGCAGTTCGACATGCAGCCAGACGGCTCGGTCAAACCGCTGCCTGCGCCGTGCGTCGACACCGGCATGGGCTTGGAGCGTCTGGCCGCCATTCTTCAGCACGTTCACAGCAACTACGAAATCGATATTTTTGACGCGCTGATCAAAGCCGCTGCGCGTGAAACCGGCGAGACCGACTTGGGCAACAAGTCCTTGTTCGTCATCGCCGACCACATCCGCGCCACTGCATTTTTGGTCAGCGACGGTGTGGTGCCGTCCAACGAAGGCCGTGGCTACGTGCAGCGCCGGATCATTCGCCGGGCGATTCGTCACGGCTACAAGCTGGGTAAAAAGACGCCGTTTTTCCACAAGCTGGTGGCGGACCTGGTGCTGCAAATGGGTGACGCTTACCCGCGCCTCAAGGCTGATGAAAAGCGCGTCACCGATATTTTGAAGACCGAAGAAGAGCGTTTCTTTGAAACGCTGGCCATCGGCATGGACATTCTGGACGCAGCCTTGGTTGGCGGCGTTGCCGTGCTGCCGGGCGAGGTCGCCTTCAAGCTGCACGACACCTATGGTTTCCCACTTGATTTGTCGGCTGACGTCTGCCGCGAGCGCGGTCTCTCCGTCGACGAAGCCGGTTTTGCGGTGGCGATGGAAAAGCAAAAGACGCAGGCGCGTGCCGCCGGCAAGTTCAAGATGGACCGCGCGCTGGACTACACCGGCGCCGGCAATGAATTCGTCGGCTACGAGCAGCTGCAAGCTGAGGCCAAGATCATCGCGCTGTACCTCGACGGCGTGCCAGTCGTCGCTTTGAATGCCGGCCAAACCGGGGTGGTGGTGTTGGACACCACGCCTTTTTATGCGGAAAGCGGCGGTCAGGTCGGCGACGAAGGCGCGCTGGTCAGCGGCTCAGCCCGCTTCGACGTCGGCGACACGCAGCGCATCAAGGCCGATGTGTTTGGTCACCACGGCGAAGTGGCCCAAGGCACGCTCAACGTCGGTGACCACGTGGCGGCGCAGGTGAACTTGGAACTGCGCGCCGCCACCGTGCGCAACCACAGCGCCACGCATTTGATGCACAAGGCTTTGCGTGAAGTGCTGGGTACGCACGTGCAGCAAAAGGGCAGCTTGGTGAACCCCGAGCGCACGCGTTTTGACTTTGCGCACAACGCCCCCGTGACCGACGCACAGATTCGTGAGATCGAGACTCGCGTCAACACCCAAATTTTGGCCAATGCCGCCACGGACGCTGCCGTGATGGACTTGGAGTCGGCGCAAAAAACCGGCGCCATGATGCTCTTCGGCGAAAAGTACGGCGAGACCGTGCGCGTGCTCAGCATCGGCAGCAGCAAAGAACTCTGCGGCGGTACCCACGTGGGCCGCACCGGCGACATCGGCCTGTTCAAGATCGTTGGCGAAAGCGGTGTGGCGGCAGGTGTGCGCCGTATTGAGGCCGTGACGGGTACCAACGCGCTGGCATATCTGCAGTCGCTAGAAGCCACTGTGCAGGCGGCTGCGTCATCGCTCAAGGCCAGCCCAGTTGAGCTGCAAAGCCGCATCGGCCAAGTGTTGGACCAAGTGCGTGCGCTTGAAAAAGAAGTGACCGCGTTGAAAGGCAAGCTGGCTTCCTCGCAAGGTGACGAGTTGATGCTGCAAGCCATCGACATCAACGGCGTGAAAGTTTTGGCTGCACGCCTAGAAGGCGCTGACGCCAAGACACTGCGGGACACCATGGACAAGCTCAAAGACAAGCTCAAAACAGCGGTCATCGTGCTGGCTGCTGTCGATGGCGACAAGGTGCAAATCGCCGCCGGTGTCACCGCTGACAGCACGGGCAAAGTCAAAGCCGGTGAGTTGGTGAATTTTGTGGCGCAGCAAGTCGGCGGCAAGGGCGGCGGCAAGGCCGACATGGCCATGGCCGGCGGCACCGACCCTTCGCGCGTCAGCGCTGCGCTCGATTCTGTTCAGGCCTGGGTGGCCGAACGGCTTTGAGCCTCGATTTGACGACCTTGCAAAAGCCTTCGCGCCGGCTTTGCCTGCAAGGGATGGCGGCGGCCACGTTGGCCAGTGCTGCGCATTGGGCTTCGGCCCAAAACGCCTCGCAGTCGCTGACCGGCCCGGCCTTTGTGGTCTCGCCTTGGGCGGGCTCTTTGGCCGCACTTGATGTGCTCGACATCACCGGCAAGCGCTGGCGTGCGGCTGACTTGTTGGGCCGTCCGGTGCTGATGAATTTTTGGGCCAGCTGGTGCGAGCCTTGCCGCGCCGAAATGCCTTCCTTGCAGCAAATTGCCGACTTGTATGGCCCGGACAAACTGCTGGTGCTGGCGATCAATTTCAAGGAGGCACCGGCGCGTGCGATTCGCTTCGCCACCTCCACGGGCGTCACCTTGCCGGTGTTGCTCGACGGCGATGGAAAACTGGCCCGGCAGTGGGGCGTCAAGGTCTTTCCGACCACGCTGCTGATTGACAAGTACGGCAAGCCGCGCAGCCGGGTTCAGGGCGAGGTGGACTGGACGGGCAAAGCGGCAGAGAAGCTGGTCGATGGTTTGATGCAGGGCGGGTAGCTGCTTCAACCCTCAACCCTCAGCCAGCGGCAGTAACTGTCCCGAGTCATAATCTCACCGGTCTTTCGAGGCCGTGGGTCTGCTCATTTCAGCAGCCCAGAACATATTGCTGGAACATCTCAGCGCACCTTCACCTGCGCCGATGCACGTTGCCACTCACTCATTTGGAGTTTTTTCATGACTACCGTCCGTCGTACATTCCTCAAGAATTCGGCAGCTGCCGCTGTCGCCGCTGTCTTGCCAAGCTTGGGTTTTTCCCAAACACCCGCCCCGGCCCGCCGCGAATTCGCGCCCCAAAGCAGCCCTTGGCGCACGTTTGAAGTCACCACGCGCGTCGACATCGTCAAGCCGGTGGGCGCCACGCAAGTCTGGTTGCCGGTGCCGTCAGTGAACAGTGATTACCAGCAGTCGCAGGAAAGCAGTTTTTTCAGCAACGGCGCTGCCCGCATGACGCAAGACAGCACGCAAGGCGTGAAGATGTTGATGGTGGAATTTGCCGCTGACCAAGCCCAACCTTTTGTCGAGCTGACCAGCCGCGTGCAGACCCAAAACCGCGTCACCGACTGGGCTCGCAAAACGGTTGCAGCCGAGTCGGCTGACACCTTGCGTTACTACACCCGCGCCACGACCTTGATTCCGACCGATGGCATTGTGCGCAAGACCGCGCTGGCAGCTACAAAAGGCGCCAAGACCGACGTCCAAAAAGCCCAGATGTTGTATGACTGGATCGTCGTCAACACGTACCGTGAACCGACCGTGCGCGGCTGCGGTGTAGGCGACATCAAGACCATGTTGGAAACCGGCAATCTGGGCGGCAAGTGCGCTGACTTGAACGCACTGTTTGTCGGTCTGTGCCGTTCGGTCGGCGTCCCGGCGCGTGATGTCTACGGCATCCGTTTGGTGCCCTCCGAGTTTGGCTACAAAGAACTGTCGGGCAACCCTGCCAGCCTGAAGGGCGCGCAGCACTGCCGCTCCGAGGTTTACTTGTCGGGTTACGGTTGGGTGGCGATGGACCCGGCCGATGTGGCCAAGGTCATGCGCCTAGAAACCACCGATTGGATCAAGAACATTTCCAACCCCGTGGTGGCGTCCGTCAACAAGGCGCTGTTTGGCGGCTGGGAAGGCAACTGGATGGCCTTCAACACCGCGCATGACGTGGCACTGCCCAAGTCCAAAGGCGAAGCGCTCGGCTTCTTCATGTACCCGACGGCAGAAAACATCGAAGGCCGATTCGACTCTTACGCGCCGGATGACTTTAAATACCAGATCACAGCCAAAGAAATCAAAGCCTGATTATTCAGGTTTCAAGGGCCATGCCAGGCTGAGACGGCTTTCAAAGCGTCTCGCTTGCCCTGTCACTGGGTCGGTGAATTCAATCGCCTGCGCCAGCAGTTGCAGTGGGTAGCGGTAATCGTCAGCGGGCGTGTCAGCCACGGGCGGGTACATGCGGTCATTCAAAATCGGCAGACCCAATGCGTTCATGTGCACGCGCAGTTGGTGCTTCTTGCCGGTCACCGGGCTCAGGGCATACAGCGCTTGCTGGCCTTGCACATCGAGCACCGCCACATGGGTTTCGCTGTTGGACTCCCCGGCGACTTCACGTTGCCTGAAAAAGGGCTCGTCTTCGACAATCCGGCTGCTGCGCACCAGTGGCAAAGGCAAGTCAGCACGCCAAGGCGCGACAGCTTGGTAGTGCTTGGTGACTTCATGCCGGCGGAACAGGCTTTGGTAGGCATCGCGCTCGGCCGGCTGAACGGCAAACATCACCAAGCCAGCGGTTTCGCGGTCGATCCGGTGAATCGGAATCAGGGCGTCAATACCGAGCAGATTTTTCAGTCGCACCAACAAAGTTTCTTGCAGGTAATGGCCAGACGGCGTGACGGGCAAAAAATGCGGTTTGTCGGCAACCACCAAATGCGCGTCTTGGTACAGCACGGTGGCTTCAAAAGGCACGCGGGTTTCAGTTGGCAAGGCGCGGTAGTAATAGACCCGCATGTGGCCGCGGTACGGCCGTTCGGGCGTGACGGGCTCGCCGAATTCATCGACCACTTGGCTTGAGGCCATGCGCTCTAGCCAGACGTCACGGCCAATCGCCGGGAAGCGTTCAACCAAAAAATCAGTGATGGTGCGCCAAGGGCCGGCAGGCAAGCCGACACAGCTCGGGCTGACCCCCAGCCGCGTTGTCAGGCCGTGTGCGGGAAGTTGACTCACACGCGCTGGAAGACCAGGTCCCAGACGCCGTGGCCGAGCTTGATGCCGCGGTTCTCAAACTTGGTGAGGGGTCGGTAATCAGGCTTTGGGGCGTAGCCGCCAGCCTCGGGTGCTGCTGTATTTTTCAGCAAAGGCTCGGCACTGAGTACGTCCAGAATTTGCTCGGCATAAGGCTGCCAATCGGTCGCGCAGTGCAAATAACCGCCGGGTTTGAGGCGGGCAGCGAGCTTGGCGATCAGCGGTGGCTGGATCAGCCGACGCTTGTTGTGTTTGGTCTTGTGCCACGGATCCGGAAAAAAGATGTGCGCGCCGTCCAGGCTGGCCAGCGGCAGCATGTGGTCGATCACCTGAACCGCGTCGTGTTGCAGGATGCGGATGTTGGGCAGCGATTGCTCGTCGATGCGCTTTAGCAGCGCGCCCACGCCGGGCGTGTGGACTTCGCAGCACAGGAAATTGTCTTGCGGGCGCAGCGCGGCAATCTGTGCCGTGGCTTCGCCCATGCCAAAACCAATTTCCAGAACCGTCGGTGCGCTGCGCTCATAGACCGTTGCAAAGTCCATGGGCTGGCCGGTGTACGGGAGTAAGAAGCGCGGCCCGACATCGGTGAAAGCTTTGGCTTGGCCCGCCGTGGTTCGGCCCGTGCGCAGCACAAAGCTGCGGATGGTGCGGTGGTGAGTTGGCTTGGCTTCGGAGGAAGTGCCAGGAGCGTCAAGCGGGGGAGTGGTGGAATCGTTCACCGGGGGATTTTAGTGCCCATTGGAGCCGCCCATTGCTTCACCCATTGAGCCAAGGCCTCGGTCAGCGTTCCGCTGGCCGCTGGCAAGTGGAGGCAGGTAGCAGCCGTGTTCAGGGCGGCCAGTACGGCCAACGGATCGCTGAGCAACAGCGCCTGAGCGCCATTTTGTTTGCTGAGTTTTTCACCGTTGGCGCCCAGCACCAAGGGCGTGTGCAGGTAGCGCGGCGTTGGCAGGCCGAGGGCGCGTTGCAAGAGGATTTGCCGCGCCGTGTTGTCTGCCAAGTCTTCGCCGCGCACGACGTCAGTGACGCCTTGTGCCGCGTCATCGACCACCACAGCCAACTGATAAGCCCACAGACCATCGGCCCTTCGCAAGACAAAGTCGCCAACCTGTTCGCTGACGTTTTGTGTTTGCAAGCCGAGGCGGCGGTCGGTCCAAGAGACTTTTGTGCTCTGGCCTGTTTGCAAGGTCAAGAAGCGCCAGGCGCGGGCTGGTTTGCCTCTCAAGCCAGCGCGACATGTGCCCGGATAAATCAATTCACCATGGCGTTCGCGGGCGTGCCCTTTGATGGCGAGTGCGCTTGCAATGTCTTGCCGCGTGCAGCCGCAGGGGTAAGCCAAACCCGCGCGGGTGAGTTGGTCTAGCGCCTGTTGGTAGAGCGCACCGCGTTGCGACTGGTAGACCGCTGGCGCGTCTGGCAACAGACCGCAGCTGGCCAGTTGCTGCAAGATCGTGTCGGCCGCACCGGGCACGCAGCGCGGCGTGTCGACATCCTCAATGCGCACCAGCCATTGACCGCCGTGGGCGCGGGCGTCCAGCCAGCTGGCCAGCGCCGCCACCAGCGAACCCGCATGCAGCGGGCCGGTGGGTGAGGGCGCGAAGCGGCCGATGTAAGGCGGTTGGCTCAAACCGTCACGCATTTAAGCAATCGCCAGCGCCATGTCAAGACCCGAGACAAACCCGTCTTCGACGCGGTGCCCCAGACACCAGTCGCCGCACAGACCGATGCCGGCCTTGGCGTCCCAAAAATGGCTTTGACCGGCGGGCGCTGTGGTTTGCGCATAGCGCCAGCGATGCACATCGGCGTGCGACGGCGTGGCGCGGATGCCGGTGATTTCGGTGAAGGCTTTCAGCAGCTTGGCCTTGACGCGCTCAGCGTCGTCTTCCAAGTGCTTTTGCGACCACTCGGGGCTGGCTTGTACTGTCCAACGCTCGATCGGGTCGCGGCCGGGTTTGGATGACTCGCGCGCCAACCAAGCGATGCGGTGGTGCGTGCTGCGTGCCGCATTCCACTGTGGGCCGAGGTAAGTCAGATTCGGTTGCACGGCTTGCGGAAACGCCAGCATCAGCGTCCAGCAAGGGGCGACGTCCACCTTGGCCAGCTTGGGCAGCATGGATTTGCCCAGCTGTGAGCTGAGCAGCAGCGCCTGCGCTTGCGGTGAAGGCACGGCCAGCACCACGTTGTCAAAGCCGGAATAGACGCGGCTGCTGTCTGCACTGCCGTCGGTTTGCAGTTGCCAGCGCTTGGGGTGCAGGGTGTCGCGCTCGATGCGCACTACTTGCGTTTCCAGCGTCAAGCTACCGGCCGCCGCAATCGGCTCAGCCCAGTGGCGCACCAAGGCATTCATGCCTGGCGAGGCGACCCAATGCGGCTCTTTCGGCGGCAGGGAGGCGGCAAAAACGCGGCCCACTTCGTCAAGAATGCGCACGGTGTTGGCGCTCCATGGACGCACCACTTGCTGGGCGGCTTGCAGCACTTTCAAAAAGCGGGGGTCACGCGCCGTGAAGTATTGGGTGCCATGGTCAAACCCACCAAACGGCGTCTGCCGTGTGGCCATGCGGCCACCAGCGCCCATGCTTTTCTCGAACAAGCTGACCTTGTGGCCTGCCTGCATCAGCGTGCGGGCGCAAGCGACGCCGGCAATACCGGCCCCGACCACGGCGATATGTCGGGGTGCGGCGGGCACAGCTGAAGCGGGTGAGCGAGCGGGTGGTTTTGATTTTTTGGGCATGTCTTTTTAGCTTGTTGTGGCGTTCTGTTGATCGGACATTTGCAGATGGCGGTTGATTATTCAGCTGCCATCATTTGCCACACTCTACACGCAGACTCTGATGGAATCCATCAGGGGCTTCATGGAGTATGCGGACGTTCCAGCAGGGCCGTGCGGGTGGCCGGCTTGTCGAGTTGCGCCAGCCACCATTCAAGTGCCCGACCGGGGCGTGTGCCGACGTCTTGTCGCCAGGCATAACTCATTTTGGAAACGCGGGTCGGGCGTTGTACTTGTTTCACCACCAACTGGCCGACCTGCACATGCGGCCGCGCCAAATACTCGGGCAAAAATCCGCCACCCAGCCCGCGCAACTGGGCTTCCAGTTTGGCCGGCATACCGGGCACAGTGAAGACGTCTTGCCCGCCAATCAGTCCAACCGTCAAGCCGCCGCCGCGTTGCACCGAATCAGCCACAGCCACCGCGCGATGCGCTCGCAACTGACTATCGCTCAGCGGTTCCGGTGCGTTGGCCAAGGGGTGGTGCGGAGCGACCGCATAGACAAATTTGATCGGGCCCAGCAGCTTGCTGTGAAACCCCGACTGCGTAGTGGCGTCGATGGTCACGCCAATCGCCAAGTCGGCTTGCCCCGACGTCAGTGCTTCGAGCGTGCCCGACAAAGCCTCCTCACGAATTTTGAGGCGGGTGGGCGGCCCGAGTGCAAAAAAAGCTTCACACAATTCCATCACTGTGGTGCGTGAGATCACGCTGTCGATTGACAGCGTGAATTGCGGTTCCCAGCCGGTGGCCACGCGCTTGACCCGGTTGGCCACGGCATCCAGTTCGGCCAACAGACGATTGCCTTCGCGCAGCAGTTCCTTGCCGGCTTCGGTCAGTTGTGCTTGCCGTGAAGAGCGGTCAAACAGCAACACGTCCAGCGCATCTTCAACTTGCCGTACGCGGTAGGTCAGCGTGCTGGGCACCACACCCAGTTCGCGCGCCGCTGCCGCCATGCTGCCGGTGCGGTCGACCGTGGCGATCATGCGCAGGGCTTCAGGGGTGAGGGCGTCTTGAAAGCTGCTCATGTCAGGGGTTTCTGTTCAAAGGGATTGAATGATGCCACTGTAAAGGGCTTCCTTGACTCGCCGCTTGCAAGCACCCTGATTAGGGTAAGCACGCTCTGGTTATTTATCGATAAAACAATTAAATTTAGAGGTTAGACGATAAAAAAGCACTGTCAATTTAGGAGCTTTGTATATGAAACGCTTTTGCAAAGGTTTGCTGCTCGCCTTGTGCTTCGTTGGCAGCAGTTATGCGGCTTATCCCGAAAAGCCGATCCGTTTCGTGGTGGCTTTTGCGCCCGGCAGTTCGACCGACATCGTGGCTCGTTTGATCGGCGAGCAGGTATCGGCTTCGCTGGGCCAGCCGGTGATCGTCGAAAACAAGCCTGGGGCTGGTGGCAATATTGCCACCCAAGGCGTGATGAATGGGCCCGCTGACGGCTACACGGTGCTGTTCCACAGCGTGGCCTACGCCGTCAATCCAACGCTTTTTAGCAATGCCGGCTATGACGCAGTGAAAGACTTGCAGCCGGTGGCGCTGGCGGGCTTCACGCCGAATTTGTTGTATGTGCATCCCGATGTGAAAGCTACGACGCTGCCAGAGTTGTTGGCGCTGGCGCGTGTCGGCAAGCTGGCCTATGCGTCCTCAGGCAATGGCACCACCACCCACCTGGGGGCCGAGTGGCTGTTTCGGGGGCTCGCCAAAGTGGATGTGACGCATATACCGTTTCAGCCGGCAGCTGCAACCAACGCCGTGGTCAGCGGCCAAGTGCCGATTGCTTCGACATCCATGCCGCCCGCTGTGCCGTTTGCCAAAACTGGCAAGGTACGCCCCATCGCGGTGATGTCCCTGAAGCGCAGTCCGGCCTTGCCTGATGTGCCCACGGTGGCCGAACTTGGCTACAAGGACTTTGAAGCCAACACCTGGTTTGCCGTGTTCGCTCCGGCGAAAACGCCGACCGCCGTGTTGGATTTGTTGAACGCTGAAATCAACAAAGCACAAGCAGTGAAGTCCGTGCAGGACCGTTACCAGAACCTGTCCCTCGAAGCCGGTCGCATAGACCGTCCGGCACTGCGCCTCTATGTCGAGAGCGAGGTCGGCAAGTGGGGCCAGCTGGTCAAAGAGCTCAACATCAAAATTCAGTGATTTTTCGTTTCAAGCAAATCAAGAAGGACACGCTATGCGTTTTGTAAGTTACAGCACCGGCAGCACCCCAGGTTGGGGTATTTTGCTTGGCGATGGCGTGGTCGACAGCCAGAAACTGGGCACAGGCCTGCCGCATTCGCTGCGTGAATTCATTGCGCAGTGTGCCGCTCAGCCCGGCTTGCAAGCCAGCGTAGCCGCTCGGGCTAAAGCGGCCGTGCCCGTCCCGCTCAGCACGGTCACGCTGGCGCCTTGTGTGCCCGACCCTGGCAAGATCATTTGCCTAGGCGTCAATTACGTCGACCATGCCAAGGAGGGCGGCAACATCATTGCCGACTACCCAGCTTTCTTTTTGCGTTGCAACACCTCTTTGCTGGCGCATGGTGCACCCTTGCAGGTTTCGCCAACGTCAGACAAGCTGGACTTTGAAGCCGAACTGGCGGTGGTGATCGGCCAGCGCACGCGCTTTGTCTCGGAGGCCGATGCGCTGAAGGCTGTGTTTGGCTATGCCTGCTTCAACGACGGCTCGTACCGTGATTACCAGCGCCGCGCCAGCCAGTGGACGATTGGCAAAAATTTCGACGCCAGCGGCGGCTTTGGCCCGAACCTTGTCACGGCCGATGAGTTGCCGCCGGGCTGCGTCGGGCTGCGTATCCAATCGATTTTGAACGGTCAGGTCATGCAGGACGCCGACACCAAAGACATGGTGTTTGGCGTGGCCCGCACGATCTCGCTGTTGTCCGAATGCATGACGCTGGAGCCTGGCGATGTGCTGGTGATGGGCACACCCGGTGGCGTTGGCTATGCGCGCACACCGCCGGTCTGGATGAAAGCCGGCGACACCATCGACATTGCCATCGAAGGTATTGGCGTTTTGTCAAACCCCGTCACGGCCTGAAAAATTTAAAACATGGAGACTCGCATGCAACGCAGACATCTTTTTCAAACCACCGCCACCTTGGGTCTGGGCGCTTTGGCCGGCTGCGCCTTGCCGGGCCATGCCGCACTGCAGCCCAAAACGCCGTTTGATGTGCCGGCCACGTATGTGCCCATCGTCGGTTCCGACATGCTGTTCCCGGTGCGCCGCATTTACTGCATTGGCCGCAACTACGCGGCGCATGCCCGCGAGATGGGTTCAGACCCGACACGTGAGCCGCCCTTCTTTTTTCAAAAGCCGACTGACGCCATCCAGAACGTCGCGCCCGGCACGATGGCTGACCACCCGTACCCGAGCTTGACCAAAAACTACCACTACGAAGTCGAACTCGTGGCGGCGCTGAACAAAGGCGGGCGCAACATTCCGATGGCGCGTGCGCTGGAGCATGTCTACGCCTACGGACTGGGTTTGGACATGACGCGCCGCGATTTGCAGCGCGCATTGGGGGATGAGAAAAAACCGTGGGAAATTGGCAAGAGCTTTGACCACTCAGCCCCGATCGGCCCGCTGCATCTGGCGACGCAGACCGGACCTTTCACCCAAGGCAACATCTGGCTGAAGGTGAATGGTCAGACCAAGCAAAACGCCAACCTGAACCAAATGATCTGGAGCGTGGCGGAGCAGATCAGCAAGCTCTCAGAGGCGTTTGAGTTGATGCCCGGCGACATCATTTATTCGGGCACGCCAGAGAACGTTGGGCCGGTGGTGCGCGGCGATGTCATCGACTGTCACATCGACGGCTTGCCCAATTTGAGCATCAAGATCGTCTGACGCCAGCCTTCGAAACGCCACCTTCTTTGGCTTGACTGGCGACCAGCGTGGCGGTACGCGTGTAGTGCTGGACCAGCAGCTTGACGGCTTCGTCTGCATCGCCTGCAATGGCCGCTTCAAAAATCGCCAAGTGCTCGGTGTGCTCGTTGCGTGAACTGAAGTTTTGGCCTGCTGCCACTTGTCGAAATCGGTAGGCTTCATCCGCCAAGCTGTCGCAAAAACCGCGCATCCAGCGCGACGGACAGCGTGCCAACAACACCTTGTGAAAGTCGCGGTGCAATGTTTCCCACTCCGGGTTGGGGATGTACTCGTTTTGCGCGAGTGACCGCGGCGTGCGCGCGAGTTGATGCACCAACAACACCAGTTCATGTTCCCAGGCCGTGTCGCGGGCGCTGATGGATTCGCGCAAGGCCAAGCTTTCAAGTTGGGCCCGGCTGTGCGTCAGGCTGGGCAACTCGCTCCAGTTGAGCGCCGTCACATTGAAGCCGCGCTGTTCGGTGCGGTTGACCAAGCCTTCTGCAGACAAGCGGCTGAGGGCTTCCCGCAGCGGACTGGCACCGATGCCATAACGTTGACACATGGCCTCAACTCGCAGCTTGCTGCCCGGCTCCAAAATCCCGTGGGTGATGTCAGCCCGCAATTGCTCATAAACGGCGCTGGCACGGGTGGTGCCGACGCTGCCGTCAGCGGAGGGTGGAAGAGGGGGCTTGCGCGCCATAGGGGTGAATCACTGATTTATCGATTATTTTCAAGTTTATCCGAGTCGCCAGTTGTCGCTGGCTGGGCTTTCGTGAATCGGCATCGGAAACAATAAGTTCAATTAATTTGAACTATGCCGTCGAAAACGTTCAACCGTCGGGAGACTTTCGCCAGCTAAAGTTGAGGGCTTGAAATCAAAGGATGTGTCATGTTGACCTTGCGACTTTCTGACGAACGCGGCTACGCCGACCATGGCTGGCTCAAGTCTTATCACTCGTTTTCCTTCGCCGGCTATCACGACCCGGCGCACATGGGCTTTGGCAATTTGCGTGTCATCAATGAAGACCGCATTGCACCGGGCACCGGTTTTGGCACGCACAGTCACCGTGACATGGAAATCGTCAGTTACGTGATGAGCGGTGCTATCGGGCACAAAGACAACATTGGCAATGGCGCGTCGATTCCGCCTGGCGATGTGCAGCGTATGAGCGCTGGCCGCGGTATCTCGCACAGCGAGTTCAACCATTCGCAGGATTCAGTCACGCATTTTTTGCAGATTTGGATTCAACCCAACGTCACCGGCATTGACCCAGGTTACGAGCAAAAGAGTTTTGCAGACGCCGACAAACGCGGCAAGTTGCGGCTGGTGGCGTCGCCGGATGGGGCTATGGGCTCGGTCACCATCCATGCGGATGCGCGCCTGTATGCAGGACTTTTTGATGGCATTGAAGAAGCTAGCTTGGTGCTCGACCCCAAGCGCAAAACCTATGTGCAATTGATTCGCGGTGAACTGCAAGTCAACGGCCAGCGGCTCAAGGCCGGTGATGCCGCCAAGCTTGAATCAGAGAGCGCTTTGCACCTGAAAAACGGCCAAGATGCCGAGGTGTTGGTGTTCGATTTGACCGCTTGATGGCAGCCTGTTTTTAGTTTTATTCAGTTGTTGGTTTTTATCTTTGAAAGAATGAGTTTCATGTTCACCTCCTTGCAAAATCCGCTGTCCTTCATTGGCCGCGCCCTGATCGCCTTGCTGTTTATTCCCGCTGGTTTCGCCAAGATTGGCGGCTTCGCTGGCACCGCCGGCTACATCGGCAGCATGGGCGTGCCGCTTCCAGAGCTTGCCGCAGCCATTGCCATCGTCGTTGAACTCGGCCTCGGCATCTTGCTGCTGGTGGGTTTCCAAACCCGCTGGGCAGCTTTAGGCATCGCCATCTTCACCTTCGTCATCACCTTCATCTTCCATCAATACTGGGGAGTTCCTGCCGAGATGGTGATGTCCCAAAAATTGAATTTTTTCAAGAACATGGCCGCTGTCGGTGGCTTGTTGACTGTTGCTGCTTGGGGCGCTGGCGCCTGGAGCGTTGATGCCAAACTTAACAAATAAGGAAACTTCAAAATGACCAAAATAGCTGTTGTATTTCACTCGGGTTACGGCCACACACAACGCATGGCGCAAGCCGTTGCTGAGGGCGCCGGCGCTGAATTGGTGGCCATTGATGCTGAGGGTAATTTGCCTGAAGGCGGCTGGGAAACCCTGGCTGCCGCCAACGCCATCATCATGGGCTCGCCCACCTACATGGGCAGCGTCAGCTGGCAGTTCAAAAAATTTGCAGATGCCAGCTCCAAGCCTTGGTTCACTCAGTCGTGGAAGGACAAGCTGTTTGCCGGCTTCACCAACAGCGCGTCCCTGAACGGCGACAAGGCCTCGACGTTGACTTACCTGTTCACACTGGCCATGCAGCACAGCGGTATCTGGATCAGTCAGGGCCTCTTGCCGAGCAACAGCAAGGCCGCTGACCGTAATGACCCCAACTTTTTGGGTTCGTCCAGTGGCGCCATGGCGCAGTCGCCGTCAGACGCCGGTGCCAGCGAGATGCTGCTCGGCGACTTGGCCAACGCACGTGCGTTTGGTCAGCGTGTGGCTGAAGTCGCGGCCCGTTTCAAGTAAACGGTTTGCTGGCGCGTGCGGGCGTGACGCTGAGCCAGCGCAGCCAAGTCGTCTGTCCGAGATAAAGCGGGGGAGTGACTAAATAAGGGCATGTATTTATTTTGCTTGTCTGCGGCAGAACCTGCGTTGGCCGGGGGGCAAACTCCCTTTTTCGCCTGCCCAGCTCAGGCCTCGATAGCGCCGACGAGCTCCGGCCGCGGCGCCAAGGCCGCGTCGACCACGCGTCTGTCGTCAAAGACAAAGCAGCCGCCGGTGTAATGCGCTTGGCCGATTTGCTCAAAATAATTCAGGATGCCGCCGTCGAGTTGGAAGACATCGGTCAGCCCGGCTTCGCGCATCAAAATAGCGGCTTTTTCGCAGCGAATGCCTCCCGTGCAAAAGCTCACGACGGTCTTGCCTTGTAGCGCCTCTTGGTGGTTTTTGAAGGCGTCTGGAAACTCCGTGAACTTGTCGATGCGCCAGTCGATCGCGCCGGCAAAGGTGCCGCAATCCGCTTCAAAAGCGTTGCGCGTGTCAAGAGTGACCACGGCTTGGCCGTGATCGTCGTGGCCTTGGTCCAGCCAGCGTTTCAGGGTGATCGCGTCAACCGCCGGCGCCCGGCCGCTGGCAGGCTGAATCGCCGGGTGGTTCATGCGGATGATTTCCGGCTTGATTTTCACCAGCTGTTTTTTGAAGGGCTGGGTGTCCGACCAGCTTTCTTTGACTGCTAGACCCGCGAATCGGCTGTCGTCGCGCAGCCAAGCCATAAAAGCGTTCACTTCGCCGGCCTCTCCCGCCAAAAATAGATTGATGCCTTCTTCGGCAAGCAATACCGTGCCCTTGATCGCGCTGCCTTCGAGTGCTTTGCAGATGACGCTTTGCAAGGCGGGGAGGCCTGTGAGGCTGACAAACCGGTAGGCCGCAATATTCAGAATGGTCATGGTGAGCGGATTGTAAGAAAAGACTGAAAAATCGATTTTTGGCAAGCCCCTGAGTCGGTCAAAGTGACGCCTAAAATGATTCGCATGTTTGTTCATTTGCGTATTCATACCGAGTTTTCCGTTGTCGACGGCACCAATCGGATCGATGAAATTGTGGCCGCCGCAGCGGCCAACCAGCAGCCAGCTCTGGCCATCACCGACCTGTCGAATCTTTTTGGCACGGTCAAGTTCTACAAGCAAGCGCGTGGCAAGGGCGTCAAGCCCTTGATCGGTGCCGACGTCTGGGTCGAGGTGCCCGGCAAGGACGCCAGCGCACCGCCCGCCCGGCTGTTGCTCTTGGTGCAAGACCGCCGCGGCTACCTGAATCTGTCTGAGCTGTTGACCCGCGCTTGGACTAAAAACGTGGTGCGCGACCAAGCCGTCATCAAGCTCGAATGGTTGCAAGAGTTGGGCGAAGGCCTGATTGCTTTGGCAGGTGCTCAAACGGGCGCTGTGGGCCAAGCCTTGGTGCAAGGCGACCAAACCCGCGCGATGGAATGTGCCTTGTATTTTGCGGGCCTGTTCCCGCACCGCTTTTACCTGGAATTGCAGCGCGCTGAGCGTGCTGATGACGAGCGTCATGTGGTGGCTGCTGTGCAGTTGGCCGCGCGGCTCAAACTGCCGGTGGTGGCCACGCACCCGGTGCAGTTTTTGACCTATGACGACTACGAGGCGCATGAAGCGCGCGTGTGTATTTCTGAGGGTGAGATTCTGGGCAACGCGCGGCGCGTGCGCAAGTTCACGCGTGAGCAGTATTTCAAGTCGCAGGCGCAGATGACCGAGCTGTTTGCCGACATCCCGTCGGCACTGGCCAATTCGCTTGAAATCGCCAAGCGCTGCAATCTGGTGCTCGACCTCGGCAAGCCGATGTTGCCCGACTACCCGACGCCCGAAGTGAACGGCGTGCATTTGCCAATTGACGCGTACTTCAGGCACGCCTCGCATGAAGGTTTGAACGAGCGTCTGCTGCATCTGTATCCCGATGAACAGCTGCGCGAAAGCAAGCGGCCCGAGTACGTGGCGCGTCTGGATTTTGAGATCAACGTGATCTTGAAGATGGGCTTTCCGGGCTACTTTTTGATCGTTGGTGACTTCATCAACTGGGCCAAGAACAACGGCTGCCCGGTCGGGCCGGGGCGGGGTTCTGGTGCTGGTTCTTTGGTGGCTTATTCGCTGCGCATCACGGACTTAGATCCGCTGCAATACAACTTGCTGTTTGAGCGATTTTTGAACCCTGAACGGGTCTCGATGCCCGACTTCGACATCGACTTTTGCCAGACCAATCGCGACCGCGTGATTGACTACGTCAAAGACAAATACGGCAAAGAAGCCGTCAGCCAGATCGTCACCTTCGGCACCATGGCGGCTAGAGCGGCGATCCGCGACGTCGGCCGAGTGCTGGACTTTCCTTATGGCTTTTGCGACAGCATTTCCAAGCTCATTCCGAACAAACCGGGGCAAGCTGTTTCGCTACAGTTGCCGCCAGCTGATCGGGACAAAAACGACAAGATGGTTTATGCGGTCGAGGCCGAACCCATCTTGGCCGAGCGCGAAAGCAAAGAAGAAGACGTGCGCACGCTGTTGGAGCTGGCACGCAAGCTTGAAGGCTTGACGCGCAACGTCGGCATGCACGCCGGTGGTGTGTTGATTGCACCCGGCAAACTCACAGATTTTTGCCCGCTTTACCAGCAACCCGGCAGCGACTCGGCGGTCAGCCAGTACGACAAAAATGACGTTGAGGCGATTGGCCTGGTGAAGTTCGACTTCTTGGGTTTGGCCACGCTGACCATCCTTGAAATTGCGCGCGAGTTCATCATGAAGCGCCACGCAGGGCAAGAAAACTTTGCCTTTGAAAACCTGCCGCTGGATGACGCCAAGGTCTACAAATTATTTGCAGACGGCAAGACCGAGGCGGTGTTCCAGTTTGAAAGTAGCGGCATGCAGCGCATGCTGAAAGACGCGCGCCCGACCCGCCTTGAAGACCTGATCGCGCTGAACGCGCTGTACCGACCCGGCCCGATGGATTTGATCCCCACCTTCGTGGCGCGCAAGCAGGGCCGCGAAGAAGTCATCTACCCGCATCCGCTGGTGGCCGAGATGTTGTCGGAAACCTACGGCATCATGGTGTATCAAGAGCAGGTGATGCAGACCGCGCAGATTCTGGGCGGCTACACGCTGGGCGGCGCCGACATGCTGCGCCGTGCCATGGGTAAAAAAGATGCGGATGAGATGGCCCAGCACCGCCAGATCTTCCGTGATGGCGCGGCGAAGAATTACATCGTCGAAGCCAAGGCCGACGAAGTGTTTGACTTGATGGAGAAGTTCGCCGGCTACGGTTTCAACAAGTCGCATGCCGCCGCGTACTCGTTGCTGGCATATCACACGGCTTGGCTCAAGGTGCATTACACGGCCGAGTTTTTCTGCGCCAACATGACGGTGGAAATGGACGACACCGACAAGCTGAAAATTCTGTTTGGGGATGCCGTGAAGATGGGCATCAGCTTCGAGTCGCCCGACGTCAATCGTGGGCATTACCGCTTTGAGCCGATCACCGACAAAAGCATCCGCTACGGCTTGGGCGCCATCAAAGGCACCGGCCAGCAAGCCATTGCCGCGATGGTTGCAGCCCGCGAGGAGGGCGGCCCTTTCACCTCGCTCTATGATTTTTGCGTGCGTGTCGACAAGTCCAAACTCAACAAGCGCACGGTGGAGGCGCTCATCAAGGCTGGCGCGTTTGACAACCTGCACCTGAACCGCGCCGAGCTGCTGGCCTCTGTTGACCGCGCCTTTGAATTCTCTGCCGCCACGCAGGCCAATGCCAACCAAGGCGGGCTGTTCGACATGTCGGACTCGCATGCGGCCAGCACGCAAGAACCGCCATTGGTCGAAGTCATGCCTTGGGGTGTGAAAACGCGGCTGACCTACGAAAAAACGGCGGTTGGCTTTTATTTGTCGGGCCATTTGTTTGACGCGGTCGAGCTCGAAGTGCGCAAGTTCGCCAAGCGCAAGATTGAAGACTTGATCGATTCACGCGAGCCGCAACTCATTGCGGCGATCGTCAATGACTTGCGCGTCATCAACGGCCAGCGCGGCAAACTGGCTTTGTTCAAGCTCGACGACAAGACGGCCGTGATTGAAGCCACCGCCGATGAAAACGTGCTCAACGCCCACCGCAACCAGCTCAAAGACGACGAACTCGTCATCGTTCAGGCCAGCTTGCAGCCAGACCGTTTTGCCGGCGGTTTTCGCCTGAAGGTCACACAGGTCTGGGACTTGGAAGAAGCGCGTTGCCGCTTCGGAAAATACCTGCGAGTGGCCGTCAACGGTAGTGCACCCGACATTCCACGCCTCGTCAAAGACTTCCCGCCTAGGCGCGAACTCTCAGCGTTGGATGAGAGCGAAGTCTTGCGCGGCTTGTCAGTGCGCTTAAGCCTGCGCCGCGATGGCGCGACAGCTGAACTTCAACTCGGCGACGCTGCGAAGTTCTACCCAACAGACGCCGCGCTGGCCAGCTGGATGGCGCAGGCGGACAAGGGCTTGGCGCAGGTGGTTTACGAGTAGGCTGGTGAGTCCACCCAGGCTGCAAGCGTTTAGCCGCGCACAACAATAAGAAGCGATTCATGTCTAACGCCGTCAGCCCTCCTGCTTGGTCTCAGTTGATCCAAGACCACGCCCGAAGCCATCCCAAAGTCTTGGTTGGTTTTGGTATTTCCTTGCTGGGCGTGGTGGCGCTGTTGTTGCAGGGCGAGGTTTGGTTGAATGCCGCTGGAAATGACACCGTTCGGTGGGCCTTGTGGGGTGGCCTGGCGGGTTTGCTGGCCACCACCTTGGGGGCCATGCCCGTGCTCTTTTTGAGTGGCTTAAAGCAGAAAACCGAAGACGTGATGCTCGGGGCTGCTGCCGGCATGATGCTGGCCGCCGCGGCTTTTTCTTTGTTGCTGCCGGGTCTTGCGGCCGGCGAAAAATTCACCGGCACTGCTGTGGGTGGCGCTGTGTTGGTTGTCTTGGGCATGGCGCTGGGCGTCATGCTGATGCTGGGGTTGGACCAGTTCACGCCGCACGAACACGCTCAAACAGGTCCTTGTGGCCCTGGCAATGAACGCTGTAATCGGGTCTGGCTCTTTGTGATGGCAGTGGCCATTCACAACTTGCCAGAAGGGATGGCCGTCGGCGTGAGCTTTGCGCAAGGCGACTTGAGCGTCGGTTTGCCCTTGGCCACCGCGATCGCCCTGCAAGACATTCCTGAAGGACTGGCCGTCGCCATGACGCTGCGCTCCATTGGCACCAGCGCCTGGAAGTCGATTGGCGTTGCCGCATTGGGTGGTTTGCTGGAACCCATCGGTGCGTTGATCGGGGTCAGTCTGGTCGGCAGTTCGGCCATGGCTTACCCGGTGGGTCTGGGCTTGGCCGCTGGCGCGATGCTGTTTGTGGTCTCGCATGAGGTCATACCCGAAACCCACCGCAACGGCCATCAAACGTCGGCCACGATTGGTTTGATGGTTGGCTTTGCCATCATGATGGTGCTGGACACGACTCTGGGTTGACGCGTCAGCCGACGCCGGAGTGACGGTTTCAGGCAGCTTCCCTGGGTTTCTCTCTGAGAATAATCCGAGCCGGAACACCCACGGCCAAAGCACCTGCCGGGACATCGCAGAGGACCACTGCGTTGGCGCCTATCTCGGCGTCGTTACCGATTTGCACCGCACCTAATATTTTTGCGCCAGCGCCAATGTTCACGCGACTGCCAATGTGAGGTGCCTCCAGCGGCCTGTCCATGCGCCGGTTGCCAATGGTCACACCCTGGCGAATGATGCAGTCATCGCCGATCACGGCATTGCCATGGATCACGATGGCGCCGGAATGTTCGATGACCAATCTGCGGCCAATTTTGGCCGCCACACCAATCGTCACACCGCACAAAATTTCAGCAAGTTTGGCCAGCACGCCATGCAAAACACCGAGCGGATAGCGCACGAGTTTGGAGTGAAATCGGTAACGCAAATGCCCGAATCGGTAAACTTGCAGCGCCCAAAATCCCAATGAAAAAATACCTTCGCGTGCAACGCGCAAGTCTTCAAAAAAAACCATTGAGTCAAGCCCGATCAAGATGGCAGGCCAACAGGCAGTGGTGAGTTGATCATTCGGTATTTTTTGAGCAGATCAATCCCGATACCGCGTCATCACATACTCCCCAGGTGCAGGCCCGACTGAATCTAGGGGCGATAGCTGGCGTGCCGGTGCCATGCCGCTGCCGTGCGCCACCAGCCACTCATGCCATGAGGGCCACCAAGAGCCGTTGAAATGCGGTGCTTGTTGCTTCCACGCTTCAGGTGATAGCCGTCGATCGGTCGCTTTGGTGAGCAGCAACTGGTAGTCACGGCCGGCATGACCTGGCTCTGACACCACGCCGGCGTTGTGACCACCACTGGTCAAGACAAAGGTCACATCAGCACGCACCAAGCGCTTCACTTTGTAGGCCGAGCGCCAAGGGGTCACGTGGTCTTTCAAGGTGCCCACAGCGAATATCGGCAACTGCAGGTCGCCGAGCGAAACGGGCTCGCCCAGAACCTCGTAGCGTCCCTCGGCCAGATCATTGTGCAGGTACAGGCTGTGCAGGTAGTTGGCGTGCATGACTGCCGGCATGCGCGTGACGTCGGCATTCCACGCCATCAAGTCGTTTGGCACGTCTGGCTCGCCCAGCAGGTATTCACGCATGCGTGCAGACCACACCAAGTCGCGCGCTCTCAAGAACTGGAACGAGCCCGCCATTTGGTGACCGGTCAAAAAACCACGCTCGGCCATGATGTCTTCGATCAGGGCGACCTGCGCTTCATCGAGCAGCACGCCCATCTCGCCGGCGTCACGAAAGTCCAGCTGGGCCGCCAGCAGAGTCATCGATGCCAGGGGTGCAATCGGCGCATGGTGTACACCGCCGGGTCTGGCCAGTGCCGCTGCGGCCATCGTCAGCAGCGTGCCGCCTAAGCAATAGCCTACGCTGTGGATAGGAATACCGCCGCATCTTTCGGTGATGACCGCCAGTGATTCCAGCACCCCAAGTTCCACGTAGTCTTGCATGTCGAGCAGCGCGTCAGACTCATCTGGGTTGCGCCACGACAGCATGAACACGGTATGCCCTTGGTCCACCATGTAACGCACCATGGAGTTGTGCGGAGAAAGATCAAGAATGTAGTATTTCATGATCCACGAGGGCACGATGAACAGTGGCTCGCGTTGCACTTTGCGCGTGGTGGGCGTGTATTGAATCAACTCCACAAGGTGGTTGCGGTACACCACTTCACCGGGTGTGCACGCAACTTCCTGCCCCGGACGGTAAACATGTTCTTCTGGTTTGAGTGGTAACAGACCCTGACTTTGGCGCCAGTCGTCATACGCATGGGCTGCACCGCGTAACAAATTAGCGCCCTGACTGTCGAGGGTGGTTTTGATGACTTTGGGATTCGACCAAGGCCAATTGCTGGGTGCCAACATGTCCAGCCATTGCCGCGACAACAGCTGCACCATGTCTTCGTGATGGTGCTCCATGCCGCGCAGCACGGTGGCTTCTTTCCACCACGTTTCAGCCACGCCGTGTGTGCTGGCCAGCGCGCAGAAGGGCCACGTTTGCCACTCTTTGTCGGCGTAACGCGGATCTGCCGAGGGATCGCCTTTGCCGATGAGCGCATATTGAATCGCCAGCATCAGAGCAATGCTTCCCTGTGTTGTCAAACGCGACAAGGTGCCCGGTGAGGCTGCCAAGTGGCTGGCCCAGTCAACCAGAGCCAAACCCAATGACACGGGTGACAAGCCGCCTGTCATCGGCACCATGCTCATCCGTGATCTGTGGTCAAGGACGGCCGCGGCTTCGATAGCAGAGTTAGGGTGCGCCGTTCTTTCAAAAAACGAGCGAACATCGCCGCGCCGCCGCAGGCCCTTGGCGGAGATTCGATCCATCGCGGAGTTCCTAGGAATTAACTCACGGACTGGGTTCTCCTTGCGGATCTCGGTGGTCGACATGTGGTATTTTTTTTTCAAAACGTGTCAATATTTAAAAAATAAATGGAATGGGATGGGCTGATCGGAGTGCGCGTCGACATACAAATAGAAACCAGTTTCATGGGCAGACGGGGAAATATTTGCCGGGCTTGTTCGACGTGGTCTGTAGGCCAGTCGCTTCAGTTCGCCGATTTTTTCAGGCCATCAACACCTTGGGCGCTGTGGGCGTGATGTGGGCTGATGCAGCCGTTGACTGAGTTCACTACACTTGAGCTCTTTTTTCGAAGCCTGACTCAGCAGGCACCGCACTCACCGCACTCACCTTACCCATGCGCCATGACCTGCCGGCCACGCCCGATGATTCGCCTGTTGACATCGTTTATCTTTGGGTAGACGGACAGGACTTGGGCTGGCGCGCCAAACGCCGCCATGCGATGCGAAAGCTCGGCGCTGACGGCAGCGAAGCGATTGCCAAGTTTGGCAACGTTGAAGGGCGTTTTCGTGACAACGACGAACTTCTCTACAGTTTGCGTGCGCTGGAGAGGTTTTTTCCAGACCACGGCCACATCTATCTCGTCACCGACGGACAGACGCCCGACTGGCTGAAAGCGTCCGACCGCATGACGCTGGTAGACCACCGTGAACTGATCCCCGAAGTCTCATTGCCAACCTTCGACTCCAGCAATATCGAGTCCTACATTCACCGTATTCCGGGGCTCTCCGAGCGTTATTTTTATTTCAACGATGACGTTTTTTTCGGTGCTCCCGTCAACCTTGATGACTGGTTCTGGCCCGGTGGTTTTTACGTGACTTGGTCTGACGACCCGGAAGTCTCTGATGATGTTTTGCAAACCGATGCGACGGCACCCGAGAACGCCTGCAGGTTGTCGAATCAATGGCTGGCCCATAAAGCGGCCACTTTGCCGGTGTCGGGCATCGTCGCCAAGCCACGACGGGCCATGGACCCACTTTACAAAAGCACCTTTCGGACTTTTGCGCATTCGCCTCGGCCCATGCTCAAGTCGCTGCTCTGGGAGCTTGAAGTAGAAGCCGTCGAACTTTTTGAAGGCGTCCGCTCGACCGTGTTCAGGATCTGGGACAAGCCCACCATCGTCTCGGACTTTGTGCTTCGCTGGGCGCTGGCGCATGGCATGGCCCGCGTCAAAAACTACCGACACCGTTATGTGTCTACTGGCGAACTCGATCAGGGTGCGGAGCTCAAATTGCTCGCCGAGCAATTTGGCTCGCTTGATTTTTTCTGCATCAACGACACCACTGACGATGCCCATGCCGAAGATCCGCGCTTGGAAAATGTGAAAGCGTCCTTGCGGCTGATGTTGTTCAAACCCTCGGAATTTGAACGCCGCCTGCAGGCCGAAGTTTCAGTTGACGCCTGTCCAACGGCCCTTGCTTGAGCGCAGGACAGTTGCCTGGGTCAGAGTGGCTTCCAGGTGGGTTCAAAAAATGGTGCGGGCACCATGATCTTCGAAGTCTGGCTTTGCAACAAGGGCAGCATCTTGACGACATAGGCTTGCCAGTTCGCGTCCTTCCCCAACTCGCTGCGGCGATGGGTGCGGTCTGCCAGATCTTCATAAGCCCACATGTGGACGATCTGGTTCAACTCGCCGATATCGGTGTAGTAGTAGCCGACCATGCGGCCGAGAATGCGCAGCTGAATCTGCAGGCCTTCTTTTTCATACAGACTCAGATAGTCCCGCCATTTGCCGGGATGCGTGGTGTAAGTGCGTTGTTCGACAAGCATTTGTTTCAGACTTTCGCAAAGTTCTCAAGGTGGGAGTTGCCCTGACCGGGGCAGCGTATGGGCCAACAGATACGACCTGCTGGCCCAGCACGCATCACATGGCGGGCTTGTCGCTCATGGCTTTCAGGTTGTCTTTGAGGGGTTGGCTCATGGGCAGGCTCAAGTTGGTGCCTTTTGGCGGAATGGGAGACTCAAACCACTTGCTGTACATCTTGGTAAATTCACCGGACTTCATGAGGCGGGCAATCGCACCATCCACCAGTTCCTTGAACTCGGGGTCGTCTTTGCGCAGCATGCAGGCGTAGGGTTCCACTTGCAGTGAGTCGCCTACGACTTGCAGCGACGCTGGGTTCTTCGAGTTCGCCATCAAACCAAACAGCAAAATATCGTCCATGGCAAAGGCGGCGGCGCGGTCACTTTCAACCAACAGCAAGGAGTCGTCGTGGTCTTTGCCCAGGATGACTTGCATGTCCAAGTTTTTATCGGCGTTGTACTTGCGGATGACCTGGGCGTTGGTGGTGCCGGTGGTGCTGGCCACGGTTTTCTTGGCGAGGTCAGCGTAGTTTTTGACACCTGACGTTTTCTTGGTCAGCAGCCGCGTGCCGGTGTAAAACATATTGATGGAGAAGGCGACATCTTTGCCCCGCGCGGAATTGTTGGTGGTTGAACCGCACTCTAGGTCGTAGGTGCCATTCATCAGCAAGGGAATGCGGTTCTGCGAGGTGACTGGCATCGTAGCCACTTCAAGATTTGGTTTTTGCAGTTTCTTGCGCACGTCGTCAATGATGGCGTCGGTGAGTTCCACCGAAAATCCGACGGCCTTGCTTGAACCTGTCAGGTAGCTGAAGGGTATCGACGACTCTCGGTAAGACACCGTGATTTTGTTGCCGTCGGCAATTTTTTTCAGTGTTTGTGCGCTGACGCCGGTGGTGATTCCTGCAGCGAGGAGGGCCGCGGTCATCAGAATTGAGAATTTCATGCAAGTCCTTGGATGGGTAAACATTAGAGACCGGCAGTGCCGGGCGGCGAAACTGTTTCTGCCTGAGCAATATTCTGAGGCAAGTTAATTGAAAAAAGCTCAGCAAGCCCAGAAAAACTGGCAGATCAGGCTGAAGTGCCTCAAGACAGGACCGATTTCCTCGATTTGATTGGCCTAGAATTCCGATTTCCGTAACCATTTAAAAAGTTCAAGCCATGCAAAACACAAACCGCCGAGTCTTCATGATGCAAGTCGCCGTTGCATCCACCGCAGTGATCGCATCGCAAGCCATGGCTCAGGCCAAGGTTGACGAAAAAGACCCACAAGCCGTGGCTCTGGGCTATGCCGCAGACACCACCAAGGTCGACGCCAAGAAGTACCCTAAGCACGCAGCCGCCCAGAAGTGCGCTAACTGCCAGCTGTACACAGGTAAGCCAGCTGACGCGAGCGGCGGTTGCGCCCTGTTTGCCGGCAAGCAGGTCGCCGCTAACGGCTGGTGCAGCGCCTACGCCAAAAAGGCCTGATCAAAATACAGGGCTGAATGGCCCGTTGAGTTGCACGGTGGCGTAGTTGATTGCGGTCGCGAACGACACCCACAACAAATAGGGCCACAACAGGGCACTGGCCCGGCTTGAGTAGCTTTTCATCGTCCACATCAGTGTGGCGATGGAGAGCCACAAAAAGCCGACTTCAAGCAAGGCCCAGTCAGGCCGGTGCAGTTTGAAGAACAACAAGCTCCAAAGCGTGTTCAGGCCCGCATTCAGCGCAAACAGCCCGACCAACCAGCACCGGCTGGTTCGGTCTGGCGCCTGTTTCCACGCCACTGCAGCAGAGGCGGCGGCCAATATAAAAATCGTTGTCCAGACCGGGCCAAACCACACATCTGGCGGTTTGAAGGCTGGCTGAACCAAGCTTTTGTACCAAGGTCCGATCTCGGTCAGCAGACCCCCCGTAACGGCCACCCCCAACGCCGCTAAACCGCTGACCCAAACAGGGCTGAAGATTTTTGTGGGCGGTGACTCGTTGTTCATGGTGGACTTCAGGTGATGGGGGCCGGGTTGAACAGCACCAGTGCGTTGTGCAATTTCCAGTGTTCGGCCCAGGTTTTTTTGCGGCCGCTGGCGACTTCCAGCATCATCTCAAAAAGCTCCCAGCCGACGTTTTCAATGGTCTTTTCGCCGGTGGCGATGGTGCCTGCGTTGATGTCCATCAGGTCATGCCAACGCTTGGCCAAGTCGCTGCGCGTGGCGACTTTGATGACGGGAACCGCCGCCAAGCCGTAGGGTGTACCACGTCCGGTCGTGAAAACATGCAGGTTCATGCCGCCGGCCAATTGCAAGGTGCCGCAAATGAAGTCGCTGGCGGGCGTGGCGGCGTACGTCAGCCCTTTGGCTGTGAGTTTTTCGCCGGGAGCCAAGACATTGGCAATGGGGGCCGAGCCCGATTTGACGATGGAGCCCATGGCTTTTTCGACGATGTTCGACAAGCCGCCTTTTTTGTTGCCTGGCGTCGTGTTGGCGCTGCGGTCTGCACCGCCGCGTTGCAGGTAAGCGTCGTACCAAGCCATCTCGCGGATCATCGCTTGCGCGACCTCGGGTGTGGTGGCGCGTGAGGTCAACTGATCGATGCCGTCGCGGACTTCGGTGGTTTCTGAAAACATCACACTGGCGCCGGCACGGACCAGCAAGTCGGTGCAAAACCCCACCGCCGGGTTGGCCGTGACGCCAGAGAAGGCATCGCTGCCGCCACATTGCACGCCGACCACCAGCTCAGACGCCGGCACAGTTTCACGGCGGCGGGCGTTCAAGCGTTGCAGGTGTTGCTCGGCTTGTCGCAGGATGGATTCGACCATCGACATGAAGCCGACGTGCGCATCGTCTTGCAGGCAAACCACGTCCAGCTTGGCCTCTGCGTTGTTGCCGGCCCCGCTGCGCACATCGATCAGCGGGATGCTGCCGGGTGGCAGCAAGCGCTCCGGCTGGAGTTTTTCGCAGCCCAAGCTGACGACCATCACTTCGCCGCCAAAGTTGGGGTTCAGGCTGATGTTGCGCAGGGTGCGGATCGGGATGATGGCGTCGGGCGCGTCAATCGCCACGCCGCAGCCGTAGCCGTGCTCCAGCGCCACCACGTCGTCGACGTTGGGAAAGCGGGGCAGCAGCTCGGCCTTGATGCGTTGCACGGCAAAGTCGGTGACGCCGGCGACGCACTGAACGGTTTGCGTGATGGCCAGAATGTTGCGCGTACCGACCGAACCGTCGGCGTTGCGATAGCCTTCAAAGGTGTAACCTTCCAGCGGCGCCATGGGCGGCGGCTTGACGGTGGCGACGGGCAAGTTGTCGAGGCTACGGGCCGACGGCATGTCGAGCAGCCGCTCGTGGACCCAGCTGCCGGCGGGAATGTCTTTCAGCGCATAACCAATCGGGATGCCGTAGCGCAGCACCGGCGTTGCGGCTTTCAAGTCGACCAGCGCGACCTTATGACCCTGCGGCACCGCGTTGACCAAGAGCAGACCGTCGGGCAGTTGGGTGCCTGCGGGCAGGCCGCCGTCATTGGCCACGATCGCCACGTTGTCAAGCGCGTGCATGCGGATGATGATGGGCTGGGGCGCGGTGGTTTGGTTTGGCATAGCGTCTTATGAGTGATGGCGGGGCAGGACCGCGATCAAATAATTATCTGACAACTTGTAAAGTTGTCAAGCAACTTTATTGGTGCCAAGAGCCTTTGCAGTCAGGCTCAAGGCGCTGGTGTAGTCTCAAAAATACGCCGTTTGGCATTCAGCACATGCAGGCGGATGGCGTCTGCGGCATCGGCCGGAGACCGGCGCACGATGGCGTCGATGACCGCTTGGTGCTCGGCTTGCGTGGTGCGCACGCGCTCGGCGCTTTTCTTGTCAGTGACGTGGCGCGCCAGTTCAATGAACTGCCGAATCGGGGCGACGCTGGTCTCGATGGCGGTCACAAAAAACGGGTTGTGGGACGCTCGGGCGATGGCCAAATGAAACTGAACATCTTCGTCGGCACCTGACCTGCCTTTCTCCATGGCGGCATGTAAAGCGTCGAATGCAGCACGCAGCGCAGTCAAGTCGGCGGCTTCCCGAAACTCCGCTGCACCCGCAGCCGCACCCATCTCGAGGCAACTGCGGTAGGCGTAGTAACGCTCAATGTCGGCTAAGCTTTTGATCGGTGTGGGCGGGATGGCCGGCGTGCCCGGGGCGCGAATCACAAAGCTGCCAGAGCCGCGCTTGGAGTCAATGATGCCGTCTGAGCGCAAGCGCGACAGGGCTTCACGCACCGTCGGCCGGGACACGCCAAATTGGCTGGCCAGCTCGCCTTCAGTGGGTAATTTCCCTCTGGGCGCGTAGTCGCCGCGCAGAATAGCCTCGACCACGCGTGCGTAAATTCGCTCCGGTAGCGTGGCCTTGCTGTCGTTTTGAAGAAGGGCTTGGTTCATGGTCGGGGCAGTGCAGTAAAGCTAGTTTGCAGTTTAAGGCCGGAGTCTGACATCTTGGGTCATGAGGTCCATGCCTTCAAGATTTGCTTGACAGCGCGCCTGTCAAAGATAAGATATCGGTTGTACGATGACTTGAATTGGTGTCAATTCTTGGTCGCACCCTCACAACTCTGTCCCAACACTGAAAGAAGCATTCCATGAATCCGCAAGAACTCAAAACCATCATGTCCAGCGGTTTGCTGTCGTTTCCTGTGACTGACTTTGACGCCCAAGGCGACTTCAACGCCAAGGGCTACGCGGCCCGTTTGGAGTGGCTGGCGCCCTACGGAGCTTCGGCCTTGTTTGCGGCGGGCGGCACTGGCGAGTTTTTCTCGCTGACGGGCCACGAATACCCAACCATCATCAAAACTGCGGTCGAGACCTGCAAGGGCATCGTGCCGATCATTGCGGGCGCTGGTGGCCCGACGCGTTTTGCCATCGAGTGCGCGCAAGAAGCTGAGCGCCAAGGCGCACACGGCATTTTGTTGATGCCGCATTACCTGACCGAAGCCGGACAAGAGGGCTTGATCGCCCACGTTGAGCAGGTCTGCAAAAGCGTCAAGTTCGGTGTGATTGTTTACAACCGAAATGTCTGCAAGCTGACCCCGGAGTCGCTGACTATTTTGGCCGATCGCTGCCCGAACCTGATTGGCTTCAAAGACGGCGTCGGCGACATCGAAACCATGTCGTCGATCTACATGAAGATGGGCGACCGCTTCGCCTACTTGGGCGGCCTGCCGACGGCTGAGGTCTATGCCGCCGCTTACAAAGCACTCGGCACCCCGGTGTACTCGTCGGCCGTCTTCAACTTCATCCCTAAGACGGCGATGGATTTTTACCACGCTGTTGCAGCTGACGATTTGGCGACTCAGCACCATTTGCTGCGTGAATTTTTCATGCCTTACTTGGACATCCGTAACAAGGTGGCAGGCTACGGCGTGAGCATCATCAAAGCGGGCGCCAAGCTGGTCGGCCATGACGCTGGCCCGGTGCGTGCGCCGCTGACAGACTTGAAGCCTGCCGAGATGGAGGCCTTGGCCGCACTGATCAAAAAGCTTGGCCCTCAGTGATCACAAGCTGAGCTCGATTGATGTCCAAACACCCCACGCCCGTTATCACCGCTTTGCGCGTGATCCCCGTCGCCGGCCGCGACAGCATGTTGCTGAATTTGAGCGGGGCGCATGGCCCGTTCTTCACCCGGAACCTGTTGATCCTGACCGACAGCGATGGACGCACGGGTGTGGGCGAAGTGCCCGGCGGTCAGAAGATCACGCAGACTTTGGAGGATGCCGGGCAACTGGTTGTCGGCCAACCCATCGGCGCGCACCAGCGCATCTTGCAGCAGGTGCAACAGCAATTCGCTGACCGAGACAGTGGTGGGCGTGGCCAGCAAACCTTTGACTTGCGCACCACGATTCACGCGGTCACCGCCATCGAATCAGCCTTGCTGGACTTGCTCGGGCAGCACCTTGGGGTGCCGGTGGCGGCCTTGCTGGGCGAAGGCCAGCAGCGTGAGTCGGTGGAAATGCTGGGTTACTTGTTTTATGTCGGTGACCGCAGCCAGACCCAACTGGATTACGTGAGCGACCCCGGCGCAGACAACGACTGGTTCCGCTTGCGCCACGAAAAAGCCATGGACGCCAAGGCCGTGGTGCGGCAGGCAGAAGCCGCCCGCGAACGCTATGGTTTCAACGACTTCAAACTCAAAGGCGGCGTCTTGCGCGGCGCCGAAGAAATTGAGGCCGTGTGCGCCTTGCACGAGCGCTTTCCCCACGCCCGCGTCACGCTGGACCCGAACGGCGGCTGGTTGCTGAAAGACGCCATCACGTTGATGCGCGACCTGCGCGGTGTGGTGGCTTACGCTGAAGACCCGTGCGGCGCTGAAGACGGTTTTTCAGGCCGCGAGGTGATGGCCGAATTCAGGCGCGCCACCGGTCTGCCCACCGCCACCAACATGATTGCGACTGACTGGCGGCAACTGAGTCATGCCTTGTCGTTGCAGTCGGTCGACATTCCATTGGCCGACCCGCATTTTTGGACCATGGCTGGCTCAGTCCGCGTGGCGCAAACCTGCCGTGACTGGGGGCTGACTTGGGGCTCGCATTCGAACAATCACTTTGACATCTCTTTGGCCATGTTCACGCACGTGGGCGCGGCTGCGCCGGGTCGGGTGACGGCCATTGACACGCACTGGATCTGGCAAGACGGTCAGCGTCTGACCAAAGAGCCTTTGCAGATCGTCGGGGGTCACGTGCAAGTGCCTAAAAAACCGGGGCTGGGTGTTGAGCTTGACATGGTCGAGGTTGAAAAAGCCCACCTCTTGTACAAGCAACACGGCTTGGGCGCGCGCGACGACGCCATGGCCATGCAAAGCCTGATTCCGGGTTGGAGCTTCAATCCAAAACGCCCGGCGTTGGATCGCTGAAGAAATCAAATCACTAACGACATAGGAGACATAGACATGACAAACAACAACATCAAACCCCGCCGCGACTTTCTTGTTGCCGCTGCCAGTACCGGCTTGGCCGCCCTGAGTGGTGGCGCGCTGGCGCAATCGTTTGATTTCAAACCGAACCAGCGTTACCCCGACCCGTCGGTGCTGATCTTGGATCCGAGCTTTGCCAAATACCGCATTTACAGCAGCACGGTAGAGCAGGTCGGCACAGGCATGCGCTGGGCTGAAGGTCCGGTGTATTTCCCAAATGAAAAAGCGGGTCAGCCAGGTTATTTGCTGTTGAGTGACATTCCCAACAACCGTCTGATGAAGTTTGATGAAGCCACCAACAAGTTCTCGGTGCACAAAGAAAACGTCAACTACGCCAACGGCAACACGCGTGACCGTCAAGGCCGCTTGATCACCTGCGAACACTCGGTGACACGCCGCGTTGTGCGCACTGAGAAAAACGGCAAGATGACGGTGCTGGCTGACAGCTATGAAGGCAAAAAACTAAATGCACCGAACGACATCGTGGTCAAGTCTGACGACACGATCTGGTTCACTGATCCTATATTCGGTATCAATGGTGAGTGGGAAGGTTCGCGCGCCAAGCCAGAGCAAGCCACCACCAATGTCTACCGCATTGCCAAAGACGGCAAGCTGACCGCCGTCATCACCGACTTGGTGAACCCGAACGGTTTGGCTTTTTCGCCTGACGAGAAAAAGCTCTATGTGGTTGAGTGGAAGGGCACGCCCAACCGCAGCATTTGGAGCTACGACGTCGCAGCTGATGGCACTTGCTCAAACAAAATCAAGTTGATCGACGCCAACGGCCCTGGTGCTTTCGATGGCTTTCGCGTTGACCGCGACGGTAACCTCTGGTGCGGCTGGGGTTTCAGTGGTGCTTTCGCGGCCGAAGCCACAGACGTTCCTGGTGACATGAAGGCGCATTTGCCGGTGGCCAAGTCGGAAGACATGGACGGTGTCAAAATTTTCAATTCAGCTGGCAAACCGATCGGTTTTATTCGGCTGCCTGAACGCTGCCCGAATCTTGAATTTGGTGGCCCGAAGCGCAACCGTTTGTACATGGCCAGCTGCCACTCACTGTATGCGTTGTATGTAGAAGCGCATGGCGCGGTTTAATTTTCAACCCAGTTTTTCTTTCGGAGACATCATGTTGACAAAACGCTTTACCCTGGCCGCCTTGGCTTGTGCCGCCATCAGTTTTTTTGCAACCGGCGGCGCTGCCTTGGCCCAGTCGGACTACCCGACCAAGCCGGTAAAAATCATTGTGCCGTTCCCACCTGGCGGCACCAGTGATGCCATGGGTCGCATGCTGGCGGATGAGCTCAGCAAGATTCTCAAGCAACCCTTCATCGTCGACAACATCGCTGGCGCGGGCGGTATCGTGGGGACTGACAGGGCGAGCAAGATGACGCCAGATGGCTACACCTTGATCCAGACCGGTGTCGGTCAAAGTGCCGTGGCGCACGGTTTGGATCCCAACATCAAGTACAACTCGATGACGGATTTCATCCACATCTCGCAAGTCAACTCCGGCCCGAACGTTTTGGTGGTGAATCCGGCCACCCCGTACAAGTCTGTCAAAGACGTTGTCGATTACGCCAAAGCCAACCCGGGCAAGCTGGACTATGGCTTCACCCACGCGGCCTCGGGCCACATGGCGATGGAGTTGTTCAAGCAAACTACCGGCATCAACATGACGGGTATTTCGTACCGCGGCGGCGGCCCGATGTTGACCGACCTGCTGGGCGGCACCATCCCGATGATGTTCATCAACCAAGACGCAGCCTTGCCGTATGTCCGGGCTGGTAAGTTGCGCGCCATTGCTGTGTCGAGCGCGCAGCGTAATCCGCTGTACCCCGATGTGCCGACGATTGCCGAGTCGGGTTACAAGGGCTTCGAAGCGCTGTCATGGTCGGGTCTGTCGGCCATCAAAGGCACGCCGCAACCGATTGTTGACAAGCTCGAAGCGGCTATTGCACAGGCTATGAAGTCGGACGCCATCAAGCAACGCATGAGCGCGATTGGTTTCATCATTCCTGAGCAGGGCTCCAAGCCCTACACCGCCTTCGTGAAAAAAGAAATTGAGACTTGGACACGCGTCATCAAAACCGCCGGTATCAAGCCTGAATAAGCCGCTAAAACTTTTAAAACCGCTACCGCATCGATCAACACTGAACCCACACGCCGCATGAAAACTCTCCAATCTATCCAAGCCCGCACGGGCGAAGCGCTCGGTGCTCCCCTGCTGGCCACCACCTCCGCACAAGTCGACGCTGCTGCCAGCGCTGCGGCTCAAGCCTTTGACGCTTGGGCTGCCAGCACGGGCGAGACACGCGGCAACTTGCTGCGCGGACTGGCCAGCGCACTCGAAGCCGACCGTGAAGGTTTGGTGAGTTTGGCGGACGAAGAAACCGGGCTTGGCCCGGTGCGTCTGAATGGTGAGTTGGATCGCACCGCTTTTCAGTTGCGGCGCTTTGCTGACATCGCAGAAAAAGGCCTGGCCTTTGACCGCGTGGACGACCCGGCTGTGGCCGGCCCACCGCCTGCCGGACATCCGGCGATGGTTCGCCAGCGCGTGCCGCTGGGACCTGTCGCTATGTTTTCAGCCAGCAATTTCCCCTTCGCCTTTTCTGTTTTGGGCGGCGACACCGCGTCAGCCTTGGCGGCTGGCTGCCCTGTTGTGGTCAAGGCGCATTCTGGCCATTTGCTGTTGTCAAACCGGGTCTTTGGTTTGATACAAAAAGTGTTGAGTGCACAGAACTTGCCCGCCGGTCTGATTGGTTTTATTCAGGGCGGCGGCTCTGACGTCGGCGTTCGTTTGGTGCAGCACCCCGCCATGGCGGCAGGTGCCTTCACCGGCTCGACGCGCGGTGGCGCAGCGCTGCAGGCGGTGGCCCAAGCGCGACCCCGGCCGATTCCGTTTTATGGCGAACTCGGCTCGATCAACCCGGTGGTGGCAATGCCTGCACTGCTGGCGGAAAAGGGCGCAGAACTCGCGACATTGCTGGCCGGATCGATCAGTCTGGGTTGCGGTCAGTTTTGCACCAGCCCGGGCGTGATTATCTTGATCAAGGACGCCGCCTCCGATGCATTTGTGAGCCAGCTGGTCACGGCTTTGGCGGCACAAAATCCGCACGCCATGTTGACGCCCGGCATGCGCCAAGCCTTTGACTCTGGCGTGGCTCACATGCTAGCGGCCGGTGCCAAGCCACTGCTCCACGAAGCCGGCAAGCCAGAGGCGCCCCGGCCTTTCTTGGCTGAAGTGGATGCGCCCAATTTCATTGCCAAGGCTGAATTGCGGGAAGAGTTGTTTGGCCCGGCCAGCCTGATCGTGCGCGCAGCCTCTGTGGCCGAAGCGCTTGAGGTCTTGCACGCTGTGGGCGGCAGCCTGACGGTGACCTTGTGGGGTGTTGACGCGCCGACGGCTGACAACCAAGCCTTGGTGCGTGCGGCGATGGCGATTGCCGGGCGGGTTCTGTTCACCGGCGTGCCGACGGGTGTGGCGGTCACCGCTGCGCAGCAGCACGGCGGCCCGTGGCCGTCGTCGACTCAGCCGATGACCACCTCGGTCGGCGATGCGGCGATGGAGCGCTTCTTGCGCCCCGTGGCCTTGCAAGACGCACCGGCCTGGCTGTTGGCGCGCAACGGCCGACCTTGCTGATCTGACAGTCCAAGGCGCACCTATTGGTGTTGCCACGGGGACTGCTTGGTCTCGTCTTTTTAATCTCTGGCGTTGGAAATCGGTATGCATGATTTTGTTTTTGCGCCTGAGGCTGTCTGCGCATTGGCGGTGGATGGTGTGGCGAGCCGTTTT
>CANFWI010000015.1 GCA_947450675.1 Comamonadaceae bacterium | reverse complement strand
TGACGAGCTTGAAAAACTCTTCGCTGGTGCGGGCTGGAACGTCATCAAACTGGTCTGGGGCAGCGACTGGGATGGCCTGTTTGCCCGCGACGTCACGGGCGCCTTGGCCAAGGCTTTTTCAGAAACTGTCGACGGCCAAATGCAGACCTTTGCGGCCAAAGACGGGCGTTTCAACCGCGACACCTTTTTTGGCCAAAACCCCGAGCTGGCCCGCTTGGCCCAAGGCATGACTGACGAGCAGATTGACCGCCTCAAACGCGGTGGCCACGACCTCGTGAAAATTCATGCGGCCTACGCTGCCGCAGCCAAGCACAAAGGCCAACCGACAGTGATTTTGGCGCACACCAAAAAAGGCTACGGCATGGGCAGCGCCGGTCAGGGCAAGATGACCACGCACTCGCAAAAGAAGTTTGACGAAAACGAACTGATCGAATTTCGGAATCGCTTCAACCTGCCACTGAGCGACGAGCAAGCCAAGCGGATTGACTTTTACCGACCCGCCGCCGACAGCGCCGAAATGCAATACATGCAAGCCAAGCGGGCGGCGCTCGGCGGCTATTTGCCCAAACGCGACACCACGGCCGAGCCCATTAACATTCCCGCGCTGCCCAGCTACGGCAGCTTTGCGCTGGCAGCAGACGGCAAGGAAATGAGCACCACCATGGCCTTTGTGCGGCTGCTCGGCGGCTTGCTCAAAGACAGCGCGCTGGGCCCGCGCATCGTGCCCATCGTCGCGGACGAAGCACGCACTTTTGGCATGGCCAACTTGTTCAAGCAAGTCGGTATTTACTCCAGCGTCGGTCAGCGTTACGCGCCCGAAGACATTGGCTCGGTGCTGAGTTACCGGGAAGCCCTTGACGGCCAGATTTTGGAAGAAGGCATCAGCGAAGCGGGCGCACTGGCGAGCTGGACCGCCGCCGCCACCAGCTACAGCGTTCACGGCTTGGCCATGCTGCCCTTCTACATTTATTACTCGATGTTTGGCTTTCAGCGCGTCGGCGACCAGATCTGGGCCGCCGCCGACCAACGTGCCAGAGGCTTCTTGCTGGGCGCCACCTCCGGCCGCACCACGCTGGGCGGCGAAGGCCTGCAACACCAAGACGGCAGCAGTCATTTGGTGGCGTCAACCATCCCGAATTGCAAGGCCTACGACCCGGCCTTCAGCGCCGAACTCGCCGTCATCCTCGACCGCGGCATGCAGGAGATGATGGTCGAACAACAAGACGTTTTTTATTACGTCACCCTGATGAACGAGAACTACGCACAGCCCGATCTGCTGCCCGGCTCAGAAGCAGGCATCATCCGCGGCTGCTACCGCTTCAAGGACTTTCCAGCGGTATCTTCGACGAAGGAAAGCAACGCAAAAAATCCGCTACGCGAAGTCACCTTGATGGGCTCCGGCGCCATCCTGACAGAAGTCATCAAAGCCGCTCAGCTGCTCGCCGAACAAGGCGTTCACGCCACGGTCTACAGCGTGACCAGTTGGAGCGAGTTGGCACGCGACGGCGCTGCACAGCAAAAGCACATGCTGAATGGCGAGCCGGCCACATCCGCCTTTGTGGCTGAACAGTTGTCGACCAGTCGAGGTCCAATCATCGCTGCCACCGACTACGTGCGCGCCGTGCCCGAAAGCGTGCGCGCCTTCGTACCAGCCGGCCGCTCTTACCTGACGCTGGGGACAGACGGCTTTGGCCGCAGTGATACCCGCGCGGCCTTGCGAGCCTACTTTGGTGTGGATGCGCAGAGCATTGTCAAAGCGGCGTTGCACCAGTTGCAAGCAAAGCCTTGATGGCTTGCGGATAAATCAGGTGCTCTTTTTCTAAGACACGCGCAGCCAACGTCTCTGCGCTGTCCCCCGGCAACACGGGCACTGCGGCTTGCGCCAAGATTTGACCGTGGTCAAGATCGGCGGTGACCAGGTGAACGGTCGCACCGGCCTCAAGGCAACCCGCGTCAATCGCCCGCTGGTGCGTGTTGAGTCCGGTGAAGGCCGGCAGCAAGGACGGATGAATATTCACCATCCGGCCGGCGTAATGCGCCACAAAACCCGGCGTCAAAATTCGCATGAAGCCGGCCAGCACCACCAGCGCAGGCTGATGCGCGTCGATCAACGTTTGCAAGGCGGCGTCAAAAGCAGCGCGGGACTCAAAGTCCTTGTGGTTTAGCACATGGGTCGGCACACCCAAAGTCTGCGCCAGCGCCAAGCCTTCCACACCGGGTTTGTTGCTGATGACAGCCACCACCCGGGCACCCAGCAGGTCGTCCCAATTCTCTTGTTGCGCCGTCCTGATCAGCGCCGCCATGTTGGAACCCGCACCAGAAATCAGGACGACAATATTTTTTACACGCTCAGTCATGGCCGGTAGTTTATGGCCTGGCCATCCGCACACGTGCTACAAAAGAGGGATTGCCAACTGACAAACGCTCAAAGAGACGGAGACACAACCCACATGGACTTAGCTTTCACGCCCGAAGAACAACAGTTTCGCGAAGACATTCGCGACTGGGTCAAGGCACATTTGCCTACCGACATTGCGCACAAAGTGCACAACGCGTTGCGCCTGTCGCGTGACGACATGCAACGCTGGGCCAAAATTTTGGGTCAAAAAGGCTGGCTCGGCCACGGCTGGCCGGTCGAGTTTGGCGGTCCCGGATGGAACGCCGTGCAAAAACACTTGTTTGAAGAAGAATGCGCGCTGGCGGGCGCACCACGCGTGGTGCCGTTTGGCCCGGTGATGGTGGCGCCGGTGATCATGGCTTTTGGCAACGCCGAGCAACAACAACGTTTTTTGCCCGGCATCGCCAGCGGCGAGGTCTGGTGGAGCCAAGGCTACAGCGAGCCGGGCGCCGGCTCAGATTTAGCATCCGTCCAATGCAAGGCAGAGCGTCAAGGCGACCACTACATCGTCAACGGCCAAAAAACTTGGACCACCTTGGGCCAATACGGTGAGTGGATTTTTTGCTTGGTGCGTACCAACCACGAAGGCAAACCACAAGCCGGCATTTCCTTCCTGCTGATCGACATGGCCTCGCCCGGCGTCACGGTGCGCCCCATCGTGCTGCTCGACGGCGAAGCCGAAGTCAACGAAGTCTGGTTTGACAACGTCAAAGTGCCCGCCAGCAACTTGATTGGTGAAGAAAACAAGGGCTGGACTTACGCCAAGCACTTACTCAGCCATGAGCGCACCAACATCGCTGACGTGAATCGATCCAAGCGCGAACTCGAGCGCCTGAAGCGCATCGCCACGGCCGAAGGACTGTACGGTGATCTGCGCTTCAAGGACGAGATCGCCAAACTCGAAGTCGACGTGGTGGCGCTCGAAATGCTGGTGCTGCGGGTGCTGTCAGCGCAAAAAACAGGCAAAAACTCACTCGACATCGCCGGCTTGCTGAAAATTCGCGGCAGTGAAATCCAGCAGCGCTACGCTGAACTCATGATGCTGGCCGCCGGCCCGTTCAGCCTGCCCTTCATTCAAGAGGCCATGGAAGCCGGCTGGCAAGGCGACAAAGCGGCCGCTGGGTTGGACGGTTTTCCGGGCGGTGCGGTGCACTGCGCGCCGCTGGCGTCAACTTATTTCAACATGCGCAAAACCACTATTTACGGCGGCAGCAACGAAGTTCAACGCAACATCGTTGCGCAAACCGTGCTGGGCTGAGGAGACAAGACCATGGATTTCAATTTTTCTGACGATCAAGAACAACTCCGAGACGCCGTGCGCAAATGGGTCGCCAAGGCTTACACGTTTGAGCGCCGCAGCAGCATTGCCAGCGCCGGTGGTTTTTCACGTGAGGCCTATCACGAGTTGGCTGAACTCGGCTTGAGCGGCCTCTACATTCCTGAAGTCCACGGCGGCCTGGACATGGGCCCGATCGAGGGCATGGTGGTCATGGAGGAGCTGGGCCGCGGCTTGGTGCTTGAACCGGTCGCCCACACCTTGTTGGCCGGCGCGGTGCTCAATGCTTGGGCGCCAGAGCAAGTCAAAACGGCGTGGCTGCCCAAGATCGCCGCGGGTGAAGCGCTGGTGGTACTGGCCCACCAAGAGCGCGCCGCCCGCTACCAACTTGATGTGTGCGATGCCAAGGCGGCAGAAAGCAAGGACGCAAACGGCAGCTGGACTTTGAGCGGCCACAAAAGCATCGTTCCGGCGGGCGACCAGGCGGATGCCTTTTTAGTGCCAGCCATGCTGCGGGGCCAACAAGCGCTGTTCTTGGTGGAGCGCCAAGCCAGTGGCGTTAGCGCGCGCGGCTACCGCACGCAAGACGGCAGCCGCGCGGCCGAAGTGCAACTGGACAACGCAGCCGCGACACTGATCACATTGGACGGGCTGGCAGCCCTTGAACACGCGGTGGACATCGGCATCGCAGCGGCCTGCGCAGAAGCCGTCGGCGTGATGGACGCGACCCTGGCCATCACCGTGGAGTACATGAACCAGCGCAAACAGTTCGGCGTCGTCATCAGCAGTTTTCAGGCACTGCGCCACCGCGTGGCCGACATGAAAATGCAGTTGGAGTTGGCACGGTCCATGAGCTACTACGCCTCACTCAAGCTCAACGCCCCGGCTGACGAACGCCGCGCAGCCATGGCCCGCGCCAAATACCAGCTCGGCCAATCGATGCGCTTCGTCGGTCAGCAAGCGGTGCAATTGCACGGCGGCATTGGCGTCACAGACGAATACATCGTCAGCCACTGCTTCAAGAAATTGACGCAGCTGGAAATGACTTTTGGGGATTCACTGCACCAGCTGGGCGAGGTGTCTGCGCGGATGCAAGACACCGCAGGGGTGTTTGCTTGAACAGACGAAGCCGCTGACCCGACAGCGTCAAGTCAAGAGCCGCGAAGAGCGCGGCACATGCGCAATCAAAAACTCCATCTGGTCTACCAAGATGCGGCGGTTGCGCAAAATAAAGTCTTCCCAAAGGCTGGGCACGTAGGGCGTGTACAGCAGCGGCATGCGCGCTTGCTCGGGCGTGCGGCTGCTCTTTCGGTGGTTGCAAGCGCGGCAAGCGGTGACCACGTTCATCCAGTGGTCGATGCCCTGCTGTGCAAACGGAATGATGTGCTCGCGCGTCAGCTCAGCTTCGTGAAAATGGCTGCCGCAGTATGCGCAGACGTTTCGGTCGCGTGCAAATAACTTGCCGTTGGTCAGGCCGGGTTTGAGATCGAAAGGATTGATGTTCGGGACGCCGCGCGTGCCGATGATGCTGTTGACGGTGATGACCGACTGCTCGCCCGTGTGGGCGTTGTGGCCGCCGCGAAACACGGCCACTTCTGCACCGGCTTCCCAGCGCACATCCCCGGTGGCGTATTGCAACACGGCTTGTTCGAGGCTGATCCACGATTGTGGCAAGCCCTGGGCGGACAGCTTTAAGACCTTCAAACGAACCTCCATGCAAATGGAAACCGGTGTCTAGCATCAAGCCGGACAAACGCTTGGGAACGGAATCCACGTCTGCCTGCTAGACAGCAATATACCGTGATTTCATGACAATTTTCTCGCCAAGGCCGCTGCAAGTCGCAAGGCTGCCGGGGCGGTCCGCTAAAAAACGATAATCGGCTGCATGAAAATCTTTCGCGGCCATCAGCACCCAGCACTGGCTCAGCCCTGCGCGCTGACCATTGGCAACTTTGACGGGGTTCACCGCGGCCATCAGGCCATGCTCGCTGTGCTGAAAAATGAGGCCAAACACCGTGGGTTACCAGCCCGGGTCATGACCTTTGAGCCGCATCCGCGCGAGTACTTTTCCCCGGGGACAGCGCCCACACGCATCTCGACCCTGCGCGACAAACTCACGGAGTTGGCACGCTGCGGCATCGACCAAGCCGTGGTGCTGCCGTTCAATGCGCGCTTGGCCTCGCAAAGCGCCGACGCCTTCATCCACGACGTCTTGGTCAACAACCTGCAAGTGCGCTATGTGCTGGTAGGCGACGATTTTCGTTTTGGCCGCCAACGCGCAGGCGACTACGCCATGCTCGACGCGGCGGGTGTCGCCTGTGGTTTTGAAGTCGCCCGCATGGACAGCTACGAAGTGCACGGCGCACGGGTCTCGAGCTCAGCGGTGCGCGCAGCACTGGCGCACGGCGACATGGACGACGCGGCCCGACTGCTCGGCCGACCGTACAGCATTTCGGGCCACGTGGTACATGGCAAAAAACTGGGACGTGAGCTCGGCTTTCGGACCTTGAACATTGCTTTCAGGCACGACAAGCCGGCCGCCAGCGGCATTTTTGTGGTGCGCACGCACGGCCTGGGCGCCCAAGGTGACGCCCCTGTCGATGGTGTGGCCAGCTTGGGCATACGGCCGACCGTTGAAGACGCAGGCCGAGTCTTGCTAGAAGTGCATTGCTTGGACTGGACAGATATGGCCCCCACGCTGGCCGCTGCGCGTGCTGCGCTGCCCCCCGAGGGGGCTGGCTTGGCTTGGGGCGGCCCTGCGCTGCGCCCCAAGGCGGCTGGCCTTGACAGTGCCTACGGTAAAATCATCCGCGTGGAACTGCTGCACAAACTGCATGACGAGCTGAAATACGAGGGTCTGGAAGCGCTGACGAAAGGCATCTCCCGGGACTGCGACAACGCACGTGCATTTTTCGCGGCCGCCCGCGAGCGAATTTAGACGATCTCGCCACTGTCAGCGCCTGCCCTGCTCACCGCAAGGTTGATGGCGTCCCCTTCAGGCCCGCGTTGTGCGGCCTACTCCCACCAAGCTGCACCGATTTTCCCGTTTGTTCTGAGATAAAACCATGTCCGACACCAAAACCGATTACCGCAGCACCCTGAACTTGCCTGACACGCCTTTCCCGATGCGCGGCGATTTGCCAAAGCGCGAAGCCGGCTGGGTCCAAGAATGGGAAGACAAAGGGCTCTACAAAAAGCTGCGCGACGTCCGTCAAGGGCGCCCCAAATTTGTGTTGCACGACGGCCCGCCCTACGCCAATGGCAAGATTCACATTGGCCACGCCGTCAACAAAGTGCTGAAAGACATGATCGTCAAGGCGCGTCAGCTCAAGGGCATGGACGCGGTGTATGTGCCGGGCTGGGACTGCCACGGTCTGCCAATTGAAAACGCCATTGAAAAGCTCCACGGTCGGGCCCTGCCGCGTGACGAAGTGCAGGCCAAAAGCCGGGCGTTCGCCACCGAGCAAATCGCCGGGCAGATGGCCGACTTCAAACGCTTAGGCGTTTTGGGCGAATGGGACAACCCCTACCGCACCATGGATTTCGCCAACGAGGCGAATGAAATCCGTGCCCTCAAACGCATCATGGAACGCGGTTTTGTCTACCGCGGCCTGAAGCCGGTTTACTGGTGCTTTGACTGCGGCTCCTCGCTGGCTGAGTTTGAAATTGAATACGCCGACAAAAAGTCCCAAACACTGGACGTCGGCTTCAAATCCGCCGAGCCTGAAAAACTCGCCGCAGCCTTTGGTTTGAGCAGCTTGTCCAAAGACGCGTTTGCCGTGATCTGGACTACCACCGCGTGGACCATTCCGGCGAATCAGGCGCTGAACCTGAACCCGGCCCTTGAATACGCACTGGTGGACACCGAGCGCGGCCTGCTGGTGCTGGCGTCAGTGCTGGTCGAGAAATGCTTGGCTCGTTTTGGCCTCACCGGCACGGTGCTGGCCACCACACTGGGCGAAAAACTCGCGCTGCTCAACTTCATGCATCCGCTGCACGACGTCGCCGATGAGCACGGCGTCTACGGCTACCGCCGCTTGTCACCGGTGTACCTGGCCGACTACGCCACCGCCGACGACGGCACCGGCATCGTGCACTCCGCGCCCGCTTACGGCGTAGAAGACTTTAACTCCTGCATCGCCAACGGCATGGCTTACGACGACATCTTGAACCCGGTGCAAGGCAATGGCCGTTATGTTGACGAGCTGCCCTACTTTGGTGGCCTCAACATCTGGAAAGCCGCGCCGCTGGTGATCGACAAACTGCGTGAGCATGGCCGCCTGTTTGCCACGCAAGATATCGTCCACAGCTACCCCCATTGCTGGCGCCACAAGACGCCGGTGATCTACCGAGCCGCCGCCCAGTGGTTCATTCGCATGGACGAAGAAGGCCCGGGCAATGAAGGCTTGTTCGCCAAAGACAAAGCCACCAAAACTCTGCGCCAACTGGCCTTGAGTGCGATTGAAGAAACCCGGTTTTACCCAGAAAACGGCAAGACCCGTTTGCGCGACATGATCGCCGGCCGGCCGGACTGGTGCATCAGCCGCCAACGCAATTGGGGCGTGCCCCTGCCCTTCTTCATCCACACGGCCACCGGCGAATTGCATCCGCGCACCATGGAGATCATGGACCAAGCCGCCAGCATGGTGGAGGCCGGCGGCATTGAAGCCTGGAGCAAGGCGACGCCTGAATCCATCATCGGCAACGATGCGCCCGACTACATCAAGAGCACCGACATTTTGGACGTCTGGTTTGACTCCGGCACCACGCACGACCATGTGCTGAAGCACAGCCACGCAGCGCAATCGACTTGGCCGGCCGACCTGTACCTTGAAGGCCATGACCAACACCGCGGTTGGTTCCATTCCTCGCTGTTGACAGCCTGCGCCATGTACGACCACGCACCCTACAAAGGGCTGCTGACGCACGGTTTCACCGTCGACGGCAAGGGCCGCAAGATGAGTAAAAGCGAAGGCAACGTGGTCGCGCCACAAGAAGTATCCGACAAGTTAGGCGCTGAAATCATTCGCCTGTGGTGCGCGTCGACCGACTACTCCGGCGACCTCGGCATTGACGACAAAATCTTGGCGCGTGTGGTTGATGCCTACCGCCGGATTCGCAACACGCTGCGCTTCTTGCTGGCCAATGTGAGCGACTTTAACCCGGCCACCGACAGCGTTCCCTTGGATCAAATGCTGGAGATTGACCGCTATGCCTTGAGCCGCGCAGCGCAGTTGCAAGCCGACATCTTGGCGCATTACGAGGTCTATGAGTTCCAGCCCGTGGTCTCGAAACTGCAGATCTACTGCAGCGAAGATTTAGGCGCGTTTTATCTCGACATTCTGAAAGACCGGCTCTACACCAGCGCGCCTGAATCCTTGGCTCGGCGCAGCGCACAAACGGCACTGCACCAAATCACGCATGCCATGCTGCGCTGGATGGCGCCGTTTTTGAGCTTCACCGCGGAAGAGGCGTGGAAGGTGTTCGGCTCGTCCGAATCGATCTTCATGGAAACCTATGCCGAGCTCGGCTCGCCTGACGCTGGACTGCTGGCTAAATGGACACGGATTCGCGAATTACGCGATCTCGTCAACAAAGACATCGAAGTCTTGCGTGCCGAAGGCAAAGTAGGATCGTCGCTGCAAGCCGACGTCACACTCGGCGTCAATGCCGACGACCTGGCGCTGCTGAGCAGCTTGGGCGACGACCTGAAGTTCGTCTTCATCACCTCCGCTATGAAACTGCAAGCGGCAGATGCCTTGAGCGTGAACTCAGCCACCAGCAGCAGCGTTAAATGCGAGCGCTGCTGGCACTATCGTGATGACGTTGGCCATGATGCGGCGCACCCGACGATTTGCGGACGCTGCACCAGCAACCTGTACGGCGCAGGCGAAGTCCGAAAGTTTGCGTGATGGCCAAAATTGGTTTAAAAAAATCAAGCAGTGCTGTCTGGCCTTGGCTTGGATTGGCGCTGATTCTGCTCATCGCCGACCAGTTCACCAAGGTGTTGATCCTGGGCTATTACCAGCACGGTGACGCGACCACCATGACGAGCTTTTTCAACATCGTTCGGGTGCACAACAGCGGCGCGGCCTTCTCGTTCTTGGCCTCGGCCTCTGGCTGGCAGCGCTGGTTTTTCACGGCGGTTGGCTTGGCTGCAGCGTTCTTCATCGTGCACATGCTGCGCTCACATCCGGGTCAAAAACTGTTTTCCTTCGCCATGGCCTGCATTTTGGGCGGGGCGATCGGCAACGTGATCGACCGGATGATGCACGGCTACGTGATTGACTTTATTGACCTGCACTATGCCGGCTGGCATTTCCCAGCCTTCAACATCGCAGACAGCGCCATCTCGATAGGCGCCATCTGTCTGATCTTGGACGAACTGCTGCGGGTGCGCCGCAGCCGCTGACAATGGTTAACGGCCGCGAGCAGCCGCTCCGGTCTACAGCGTCAGGATCGTGCAACCCGTGGTTTTGCGGGCTTCCAACGACCGATGCGCTTCGGCCACATCAGCCAATGCAAAGCGCTGGTCAATGGCAATTTTGACCTTGCCACTGGTCACCATCTCGAACAATTCGTCGGCCATGGCTTGCGTGCTTTCGCGGGTCGCCAAGTGCGTGAAGACCGTGGGCCGCGTCGCATACAGCGAACCCTTGCTGGCCAACAAACCGAGGTCCAGCGGTTCGACCTTGCCGGAAGCATTGCCAAAATTGGCGATCAAACCAAACGGCCGCAGGCAATCGAGAGACTTCAAAAAAGTATCTTTGCCCACCGAGTCGTAGACCACCTTGACACCGGCACCACCGGTGATTTCTTTAACGCGAGCGACGAAATCTTCTTTGGCGTAATTGATGGTGAAGGCCGCGCCACTTTCTTTGGCCAGCGCACATTTGGCGTCTGAACCTGCGGTGCCGATCAGTTGCAGGCCCATCGCCTTGGCCCACTGGCAGGCGATCAAGCCAACACCACCCGCAGCGGCGTGGAACAGCACAAAGTCACCGGCCTTGAGGCCACCTTGTGGCTGGGTCTTGCTCAGCAGGTACTGCACGGTCAGGCCCTTCAGCATCATGGCAGCGCCGGTCTCAAACGAGATCGCGTCGGGCAATTTGCAGACGCACTTGGCCGGCATCACGCGCAGTTCGCAGTAGCTGCCCGGTGGCTGGCTGGCATAAGCCGCGCGGTCACCGACTTGCAGGTGCGTCACGCCCGCACCGACGGCTTCGACAACCCCTGAGGCTTCCATGCCGAGATGCAAAGGCATCGGCAGCGCATACAAGCCGGCACGCTGGTAAATATCGATGTAGTTCAGGCCGATGGCTTTGTGACGAATACGGATTTCGCCCGGGCCGGGCTCGCCCACGGTGACGTCGACCAGCTTGAGTTGGTCGGGGCCGCCGTGTGCGTCAATGCGGACTGCCTTGGATGTGGTTGCGCTCATGTCTCTTCCTTTGTTGTTGATTGTTCAGCTGACGTTTTAAAAAGTGCCGGGGTAAGAACCGCCATCGGCCAGCACATTTTGGCCGGTGATGTAAGACGCGTGCTGGCTGCACAAAAATGCACAGATAGCACCGAACTCTTGCGGCGTGCCAAAGCGTTTCGCCGGGATGGTTTTGCGCCGGGCGTCGGCCAAGACCTCGACGGTTTGGCCGGTTTTTTGAGCCGCACCGGCCATCGTGACCTTCAGACGATCGGTGTCAAAAGCGCCGGGCAGCAAGGAGTTGATGGTCACGCCCTGACCGGCAATTTTGCTGCGTGCCACGCCCGCCACAAAACCCGTCAGACCGCTGCGTGCACCGTTGCTCAAACCCAGAATATCGATCGGTGCCTTGACCGCGCCGGAGGTGATGTTGATGATGCGGCCAAAGCCGCGTTCGGCCATGCCGTCCACCGTGGCTTTGATCAGCTCGATCGGTGTCAGCATGTTGGCATCCAGCGCCTTGATCCAGGTGTCACGCTCCCAGTCGCGGAAATCGCCCGGTGGTGGGCCGCCCGCGTTGGTGATGACGATGTCGAAGTCTTTGCGCACAGCAAACACTGCCGCCCGGCCTTCAGGCGTGGTGATGTCCGCTGCCACATGCAGCACTTCGGTGCCGGCTGGACGACCTGTGTCGGCCAACAAAGTAGCTGACGCCGCTTGCAACGCCTCAGCACCGCGGGCCACGATCAACACGTGCACGCCTTCGCGCACCAGCGCCTCTGCACAGCCAAAACCCAAGCCCTTGCTGGCACCGCAAACCAATGCCCATTTACCGTTGATACCTAAATCCATGTTGAAACCTTCTGTCGTTGTTGAAGTTGAAGTTAATTGATCAGTTGACGCGTCAAGACCAGGCCCTCAGTGGCCAAGCCGTGGCGTCCGTGTAAAAACATAAATACCGGCCAGCACCAGCACAGTCCCGGCCGCAATCCAGGCGGTGAAGGGTTCACCCAAAATAAGCACACCCATGAGAATAGTTGACAGCGGGCCGATCATGCCAGTTTGTGCGGTCGTGCTCGCGCCAATGCGCTCAATCGCCATCATGACCATCAGCACCGGCGCCACCGTGCACACCGTGGCGTTGATCAGCGACAGCCACATGACCGCTGGCGCGACGTGTTCCAGCGTCAAGGGCCGCAGCAGCACAAACTGCAAAATGCAGCACAGGCAAGCCACCGTGCTGGCCAAGCCGACCAGTCGGATGGAGCCCAAGCGCCGCACGATCTCGCCGCTGTAAACAAGGTACAGGGCGTAGGTGGTCGCGCTCAAAAAGACCAACAAGGCGCCCCATACCGCATGGGTCCCTTGCGCGGTGATTTCGTGGCCGAACACCAACACCACGCCGGCATAACTGATGGCCATGCCAAACATCTGCGGCATGGAGATGCGTTTGCGATAAAACAGCCAACTGAGCAAAAGCACCAGCGTCGGGTTGAGGTACAGAATCAAGCGCTCCAGCGACGCGCTGATGTACTGCAGCCCGGCAAAGTCGAGAAAGCTCGACAGGTAATAGCCGGTGAAGCCCAGCCCCAAAACGCCCAACCAGTCCTGGCGCGTCAAAGGCGGTTTGCCCCGACTCGCCCACCACGCCATGATGAGAAAAATCGGCAGCGCAAACAGCATCCGCAACATGATGAGCGTGACCGGATCAACGCCATGCCGGTAGGCCAGTTTGACGATGATCGCCTTGCCGCTAAAAGCCACGGCACCCAGCATCGCCAACGCCAAACCAATCGCCACCTTGGAGCGGGCCGCAGCTTCTTCCGCCGTCACTGCAGCTGAACCCGGCACTTGTTTCTCGGTCAATTAAAAACCGACCGCTTGACCATCACGCCGGGCATCACTGGCAACCACATAGCCTTCGACCTTCGGGTCACCGGCACGCCAGATGAACTGGCCGGCGCCAAAGTCTTGGTACGAATCGTTGATGACTTCCGTGCGGTGTCCACGCTCGGACAAGCCCTGCACGGTCGCGGCATCCATGGCCGACTCAACGTTGATCTCAAGGCCAGCGTTGTAGCGCCAGCGCGGCGCATCGCAAGCGGCTTGCGGGTTTTGTCCGTAGTCGAGCATGCGCACCAGCGTTTGCATATGGCCTTGCGGCTGCATGTTGGCGCCCATCACGCCGTAACTCATGACCGGCTGGCCGTCTTTGGTCAGGAAAGCCGGGATGATGGTGTGAAATGGCCGCTTGCCTGGTGCGACCTGATTGACGCCAGCGTCCAAGCTGAAGCCATGACCCCGGTTTTGCAAACTGACGCCAAACTCAGGCTCGACACAGCCCGAACCAAAGCCCATGTAATTGCTCTGGATGAAGCTCACCATCATGCCGTTTTCGTCAGCCGCCGTGAGGTAAATAGTGCCGCCCTTAACCGGGTTGCCCGCGCCAAAGTCTTGCGCCTTTTTCATGTCGATGAGCTTGGCGCGGCTGGCCAGGTAAGCGTCGTCCAGCATCTGGTCCACGGTGACCTCCATCGCCGACGGCTCGGCGACGTATTTGTACACGTCGGCAAATGCGAGCTTCATCGCTTCGATTTGCAAATGCTGCGAATCGACCCCGTCAACTGGCAGGCTGGCGACGTCAAATTTATCCAAAATGCCGAGCGCAATCAGTGCGGCAATGCCTTGGCCATTGGGCGGGATCTCATGCAGCGTGTAGCCGCGGTAATCCTTGCCAATCGGCTTGACCCACTCTGGCTTGTAGTTGGCGAAGTCTTTGACCGTCAAGCTGCCGCCGTTTTGTTTGGAGAACTTCTCCAGCGCGTGGGCGATTTCACCGCCGTAATAAGCCTGCCCTTTGCTGGCACCAATCGCCCGCAAGGCCTTGGCCGCGGCCTTGAACTGGAACAATTCGCCGACTTGCGGCGCCCGGCCCCAAGGCAAAAACGACTGGGCAAAACCAGGCAAACCTTGCAGCTCGCTGGTGGCTGCCGCCCACTTCTGTTGCACCACTGGCGGCAGCAGATACCCCCGCTCGGCGATCTCGATGGCTGGCTCCATCAAATCCGCAAACGGCAACTTGCCGAAGCGCTCACTCAGGCTGACCCAGCTGGCCACGGCACCGGGCACGGTCACCGAATCCATGCCGCGCTTGGGCGGTGTCGTGCTGCCGTCGCCGTATTTGCGCTTGAAGTAATCCGGCGTCCAGGCCTCTGGCGCTCGGCCGGAAGCGTTCAGGCCGTGCAGTTCCTTGCCGTCCCACAGAATACAAAAAGAATCACTGCCCAAGCCGTTGCTGACCGGCTCAACGATGGTCATGGCGGCAGCGGCGGCAATGGCGGCATCCACCGCGTTACCGCCCCTTAACATCATGCGCAGGCCGGCTTGTGCCGCCAGCGGATGCGAGGTCGACACGACATTGCGCGCAAACAAAGGAATCCGCGTGGAGGTGTAGGGATTGTCAAAGTTGAAGTTCATGGCGTGGCTTGGAGTTTTAAAAAATAGAGGAAGGCGCGGGGTCAGCAAGCCATGCAAAACGCAGGCCAGCGTGAAGTAGGTCTGGAAAAAATGCGGTCAATCCGGCGTGATTTTTCTCTCGGAGATGATTTTCTTCCACTTCGCGGTATCGGTCTTGACCATGGCCGCAAAGGCCTGTGGTGTACCACCGGTGGGCTCGGCACCGAGACGCGCAAAACGCTCTTTCACCTCGGCTTCGCGCAGGGCAGCGTTCAGCGCCGCATTGATTTTGAGGGCCAGATCAGCCGACATGCCTTTCGGGCCGTAGACACCAAACCAGGTGACTGACTCGAAACCCGGCAGCGACTCTGCCACTGTCGGCATACCGGGTGCCAGTGCTGTCGGCCGTAGGCTGGTCACAGCCAGCGCCCGCAGCTTGCCGTCCTTGACATGCGGCAAACCGGTCACCAAAGAATCAATCAACAAGTCCAACTTGCCACTGATCAAATCAGGAATAGAGAGCGCGGTGCCCCGGTAGGGAATGTGCAAAATGAACGTGCCTGACTCGGCCTTGAAATACTCCGTTGTCAGGTTGATGATGGTGCCGTTGCCGCTGGAGGCGTAATTCAATTTGCCCGGATTCTTGCGCGCGTAGTCGATGAACTCACGCATGGTCTTGGCCGGCGACGTCAGAGGCACCAGCACCACATTCGGTGAAGTGGCGACATAGCCGATGGGCGTGAAGTCGGTTTCAGCGTTGTACGGAATTTTCGGGTTGATGGCGGGCCCGATGCTGTGCGTGCTGGAGGTTGACAACAGCAAGGTGTAGCCGTCGGGGGCCGCTTTCGACGCAGCGTCGGCACCAATCGTCCCACCAGCGCCAGGACGATTGTCAACAATCACCGTTTGGCCTAATTTTTCACCCAGTTTTTGCGACAAGGCACGCGCCAAAATGTCGGTCGCACCGCCAGCCGGAAATGGCACCACCATGCGAATCGAGCGCAGCGGATAGGCGGCCGTCGTCGCTGATGGTGTTTGAGCCGCAGCGGGGACAACTGACAAGGCGGTGATGGCGGCGAAACCTGCCAACGCCAAGCCCCCTAAGGAGAAGTTAAGTGTGCGTTTCATCTGTGGATTGTGCAGTTTTTTTGTGCTCAAAAAAAACGGCGCCCGAAGACGCCGTTTTTTAGATTCAAGCTGGGCTCGTCATTCTTCGACGAAAGCCTCTTCACGCTTGTTCTTGATCGATGGCAGCAGCACGATAGACAACAGCAGTGCGGCAGCAACCAGCAAGCCAGCCGACAGTGGACGTGTCACGAACACGCTCCAGTCACCACGCGAGAGCAGCAGCGCACGGCGCAAGTTTTCTTCCATCATGGGGCCGAGAATAAAACCGAGCAACAACGGTGCTGGTTCAGCGCCCACCTTGACGAAGATATAACCAATCACACCGAAGAGACCGACCGACCACACGTCAAACGTGTTGTTGTTGGTGGAGTACACGCCAATCGCACAGAACAGCACGATGGACGGGAACAAGTAGCGGTAAGGCACGGTCAGCAGCTTGATCCACATGCCGATCAAAGGCAAGTTCAAGATGATCAACATGGCGTTGCCGATCCACATCGAAGCAATCAAGCCCCAGAACAACTCTGGGTTGCTGGTCATGACCTGCGGACCTGGCTGGATGTTGTGAATCGTCATCGCACCGACCATCAAGGCCATCACGGCGTTAGGCGGAATGCCCAGCGTCAGCAACGGAATGAAGGAGGTTTGTGCGCCGGCGTTGTTGGCAGACTCAGGGCCAGCCACACCGCGGATGTTGCCTTGGCCGAATGGCACTTCGCCCGGCTTCAACTTCATTTTCTTTTCCAGCGCATAAGCTGCAAAGGCAGCCAGCAAAGCACCGCCGCCCGGCAAGATGCCGAGAGCAGAACCCAGGAAAGTACCGCGCAGAACGGCAGGTGCCATGTCCTTGAAGTCTTGCTTGGTCGGGAACAGGCCGGTGACGTTGGCAGTGAAAACCTCACGGTCATCTTCTGGCTGGGCCAGGTTGCTAATGATCTCGCCGTAGCCGAACACGCCCATGGCCACCACCACAAAGCCGATACCGTCGGTCAGTTCAGGAATGTCGAAGCTGAAACGGGCAACACCAGAGTTCACGTCGGTGCCGACCAAGCCCAACAGCAAACCCAGCACGATCATGGCGATCGCCTTGAGCAGCGAGCCAGAAGCCAAGACCACAGCGCCGATCAGGCCCAGTGTCATCAAGGAAAAGTATTCGGCCGGGCCAAACTTGAAAGCCAGTTCGGTCAGTGGCGGTGCAAAGGCAGCCAGAATCAGCGTGCCGACGCAACCTGCAAAGAACGAGCCCAAGCCCGCAGCCGCCAAAGCCGGCCCCGCTCGACCTTTTCGGGCCATTTGGTAGCCATCAATACAGGTGACCACCGAAGAAGACTCACCCGGCAAATTCACCAAAATAGCGGTGGTAGAACCACCGTACTGGGCACCGTAATAAATACCGGCCAGCATGATGAGCGCCGACACAGGTGGCAGCGCGTAAGTCGCCGGCAGCAGCATGGCGATAGTGGCCACAGGGCCAATACCAGGCAGCACACCAATCAGCGTACCCAAAATGCAACCGATGAGGGCGTAAAGCAGGTTGATGGGCGTGAACGCCACACTGAAACCCAGCGAAAGATTCGCGATCAGATCCATTTGTATATCTCCTTAGCCTGTGATGAAGTCAGGCCACACCGGGAACTGCAACTTGAGAAGCAGTACGAAAGCAACGTAGCTGATGACAGCCAAGACCGTGGCCAAGATGAAAGTCGCTTTCACCCGCATGCCTTTTTCCGCCATGCTGGACACAAAAGTCAGCACGTAGATGCCGAACATCATGCCCATCGCAGGGATGTGGATGGACGGCAAACCGCCTAGGCAGACGCCGAACAACAAGTTGGCCGCGATGATGTAGAACAGAGGCCTGAAAGCCCACTTGCCGACCTTGTCTCCGCCAACACGCTCAACGACCAAGGCATTGAAGGTGATGAATGCGCCTAGTACGGCCAACAAAACACCCAACAACAATGGGAAATAGCCCGGACCCATGCGGGCACCCGTACCGACTGAGTAAGTGGTCGCACCCCATGCGAAAGCCATACCGACGCCCATGAACATGAGCCCGGAAAAAAAGTCTTTTTGACTTTTGATATTCACGGATTGTCTCCTTGAGAAATTGATTGAACTGCTGGATTGTGCATTCAATAAACTGACGTTTCGATGTGGCTTCCACCTACAAATAAAGCCGCATCAAAGACAACTAAATCGAATCAAATCAAAGGCTTGAACAGCCTCAACCACTTGCGTGCGGGTAAACCCCAGCGCGATTCCACCAGCTCGGCCCGCTGCAGCAGCAGCTCACGCGCCGGTCGGCTCGGTTGGCGTTGCGCGGCGACCACGGTGTTGCCTTCGCGGGTCGGCCGAAAAGCCCACACGGCGTCAGCACCAAAGGCATCGGCGATCTTGTCCATCGAGCTTTCAAAGCTGCCGTCGCGGCCAAACAGGTTGACCGTCATGACGCCGTCATCCGTCAACAAGCGTCGGCAATCTGCATAAAAGGCTGCGCTGTCCAGCACGGGTGCCGCCGCCTCGTGGTCGTACAAGTCAACCTGCAGTGCATCAACAGTGCCGAGGTGACTGTCCTTTTTGATCTCACGGCCAGCGTCGGCCAACAAGACCTGCAAACGAGCGTCTTCGGGTGGCAGTTTGAACCACAAACGGCAAGCAGAAATGACCTGCGAATTGATCTCGACGGCGGTGGTTTTGGTGCGCAGTTTTTTGTAGCAAAACTTGGTCAGCGCGCCCGACCCCAAACCGAGCTGCATGCTGTGCAAGGTCGGCACCGCCTGCGGCTCGACAAACAACAACCAGACCATCATGCGCTGGACGTATTCGAGCTGAATATCAAAAGGGGCATCAATCAACATTGAGCCCTGAACCCACTCAGTGCCGAGGTGCAAAAAGCGGATGTCGCCGTAGTCGGAAAAATTCACCTCCGGCAGCTGACTGGAAGTGATGGAGGTATCAGAGGCTGTGACGCCCGGGGAAACGGTCTTGCGAGCCATTAAATCAATCCATGTTTTTTGAAGACGTCCTGCCAGGCGGCGAGCTTGCGCTCAAACGACCAGCTGGCGTTGGCCGCGCTGGTCGAAGGCAGCCGGTCAATCGGCAGGCCCAGTGCGGCGCTGTGTTTGGCGTGTTTGAAACTTTCGCCGCCATTGTGCGCGATGGCCTGCAGGTTCGGGCAACGCTGCCGCAAGCTGGCCAGATCGTTCACCTGCGCATGGCGGATCGCGCTGTCAAGGCTGCCTTCGCGCTCGCAGGCGGCGTAGACATCCCACAAGCCGACGCCTTTACCCAACATCCAGCGGGTTGAAGCGGCGTAGTCGCCCGCAGCCACGGCGGCTGGGTGATCAACCCACAAGGCACGCAAAATTCTCCAAAAATGATTTTGCGGATGACCGTAGTAACGCTGCGTGGCCAACGAGACAGCACCCGGAAAGCTGCCCAACACCAGCAAGCGTGTGTTGGCTGACAGCAAAGGCGGCAAGCCTGTCAACCGTTTGTCTTTTTCAGCACTCACACCAGCAAGCCCGTCAAACGTGGCAAGGCCACCATGGCATTCGCCGTGCTCGCCAACGCCAATTCAGCCGCGCTGATGCCGCGCAAGTCGGCCACCACCTGCGCAATGCGCGGCAGTTCGGCAGGCTCGTTGCGCCCTTGCGCGCCGCCCTCTGCCCGCACTTGGGCAGTTTGGTAAAGCCAGTGCGGCGGCATGTCTGGCGAGTCGGTTTCCAGCACCAGCGCGTCCAGCGGCAAGCTCGTCGCTAACTGGCGAATTTGCCGCGCCGCCTCAAACGTCACGGCACCGCCAAAGCCCAGCTTGAAGCCCAAACCGATGAAGGCCTCGGCCTGCTGCTGGCTGCCATTGAACGCATGCGCAATGCCGCGCCAACCGTCTGCCGGGGCCAGCTCACGCAAAGACTTCAGCAACCGGTCAGCCGAGCGCCGCACATGCAAGATCACCGGCAGGCCGTGCTGGCGCGCCAGCTTGAGTTGTTCACGGTAAAAGTATTCTTGACGCTCGCGCAGCGGGCTCAGCTTGAGTTCTGGGACAAAAAAATCAAGCCCAATTTCGCCGACCGCCAACAGGCGCGGGTCATCCCGGTGGCGCAACAACGCAGCATCCAGCGCGGCCAAATCGGCATCAGTTGCGCGGCCAACAAACAGCGGATGAATGCCCAGCGCGTAACCGTCACCACCGCTGTGCGCCAAGCGGCGAACGTTATCGAAATGCGCCGCAGCAACGGCCGGAATCACGCAGTGGCGAACACCCGCCTGCTGCGCGCGCTCGCGCACGGCCAGCACATCAACGCCGAACTCGGGCGCGTCTAAGTGGCAGTGGGTATCGATCCAAAACGTCATGCCCTGAATCATGCCTCAGACATCAAGCCTGAGTTCAGGCCTTAGATCAAGCATCAAGCGTTGGCACTGTCCAACGTCGACAGCAAACGATGACGGCCTGACAACACATGGCGCTCGGCCGTTGTCTTGGCTTTGCTGCTGTTGCCGCTGGCAATTGCCTCGTAGAGCAGACGGTGCTCCTGATTGGAGTGCCGCATATTGCCGGGCGCATTGAAGAAACGACGCCGAAACAAATGCAACTCGTTGACGTAATCGTTGTACGCCTGATGCGCCCGCTGGTTGTTCGACAAGTCCAGCACCAGCGCATGGAATGCTAAGTTGAGTTCGTAGTAATGGGTGCTGTCGTTCTTCTCACAAGCCGCGTCCATGCCAGCCAACAGCGCTTCAAAACGCGCCCGGTGTTCATCGGTCAGGTTCTCGATGGCGCGTTGCGCGGCAAAGCCAAAGATGAGGGCGCGCAGGTCGTAAATTTCCAGCATTTCTCGCACCGAAATCTGCCGCACATAAACACCCTTGTTGACGACCGCGGTGACCATGCCAGAACCGGCCAGCGTGCGAATGGCTTCGCGAATTGGCCCACGGCTGGTGCCCATGCGCAGCGCCAAAGCAGCCTCGTTCAGGCGCTCGCCGGGCTTGAGCTCCCCCGTGAAAATCAGCCGCTTGATGGCCTCAGCAATCGCGCTGGGCAAGCCGTTTTCTGGCTTCAGTGGGCCTTCTTCAGTCATGCGGCTTTCTTTTATTGAATCAGGGCAATGCCTATGCTTCGGTCGTGGCGGCTGCTTTTTTGCAGCGCTTTGGAGTTTACATGGGCGCCTCCGAACCACGAGCAAAGGTAAACACTTAGATTGAAAGTGTTGACACTTCAAAGCGCTTCAACCCATACTAGAGGTTCTTTCCGCCAACCCAAAGAGTCCACAAATGCCCCACATGCCCGCCTCCGCCGCACTGAAAAGCTTTCGCGTGATCGACCTGACGCAAGTGCGCGCCGGTCCGACCGCTTGCCGCCAGTTGGCCGACTGGGGGGCTGACGTGATTCAGGTGCAAATGCCTGAGCACATGCGCGGCGACGACACCTTGGGTGGCCAAGACGGCTCTGACTACCAATTCACCCACCGCAACAAACGCTCCATCACGCTGAACCTGAAAGAAGCCGAAGGCATCGCGATTCTCAAAAAATTGATCGCCACAGCCGACGTGGTGGTGGAGAACTTTCGGCCCGACGTCAAGTTTCGCTTGGGCATCGATTACGAAACCCTGGCCAAAGACCAGCCGCGCCTGGTTTACGCCAGTATTTCTGGCTTTGGCCAGTCCGGCCCCTACGCCAAACGGCCCGGCTTTGACCAGATCGTGCAAGGCATGGGCGGGCTGATGTCGGTCACCGGCCTGCCCGGTCAAGGCCCTGTCCGGGTCGGTTTGCCGATCGCCGATTTGTGCGCTGGCATCTTTGCCGCGCAAGGCATTTTGGTGGCGCTGCTGGAACGCAACGAATCTGGCAAAGGTCAGTGGGTGCACACCTCGCTGTTGGAGTCTATGGTCTACATGATGGACTTCCAAACCGCCCGCTGGCTGATCGACGGCGAGATTGCCGGGCAGTCCGGCAACGCGCACCCTACCAGCATCCCAACCGGGGTCTACCAAGCCCGCGACGGCTTCATGAACATCGCCGTCTTCGGCTCGAAAATTTGGGAACGCTTTTGCCACATCCTTGGCGCACCGGAGTGGATGACCGACGAGCGCTACCACGACAAACCCAGCCGCTCCGTCAACCGCGAGAGCCTCAACGCAGAGATCAACCAGCGCTTGGCCAGCCACGACCGCGCTCACTGGATAGCGCTGTTCAATGACGGCGGCGTGGCCTGCGGCCTGATCAGCAACATGCAGGAAGTCTTCGAGTTGCCGCAAATTGACCACCTGAAAATGGTCAAGGAGGTGGTCTCCAATCGACTCGGGGCCCAGCGACATGTCGGCCAGCCGATGCAACTTGAGCGCACGCCCAGCGACATCGTGCGCGCAGCACCGCGGCGCGGCGAACACACGGCCGAACTGCTGGGCGAGTTGGGCTACGCTGAAGCCGACTTGGTCAGAATGAAAGCAGCAGAAATTTTTTGACACTGCGGCAACGCTTGCCCAACCCATTTTTCAGCCCTCACATTTATTCTGGAGTTTCACCTTGTCAAGCACCACAAACACCTCTTACACCTCATCGACCGAACGTGTCGAAGTCTGGACCGACGCCTCGACGCTGCACATTCGTTTCAACAATCCCGCACGCCACAACGCCTTGTCCGTCGACATGTGGGAGGCCGTGCCGCCGCTGCTGGCGCAAGCCGAACTCGACGACGACATTCGACTGGTGGTGTTTTCAGGCGCCGGTGAAAAAGCCTTTGTCTCGGGCGCAGACATCACGCAGTTTGAAGACATGCGTGCGGCCAAAGAAGCTGTGAAGTATTACGAAGCGATGGCCGAAGCATCGTTGATGAGTATTTACAACTGCCGCAAACCGACGCTGGCCCTGATCCGCGGCTACTGCATAGGCGGCGGCGTCAACGTCGCCATCAGCTGCGACATCCGCCTGGCCTCAAGCGACTCCGTATTTTCGATTCCCGCTGCCCGCCTCGGTTTGGGCTACCGCTACTCGGCACTTAAAAATTTGGTCAATTTAATTGGTGTTGGTGCCGCCAAGGACCTGTTCTTCACCGCCCGCCGCATTGACGCCACAGAAGCCAAATCACTGGGCTTGGTCACCCGCTTGGCCGAGCCGACAGAGCTCGTCGGCTTGCTCGCGCAATACACCGGCGCAATGGCCGAGAACGCGCCCATCACGGTGCAAGCCGGCAAGGCCATCATGGCTGAAATTCTCAAGCCGTCGACCGATCTCGACATGGCCTTGTGTCAGGAGCAGATCCGCCAATGCTTTGAAAGTGCAGACTACGCCGAAGGCCGCAAGGCCTTCATGGAAAAGCGCAAACCCGTCTTCAAGGGCCGCTGAAAACGCACTCAGACAGCATCATCAGAAAGATATCAACATGAAATCATATTGGCTCAAAACCCCTGAACTGGCGCAAGGCACCGAGACATCCATAGAACTGCGCGAGACACCCGTGCCAGACCCAAGCCCGAGCCAGTTGCTGGTGCGCGTGCGCGCGGCCGGACTCAATCGCGGCGAGTTTTTAAAGGGTGGTTTGCACAAGCCAGGCGCCATCAAAGCGGTGGGCACGGAAGCCGCTGGTGAGGTCGTTCGCACGGGCTCAGACGTCAAGAAATTTGCCGTTGGCGACCGCGTCATGGGCCGCATGGCCGGCGCCTTTGCCGAGTACGCTTTGGTCGACGAAACTGAAGCCATGGCCATGCCGAAGTGCCTCAGCTGGGAAGAAGCCGCCAGCATTCCACTGACCTTTCACGTCGTCTACGACATGCTGGTGTTGCAGGGAAAATTGCAAGCTGGCGAATGGTTGCTGATCACCGGCGTCTCCTCAGGCGTCGGCGTCGCCGCAGTCCAGATGGCCAAGGCCTTGGGCGCCAAAGTCATTGGCACATCAGGCTCTGCGGACAAGCTTGAGCGCATGAAAGCCATGGGTCTTGATGTGGGCCTGTGCACCCGCGCACCCGACTTCGCGGCACGCGTGATGGAAGTCACCGGCGGCCACGGCGCTGACTTGGTCATCAACACGGTGGGCGGTACGGTGTTTGCCGAATCCATGCGCTGCATGGCTTTTGAAGGCCGGCTCGCCATGGTCGGTTATGTCGACGGCGTGACGCACAGTGACATTGACCTGACCTTGTTGCACACCAATCGACTGCGCTTGTTCGGCGTCTCCAACAAACTGCGCACGCCAGCCCAGCGCATGCAAGCGGTGCCGCAATTCATCGCCGATATGCTGCCGCGTATTGCCGATGGCAGTGTTCGGGTGATGCTCGACAAAGTTTTTCCATTTGAGCAATTGGCCGAAGCCAAAGCGCACATGGAAGCCAACCAGCACCTTGGCAAGATTGTGTTGGCCGGTGTTCCTGTGATTTAAAAAAACAAGCTACGAGGAGACAAGCATGCAAACGATAAAAACCAAGGCATTGCACTTTGTACGGGTGCTGGCGGTCAGCGGCATCAGCGCCGTGAGCACTCTGGCCGTCGCCCAGACCTACCCGATGAAACCCATCAAGCTCATCGTTGGCTTCACGCCAGGCGGTGCTGCCGACTTCACCGGCCGGGCCACGGCTGAAGCCTTGGGCAAAATACTCGGCCAGCCGGTGGTGGTCGAAAACAAACCGGGCGCAGGTTCCAGCCTCGCAGCGGAGTACGTCTCCCGCAGCGCGGCCCCCGACGGTTACACCATCTTGCTGGCCAGCCCGAGCAGCATCTCAGTGAACCCGGCGATGAAACCTGGCATGACACACACCGTGGGCTCGCTGGTACCGATCTCGCAGGTCTCGAGCGCACCCATCGTGCTGGCGGTCAACCCCAAGCTTGGCATCAACTCGCTGGCAGATTTGATCGCGGCGGCCAAAAAATCGCCGGGCAAATTGAACTTCGCGTCCTCCGGCAATGGCTCAGCGCCGCACTTGGGCGGCGTTTATTTCGCCCGCGCCGTCGACATCGACATCCAGCACATCCCTTACCCCGGCGGTTCACAAGCGTCGCAATCGGTGATCGCCGGTCAAGTGCAGCTGACGTTTGGCACACCGCCGTCGGTTCTGCCCTTCATCAAAGCCGATCGCTTGAAAGGTCTGGCGGTCAGCACTCCCAAACGTTCACCGTTTGCACCTGACATCCCGGGTATGGCTGAACTCGGTTATCCGCAGTTCAATTTTGGTTTTTGGTACGGCTTGTTCGCGCCAGCAGGCACGCCGCCCGACATCATCAAAAAATTGCATGCAGCAACGCAACTGGCCATGAACGCAGACGGTCCCAAAGCAGCGCTGGCGCGTGAAGCCACTGAAGTCGCGCTGTCCAAGTCGCCGGAAGATTTTGCCGCCTTCCTGAAAGAAGACGCCAAGCTCTGGACCCGGCTGGTGAAAGACTCAGGCGCAAGCTCCAACTGACCTACGTCAGCTGACCCTGCACCAGACGCAGCTGGCGGCCGCAACGCGCTGCCAGTGTTTCGTCATGTGTGACAAGGACAAAGGCCGTTCCGTGCTCACGGGACAGCTGCAGCATCAACTCGAACACACCATCGGCCGTGCTGCGGTCTAGGTTGCCGGTCGGCTCGTCTGCCAGCACACAGGCAGGGCGCGTGACCAGCGCCCTGGCAATGGCGACACGCTGCCGCTCACCACCCGACAACTCTGACGGCCGGTGGTGCAAGCGGTTTTCAAGCCCCACAGACGCCAGCATGGCGGCGGCAGTTTTGCCGGCGTCTTCGCGCATGTGCCGGCGAATCCACAAAGGCATGGCAACATTGTCGAGCGCACTGAACTCCGGCAACAAGTGATGAAACTGATAGACAAAACCCAGGTGCAGATTTCGCAGACGACCTTGTTCGGTGGCCGACAGCTTAGCCAAATCTTGGCCCTTGAGATGAACCGATCCACTGGTCGGCGCGTCCAGCCCGCCCATCATGTGCAGCAGCGTGCTTTTGCCCGAACCCGACGCACCAACAATGGCCAGCGTTTCGCCGCGATACACCTGCAGGTCGACGCCGCGCAACACTGTCACGTCGAGCGGGCCTTCCTGAAATCGTTTGGTCAAAGCCTTGGCGCTCAAGACCACTTCTGTGTTGATGTCACTCATAACGCAAGGCCTCCGCCGGGTTGACGCGACTGGCACGCCAGCTCGGATAAATGGTGGCCAGGAACGACAGCACCAGCGAAATCACAGCGATCGGCATGATGTCGGCGTACTGCGGCTCACTTGGCATGCGGCTGATGAGGTAGATGTCTCGCGGTAAAAAGCTGGCGTTCAGCAGACGCTCCAGCGCCGGCACGATCACATCAATATTGAAGGCGATGCCCAGCCCCAGCAGCAGACCCGACAGCGTGCCAATCACGCCGACCATGGCGCCCTGCACCATGAAAATCCCCATGATGCTTTTCGGGCTGGCCCCGAGCGTGCGCAAGATGGCAATGTCGGCACGCTTGTCGGTGACGGTCATCACCAGCGTACTCACCAAGTTGAAAGCCGCCACCGCCACGATCAAGGTGAGGATGATGAACATCATGCGTTTTTCAAGCTGTACAGCGGCGAACCAAGTGCGGTTTTGCCGCGTCCAGTCGCGTATCAATAAATTGCCGCTCAATGTGCCGGCCAGTTGCTGAGCCACTTCGCGGGCTTGGTGCAGATCGCGCAATTTGATGCGAATGCCGGTCGGCCCTTCTAACCTGAAAATTTTGGCCGCGTCGTTTTGATGCATCAGCACCAGTGCGGAGTCGTATTCAAAATGGCCGGAATCAAACGTGCCGACCACCGTCATCTGCTTGAGCCTGGGCACCACGCCGGCCGGTGTCACCTGCCCGCTGGGCGCAATCAAGGTGACGCTGTCGCCCTGGCGCACGCCCATGGCCCGCGCCAGCTCGACGCCAAGCACCACGCCAAATTCACCGCTCACCAGCCGCTTGAAACCGCTGTCTTTGAGCTGCGCCCCCAACTCCGTCACGCCGCCCTCCAGCGCCGGGTCAATGCCGCGCACCAAAGCGCCCTTCATGTCTTCGCCGCGTGCCAGCAGCGCTTGCGCTGCAATGAAAGGAGCGGCGGCAATGACCTCTTTGTTTTGCCGGACTTCGGCCAAAGTTTGGGCTAAGTTGGGCAAGGCCGCACCCCCCGGAGCGAAAACTTCAATGTGCGCGATCACGCCCAGCATGCGGTCACGGACTTCTTTTTGGAAGCCGTTCATCACGCTGAGCACAATGATGAGCGCCGCCACGCCGAGCGCAATGCCCAGCATGGAGACGCCGGAAATAAAGGAGATGAAGCCGTTACGCCGCGTGGACCGGCCTGCGCGCGTGTAACGCCAGCCTAATATCAACTCATAAGGAATCTGCATGCGGGTCATTGTGGCATCCCGGACAATAGCGGCATGTCCACCATTTCCCCAACCGGCACGCCGAGCTCCGTGCTGCATGTGCAGTCTGTACCGCATCTGCTGCTGCCCTTCGCCGCCTGCGCTGATGCCAGCTGGCTGACCACGCTGAAAGCACTGCCAGCGGCGCGCATCCAAAACTTCGCCAAGCTGCTGCAAGGGATGCGGCTGGTCGACACCGACACCCAAGACGCGCTGTCCCTGTCGCCGCCCCATGAGCGGGCGCTGGCACGGTTGCACGGACTGTGCGGCAACCGGCTGCCGGATGGCCTGATACCTTGGGCTGCTTGGGAGCATGAACAAGGTTCACAGCGCGAACCCGCTGAAGAAACGCGCGCCCGTCACTGGGCCTGTGTGACACCGTGCCACTGGCTGATGGGCCACGAACACGCCAGCATGACCGACCCCAACGACTTGGCGCTGAGCGAAGCCGATTCCCGCGTGCTCATGGCCGCCATGCAGGTGTATTTCGAGGCGGATGGCATTCGCTTGCACTACCTTGCGCCGCAGCGCTGGCTGGCAGAAGGCGAGGTCTTCAAGGACTTTCCGACCGCCTCGCTGGACCGCGTGTTGGGCCGCAGCGTCAACCCTTGGCTGCCCGCCGGCAGCCGCGGTAAAACGCTGCGCCGTTTGCAAAATGAAATGCAAATGCTGCTCTACACGCACCCGATCAACGACGCGCGCAGCAGCCAGCGGCAACTGCCCGTCAACTCGATCTGGTTCAGCGGCACCGGCGACTTGCCGGAACAACACACAGCCAAACAACAGCAACTCAGCGTCCCCCGCACGCTGGCCGACGCCGCCCTGCGCGATGACTGGCAAGCCTACGCTGACGCGTGGGGCGTGCTCGACGCCCATGAAGCCAAAGATCTCCTGACCCAGCAATCGGCCGGCGAAGTGGTGCGGCTGACGCTGTGCGGCGAGCGCACTGCCCTGACCTTCGAAAGCGCACCGCGCAGCCTGCTGCGCCGCGTCAACCAATTGTTCAAACCCAAGCCCTTACTGGGCCTGCTGGAGACCTTATGAAAATCACCGTCAGAGATGCGCCACCGCGCAGTGTTTGGGCTTTGCAACAAGCCGGTGTGCACCCGCTGCTAGCGCAGCTCTATGCCGCCCGCGGCGTCCTCAGCCCAGATGAACTCGACGACGGCTTGGCCCGCCTGCTGCCACCCAGCGCGCTGCACGGCGCGGCCGAAGCCGCGGTGCTGCTGGCCGACACCATGGCTGCCGGTCGCAAGATCTGCATCGTCGCCGACTACGACTGCGACGGCGCAACCGCTTGCGCTGTCGGCGTGCGCGGCCTGCGGCTGCTCGGTGCGCCGCTGAATTTTTCCAATGTGACTTACTTGGTGCCCGACCGCGTGGTCGACGGCTATGGCTTGACGGCGGCGATTTCTGAACGTGTCAAAGCCTCCGGTGCTGACCTGTTGGTGACCGTCGACAACGGCATCGCCAGCCTTGAAGGCGTGGCAAGGGCGAAAGCACTCGGCATGCACGTGCTGGTAACCGACCACCACCTGCCAGCGCTGCTCAATGGCGACATCGTGCTGCCCGACGCTGACGTCATCGTCAACCCGAACCAGCCGGCCTGCACGTTTGAGAGCAAGTCCATCGCCGGCGTCGGCGTGATGTTTTATGTGCTGCTCGCACTGCGCGCCGAACTGCGCCAGCGCGGCGTGTTTGACGCCGCCAGCCAACCCAAGCTCGACGCCTTGTTGCCGCTGGTCGCGCTGGGCACGGTGGCCGATGTGGTCAAGTTGGACCCGAACAACCGACGCTTGGTCGCGCAAGGCCTGAAGCGCATTCGTGCCGGTGCGCTGCAAGCCGGTATCAGCGGTTTGTTTCTGGCGGCTGGCCGGCAAGCACATGCGGCCACAGCGTTCGACTTCGGCTTTGCACTCGGCCCGCGCATCAACGCAGCCGGACGACTGTCCGACATGACGCTGGGCATTGAATGCTTGCTGACCGACGACTTGGGGCGCGGCGAAGAACTCGCCAAAATGCTCGACGCCATCAACCGTGAGCGCCGCGACATTGAAGCCGGCATGCGTGAGCAGGCCGAACTGGCAGCGGACGCCATGATCGACGAAGACGAAGCGCCGCCGCCCGCCATCGCGATTTTTGACCCTGATTTTCATGAAGGCGTGGTCGGCATCGTGGCCTCGCGCATCAAAGACAAAATGCACCGCCCGACCTTTGTTTTCGCGGCCAGCCAAGCCCCGGGCAAAGAGCACGAACTCAAGGGTTCAGGTCGCTCGATTCCGGGCTTTCACTTGCGCGACGCGCTGGACTTGGTGGCCAAACGCCATCCGGGCGTGCTGCTGCGTTTTGGCGGTCATGCCATGGCCGCTGGCTGCACCATCGACGAAGAAAACTTCGACACCTTTGAACAAGCCTTGCAAGAAGTCGCCCATGAATGGCTAGACGCTGGCACACTCACGCGCCGACTCGACACCGACGGCCCGTTGGCGCCTGAATACCGGCGCACCGATGTGGTCGACACGCTGCACACGGCCGTTTGGGGACAAGGGTTTGCCGCACCCACGTTCAGCGAAGAACTCGAAGTGGTGTCACAGCGGCTGGTCGGCGAGAAGCACCTCGCACTCAAGCTCAAACACCAAGGCCAACCGGTCGACGGCATCTGGTTCGGCCGCACAGAATCGCTGCCGGCCAAGGTCACATTGGCCTTCCGGCTGGACGCTGACGAATGGCAGGGCGTGCGGCGGGTGCGTTTTCTGGTTGAAGGCGCCGAGCTTTGACGCCTCCGGATGTACCCGAATTGACCAATGAGCCTAGAATAAAAACGTGATCTCAAAAAACATCCTCAATGCGGACTTGCATTGCCATTCGGTCGTCTCTGACGGCACACTCACCCCTGAAGCGTTGGCCGAACGGGCCAAGCTCAACGGTGTGGAACTGTGGGCCCTGACCGACCACGATGAAATCGGCGGCCAGCACCGTGCCGCCGCAGCCGCCAAAGCGCAAGGCATGCACTACCTCACCGGGACGGAAATCTCCGTCACCTTCGCCGGCGAAACGGTGCACATCGTCGGCTTGGGCTTTGACCCGGATGACAGCGCTTTGACGCAAGGTTTGCACAACACACGTGGCGGCCGGCGCGAACGTGCGATGGAAATGTCGGACGGCTTGGCCAAGGTGGGTATTCAGGGCGCTTACGAAGGCGCCTTGAAATTTGTCGGCAACCCCGAACTGATTTCACGCACGCACTTTGCGCGTTTTTTGGTCGAGTCTGGCGTCTGCAAAGAGACCGCCGAGGTCTTTCGAAAATACCTGACTGAAGGCAAACCAGGCTATGTGCCGCACCGCTGGGCCAGCTTGAAAAACGCCGTGACTTGGATCACCCAAGCGCGCGGCGTGGCGGTCATCGCGCACCCGGCCCGCTACAAATTCACACCCAATGAGGAGTACGCGCTCTTCACAGAATTCAAAACCCACGGCGGCTTGGCCGTCGAAGTCGTGACCGGCAGCCACACTGTTCAAGAGGCCGTGAAGTACGCCGAAACCGCCCTCGAGCATGGCTTGGCGGCGTCACGCGGCAGTGACTTTCACAGCCCTGACGAAAGCCGCATTGACCTCGGCACCCTGCCCTTTTTACCCGGCCAACTGACCCCCGTCTGGACACTGCTGGAAGACCGCATTCAGTGAGACGCGCTCCTTCGGCCTTTTGGGGGATTGCGCTCGTCATCGCTGCGGTGGCCTGTTTTGCCACCTTAGACACCACCACCAAAATCGTCAGCGCTGGCGTGCCCTTGTTGATGGCACTGTGGTTTCGTTATTTTTTTCAAGCCGTTGTCACCACCGCCGTGGTCTTGCCAACCCGCGGTTGGCGCTCTTTGCGAACGGCTCACCCGAAGTTCCAACTGTTGCGTGGACTGCTGCTGCTGAGCAGCAGCTTGTTTGCCTTTTTGAGCCTCAAGCACATGCCGGTGGCCGAGTTCACCTCGATCGTTGGCATCGTTCCTTTGGCGATCACCCTGCTGGCCGCCACGGCGCTGGGAGAAACTGTCTCTAGGTTGCGCTGGTCGCTCATCGTCGGCGGCTTTCTGGGCACACTCATCATCATTCGGCCTGGCAGTGACAACTTTGGCTGGGCGGCACTTTTCCCGCTGATCGTCGTGGTCACTAATTCTTGGTTTCAAGTGCTCACCAGCAAACTGGCCCGCACCGAAGACCCGATCACCATGCATTTTTATACCGGCTGGGTCGGTACGCTGATCGCCTCGCTGGCGCTGCCCTTTGTCTGGACCTCACTGCCTTCGTGGTGGCTGTGGGGCGGCCTGATGTTGATGGGACTGGCCGCCACAGCCGGCCATTTTTTACTGATCTTGGCCTACACCCGCACCACCGCCGCCACACTGACGCCGTTTTTCTATGCCCAGATCGGCTTCGCCATGCTGGGCGGCTGGCTGGCTTTCTCTCATGTGCCCGATGGCTGGTCACTGATCGGTATTGGCATGATCGCTTTGTGCGGCGCACTGGGCGCTTGGTTGACAGCGCGCGAGAGCCAAACCCTGAAACAGGTCAAACTGCAACCCGTCGAATCCTGAGCTGAGCCTCCGAGCTGAGCCGTTTTCGCCTGAGACAATCACCCCATGGCCCAACATTTTGAAGTGCATCCCGACAACCCTCAACCGCGTCTTTTGAAGCAAGCTGTCGCGCTGCTGGCGCGCGGCGGTGTGGCGGCTGTGCCGACCGACTCCAGCTACGCACTGGTCTGTCATCTAGATGACAAAGCCGCCGCTGATAGCCTGCGCCGTATTCGCGGTGTTGACGACAAGCACCACCTGACGATTTTGTGCCGCGACCTCAGCGAGCTGGCCAATTACGCCCGCGTCGACAACAAACAGTTCAGGCTCATCAAGGCAGCCACACCCGGCCCCTACACCTTCATTCTGGAAGCCAGCAAAGAAGTGCCGCGCCGGCTCAGCCACCCGTCGCGCAAAACCATCGGTCTGCGGGTACCCGACCACAAAACCTTGCAAGCCCTGCTTGAGTTGCACGGCTCGCCACTGCTGGCGACAACCTTGATTCCCCGCGGCGAGACTGAGCCGCTGAATGACGCCGAAGAGATCAGGCGCCAGTTCGAGCATGAACTCGCCGCCGTGGTCGACGCGGGTGCCTGTCCTCTCGAAGCCACCACCGTGATTGATTTGACCGGCATGAGTGACGGCGGTGAAGCTGTCATCGTGCGCCAAGGCCGTGGCGATTTGGCCGTGCTCGGTCTGTGAACCCGCCAGCGTCTGAGACAATCTGCGCATGGACTTTGCCAACCTTATTCAGACTATCGCGATTTACGCTATTCCGGTGGTTTTCGCCATCACCGTGCACGAGGCGGCCCATGGCTTTGTGGCCCGCTACTTTGGTGACAACACAGCTTGGTCAATGGGGCGGGTGACGCTCAACCCGTTCAAACACATTGACCCGATCGGCACCATCGTCATGCCGCTGGTGCTTTATATCGCCACATCCGGTACCTTTTTGTTCGGCTACGCCAAGCCGGTGCCAGTGCAGTTTGGCAACCTGCGCAAGCCCAAGCAGCACATGGTCTGGGTGGCTCTGGCAGGTCCGGGCGCTAACTTTATTCAGGCCTTGCTGTGGGGTGCTTTGTTCTACTTCGCAGCGGCCGCAGGTATTTCCGAGCGCTTTGTACTGGAAATGTGCCGCGCCGGCATGCTGGTCAACGTGGTCATGTGTGTCTTTAATTTGTTCCCGCTGCCGCCGCTCGACGGTGGCCGCATTCTGGTCGGCCTGCTGCCTTGGCGACAAGCCATGATGGTGTCACGTGTTGAGCCTTGGGGATTTTTCATCGTCATGGGCTTGGTGCTGACCGGCGTGATCAGCTCGTTCTGGATGCAGCCGCTGATGGCGTTGACCTACGAGGCGCTGCAAACGCTGTTGTCGCCACTGGCGTTTTTGCTGCGCTGAACGCTGCAGTCCAAGCCCTCACATCCCTCTTTTTTGCAATCCCTGCATCTTTTGAAGTCTGATTTTCCATGAGCCCACTGCGCGTCCTGACCGGCATCACCACTTCGGGCACGCCCCATCTGGGCAACTACGTGGGCGCCATTCGCCCGGCCGTCAGGGCCAGTCTGGCACCTGGCGCCGAGAGTTTTTACTTTCTGGCCGACTACCACGCTCTGATCAAAGTGGGCGAGCCTGCACGCATCCAGCGCTCCACGTTGGAGATCGCCGCCACTTGGCTGGCTGCTGGGCTGGACCCGGAGCGTGTCACGTTCTATCGCCAATCCGACATTCCTGAAATCCCCGAACTTTGCTGGTTGCTGACCTGCGTCACTGGCAAGGGTGTGCTGAACCGTGCCCACGCCTACAAAGCCTCAGTCGACAAAAACACAGCCAGCGGCCAAGACGCAGACACGGATGTCACGGCTGGCCTCTTCATGTACCCCGTGCTGATGGCCGCGGATATATTGCTGTTCAAGGCGCACAAGGTGCCGGTCGGGCGCGATCAAATTCAGCACATTGAAATGGCCCGCGACATCGCCCAGAGCTTCAACCATTTGTATGGCGAGCACCTGGTCTTGCCTGAAGCAGCGATCGAAGCCTCGGTGGCGACTTTGCCCGGGCTGGACGGTCGCAAGATGAGCAAGAGCTACGACAACACGATTGCGCTGTTTGCGCCGCGTGAGCAATTGCGCAAGCAAATCGCCGGCATCGTCACCGACTCCAAAGCCCCGGGCGAGGCCAAGACCTGCGAAGGCTCGGCCCTGTTTGAAATTTTCCAAGCCTTCGCCAGCACTGAAGAAACCACCGCCCTGCGCAAGGCTTATGCCGACGGCATTGCCTGGGGTGATGCCAAGCAAATGCTGTTTGAGCGCATCGACCGCGAGGTCGCGCCCATGCGTGAAAGCTACGAAGCATTGATCAACGACCCCAGCAAGCTGGAAGACATCTTGCAAGCCGGCGCGCTCAAGGCGCGGCGTCTGGCTTCGCCCTTCATGGCCACGCTGCGCCAAAGTGTGGGCCTGCGCAATCTGCGCAGCAGCACCGAAACACCCAGCGCCAAGCCGGCAAAAGCGGCCTTGCCGACGCTCAAGCAATACCGCGAAAAAGACGGCCTTTTCTACTTCAAACTGGTGGATGCGCGAGGACGTCTGCTGCTGCAAAGTTTGAGCTTTGAATCGCCACGTGAAGCGGCTGCGGCTATCGCACAACTGAAAACGAACGGATTAGAAGCTTTGGCAGAACTCAAGCACAAGCTAGAGCCACTCGATGGCGTGAGCGTGGAACAACTGATAACAGCGCTGATGCAAACGGACTAATCGCATATATATTAGCCAAATAGTTAATAATTAACTGAAAAAACAGCGAATGTAAGTACTTCCACTTTTTTTCTTTAAAAGTCAACTGCTAAAATTCATTCTTAATTTTCATCCGGTTACAAACAAATCCGAATAAATTCCTATGACAACTGAACCACTTAAGCCCGTGAGCATTTTTGTTGTAGATGACCATCCCCTTATGCGGGAAGCCGTCGTCATGCTGATTCGTCGCCTCAACAGCAAAGCCAATATTGTTGAGCTCGATCGCGTTGCCGCCGTCACGCCTGCCATCGAAAAGCATGGCATGCCAGAACTCATTTGCTTAGACCTGAAGCTGCCAGACACACACGGCGTATCCGGCGTGCGAGAACTCAAACTGCACTACCCAGACGTGCCACTGGTTGTGCTGTCAGCCGCACCCGCCCTTGATTACGAGGACCTCTCGATAGAAGCTGGCGCTGACGCCTATATTCAGAAGTCAGCCGGTGCCACTGAAATCACAAATTCACTGCGCTTATTTTTAGTTGATGACCCAGACGCTGAAGCTGGTTCTGTACCTGAAAAGCTCTCGAAGCGACAAAAACAGTTGCTGGTGATGCTAGATCGAGGCCTGAGCAACCGCGATATTGCCGAAGAACTGCAGATCAGTGAGCACACCGTCAAAGTGCACCTGTGGCGCCTGTTCCGCAGGCTCAACGTGAAAAGCCGATCGCAAGCCAGTCACTTGGCTCGCACCAAAGGTTTGCTTTAAAACAAAACCTCCGGTCATCAAAAAACCCCGTCCTGCGACTGCAGCGACGGGGTTTTTCGTTGGGCTGAACACAAAGCAGCACTTAAAACACAGCCACCTCAATTGAAACAAAAAAATACAAACTCCTGACCACGTCAGATGGACTGTCCATGAACGAAGTTGTGACCAGCGCGAAGCCTGCTGGACCCGTCTCAACTGGACATCAGGCCCGCTGGCCGGCACTGAAAATCTGAGTGCTTCGGCCCATGCGGCGCTGGCAACAGTCGGCGACAGCTACATCTGCTAACCAAAGACATGGGCAACGCCATTGACAGAGAAATTGCATCTCCAGATGATCAAAACACAAATATAAAAGTTTTTAATGCTTTTAAATATTTGGGTTTTTCCACTTGGCCCCCGATTTTTCATTGGAAGGTTTGTATGAAAACATTTCTCACCACTTTGGCATGCAACCGTCATCTGAGCCGTTTTAGCAAACGCCAGCAAGGCGTCACGATGATTGAATACGCGTTGATTGCCGCGCTCATCGCGGTCGTGTTGGTGGTTGTACTGACCGCGCTGGGTGTCGAGCTCGGCGTCACCTTCACCAAAATCAAAGACACACTGACGAACGCTAATAAATGAGTCGGGTGGCTCGAAAAACAGCTCAGGCTGATTCAATTGAAACCCTCCGCTCTGATTTCAATGGCTCTGCTGATCGGGGCGGTGGCGGTCTTTTTGGTGGCGCGTTGGGTCGGTGTGGGCGGTTCGACCAAAGCCGGGCCGCGCGTGGTGGTCGCGGCCAGCATGGTGGACGCGGGTCTGCCCCTCGCTGCCAACAACCTTCGGGTCTTGTCATGGCCTAGCCAAACCGCACCGCAGGGTGGCTTTGACAGTCCGGAAAAAGTCATCGGCCGCGTGACCCGTCAGCCATTGGTACCGGGCGAGCCGATTCTTGAATCACGGCTGGCTCCTATCGACGTCAAGGGCGGACTGTCTGCCACGCTGGAGAACGGCAAGCGCGCCATCACAGTGCGCGTCAACGATGTGATCGGTGTGGCCGGTTTTGCATTGCCCGGCAGTTACGTCGATGTGCTGGTGAGCGCGCATGACGCACGCAACGAACCTTTTTCAAAGATCGTGCTGGACCGTGTGAAGGTCTTGGCGGTGGCGCAAGAAACCGCTGCCGACCCAGCCAAACCCAAAGTGGTCAACGCCGTGACCTTGGAGCTGACACCTGCAGAATCGGAGCGGCTTGATTTGGCTCGGAGCGTGGGCAGCTTGTCGCTAGCGCTGCGCAACGAACTGGACCGAGCGCAACTGACATCAGTCGGCACACGGCTGGAAGACCTGATGCACGAAGTCGCTCGGTCTGCCAATACCAGCCCGGATGCCTCAGCGTCCAAGTCGAACCCCGTCGCAGCGAGAAATCCGCCAGCCACCAGACAAGCTCCCAGCGGCGTTGAAGAATATCGCGGGATTCAGCGCGGCATCGGAGGTGAACTTTGACGCTGATGACGCGCACTGCCATGACCGCAGCTCTGGCCGCTGCGCTGGTCATGAATGCGGCCAACGCTGAGCCACCACGGACACTCGTCGCAGCGCAGAGTCAGTGGCCGCAGACAATGAATGCTGTGGTCGGGCACGTGGTCGTCATGACGCTACCGGAAGCGATCAGCCGCGTGGTGGTCGGCGATCCCAAGGTCGCGGATTACCGGCTCATCTCACGCACGGAGTTGTATGTTTTAGGCAAATCTGTCGGCACCACCAACTTCCTGCTGTGGCCTCAGAGTGGGCCGCCGGTCTCGCTCATCGTGAAGGTAGGCGCAGATCTGGACCCTTTGTCAGAGTCCCTGAAATCGGCGCTCCCACATGAGCAGGACATTGAACTCAAGATGGCCTCCGGATCGGTGGTGCTGAGCGGCAGCGTGGCAGACGTTGGCGCGGCTGACGCGGCGCTACAACTGGCCCAAGCCTACACGCGGCAGTTGAACCGCTACCTCGCCAGCGGCGGTGGAATGTCGCAGGGCGGCGCAAGCACCGGCTCGGGAAGTGCCAGCAGCCAGTCGCAGGTCGTCAACCTGCTGCGCATTCGTGACGCGCAACAGGTGATGCTCGACGTGCGGATTGCCGAGGTGTCCAAGTCACTGCTGGATAAGCTGGGTTTGCAAGTGACTGCCAATGGTGGCGACATTCGCTTTGCGTCCACCTTCTTAGGCGGTGGCGGCGCTACGGCCGCACTTCTGTTCAGCAACGGCAATGGCATCCGGCTCGAAGCCGAAAAGCAAGATGGTTTGGTGCGCATTTTGGCCGAGCCCACCATCGTCGCCATGAGCGGGCAGGAAGGCAGCTTTTTGGTCGGTGGCAAGGTCTACATTCCGATCACCCAATCGGTCGGCACCGGCGGCACCGCCGTGACGCTGCAAGAACGTGAATTCGGCGTCGGGCTCAAGTTTGTTCCGACGGTCTTGGACGGTGGCCGCATCAGCCTGAAAGTGGCGCCTGAAGTGTCCGAAATCTCCAAAGAATCGGTGAGCACGAGCAGCCCCAGCGGCACCACGCTGCTGCCGGCCTTCACCACGCGCCGGGTCTCGACCACCGTCCAGCTTCTGGACGGGCAGAGTCTGGTCATCGGCGGTTTGGTCCGCAACAGCACCACCGCCAACCGGAACGCTTTCCCGATCCTGGGTGAGATACCCATTTTGGGTGCGCTGTTTCGCAGCAACCAGTTTGTCGCGGACCTGACGGAGTTGGTGGTCGTGGTGCGCGCACGCTTGGTGCAAGCCACTGAATCAGCACCGAGCTTGCCGACAGACTCGGTGCTGCCGCCCACACGGCGTGAGTTTTTCCTCGAAAACCGTCTGCAGGGCGCCAAACCAGCGCCGGCATCATCAGCAGGAGAAGGCCATGCCAACCCTTGAAGCTTGGCCTCCTTGTGCCTGGAAAATCCACGGGATGACGGTTTTGACAGGGTGCGTCCTGCTCTGCCTGTCAGGCTGCACACCCGCATTGATCGATCAGCAAAACCACGGCCTGTCTGTCAAACAAGCGCTAGAAGCACAGCGCCTGCGAACGTTACCGCGCACCGCACCGAATGCACCGCCGCCACCTGCCGCCAGCGAACTGAAACCGGCCTATGACCGGTATTTGCTTCCGCCAGCGTCCCCCAGCTTCACACCACAACTGCCATGACAGTACAACCCAGCGCTCCGGTGCGCGGGGCTCCACAGCAACGCGGTGTGTTTGCCGTGGCCACTGCATTAGCGATGGTGGTGATGCTGGGTTTTGTCAGCTTGGCCATCGACGCCAGCCGCCTGCAACTGGTGCAGGCCGAACTGCAAAACGCGGCGGATGCCTGCGCCTTGGCCGCCGTTTTAGAGCTCAATGGTTTGTCTGATGCACCCAGCCGCGGTGCCTTGGCAGGACAGTTTGTGGGCGGCGCGACCAACCGGCGCAACTTTCAGGCAGAGTGGGTCGGCGTCGACCATGTCAGCCCGACGTTCAGCACGACCTTGGGCGGCAGCTACCAAGCGGCGGGCGCTGGCGCAGCAGCCGCTTCACGCTTTGCCCGTTGTGCCGCCTCACAATCCAGCCTGAGCCATTTCTTCATGGGTTTGTTGGGCATAGGTTCATCGAATTTGGTTGCCACGGCGACCGCTACCGTGATGCCGTCCCAGAGCGTTTGCGCCATACCGATGGCGATGTGCCAAGGTGCGGGCGCGAATGCTCAGACCTTCGGTTACACGATCGGCGACAAGATCACCCTCGGGTCTACGCAATCCAGTGGCTTCTTCACATGGGCCAATGTGCTCGGCACCGACACTTCAGGTGCGCTTGCGGCCTACGGGGAGGCCTTCATTGGCTTTGGCAATTGCGCGGTCTCCACCGCTGCCAACCGGTGCATCGGGATCAAGACCGGCGTGGTCACCACCTTGGAGGATGGCTGGAACTCCCGCTTTGGGGTTTACAAACAGGGGGGCAGCGGGCTCAGCCCTAGCGTGGCCATTCCCGACCTCACCGGTTACGGCTATCGCCCGCCCCCCGTAGGGGGTGCTTACAGTGACTACATGCAAAACCGCGCACCCAGCCGGCAGCCTTTCCAAGGCAGCATCCCCAGCTACACAACACCCGCGAATGTGCACACGCAGTACGGCGCATCATCTCGTCGGCTGGTCGCCATGCCGGTGGTGGCCTGCAGCAGTTCAGCTTGCGGAACAGGAGCCAAACCGATTTTGGGATGGGCTTGTGCGCTGATGCTCAGCCCCAAATCATCCCCACAAAATGCAGAAGTCGAATTCAGAGGCAACGCTGTTGACCCACTCTCCGGCTGCAGAACGGCCGGACTCCCAGGCGGGACAGACGCCATCGGTCCGCTGGTACCCGTGTTGGTGCAATGATGCGACAAGGTCAACGCTCTGAGTTGAATCAACGCTCTCAAAGCGGTGGTTCGGTGTTGGTCGAACTGGCTCTGTTGCTGCCTATTTTGCTGTTTTTGACGCTGGCATCGGTGGAATTTTCGCAAGCTATAGCGGCCTACAAAGTGATCGTCAACCAGGTCCGCAGCGCCGCCCGTTACCTGTCCACCGAAGCACCTGGCACCGGCCACACAGAAGCCGCATGCCTGCTCACCAACGGCAACCCCAGCAGCGCCAAACCCTGCACCGGCAGTGTCTTGTTGCCGGGTTTTTCTGCCCCTGACTTCAACGTGACCGTGGCCGATGCCCTCAACGCACCGGCCACCCACAGCGCGCAACGGACATCGGCCGATCTCACCGTCACCAGCGCCACCACCATCAACTTGGTGACCGTCACGGCTTCTGGCTACCAGCACCCGCTGTACTTTGCCGGCTTTTTATCTGGCGTGGTGGGCAACGCAACAGCCCTGACTTTCGGGCCGATCAGCATGACCATGAGGCAGATCAACTGATGCGCACGTCAATTCGCCAACAGTCCGGCTCGGCCTTGGTCGAGTTTGCCTTGTCCTTGACTGTTTATTTCATGGCCATGATTGGCGTGATCGAGTTCGCCCGCTTCATGCTGGTCATGAATACCGCGGTCGAGGCCTCGCGCCTGGCCAGCCGCTTGGCCAGCGTGTGTGACACCGGCCCGGTTCAGCAGGCAAGGATCAGGACACGGGTGCAGTATTTTGTAGAGGCTTCGGGCCAGATCGTGTTGGGCACGCGCAGCGACTGGCTGGTGTTCACCTACTCGCCGGCCAACTGCACACAAGCCAATTGCACGCTGGTTGAAGCCAGCCTGAACAACCTGCAAGCTCAGTTGCTGATTCCGGTGTCCGCCATCACCCTGCCGCTGCCGGCCTATCGCAGCGCTCAAGTTCGGGAAGCCATGAGCAACGTCATTGCCGGCGAGATGAACAGCGACTGCAGTTGAACACCATGCACATCGTTTTGTACTCAAGCCCAACGTGGTCCATGCCAGCAGCTACTTTTGAGCCGCAAGATCAGGTCACCCGCTTGCAAGGCTCGCTGGCCGACCTACAGACACGCGTGGTCGCGAGCCAACCCGATCTGCTGGTGTTGGGAGGGTTTGAGCAAAACGATGAATTGCTCGAAAAAATGGAAGCACTTTGTACGGCGCTGCCGCATGCAGCTGTTTTACTGGTTTGCGCCAATCCCGAATCAGGTTTTCTGCTGCGTGCCATGCGCGCCGGCGTTAGAGAAGTGATTTCTTCAGACGCTCCTGACGCCATCAAGGCAGCGGTGACACGCGCTGAGGCCCGTTTTCTCAGCGCTCCGCAGGCAGGCCGAAAAAACAACCGGTGCATCGGCGTCATGCCCGCCAAGGGCGGTGACGGTGCCAGCTGCCTGGTTGCCAACCTGGCCGCAGAATTAAGCCAAACCGCGAACTTGCGGGTCTTGCTGATCGACCTGTCTTTGCCGTTTGGCGATGTCGAATTGTTTCTGACGCGCGAAACCGCCGCGCACAATATGGCCGATTTTTCTGACGAAATCGAACGACTGGATGGGGCGCTGCTGGAAGGCATGACACACCACATTGCCGCCAACTTCCATTTGATTCCGTCACCGCAAACGATTGATCAGCTGTTGCACATCACACCCGGCTATGTCCATCGGCTGATCAGCATCGCCATACCGCATTACGACTATGTGCTGCTGGACTTGCAACTGGACACGGTCAGTCTGAGCGTGCTGGAACTGTTAGACCAACTGGTGGTGGTGACGACGATGAACGTGCCCTCGGTGCGACACGCCAGCCAACTCATCCGCATGTGGGAAAGCCTTGGCTATGCCGCGGCCAAGCTGTCCGTGGTCGTCAATGCCTTCCACAGCAAGTCTATCGTGCGTATCGCTGATTTCGAAAAGACCGTTGGACTTCGGGTCAGCCGTGTTTTGCCACTGGAAATTGACGGCGTTGAATCATCGCTGCTGAAAGGCACCGCAGCAGTTCGGCTCAAACCGAAATCTGATTTTTCCAGGACTATCAACGCGTGGGCGGCAGAACTGACAGGGCAGACGCCAACCGAGAAATCCATATGGCAACACTTCGGGATCAAATAGCCGCCTGGACCAAGGGCGAGGCGTTCAAGCCAGCGGCCCAACACGCGCCAGAACCAGTCAGTCCGTTGGCAACAACACCCACGCAGGCGCTCTTGTCGACGACGACCGTGGCCCCTGTGCAACGCCCCCTTGCAGCACCAACTCAAGCGCCGCCTGCCGCTGCGCGAGCGCTGGCCAAAGATCTGTCTCCAGGTTATTTCGCGACCAAGATCGAGCTGCACAAAGCACTGCTCAAACGGATGGATCTGGCGGCAGCTGAAAGCCTGCCAGAAGACCAAGTCCGCAGCCAGTTGGCCCACATGGTTGACCTGCTGATTGCCGAGGGGCAATTGCCGGTCAATGAACACGAGCATCGCCAACTCATCATCGACCTGCAAGACGAAGTGCTCGGGCTCGGCCCCCTTGAGCCGCTGCTGGCAGACCACAGCATCAGCGAGATCATGGTGAATGGTTTTGACCAGGTATTTGTCGAACGCAAGGGGCGACTCGAGTTGATCGGTACCCGTTTCAACGACAACGATCACTTGATGAAAGTCATCGACAAAATTGTCTCCCGCGTGGGCCGCCGCGTCGATGAATCCAGCCCCATGGCCGATGCACGGCTGGCCGACGGTTCGCGCGTGAACGCCATCGTTCCGCCGGTGGCGATTGACGGCCCGGCGCTGTCGATTCGTCGCTTTGAAGTCATCCCTCTGAAAATGACCGATCTGATTGCAAAGCACGCCTTGACCGCGGGCATGGCTGAGTTGCTGGCGGGCTTCGTCAAGGCCAAGGTCAACATTTTGATTTCCGGCGGCACGGGCTCCGGTAAGACCACCCTGTTGAATATTTTGTCAGGCTATATCCCAGAAGGTGAACGCATCATCACCATCGAAGACACCGCCGAACTCCAACTGCAACAACGCCATGTGGTGCGACTGGAAACCCGCACACCCAACTTGGAAGGAACTGGCGAGGTGACCATGCGCGCCTTGGTCAAAAACAGTTTGCGAATGCGGCCAGACCGCATCGTTTTGGGCGAAGTGCGCGGCAGCGAAGTGATCGACATGCTGCAGGCCATGAACACCGGCCATGACGGCTCGCTCACCACCGTCCATGCCAACTCGCCGAGAGATGCGTTGTCGCGCCTGGAAAACCTGGTGGGGCTGGGTGGCGTCAACTTGCCGGTGCGGGCGCTCAGGCAGCAGATCAGCTCGGGCATCAACGTCATCGTGCAGGCCAGTCGTTTGAATGACGGCAGCCGAAAAATCACCAGCATCCATGAAATCACCGGTATGGAAGGCGACATCATCACGACACAAGAGATCTTCTTTTTTGACCGTCAAGGCATGAACCCGGACGGTTCAGTGAAGGGCTTTTTCAGGGCCACTGGGGTCAGGCCGCAACTGGCCGAAAAACTCATCACCTACGGCATTGCGCTCAACGAAAGTCTGTTCGATCCAACGCATCCGCTGGACGAGCAAGGACTAGAGGCTCAGCCATGACAGAGAACCTCCTCTATGCCACCTTGGCGTTGATTTTTTTACTGGTCGCCGGCGCTGCCATCGTCGTGTCGTCATTTTGGTCCCGACGGTTCAGTGCAAATTCCCGGGCCTTGGCGAGTCGCCTCCACGCTATTGCGCTGCGGCGACGGGAAGCGGAACAAAGCCAGCTGCTCAAATCTGGCGTCGGACTGCAGGCCATTTGGCAGCAATGGATTTTGGCGAATGCGCCTGGGGTTCGGGCGCTGGGTTTGTTGCTGACACGCTCCGGCAGCAGCCGCACAACGACCGAGGTCATGGCGCTGAGTGCCGGTCTGGGGGTGCTCGTTTGGTCCGTGCCGACCCTGCTGCTGAATGCGCCGTGGGTGATGAGCATCTCCGCTGGTCTAGTGGCTTTTTCGATGCCTTGGGTTTACCTGATGCACCGAGAAAAAAAACGTCGCCTGCGCTTCGAAGATCAACTGCCAGAGGCGCTTGACTTCATGACCCGGGCGCTGCGCGCTGGACACGGTTTGACCGTCGCCATCGGCATGGTTGGTGATGAATTGCCAGACCCGGTGGGAGCCGAGTTCAAGACCGTCTTTGAGCACCTCAAACTCGGCATGACCTTTGACGATGCCATGGCTCAGCTGGCAGATCGGATCAACAGCAGTGATCTGAATTTTTTAGTCATCGCACTGATGATTCAGCGCAAAACCGGCGGCAACCTGACCGAGCTGCTGACGACGCTCTCGCAAACCGTGCGCGAACGCATCAAGCTCAAAGGCAAGATTCGAATCCTCGCCTCCGAGGGCAAGCTGTCCGGCATCATGATCGGCAGCTTGCCGTTTGCGCTGGGCAGTATTTTGTCGGTTCTCAACCCGATTTACATGTCGACCCTGTGGACGACCAAGTCGGGACAAACGCTGATGTTGGTCAACGTCGTGATGATTTGTCTGGGTGCCTTGTGGATGTGGAAGATCGTCCAGATCAAGGTCTGAGGTGGTGTGCAATGACTGACTTTTTATTCCTTGTCGCGCTGGCTGTGGCGTTTCTGGCCTACGCCTTGCTAGTGCTTGGCCTGGTCAAACTCTTTGCGCAAAGACAGATCAACCGACGGCTTCAACAGACGCACCGTCCAGCCACGGTAGAAGCAGCTCGCGAGCCCGCTAAAGTGCCAGCCGAAGGCGGCTGGCATGCGCTGCTGGTGTCGATGTCGAAGTTGTCTGTGCCCGAAGGTGACTGGCAGAACTCACAACTCAGGCTGAAGTTCATCCGCGCAGGTTTTAGAGAATCGACTGCAGCGCAAACCTATTTCGCCGTCAAGACCACATTGACATTGATCCTGCCGCTGTTGGTGACCTTGGTCATCTTTGTCTGGTCGCCGGCAACCTCGTACCCGCGTCTGGCCTTGTATGCGGTGTCGTTGGCTGGCACCGGGTATTACCTTCCCGACATTTACCTGCGGTGGCTGACAAGCCGTCGGTCTGACGAAATGCGCGACACGCTGCCCGACCTGATTGACCTCTTGGTGATCTGCACCGAAGCCGGCTTGGGCATGGACGGCGCCATCAACCGCGTGTCACTGGAAATTTCCCGCAGCAGCAAGATCCTCGCGGAAGAATTCAATCTGGCTGCGCTTGAAATTCGGGCGGGCTCCGGTCGCTCAACCGCCTTGAAAAATTTAGCCTTGCGCATCAACCTAGAAGACCTTGATGGGCTGGTCTCGATGCTCGTACAAGCCGACAGGTTTGGCACCAGCGTGGCGGAATCGCTGCGCATTCAGTCTGAAGTGATGCGCATGAAGCGCATGCAGCGGGCCGAAGAAATCGCCGCCAAAGTGCCCGTGAAAATGCTCATACCGCTGATTTTCTTCATCTTCCCGGCGCTGTTGTCGGTACTCATCGGACCGGCGGTGATTCAGATTTCAGCGATGTTCGCCAAATGACAAACTCACGGCGCTTGATGGCCTCTGCTTGCGGCTGCACACGCGCGTGACCCCTCTTTTGAGGATGGCCGGTACGTCCCTCATGAGTTGACCGAAGGAATACAGATCAAACGCTTTGGCCCTTAGCAGGCGACCTTTTTCAGTGCGGTCAGACATGAGCTGCCACCAAGATGAGGGCCTCAAAAACGGATGCCGGGTGTATGACCTGCCAGACGTCAGCCGAAGCGGCGCCGCACAGGGCTCAAGGTACTTGATGCTTTCATCCGCGAAGTTCAGCCCGCAGTCAACGGTGGCGGCCAATGTCGCCCAAAAGCGCGGGTTGGACTCAATCAAGAAAACATCACCCGTACTTTTTTCAAGGCGCACATCCGCATTCATCACGCCGCTGTAATCGCTGAAGCGGCAGATTTTCTCGGCCAACTCTTCCAGCTTGGGATGAGGCACGAAGTCGATGAACGACGGGTCAGGCCGGTGGACAGACACCGCCTGAAGCTGACCCGCCACCGCGAACAAGTTGATGTCCATGTCAAGGCCCTCGACGTATTGTTGGGCAATGAGCGGGTTGAATTGGTAGGCCGTGTTCTTGACGATTTTTTGCTCGAGTTCCTCCCGGCTTCGCACGACCTGAACACCGTGTGAGCCCGATTCGTTGGTCGGCTTGATGATGAAGGGCAAACCCAATTCAGATTGAAGCGTGCCGAAATCAAGATTCGATTTAGGGCCAATAAAGCAAGTCAATGGAACTGGCAACGCATTGGCCACACAGAACTGATGGAACGACCATTTGTCATCCAGCATATTCAGCGTTGCCAACGCGGGCACTGGAATCGATTTGAGCTCTAAGCGGTCCAGCACACGGTTAACCAGGCGAATAGCGTCGCAGTCAAAAGGAATCAACAGCGCCTGGGGACTCTGCTTCGCCATGAGGTTGATGGCGCGCACCGCCGTATCGTCTTGGGTGAAGTCAATCGCAGCGTGCTGACGACATAAGTGAGACCAACGCAGCCCTGAAGTGGCTTGGCCACCGACCACGGCGCATCTCACATGTCCCGCGCTGCGAAGCGCTTGGAGCACCGGCAGCGCGATCCGAACACTGTTCCCGACGAGTATGAAGTCGACCATCGATTCACCTTTCAGCGACGAAGCCGAAATGGACTTCGTGACAGGTGAAACAATAGCGCGGAACATGTCGAGTGCGGTAACTCGACTGGGGAAATCTTGCTGGCTATTCAGTCATTTTTTGGGCAAGCCGCTTTTTTAGCCTTTTATGTCGAGCTTAAAACTCGACTGTCTGTCCTTCTGTCATGGGCACAATTTTGGTTTTAGAGCCTTTCATGGCGGCTTGAAACTCAGCCAAGGTGCCCTTGGCCAGCGGGTTGGAGTTGTAGTGAATCGGGATCACCGCTTTGGCTTTGATCCACGTTTTCATGGCGTAGGCTGCGTCATCTGGGTCCATGGTGAAGTTGCCGCCAATGGGAATCAGCACCAAGTCTGGCTTGTAACGATCGCTGATGAACTTCATGTCGCCAAACAAACCCGTGTCGCCCATGTGCCAAATCTTGAAGCCGTTTTCTAGCTCAATGATGTAGCCCATGGCTTCGCCGGCTGGGTGGGATTCATTCTTACCGGTGGCTGGATTGTTGAAGACGATCAGGGACGAGTGTTCAGCCTGCACGGCCGTCACCTTGATGCCCGGAAACGGTTTGACGTTGCCTGTTTTGTTGAATCGGTGGCCCAAATTCGGCGGCAAGATGCCCAGCGTTTGCAAAGGCGTGATCATGTCTGCAGGGCCATACAAAACCGTGTTGTTCAATTTTGCTAATGCGGGCGCGTCACCCAAATGGTCAACGTGTGCATGGGTCACCATCAACAGATCGATCTTGCCCAAGGCGGCCAAATCAGTTTTAAAAGCCGCTGGCGCTTTGGGGCCACCGGTGATCCAAGGATCGATCACGATGATCTTTCCACCCGGCGAGGTGATCCGAAAACCAGCTTGCCCCAGCCACAACAGCTCGGTTTTTCCGCTCACTGCAGCCGCTTTGTCTGTCTGCGCGAACACTGAAGTGGTCGTCATGCTGAAGGCCGCCATTGAAATGGCCAAAATGGTTTTGATCAGAAGCGAGGAAGGCATGCGACGACTCCGTGTATTGGTTTTAATTTCGAAAACCAATGATAAAAGCGTTAAGAACGATATGCACTAGGGTTTCTAATAGCATTGGTGAGAAAGACATGGACGCGCACGCACCCTTTCCCTGAGAAACTCTTTCTTTTGTCATGAGGGATAGCCATGCGATCACAGATGCGTGTTTTTTTGAACGCCATAACCGTCGGTTCAAGCTTGTGCACGGCCTTGCTGGCTGCGCCCGCCTTGGCGCAAGTTGGGCCCTTGCTGGCGCCTTCCGGCACTTTGCGCGCCTCGATCAATGTGGGCAATCCAATTTTGGCCAAGAAAAATGCAAGCGGGCAAGTTGTTGGCGTGTCGGTTGAGTTGGCCACTGAACTGGCGAAGCGCTTGGGCTTGCCCCTGGAACTGGTGGTTTTTGATGCCGCCGGCAAGTCCGTCGAGGCCTTGAGTCAGGACCAAGCCGACGTTGGATTTTTTGCGGTCGACCCGGTGCGCGGCAAAGACATTGCGTTCACGGCGCCTTATGTTTTGATCGAAGGCAGTTATCTGGTTCGCCAAGACTCTGCATTGACGCGCAATGAAGAGGTTGACCGCGTGGGCACCCGCATTGCGGTGGGCAAAGGCAGTGCTTACGATTTGTTTTTAAGCCGCGACATCAAAAGCGCACAGATCATGCGCGCACCGACATCACCGACCACTGTTGACTTTTTCTTAGCGCAACACTTGGATGTGGCGGCGGGCGTGAAGCAGCAGTTGGAAATGGACGCCAAGCGGCTGCCCAATCTGCGGCTGTTGCCGGGTCGCTTCATGGTGATTGAACAAGCCATGGGTTTGCCCAAAACCCGCGATGCTGAGGCGCGGATTTATCTGCAGCGTTTTGTGGAGGAGATGAAGTCGTCAGGCTTCGTCGCCAATGCTTTGAAGAAGCACCAAATTGAAGGGGCCGTGTTGGCGCCGCTGGTGCCTCAGATGCCTCAGATGCCTGTCCGGCCTTGATTGGCTCAACCCAGACCGGCCCAAACAGCGCATCGGTAGACCACAAATGAAGCGCCGTAAGCCAAGGCGAACAAATACCCAGCCGTGATCAGCGGCATTCGCCAGCCCCCGGTTTCTCGTTTGATGGCGGCCAGTGTCGACAGACATTGCGGCGCGAACACAAACCAAGTGAGCAAGGACAGTGCGGTTGCCGTGCTCCACTGCTGCGCAATGATGGGCGTGATCATTTCGGCCGTGTGCTCACCGGCCGACGACAAGGCGTAGACAGTGCCGAGCGCGCTGACCACGACTTCGCGTGCGGCCATGCCGGGCACCAAGGCCAAGCTGATTTGCCAATTAAAACCAATCGGCTCGAACACGATGGCCAGCCAGTGGCCTAACCAGCCGGCCATGCTGTACTCAATCGCTTGTCGGGTGGCGCCCTCCGGCGGCGCCGGAAAGCTGGCCAAGAACCACAAGGCAATCGTCAACACCAAAATAATGCCGCCAACGCGTCGCATGAAGATCTTCACGCGTTGCCACAAACCGATGGCAATGTTGCGAACTGTGGGCAGATGGTAAGTGGGCAGTTCCATCATCAAGGGGCGAACCAAACGACCACTGCTGGTCATTATTTTGAGCAGCCATGCCACGGCCATGGCGCCCACAATACCAGCCACATACAGCGCAAACATCACCAAGCCTTGCAATGCCAAGCCACCCCAAACGCGTATGTTGGGGATGAAGGCAGAGATCAGCAGCGTGTAGACCGGCAACCGTGCGGAGCAGGTCATCAACGGCGCAATCAAGATAGTGACCATCCTGTCGCGTGCATTTGGAATCGTGCGGGCGGCCATGATGCCGGGAATCGCACAGGCAAAGCTCGACAACAGCGGAATGAACGATCGACCCGACAAACCCACCGAGCCCATGATGCGGTCGAGCAAGAAGGCTGCTCGCGGCAAATAGCCGGTTTCTTCCAGTATCAAAATGAAGAAAAAGAGAATCAAAATTTGCGGCAAAAACACCACGATGCCGCCCAGGCCGGCGATCACGCCGTCGATCAACAAGCTTCTCCACCAAGCGTCGGGCAACCAAGTCAGCGCGAGGTTCGCGCTCCATTCGGTGATGCCTTTGATGAACTCCATGGGAGCGGCGGCCCAACTGAACAGCGCTTGAAAAATCAGAAACAAAACCACGGTCAAGATCATCGGCCCGATCACCGGGTGCAACAACACGCGGTCTAGCCGGTCGCTGAACACATCAGGGACCAGCTTGTCCAAGTTCAGCCGCTTCAAAATGCCTTGCACCACTTGATGGTCTGCGCCTGTTTGCTGGGACTCGTTGTCATCGCCTGCCGTTGGCTCAAAATCAGGCGTCTGTTCGCGCCAGCTGTCTTGCGCCAGCCAGGCGAGCAGCGCTTCGGCACCACCCGTTTTCACGCCGACGCTGGTGACGACGGGCAAGCCCAGTTCTGCGGACAGCGCTGCAGGGTCAATCGTCAAGCCCCGACGCTCCGCCACGTCGGACATATTCAGCACCACCACGGCCGGAATGCCGAGTCGTTTGACGGCCAACACCAACCGTAAATTGCGCCGTAAGTTGGTGGCATCGACCACGCAGGCCACCAGATCAGGCCGTTTTTCGCCGGTGGCTCGGCCGGTGAGCACGTTGCAGGTCACGCGTTCGTCTTGCGAGCGGGGGTAAAGACTGTAGGTGCCGGGCAGGTCTAACAGGCGGATGAATTTACCGTTGGCTAAATGAACTTTGCCCTCTTTGCGTTCAACCGTCACACCTGCATAGTTGGCCACTTTTTGGTGACTGCCTGTGAGCAGGTTGAACAAGGTGGTTTTGCCGCAGTTGGGATTGCCCACCAAAGCCACCAAAGGGCCGGTGGGATGAAGATGAACTTTGACTTCACGCATCCGCGTCTTTCGTTTCGAGCAGAACACTCAGCGCTTCGTCTTTGCGCAATGCAAAAGTGGACAAACCCACGCGCACGACCAACGGATCTTGGCCGGGAAATCCATGCGCCAAGACGGACACCAATTCACCCGGCAGAAAACCAATTTCTTCCAAGTGATTCGCTCGTTCGGGGGATGCTTCGCTGGGGTTAACGCGAAGCACTCGCCATGTCGTGTTCAAAGGGGCTTCTGCAAGATTCATGTTGGGATGGATGTGATCGGGCGATGTCACATCACGAAAATGGAATGCCTCGTTGAGCGGCTCTTTTCCTGCGATTCGAGTTCATTGTAAACGGTAATGATTCTTATTTGTGAGCTTCATTGCTGAACTTGCAATTAATGAAAAATCGTTGCAAAGTCATTTCCGTTCCTTCATTCATCAAAAGAAATGAATTTAACATCATGAAAAACACTTGGGTTTTGATCTCAGATGCCGAACATGCACGATGCTTTGAGCGCCACGCCGCCGACCACACACTCAAAGAGCTCGTCGCCTTCGTCCACCCACACGCCAGCCTCCAAGGCTTAGCCAGTGGTGGCGATTTGACTGGTGAAGCGGGTAAGGGCCACGGCCGCACCGGTCACGCGGGAACGCAGTTCGAACCGCACACGGAGGCCTATGCGAAGGAACGCGCCAACTTCGCCCGAGAACTGGCCGATTACCTCAACAGAGGCGTGACCGATCACCGTTGCCATGCACTGGTGCTGATTGCGACCAGCCCGATGCTGGGTGAGTTGAGGACCCATCTGAGCCATGAAGCTGAAAAATTAGTGATCGCCTCCATGGCCAGCGACTTGACTCACTGTTCAGGCCGAGAGTTGGAAAAACGCGTGACTGACAGCTTGTGGCCATGAGTCGGCGGTTTGTTGGCCGTTAGTTTGAGATCAACATTGCCATGAAGGCGGATATTCACGGCAACGTGAATTCAATGATGCGTGGAAAAGCAAGGGAAAACCACAGCGAAAAATCATTAAAAACTACAGTTACTCTTTTCAATGAATGCTAACGTGACGTTGATTTTTATTCATTTTTTGGAATGATCAATGCACAACTATCACGGACTCGGTAGCCAATGCGGTTGCCACACAGGGCTCAACCTTTTGGCCTCGCGCCGCAGTTTTCTCGGTGCCATAGGCGCTATAGGCACAGCGGGCGCGCTGGCCAGCAGCGGCTGCGCCAGCATGGGCGAGTCAGCCAAGCCGCAACGCATTGATGTGCACCACCATATTTCCCCGCCTTCATGGGTCACCGCCCTCAAAAAATCCAAGCTCGACACGCCACCGGTGACCGACTGGACGCCGCAACGCTCTTTGGACGACATGGACAAAGCGGGCATCGCTACGTCCATGACCTCACCGACACTGCCGGCAGTTGGCTTCCTGCCGCCAGCTGAGGCGGCGGCCGTGGCGCGCGCCTCCAACGAATACGCGCGTAAGTTGGCAGACCAGTACCCAGGACGCTTTGGTGTCTTTGCGTTGCTGCCGATGCCGCATGTCGATGAGACCTTGAAAGAAATCGCCTACGCTTTTGATGTGCTCAAGGCTGATGGCGTGGCCCTCATGACCAGCTATGACGACAAGTTTTTAGGCGACAAAGCCTTTGCCCCCGTGATGGACGAACTGCATAGACGCAAAGCCGTCGCCTACACCCATCCAAACGAGCCCGCCTGCTGCCGCAACCTGAGCACCGGCGTGCCGTCGGTGATCATCGAATACGGCACCGACACGACACGCACCATCGCCAGTCTGATTTTTTCTGGCACCTCCATGCGCTGCAAAGACATCAACTTCATCTTCTCGCATGGCGGCGGGTCGCTCACTGCTTTGACCGAGCGCTTCGCGATTCAGGCGGTGTCCTTTCCAAACATCAAGCAGCGCGGCTTCACGGGAGAGAACGTGATGAACGAGATCCGACGTTTTTATTACGACACGGCTCAGGCGGCCAATCCCATCGCCATGGCATCACTCACCAAGATGGTCAATGTCTCGCAGATCGTCTTTGGCACCGACTACCCGTACCGGACAGGCATTGAGCATGTGACGGGTCTGGCCCCGATCTTTAACGCCAGCGAACTGCGCGCTATTAACCGTGAAAATGCCCTGCGCATCTTGCCGGCTCAGTGGCGCAATCTCTGAGGTCGTCTCGAAGGCTCACTCGACGAAAGGCTCAATGCCGATCGGCCGCAGCACTGCGGCGGCGGCCGGCGCAGTCATGAACTTCACCAGTGCGCGCGCAGCATCGGCTTGTTGGCTTCGAGCGCTAACGGCGGTCGCAAAGCCAATCCAAGTTTGCAATTCGTTCGGAATCAGTCCCAACATGTCGACACCGGGCACGCCGTAGATACGCGACGCCACCACCACCACCATGTCGACTCCGCCGTCAGCCACCACTTCGACGTTGTACTCGCCGGACATGGGCCGCATTTTCGACTTCATCTTGCTGGCGATTCCCATGCGATCGATCAGGCTGACGAAGTACTTGCCGCTGGCGCCGTCACCTGGATAAGCCACAGACTTAACGTTCAGCAGCGTGCGCTTGAAAGCCTCGGTGGTTGAAATATCGGGCCGCGGCGCGCCCGCACGTATGGCGGCACCCAGGCCAATACGCCCGATGACAGCACGCGTATCGCCCACCACAAGGCCTTGCTGGATCAATGCATCCAGCACCGGCGGATTGAGCACCGTGACGTCAAACGTCTCGCCCGACTCGATCTTCTTTTTCACCGTCGGATTGACTGCGAATTCAACCACCACCTTGTGACCCGTGGCGCGTTCAAACTGAGCGCACAGCGCGATCACCGCCGGCCGAGATCCATTGCCACTGAGGACTTTGAGCTCTACCGCCTGCGCCGTGCCGCCCAGCAGCAAGAGCAACCCGAACGCAACCCCAAGCAAGGGCCTTTTAATTTTCAGAATGGGGTGCATGGGTCTGCTCCAAATGACGTTGGTTGAATTGAAGAGCTAACGAAAAAGGCCAGTCGAGCAATGCCTGATTTAGGCCACTATTGTGACGCTGAGGGTCCTCCTTTTTAATCAAGGTCAAGGAAAATTTGTCATGAAGAACATCGACCTGATTGAAGAGAATCGAAAAGAACCTGTGGCCAAGACGGTGCTCACGTGCAGGACCTCAGGTAAGCTGACAAACCCAATACCGGTGGATTCTTATGAACGACAAAATAGCTCAGTTGATGGACAAAATGGCAGCGCTAGAGGATGAACTTCGCACAGCCATCCATGCTCAAGAAAGCAAAATGTTTTTTGAGATCAAAGGCAAGCGCATTGAGTTTGAAAGTTCAGTCAAGGCGGCGCACAAAAAGCTAAAGACTGGCTTTTTTAAGTGGCTGGTGACAAACCGACCGCAAAACCTGATCACGGGACCGATCATCTACGCCATGATCGTGCCGCTGTTGATGCTGGACTTGTGCGTGAGTTTTTACCAATGGGCTTGCTTCCCCGTCTACGGGGTGGCCAAAGTCAAACGCGCCGACTACATCGTGTTCGACCGGCACCAACTGAACTATCTGAATTTCATTGAGAAATTTCACTGCACGTATTGTGAATACGGCAATGGACTGATGGGCTACTTGGCAGAAATTTTGGCGCGCACGGAAGAGTATTTCTGCCCCATCAAACACGCGCGGAAAGTCCTAGGAACCCACGCACGCTACCAGCGCTTTTTGGACTACGGCGACGCCACCGACTATGCCGCCAAGTTGGAGGCCTACCGAGTCGGCCTTGGCCAAAAAACGCTGGGCGATTAGCCTTTAAATAGTGACCGCTGAGGCGAGTGATGTCTCAGCATTTGTAATCGCTTCAGCCTTGGCAGACTCACCCGTTCCCAAGCCTTCAGCACGCACGATTCGAATATCGGTGATGCCCAAGAAACCAAAGAAGCCTTTGAGATACGCCTCTTGGTGATCCATCATGGGTTCGTGCGGTTTTCCAAAATAGAAGCCGCCACGGGTTGACACCACGATGACTGTTTTACCGCCGGCCAATCCTTTTGGACCCTCAGCGGTGTACTGAAATGTGCGACCGGCTTGCGCAATGCGATCCATCCAAGCTTTCAGTTGCGTCGGGACTGAGAAGTTGTACATCGGCGCACCAATGACCACCACGTTGGCGTCAATGAATTGCTGAACCAAGCGCTCACTGATGTCGTTTTCTTCGCGTTGGACTGGCGTTAAGTCAGCCGCAGTGGTGCCCAAACGAAAACCCAAGGAGTTCAAATTCAGATGACTCGGGGCATGCTCGACAAGATCCAAATAGTCAATTTGGGCCTCTGGATGCGCGGTTTTCAAAGCCCCCACAGCGTGGGCAGTGAGTTGACGTGATACCGAATTCGAGCCAAGTGGGCTGGAGTCAATGTGCAGAAATTTCATGAGTCACTCGTTGTTTTTGGAGCCTGTATTTTAGGCTGTTGCTTATGCGAGCCTGCCCCCCAAAAAAGCAACTGACTTTTGAAGCATCTCGTCCGTGGTCCCGCTTGGTGCTACATTGAGTAATCGAATTGACGTGGATTTCTTGTGAAAAAAATCATTCTGCTTGTTCTTTTAACCATTACTTTTGCGACCAGCGCATTTGCCGACAGAGATCGCGGTGAACGAAGAGATGAATTCGAACGTCGTCCGCATCCGGACGCTCGTTGGAACAACGATGCCGGCTGGTTGCTGCCTGCAATCATCGGTGGCGCATTGGTCTATGGCGTCGTCAACAGCCAACCACGTCCTGCCGTCATTTCACAACAACCGCAACAACAGTACTACCCGGTCGAACCCAACAGACCCCAGACAGCTCCCCAAGGCTTTCACTGGGAACAAATCTTAGATGCCAACTGCAATTGCTATCGCGTGGTGATGGTTAGAAACTAACCGGCTCCCCACTGACCGCCAGGCAAAAGAAAAAGCGACTGTCTTTTGAACAGCCGCTTTCATGAATGGTAGGGCGTGAGTGACTTGAACACTCGACCAAAGGATTATGAG
>CANFWI010000014.1 GCA_947450675.1 Comamonadaceae bacterium | reverse complement strand
GTCCAATCCCAACATCAAGCTGTACAGTCACGCCATGGGGTCCACGGCCGTGGCTTGGTATGGCACGGCGGCACTGGTCAACACCGCGATGAAGAACTTTCCGAAAAGTCTGGCCGATGTGCCTTTGTTACTGCCCACCGCGCACACGGCTGTTCGCACCCGCTTGGACCATTGGTTTGAGCAACGCGGCATTCGGCCGCGCATCGTGGGCGAGTTTGAGGACAGCGCTTTGCTCAAAACCTTTGGTGCCAGCGGCATGGGCGTGTTTCCCGCCGCGGACTGGGTGCATGACGATTTGCTGGCCCATTACGCCGTGCAGCGTTTGGGCCCGTGCGAGGGTGTCACGGAGCACTTTTTTGCGATTAGCACTGAGAAAAAAGTGCAACACCCTTTGGTCCAAAGCTTGTTGCAGCTGGCGCTTTAGTTACTTTTGGCGTCTTAGCCATCGGCTTGCGGCTTGGCCGTGCGCAGCAGTTTCAGCGCCGGGTTGTCGTCTAGCTTGGGTTCTTTGTCGGTGCGCAGCACAATCGCACCAATGATGCCGTTCGTATAAACAGGGGTAAACACCCAATACAAAAGCTCGTTCATGCCGATACATTAGTCCATGCGAATATTAAAAACAAAGATGAGCATCCAAATTCCAAGGAGTCACTGTGAAGCATGAAGACCTGATGACAGGCCTGGGTTCAGGTCGGATTCAAAAAGCACCCGAGAATTTTCTCGGTCGCGCAGACGTCCAGACGGTCGTGGCCGAGGCCAAAAACGGTCGACGTGACTTCATTCGTGGTGCCTTTGCGGCGGCCGCTGCGGGCATGGCCGCACCTGCTGCGCTGGCTCAGAGCAATCCGGTCCCCAGTGAAGGCGGTGACCCGAATATTCTCAACCTGCCCGCACACAGCACGGGCTTGGGGCAGGGCGTGGTCACGGACGGCTATGGCAAGCCATCGCAATATGAAAGCAATGTGCAGCGTCGGCAAAGCCCGGGTTTGACGCAGACGGCGCAAGCTTCGGTGTCGTTCGCGCCCTTGCAATCGCTGTTCGGGATAATCACTCCGAGTGGGCTGCACTTTGAGCGGCATCACCAGGGCTGGTGGGACATTGACCCATCCAAGCACCGTTTGATGGTCAACGGCATGGTCAGCAAGCCGCAGGTGTTCACCATGGACGAGATCATGCGACTGCCTTCGGTCTCGCGATTTCACGTCATTGAGTGTGGCGCGAACACCGCCGCTGAATGGGGCAACGTGGCGGTGCCGACCTGCCAGTACACCCACGGCATGATTTCTTGCAGCGAGTTCACGGGCGTGCCGCTCATCACCTTGCTGGACATCGCCGGTGCTGATTTGAAAAACGGCAAGTTTGTGCTGGCAGAAGGCGGCGAGGGGTCGTCCATGACCCGGACCATCCCGATGAGTCTGATTCTGTCGGGCGAAGTGTTGGTGGCCTATGGTCAAAACGGTGAAATGCTGCGGCCTGAAAACGGTTACCCCTTGCGCTTGGTGGTGCCCGGCGTGCAGGGCGTGAGCTGGATCAAATACCTGCGCCGGATAGAGTTGGGCGACAAGCCTTACGCGACCAAGGACGAAGCGATTCACTACCTCGACCTGCAACCCGATGGCTTGCAGCGCCAGTACACCAACTTGCAAGAGTGCAAAAGCGTGGTCACGACGCCGTCGGGCGGGCAGGTGCTGCTCGATAAGGGCTTTTACAACATCACCGGACTGGCTTGGTCGGGCAGGGGCAAGATCAAAAAGGTCGACGTCTCGGTCGACGGTGGCCGCAATTGGCGTCAGGCTCGACTTGAAACGCCTGTGCAGTCAAAGGCGCTCAGCCGCTTCAACCTCGACTGGGTCTGGGATGGCAAACCCGCCATCATTCAGAGCCGCGCCACCGATGAGACCGGCTACGTTCAGCCGACCTACAAGCTGCTGCGGGAAGTGCGCGGCACGCGCTCTATTTATCACAACAACGCGATTCAGTCCTGGCTGGTGCAGGAAAACGGCGAGGTCAAAAATGTTCAACTCTCGTAATGCACTATTCGCCATTGCCACGCTGGTTTGTTCCGCTTGGGTTTCGGCGCAAACCGCCAATCCGTACACTGGGATTGGCCGTGTGGCTACGCCCAAAGAGGTGGCGGCTTGGGATATCGATGTGCGGCCCGACTTCAAGGGCCTGCCGGCAGGCGCCGGTTCGGTGACCAGAGGGCAAGATGTCTGGGAAAGTAAATGCGCCAGTTGCCACGGTATTTTTGGTGAGTCCAACGAGGTTTTCATGCCGCTGATTGGCGGCACCACGGCTGAGGATGTGAAGACCGGCCGCGTCGCCAAACTATTGGACCCAACGACGGGCCGCACCATGCTGATGAAGTTGGCGACGGTCTCGACGCTGTGGGACTACATCAACCGCGCCATGCCTTGGAATCAGCCGAAGTCCTTGAGCACCGAAGATGTTTATGCGGTCACGGCTTTCTTGCTCAACCTCGGCGGCGTCATTCCTGACGACTACACCTTGTCTGACAAAAACATCGCTGAGGTGCAGGCTCGTATGCCCAACCGCAACGGTATGACCACGCAGCACGCGATGTGGCCGGGCCCAGAATTCAACGGCACCCGCCAACCGGACGTGCGCAACACCGCTTGCATGAAAAATTGCGCGACAGAACCCCGCGTGGCGTCCTTGCTGCCGGACTTTGCCCGCAACGCCCACGGCAACTTGGCTGAGCAGAACCGCGGCATTGGCGCGCAGCATGGTGCTGACACGAGTCGCCCTGAAGGCCAGAAGGGTGTTGCTCCCGCCGCTACAATTTCTTCTGCGCCTGTTGTGTCTGTTGCCGTGGCCCTTGCGCAAAAGAACAACTGCACGGCTTGCCATGCGGTGGAAAAGAAAATTCTGGGCCCCAGTTTTGTCGATATTGCCAAAAAATATGCCGGTAAGGCAGATTACCTGGCCAGCAAAATCAAGTCTGGCGGCTCCGGTGTTTGGGGTTCCATTCCGATGCCCGCTCAGAGCGTGACCGATGCAGATGCTAAAACGATCGCTGCTTGGCTGGCCACGGGGGCCGGCCGGTAAGCGCAGCCAAAGAACTTCTCAAGGTGTCAGGGATTTCACCGCTGACACTGCCAACTAATTTATTTACCATGTACTTCAATCAGGAGAATCGAATGCAGTCACGCAGACAAACCCTCAAGCAAACCGCCGTGGTGGCAAGCCTTTTGGCTGGTACTGGTTTGTTTCCACAATTTGCTTGGGCGTTCAATAAAAGCGCATTTGAAGCTAAAAACATGCAAGAAGCCATCAAGGCTTTTGGCGGCGGCACACTGACCGAAAGCAAGGACGTCAGCATCACTGCGCCTGACATCGCTGAAAACGGCGCGGTTGTGCCCTTGGCCGTCAGCTCCGCACTGCCGGGTGTCAAACGTTTGCTGTTGCTGGTCGAAAAAAATCCTTCAGCATTGGTCGCCATGTTTGACGTCACGGACAGCATCGAGCCTGCGTTTTCAACGCGCGCCAAGATGGGTCAATCATCAGACGTTTACGCGGTGGCCATCATGGCTGACGGCAAAGCGCTGTTCGCTAAAAAAGAAGTCAAGGTCACGCTGGGTGGTTGCGGCGGCTGATTTTCAGACCGCTCACCACCCCCTACTTATTCAAGATTCAGGAGTTACAACATGGCAGATCCGATGCGCATTCGCGCCCAAGCAGCCGCTGGCAAGGCAACCGTTCGTGTGCTGATGGCGCATGAGATGGAAAGCGGTCAACGCAAAGATCCGGCAGGCAAGATCATTCCGGCTTGGTTCATTCAAGAGGTCACCGCTAGCCACAATGGCAAGCAGGTTTTCAGCGCCGAGTGGGGCCCCGCAGTGGCCAAGAACCCTTTCCTTCAGTTCATCATCAAGGGCGCCAAGGCTGGCGACAAAATTGTCGTGAACTGGAAAGACAACCGGGGCGACAGCCGCACCGACGAAGCGACTGTTTCTTAATTTTTCTCATTATTTGACCTCACGGGGCGTTCATGACATTTCTTAAATCAGTTCCACTGATCGCCTCGGCCCTGGCCTTGTCTGGCTGCTTTGCTTCCGCGGCTTGGGCCCAAAAATCCGCCATTGAAGCGATCGAAGAGTATCGGGCGATGATGCAAGACGGCAACCCGGCCGAACTCTTTGAGGCCAAAGGTGAGGACCTCTGGAAGACGCCACGTGGGCCGAAAAAAGTCTCGCTGATGCAATGTGACTTGGGCAAGGGCCCCGGCGTTGTCAAAGGTGTTTTTGTTGAGCTGCCGCGTTATTTTCCCGACACTCAGCGTATGCAAGATTTGGAGTCGCGACTGGTGACTTGCATGGAAACACTGCAAGGCTTCAATGCCGCAGAGATCGCCAAAACGCCCTTTGGCAAAGGCGAGCAGGTCAACGTCACCGCTTTGGCCACCTGGATCGCGGCCGAGTCGAAGGGGCAGAAGTTCAACTTGCCGCAAGCCCATGCACAAGAAAAAGTGTTCTATGAGGTCGGTAAGCGCTTGTTTTTTCAGCGCGCTGGCGCGCATGACTTTGCCTGTGCCTCCTGCCATGGCGCAGACGGCAAGCGGATTCGTCTGCAGGATTTGCCCAACTTGACGAAAAATCCGGGTGACGGCGTCGGTTTTGCGGCTTGGCCGGCTTACCGTGTCTCCAATGGCCAGATGTGGGGCATGCAGCAGCGCCTCAACGATTGCTACCGCCAGCAGCGTTTTCCATTCCCCGGTTTTGGCAGCGATGCAACTGTTGCCTTGGGCGTTTATCTCGGTGTGAATGGCCAGGGTGCCGTCTCTGTCGCGCCTGCCCTTAAACGCTGATACCGAAAGTCCGACATGAAGACAAAATACAAAATCACCTTGTCCCTTTTTGCCGTGGCGGCCATCACGGCGGGTTGTGCATCGTCACCTAGCTTTGCCGAACTCGACAAGATCACCAGCGACATCGTCAAAGCATCTTTCCGTGATGAAGGCATGGTCAAGGCCAGTGTGCTCAATACCGACGAAACCAACCGCCTGTGCAGCGCCGCCGATGTGGCGGGGCAGCCCTTGGACGATAAAACAGCGCGCGCCTTGGAGGCCGCCAACTTCAAGCTGATCAAGTGGCCCAGCGATGGGAAGTTTCTGGGCGACTGGCAAGAGGGCGAGAAAATCGCTCAGAGCGGTCGCGGCATGACCTGGACGGACACGGCCGGGGCGGCCAATGGCGGCAATTGCTACAACTGCCATCAGATGAGCAAGGAAGAAATTTCCTTCGGCACGATCGGCCCGAGCTTGTACAACTACGGCAAGTTGCGTGGTGTCACCGACCCGGCCAGCCCGGAGGCCAAGCCGATGCTCGAATACACCTGGGGCAAGATCTGGAACTCCAAAGCCTACAACGCTTGTTCCAACATGCCGCGTGCGGGCCACTCCGGCATCTTGACCGAAGCTCAGGTGCGCGACATTGTCGGCCTGCTGCTGGACCCCAAGTCGCCGGTGAATCAATAAACTGCCAATTCCCTGCGTTGAAGCCTCAAAACCCGGATGAGTCCGGGTTTTTTGCCACCCTTATGTCACTGATTGCGAATTTATGAATTTAACCAAACGCGAGTTGCTTCAGGTCTTGGGTGCGGGCGCTGCCGCTGGCATGGGGCTGGGCACTTACGCTGAGGCTGACGCGGCCACGGCGTCTAACGCGCTGTATGATTTTCCTAAATTCGGCCAAGTGTCCTTTCTGCACATGACCGATTGCCACGCGCAGCTCAAACCGATTTACTTTCGCGAACCGAGTATCAATATCGGTCTGGGGAGCATGCAAGGTCAGCTGCCGCACTTGGTGGGCGAGTACTTGTTGCAAGCGACCAAGATCAGGCCCGGCACGGTGGAGGCGCATGCGCTGACGTTTTTGAATTATGAAAACGCCGCCAAGCGCTACGGCAAGGTCGGCGGTTTTGCGCACCTCGCAACGCTGGTCAAGCGCATGAAAGCCAGCCGTCCCGGTGCCTTGCTACTGGACGGCGGCGACACTTGGCAGGGTTCGGGCACCAGCCTGTGGACGCAAGGGCAAGACATGGTCGAGGCGGCCAAGTTGCTGGGCGTCGATGTGATGACCGGTCATTGGGAGTTCACGCTGGGCATGGAGCGCGTCAAGGAAATCATTGACAAAGATTTTGCCGGCAAGGTCGACTTTGTGGCGCAGAACGTCCGGACCCAAGACTTTGGTGACCCCGTCTTCAAACCCTACGTGATCCGCGAGATCAATGGCGTGCCCTGCGCCATCATTGGCCAGGCTTTTCCGTACACGCCGATTGCCAATCCGCGTTACATGGTGGCGGACTGGGCCTTTGGTATCCAAGACGAAAACATGCAGCTGATGGTCAACGAAGCCCGGGCCAAGGGCGCGCAAGTCGTCGTGGTGCTGAGCCACAACGGCATGGACGTCGACCTGAAAATGGCGACACGCGTCAGCGGCATTGACGCCATTCTGGGCGGCCACACGCATGACGGCATGCCGGTCGCCAGCATTGTGGCCAACAAAGGCGGCAAGACCATCGTCACCAACGCCGGCTCGAACAGCAAATTTTTGGGCGTGCTGGATCTGGAGATCAAAGAGAAAAAAGTGGTGGACTTTCGCTACAAGCTGTTGCCGGTGTTTGCCAACATGCTGCCGGCCGACAAGGAGATGGACGCCTTGATCACCAAGGTGCGCGCGCCTTATGAAGCCAAGTTGGCTGAAAAACTGGCCGTGACCGAGGGCACGCTGTACCGCCGCGGCAATTTCAACGGCACCGGAGACCAATTGTTGGTTGATGCCTTGATGGACGTGCAAGGCGCTGAAATTGCTTTTTCCCCTGGTTTTCGCTGGGGCACCACGCTGCTGCCAGGGCAGACCATCACCCGTGAATGGCTGATGGACATGACCGCGACCACCTATTCCTACGCCACAGTCACGGAAATGACGGGTGACACCATCAAGACCGTGCTCGAAGACGTGGCGGACAACCTCTTCAACCCTGACCCGTATTACCAGCAGGGCGGGGACATGGTTCGGGTCGGTGGCCTGCAATACAGCTGCAAACCGAACGCCAGCATGGGCCAGCGCATCGACAACATGCAGCTCAATGGCAAAGCCATCGAGGCCGACAAAAAGTACAAAGTGGCCGGCTGGGCACCGGTGGCTGAAGAGGCGCGTACGCAAGGCAACAAGATGGTCTGGGATGTCGTGGAAACTTGGCTCAAAGCCAGCGGCGGCAAAATCGCCCCACGCCGCTTGAACGCCCCCAAGCTCAGCGGCATTGAGCCCAACCCGGGTTATGTTGGCTGACGTGAGCCTGATGATGATTGGCGAGTCGTCAGAAAGCTATAGTCTGGGTTGTTGTTAGAAGTGCGGCTTTGTTGAGCCACACGCAGAAAGTCCAAGCTCATGGTCAAGCGTTCAATTCAAAAAATCCAAGTCGGAACAGCCGAACCCGATGAGGTGTTCGAGCTGGCCGCCGAAGTTTTTCGTGTGATGTCAGCACCCATGCGGTTGAAGATCATCAGCAGTCTGTGCCGTGCTGAAAAAAACGTGAGCGAGCTGCTCAGTGAGATCGACACCACCCAGCCCAATATGTCGCAGCACTTGAACACCCTCTATCAAGCCGGTGTTTTGGGCAAACGCCGCGAAGGCGTGCAGATTTTTTACCGCATCATTGACGAGCGTGTGGCCAATTTGTGCCGGACGGTTTGCACGCAAATCGCCATGGAAACTGACGGTATCACCGGTTAGCTTGGACTTCAGCTCAACCGCGCAGGTCGCAAATGTCAACCTCGCGTCATCGTTCAGTGGCACAATATTGTTTGTTTCTGAAGGCCCTTCCTGCCACAGTCGCATCCGCGAATCGGTTTAGCCGTGCTGCGGAAGGTTAATTAACAAGCTTTAACCAGCTAATGTTTCCCAAAGGGAAACGGAGGTCAGCGTTCTCATGAGTTCAAATCCCCAGACCCCTGCAACCGCAGCCGCGTCCATTTACAGCACTTACCAAGACAATACCTATCTCTTCGGTGGCAATGCGCCTTACGTCGAAGAGATGTACGAAAATTATCTTGCCAACCCTGGCAGCGTGCCCGACAGCTGGCGCGACTACTTTGATGCACTGCAGCATGTTCCTGCTGCCGATGGCACGAACGCCAAAGACGTTCCGCACCAACCTGTCATCAACGCCTTTGCGGAACGCGCCAAAGCCGGCGGCACCAAAGTCGTCATGGCCAGCGCCGACGCTGAAATGGGCCGCAAGCGCACCGCTGTTCAGCAGTTGATCGCGGCTTACCGCAATGTCGGTCAGCGTTGGGCTGATTTGGACCCCTTGAAGCGCACCGAGCGCCCGGCCATCCCTGAGCTGGACCCGGCTTTCTATGGATTCAGCGACGCTGACCAAGAAATCGTTTTCGACACCAGCAACACGTTTTTCGGCAAAAACCGCATGTCGCTGCGCGAGCTGCTCAACGCACTGCGCGAAACCTACTGCGGCACCTTGGGCGCCGAGTACATGTACGCCACCGACCAAGGTGAAAAACGCTGGTGGCAGCAAAAATTGGAAAGCATTCGCAGCAAGCCGAACTTCACCGCCGAGAAGAAAACACACATTCTTGAGCGTTTGACGGCAGCTGAAGGCCTCGAGCGTTTCCTGCACACCAAATATGTTGGGCAAAAACGCTTCTCGCTTGAAGGTGGAGAGAGTTTCATTGCCTCGATGGACGAGCTGATTCAATCGGCAGGCGCCCAAGGCGTGCAAGAGATTGTCATCGGCATGGCTCACCGTGGCCGCTTGAACGTGCTGGTCAACACCATGCGCAAGCTGCCTGCCGACTTGTTCGCAGAGTTTGACCACACCGCCCCTGAAAATCTGCCCTCTGGTGACGTGAAGTACCACCAGGGCTTCAGCTCTGATGTGAGCACCTCGGGTGGCCCGGTTCACCTGTCTTTGGCCTTCAACCCGTCGCACCTTGAAATCGTCAACCCGGTGGTTGAAGGCTCAGTCCGGGCACGTATGGATCGCCGCGCCGATCCACTGGGCAAGCAAGTGTTGCCGGTGCTGGTCCACGGCGACGCGGCCTTTGGCGGTCAGGGTGTCAATCAAGAGACCTTTGCATTGGCCCAGACCCGTGGTTACTTCACGGGCGGCACGGTGCACATCATCATCAACAACCAGATCGGTTTCACCACCTCTGACCCGCGCGACATGCGTTCCAGCGTGTTCTGCACCGACATCGTGAAGATGGTCGAGGCACCGGTTCTGCACGTCAACGGCGATGATCCTGAAGCCGTCGTTCTGGCAACCCAGTTGGCACTTGAGTACCGCCTGACGTTCCGCAAAGACGTGGTGCTGGACATCGTGTGTTTCCGCAAGCTGGGCCACAACGAGCAAGACACGCCTGCGCTGACACAGCCGCTGATGTACAAAAAAATCGTCGCTCACCCGGGCACCCGCAAGCTGTTTGCTGACAAGCTGACAACGCAGGGCTTGGGCGACACTTTGGGTGACGACATGGTCAAGTCTTACCGGGCTGCGCTGGATGCTGGCAAGCACATCGGCGAGTCGGTGCTGAGCAACTTCAAGACCAAGTACACCGTTGACTGGGCTCCGTTTTTGGGTAAAAAATGGACGGATGCGGGTGACACCTCGATCCCGGCGTCTGAGTGGAAGCGACTGGCCGAACGAATCACCACGATTCCTGAATCTGTCTCGCCACACCAGTTGGTTAAAAAAGTTTATGACGACCGTGCCGCCATGGGTCGCGGCGACATACCGGTGGACTGGGGCATGGGCGAGCACATGGCCTTTGCGTCCTTGGTGGCCAGCGGCTATCCGGTGCGCTTGTCTGGAGAAGACAGCGGCCGCGGCACGTTCACGCACCGTCACGCGGTGATTCACGATCAAAAACGTGAAAAGTGGGACATTGGCAGCTACGTGGCTTTGCAAAACGTGGCGGAGAACCAAGCTCCTTTCGTCGTCATTGACTCGATCTTGTCTGAAGAAGCCGTGCTCGGTTTTGAGTACGGTTATGCCTCGAACGACCCGAACACCATGGTCATCTGGGAAGCCCAGTTCGGCGACTTTGCCAACGGTGCGCAAGTGGTGATCGATCAGTTCATTGCCTCTGGTGAAGTCAAGTGGGGCCGTGTCAATGGCTTGACCCTGATGCTGCCGCACGGCTACGAAGGTCAAGGCCCTGAGCACAGTTCAGCGCGTCTTGAGCGCTTCATGCAGTTGGCTGCAGACACCAACATGCAGATCGTGCAGCCGACCACGGCGAGCCAGATCTTCCACGTGTTGCGTCGTCAGATGGTGCGTGACTTGCGCAAGCCGCTGATCATCTTCACGCCGAAGTCTTTGCTGCGTAACAAAGACGCGACTTCGCCGGTGTCCGAGTTCACCAAGGGCAGTTTCCAGACCGTGATTCCTGAAAGCAAGGTCCTGAAGGCTGACAAGGTCAAGCGTGTCCTGGCCTGCTCCGGCAAGGTCTATTACGACTTGGTGAAAAAACGCGAAGAGCTGGGTGCCAACGATGTCGCCATCGTGCGTGTGGAGCAGCTCTATCCGTTCCCGCACAAAGCTTTCGCGGCAGAACTTAAAAAATATCCGAACGTCACGGAACTGGTTTGGACGCAAGACGAGCCGCAGAACCAGGGCGCTTGGTTCTTCGTGCAGCACTACATCCACGAGAACATGGTGGCCGGTCAAAAGCTCGGCTACTCCGGCCGTGCGGCATCTGCTTCGCCTGCGGTGGGTTATTCGCACCTGCACCAAGAGCAGCAAAAAGCGCTGGTCGAAGGCGCCTTCGGCAAGCTCAAAGGCTTTGTCTTGTCCAAGTAATTGGACCCGCACACGCTCATTCGCACCCTGTTCAGAATCAATTCCCGAAAGATAAAAAATGGCTATCGTTGAAGTCAAAGTTCCCCAACTGTCCGAATCCGTGGCTGAGGCCACCATGTTGGTGTGGAAAAAGAAAGTCGGCGACGTCGTCGCAGCTGATGAAATCCTGATCGAAATCGAGACCGACAAAGTTGTTCTTGAAGTGCCGGCACCTTCGGCTGGCGTGTTGTCAGAAATCTTGATCGGCGACGGCGCCACCGTGTTGGCTGAGCAACTGATTGCCCGGATTGACACCGATGGCAAGGTCGCTGCCGCTGCACCGGCTGCTGCTGCCCCAGCTGCCGCTGCCGCGCCTGCGGTGGCTGTTGCCGCCGCACCGGCATCCAACAGCATGGCAGGTGTGGCCATGCCAGCCGCAGCCAAACTGATGGCTGACAACAGCCTGGCTTCAGGCTCCGTCTCCGGCACCGGCAAAGACGGCCGCGTCACCAAGGGTGATGTGTTGTCCGCCGTGGCTGGCGGCGTCAAGCCAGCCGCTGCCGTGATTCCGACCGGCGCCCCCAAGACCTCGCTGCCACAAGTGGCCACACCAGCGGTCAGCTTGGGTGAGCGTCCTGAACAACGCGTGCCGATGAGCCGTCTGCGTGCCCGCGTGGCCGAGCGCTTGCTGCAGTCGCAATCGACCAACGCCATCCTCACGACCTTCAACGAAATCAACATGGCCCCGGTCATGGAGATGCGCAAGAAGTTCCAAGAAAAGTTTGAAAAAGAGCATGGCATCAAGCTCGGCTTCATGAGCTTCTTCGTCAAGGCGGCCGTGCACGCGTTGAAGAAATACCCCGTCTTGAACGCGTCTGTCGATGGCAATGACATCGTCTACCACGGCTACTTTGACATCGGTATCGCTGTCGGTTCGCCGCGTGGTTTGGTCGTGCCTATTTTGCGCAATGCAGACCAGATGAGCTTTGCCGACATCGAGAAGAAAATTGCCGAATACGGTGCCAAGGCCCGTGACGGCAAGCTCGGCATCGAAGAGATGACCGGCGGCACCTTCTCCATCAGCAATGGTGGCACCTTCGGCTCGATGCTGTCGACACCGATCATCAACCCACCCCAGTCGGCTATTTTGGGCGTGCACGCGACCAAAGACCGCGCCGTGGTTGAGAACGGCCAGATCGTGGTTCGCCCCATGAACTACTTCGCAATGTCTTACGACCACCGCATCATTGACGGACGTGAAGCCGTGCTGGGCTTGGTCGCCATGAAAGAGGCGATGGAAGATCCAGCGCGTCTGCTGTTTGACATCTAAAAAATTGTGGGACAGACCAAGAAATGCGAAGCATTTTTGCTCTGTCCCCAACTAATGCAATGAAACTTGTGGGGCAGCCCAAGAAATGCACAGCATTTTTGCTCTGTCCCCAACTGACTAGAGAGAAATAATGTCTAAACAATTTGACGTGATCGTTATCGGTGGCGGTCCTGGCGGTTACATCGCCGCGATTCGCGCCGCTCAGTTGGGCTTCAACGTGGCCTGTATCGACGAGTGGAAAAACGCCAAGGGTGGCCCGGCTTTGGGCGGCACTTGCACCAACGTCGGTTGCATTCCTTCCAAGGCACTGCTGCAGTCGTCTGAGCACTTTGAGCAAGCCGGTCATCATTTTGCTGACCACGGCATCAATGTCTCTGGCCTGAGCCTCGACGTCGCCAAAATGGTGGCCCGCAAGGACACCGTGGTGAAGCAAAACAACGACGGCATCGTCTACCTGTTCAAAAAGAACAAGGTGACTTTTTTCCATGGTCGCGGCTCTTTCGTCGCTGCCAAAGATGGCTTGTACGAGATCAAAGTGGCTGGCACCGCTGAAGAAACTATCGCTGGCAAGCACGTCATCATCGCCACCGGTTCTAATGCACGCGCCTTGCCGGGCACGCCGTTTGACGAAGTCAACATCCTCTCCAACGACGGCGCTTTGCGCATCGGTGCAGTGCCGAAAAAGCTCGGCCTGATCGGTTCGGGCGTGATCGGTTTGGAGATGGGTTCTGTCTGGCGCCGTCTGGGCGCCGAAGTGACTGTGCTGGAAGGGCTGCCGACATTCCTAGGCGCAGTCGACCAGCAGATCGCAAAAGAGGCTCACAAAGCCTTCGTCAAGCAAGGCTTGAAGATCGAACTCGGCGTCCAAGTCGGTGAGATCAAGTCGGGTAAAAAAGGCGTGTCAGTCGCTTACACCAACGCCAAGGGCGAAGCGGTGTCTCTCGACGTTGACAAACTCATCATCTCGATTGGCCGCGTGGCCAACACCATCGGTCTTGCCGCTGATGTCGTAGGCTTGGCACTCGACGAGCGCGGTGCGATCGTCGTCGACGGCGACTGCAAAACCAATCTGCCCAACGTCTGGGCGGTGGGTGACGTGGTGCGCGGCCCGATGCTGGCACACAAAGCCGAAGAAGAGGGCGTTGCTGTTGCCGAGCGCATCGCTGGTCAGCACGGCCACGTCAACTTCAACACCATCCCTTGGGTCATCTACACCAACCCCGAGATTGCTTGGGTTGGTCAAACCGAAGAACAGCTCAAGGCGGCTGGCCGCGCCTACAAGGCCGGAACTTTCCCGTTCATGGCGAATGGCCGGGCACGTGCTTTGGGTGACACCACTGGCATGGTCAAAATGCTCGCTGACGCCGCCACCGACGAAATCCTTGGCGTGCACATCGTCGGCCCGATGGCCAGCGAACTGATCGCCGAGTGTGTGGTGGCGATGGAATTCCGCGCCAGCAGTGAAGACATTGCCCGCATCTGCCACGCGCATCCATCGCTCAGCGAAGCTACCAAAGAAGCAGCTTTGGCGGTTGACAAGCGCACGCTCAATTTCTGAGCTTGGCCCGCCAACCTAAGCTGACGCCGGTCCGTGCGGCCTACGAGGCAGAGCTGCAGGCGCGTGGCTACGTCAGCGACCCAGCGCAACTGCGCGCGGTCGCTGCGCTGGAGCGCTGCGCCACTGAATGGGCCAGCTTCAAAGAAAAGCGCTCTAACGCTTTCAAGAAGCTGATCAACCGGCCGGCTATTCCGCGTGGTGTTTACATGCACGGCGGTGTCGGCCGGGGTAAAAGCTTTCTGATGGATTGCTTTTACAACGCGGTACCACTCAAACGCAAAACACGGCTGCATTTTCATGAGTTCATGCGTGAAGTGCACCGTGAACTGCGTGAGCTGCAAGGCACGGTCAACCCGCTCGATGAGTTGGGTCGCCGGATTTCTCTGCGCTACCGCTTGATCTGCTTTGATGAGTTTCATGTGGCCGACATCACGGACGCGATGATTCTGCACCGGTTACTGGCCGCTTTGTTTGACAACGGTGTGGGTTTTGTCACGACCTCCAACTTCGCGCCGGATGAGTTGTACCCGAATGGTCTTCACCGTGACCGCATCTTGCCGGCGATTGCCTTGCTGAAGGCGAATTTGGAAGTGCTGAGTGTCGACAACGGCACCGACTACCGACGCCGCACGCTAGAGCAACTCCGCTTGTATCTCACGCCGCTCGATGCTGCTGTGGATGCGGAGATGACGGAGACCTTCAACCGTTTGGCTGAAGCGCACGACGAAGATCCGATTTTGCAGATTGAAGCGCGGCAAATTCACGCACGGAGAAAAGCCGGTGGCCTGGTTTGGTTCGACTTCAAAACGCTGTGCGGTGGACCGCGCTCGCAAAACGACTATTTGGAGCTCGCCAGTCAGTTCCACACGGTGATGCTGAGCGATGTGCCTCACATGCCGGTCAACAAAGCGTCTGAAGCGCGTCGCTTCACCTGGTTGGTTGACGTCTTGTATGACCGCCGTGTCAAGCTGATCATGTCGGCACAAGTGGCGCCCGAAGAGCTGTACACCGAAGGCCCGCTGGCGCATGAATTTCCGCGTACCATTTCACGTTTGAATGAAATGCAGTCGGCAGAATTTCTGGCCCTCGAGCGCCGCGATGTCGACACGACGCTCACATGAGATTCATTTTTTCACTGTCGCTTTGGCTTGGACTGCTTGGCAGTGCGTGGGCGCAGTCAGCGCAAGATGCCGGGCAGCAAGAACGTGCTGCCGAGCGATCTCGCATCGCAGCTGAAAGGCAGACGCTGGAGGCCGACTTCAGGGCCTCAGAAGCCATTTGCTTTCGCAAGTTCTTTGCGAATAATTGTCGTGACCAATTACTCCCGCCTTATCGTGAGCGCTTGGCGGATCTGCGCCGGCAGGAAATCTTGATCAATGAGGTCGAGCGCAAGATCAGTGCCGCTGATCAGCTGTTGAAGACCGAGGAAAAACTCAATTTACAGCGCCAGCAACAAGCCGAGCAAGCGTTGAAAGTTCAGCAAGACAGCGCTACGCAAGCCGAGCGGGCCCAGCAGCGCGAAGTGGATGAGAAGAACACGGCAGAGCAGGCTGCGTCCAACAAAGCCAGCATGGCGACCCGACTTGAGAGTAACCAGAGCAAGGCAGCCGAATCGGTGACAAAGCGCGCGCAAGCTGCCGTGAATGTTGAAGCGACACGCCTGAAGCAGCAGCAAGCCGCACACAATCGGGCTGAGCGAGAGCAACGCTTGCGGGAAAACGGACCACCGACGGGCAAGTCCCTGCCGGCGTATCCCTGAAACACGGGCGCTCTAACTTGCTCACCAATCTGCACTCTGCCGAAAGGCGCCTCATTGACATGACCATCGAACACGCAGACCTCGATGCATTGATCGATTTGATGGCGCATGCCTTGCCCGTTGATCAACTCTTGTTCAAACGTTTGAAAAAGCGTCGATTGGTGTTGCGCGACAAGATCGCTCAGCTCGAATCTTCCTTGCGCCCGTCTGAGCCCGCCTGATGGACCTTGAACAACAAGTCGAAGAGGCGTTTGGGCCCGACGGTGTGTTGTCCCGCGCCGCCGATCAGTTTGTGCCGCGCAGTGGTCAAACCGAGATGGCGTTGGCGGTGGCGCGCGCGATTGAAGGCGCCTACCCCTTGGTGGTCGAAGCCAGCACCGGCGTCGGTAAAACTTTTTCATATTTGGTGCCGGCTTTGCTCAGCGGCGAGCGGGTCTTGTTGTCGACGGCGACCAAGGCCTTGCAAGATCAGCTCTACGGTCGGGACTTACCACGCCTTGTCGAGGCCTTGGGCGTGCCGGTCAGCACGGCCTTGCTCAAAGGACGCGGCAGCTACCTGTGCCTGCACCGCATGGAGCAAGCGCGAACTGAAAGCATGCAACCGGAGCGCAGCACCCTGCATGCGTTGGCGCGTATCGAGGAATGGTCGCAGACCACCCGCACCGGAGATCTGGCTGAACTGCCGGGACTGGATGAGCGATCGCCGGTGATTCCACTGGTCACCTCGACCCGTGAAAACTGCCTTGGCTCAGCTTGCCCGAAGTTCCGTGCCTGTCACGTCAATCTGGCCCGCCGCGAGGCTTTGGCTGCGGACGTCGTGGTCATCAATCATCACTTATTTTTTGCCGATCTGGCTGTGCGCGAGTCGGGTGTGGCCGAATTGCTGCCGACCGTGCGCATCGCGATTTTTGACGAAGCCCATCAGCTCAACGAGACCGGTGTGCAGTTTTTAGGCAAAAACATCAGCACCAGTCAGCTGTTAGATTTTTGCCGGGATTTGCTCGGCACCGGTCTGCAAATGGCGCGTGGCTTGGCCGATTGGCAAGAGCTGGCCGGCAAGGCCGAACGCGCCGCGCGGGAGTTGCGTCTGTGTGTTGGCAAAGCGCATCCGGGCACCAAGCTGCGTTGGACTGAGACTTGCCCTGAAACAGTCGACCCTGATGCGTGGGCGCTCGCCTTAGAGCAAATGGCCGATGCTTGTTCGGCGGCGGCCGAAGCACTCGACACCGTGAGTGAAATTGCGCCTGATTTCGGCCGTCTGCTGGAGCGTGCGGTGGAGTTTTGTGAACGTCTGCGGCATTTTGCCGGGCCTTGCCAGACCGGCTCCGTGCGCTGGTTAGAAGTGGGGGCGCAACTGCGCTTGATTGAGTCGCCACTGGACATTGCGCAAGCGGTTCAGGCCAAGGTGCTCGGCAGCAACCCGGAGGCCGGCAAGACCTGGATTTTCACGTCGGCCACGCTCGGTGACGATGACAAATTGAGCTGGTTCACCAAGCCTTGTGGCTTGGTGGGCGCGCAACTGCTGCGGGTCGGCAGTCCGTTTGACTATGCCACGCAGGCCGCGGTCTATGTGCCGCGAGATTTTCCGAAACCCAGCGAGGCGACTCACATGGCTCGGGTGGCGCAGTCAGCGGCTGTGTGGGCTGCGCGTCTGGGTGGTCGGACCATGGTGCTGACCACGACTTTGCGGGCTTTGCGCGGCATCGCCGACATTTTGCGTGAGACCTTTGATGCTTCCGGTGAACTGGAGGTGTTGGTGCAGGGCGCTTTGCCGAAACGCGTGCTGATCGAGCGTTTCCGCCAAGGCAATTCAAACGGTGGCGCCGGTTGCATTCTGGTCGCCTCGGCTTCTTTTTGGGAAGGGATTGATGTGCCCGGTGATGCGTTGCAATTGGTCATCATCGACAAGCTGCCATTCCCGCCGCCGAACGATCCGATGGCGGAAGCCCGGTCAAAGCACATTGAGTCTGAGGGTCGCAGTGCGTTCAACGATTACTTTTTGCCAGAGGCTGCGGTAGCGCTTAAGCAGGGCGCCGGACGCCTGATTCGGCGTGAGACCGATCAAGGCGTGCTGGTCGTCTGTGACACCCGCTTGGTGGCGATGGGTTATGGCCGACGGCTGCTGAAAGCCTTGCCACCCATGCAGCGTTTGGACACGGAGGCGGAGTTGTTGGCGCGGCTGGATGTGCTCACCAAAACTTGTACCACGCCCCCTTTTGAGGGCTGACCTCGTTGCCAGTGTAGGCGCTGTTGGGGTAGCTTGTTCGCATCACACGCAGGGTGTCGTCACGCAGTTGAGTCATTCCCAAGGCGTCGTAGGAACGGTAGATCAGCGACAGTGCTTCTTCAATCGCCGGCACATCGCGGTAAGTTGTGATGGCGGTTTGGGCCCGGTTGATGGCGGCTACATAAGCACCGCGGCTGAAATAAAAGCGCGCGACATTCACTTCTGATTGCGCCAGCGAGTTGACGATGTAGACCATGCGCAAGCGGGCGTCGGGTGCGTATTTCGAATCAGGAAAGCGCGTGGCCAAGTCCTTGAAGGACTCAAACGATTCTTTCGCGGCTTTTTGGTCTCGCTCAGAAAGGTCTTGGCGGATCCAAGAGCTGAAAAGACCGAGGTTGTCATTGAAATTGACGAGCCCCTTCAAGTACAGCGCATAGTCCAAAGCTGAACTGGCTGGGTGCAAGCGCACAAAACGGTCAAGCGTGGCAATCGCTTGGACTTGTTCGCCACTTTTATACTGGGTGTACGCTTTTTCAAGTTGTGCTTGTTGCGCCAAGGGTGTTCCCGCCGCGCGACCCTCCAGCTTTTCATACAAACCGATGGCTTTTTCATAGGCACCGGACTTGGCTTCGTCCTTGGCTTCCGAATATATTTTGTTGGGGCTCCATGTCGCGGTCGGGTCGACCGGCGTTGACGAGCAGCCGGCTAAGAGGCCGCCGAGAATTAAAACAGCGCTGGCTGCGCGAGTCGTGGCTTGAAGCGCCGATAATTTGAACAACATCGTGATCGACTCTCTAATGACTGTTTCTGAACATAGCCCAATAATTATATCGAGCGACCCATTGATCGCTGACGACTCTCTTGAGGAGAGCGACAGCGTCGTTGAGGTCGAATTGCGCGAGGCTGAAGTGCCGATTTCAGGGCACGGCGAGCGGCTTGACCGAGCCTTGGCCGGGATTGTGCCCGAGTTCTCTCGCACCTACTTGCAGCAGCTCATCGAGTCCGGCGCAGTCCGTCTGAAAAAGCTGGTTGTCACCAAGACCTCGGCCAAGGTCAAGGCCGGCGACTTGTTACAAATTGAGCTTCGGCCAACACCCCAGAGCCAAGCCTTCAAGCCTGAAGCCATGGACTTGGACGTTGTTTTTGAAGATGATTATTTGCTGGTCATCAACAAACCGGCGGGCTTGGTCGTTCACCCGGCACCGGGCAATTGGAGCGGTACGCTGTTGAACGGCTTGCTGGGTCGCGATGACGCGATGCGTTTTTTGCCGCGCGCCGGCATCGTGCACCGACTCGACAAAGACACCAGCGGCTTGATGGTCGTGGCCAAAACCCGTGAAGCCATGGACCGGCTGGTCGAAATGATCGCGGCCCGTGAAGTCAATCGCGACTATTTGGCGGTCGGGCACAAAGAGTGGCTGGGATCGCGGCAGCAGCAGGTGGCCTTGCCGATCGGGCGTGACCCGCGCAACCGACTGCGCATGGCGGTGGTCGACTTGGATCGAAATTCTGGCAAAACCGCCATGACCGATATCTCCTTGATCGACAACCAAGATGATTTCTGCCTCGTGCGCTGCAAGCTGTACACCGGCCGCACACATCAAATCCGCGTTCACATGGCGTCACTGGGTCATCCCTTGGTGTCTGATGCGCTGTATGGCGGTGAGCCAGCGGTGGGTCTCACGCGCCAAGCCCTGCATGCCCGTCGGTTGGGTTTTCAGCACCCCGTGAGCGGCGAGGCCATGACATTTATCTCCCCGGTGCCGGCCGACTTGGAGGCCGCCATGGCGGAGCTGGGGCTCAGTTACAATGGAAAGCTGTAGTTTCACTACACGCCAGCGTTACGCTCACTGGGTGGTTTTTCGCCAACCTGAACCTCTCGTCTCTGTGCCCCCGCCTCGTTTGTCACCAGGCCCGCCTCACCCGGCTTTTTTACGGATTTGAAAATTCATGAATACGATGGATGCAAAGCGCGTCCTCGAAACGGCATTGATCTGCGCTCCGCAACCTTTGCATGTGCGCGAGATGGAGGTGCTTTTCGATGGTGTGTTGTCAGCCGACACCCTGAAACGCCTGTTGCAGCAGTTGCAGGACGATTGGGCGGGTCGTGGCGTTGAATTGATCCACGTGGCGAGTGGCTGGCGCTTTCAAAGCCGTCCGGAGATGCGTGAATTTCTAGACCGATTGCATCCTGAGAAGCCGCCCAAGTACACCCGCGCAGCGCTGGAGACCTTGGCGATCATTGCCTACCGTCAACCTGTGACCCGCGGCGACATGGAAGACATTCGAGGCGTGACGATCAACAGTCTGTTGCTCAAGCAGCTTGAAGATCGCGGTTGGGTCGAAGTGATCGGCCACCGTGAAACCGTCGGCCGCCCTGGGCTTTACGCGACCACCCGCCAGTTTCTGGACGACCTCGGGGTTGAGTCGCTCGACCAGTTGCCGGCGATGAGCAGCACCGAAGGCGAGGCCGCCATGCTCGAGCAGATTGAGTTTGGTTTGTCTGAACCGACGCCGATGGCTGAGCCCATCGTGGTTCAGGCGGAGATCGAGGCAGTGATGGAGATCGAATTCGAGACAGAGATTGAGACCGGGACAGAGTCCAAGATTGAGACACCGACGACGCCCGAAGCCCCTGACACGCCAACCCGCGAAAACACATGAACCCATCAGACACCCCCGTTCCGGCCACCGACACACCTCTCCAGCCGGTTGCTGAGGCCATCAATTCCGATCTGCAGGACGCTCCACAACAGCCGCCAGCGCGTCGGCCACAGGTCGCATCCATCCGCGATTCTGCCTATCAATTCGAAGATGTGGTGACCGGCCAATTCGACGCTGATGAAGAAGATGTTGCCGTCGTCTTGTCCAAGCGGGTGCTGTCGGCTCAGCCGGAAAGCCCGAAGCTGCACAAAGTGTTGGCGCAGGCCGGTTTGGGTTCGCGCCTAGAGATGGAGCAGCTGATTCTGGAAGGGCGAATTTCCGTCAACGCCGAGCCGGCGCACGTCGGTCAGCGCATCCAATTTGGCGACACGGTCAAGGTCAACGGCAAGCCGGTTCGGGTGCGCATTGACCCGCCGCCTGCCCGTGTGATCGCTTACCACAAGCCGTCTGGTGAGGTCGTCACCCACGATGACCCGCAAAACCGGCCCACCGTTTTTCGGCGTCTGCCCAAGCTCTACCAGGGCAAGTGGCAGTCCGTCGGTCGGCTTGACCTGAACACAGAGGGCTTGTTGCTGTTGACGAGTTCTGGCGAGCTGGCCAACCAACTGATGCATCCGCGTTTTGGCTTGGAGCGTGAATACGCTGTTCGGGTGCTGGGCGCCTTGAACAACGAAGAGAAAAAACGCTTGTTGGATGGCGTCCAGCTAGACGACGGCATAGCGCAGTTCGGCACGATTGAGGCCGGCGGAGGCGAGGGCGCCAACTGCTGGTACAAGGTGACGATTTCTGAAGGCCGAAATCGCGAAGTACGGCGCATGTTTGAAGCTGTCGGCCACGCCGTCAGTCGTTTGATTCGCATTCGCTATGGCGCAGTCATGTTGCCGCGCGGCCTCAAGCGCGGCGCTTTCGTTGAACTCGATGACAACGACATTGCCGCGTTGACGAATGCCGTGAACCGATCTGAATCGCGCGGCGATCCACGGCCGCCGCGTCAAGCCGACGGCGCCCCTGGCAAGGGCCGCACAGGACGCGGTCCTAGGCAGGAGCGTTCACGCGGCAATCGGGGTGCGCCGGCGGCGCGTCAACCTGGCGATGCACAGCGGGAAGACGCGCCAGAGCCCTATGACTTGCAGCCGCCACCACAGCGGCAAGATGCGGGTCGTGGAAGAGGTGGCGCCGGTGGTCGTACATCAGGCCCGGGCGGCCCAGGTGGCCCAGGTGGCCCACGCGGCGGCCCGCGGCAAGGTAACTTTGGCGGCGGTGGCGGTAATGCGGGCCGACAAGGTCAGTCGCGCGGCGGCGATCGTTCGGGCAGATCAGACAACCCGCCGGGTGGTTCTCAGCCGGATCCCATGAAAACCTCGTTTGGCTACATCGGTGCCGATACCTTCACCAAGCAACGTGACGCGCAGGGCCAAGGTCAGCGTCGCGGCGGTGGTGGTGGCGGAGGGTACGGCGGCGGAGGTGGTGCCGGAGGGTACGGCGGCGGTTATGGTGGCGGTGGCGGCACGGGTGGCCCACGCCGTGGCGGCGGTGGAGGTGGTGGCGGTAACCGAGGCGGCAGCGGCGGTGGCGGCGGTCGAAGCGGGAATCGCTGAACAGGCCGCTGAAATTCAAGGCATTTCAACCCGCCCTTCGGCGCACACAGGTGGTGCGCTCAGGTTAAACTCTAAGGCTTTGTTCATTCTGAACAATCCCTCAAAATTCTAAAGTTAAGGATTCCTCATGGCTATCGAACGTACTCTCTCCATCATCAAGCCTGACGCTGTCGCTAAGAACGTCATTGGCCAGATCTACGCACGTTTCGAAGCTGCTGGCTTGAAAATTGTGGCTGCCAAGTTTGTGCACCTCTCACGCGGCGAAGCTGAAGCTTTCTACGGCGTGCACCGCGAGCGTCCTTTCTTCAAGGATCTGGTTGATTTCATGGTCTCCGGCCCAGTGATGATCCAAGCCCTCGAAGGCGAAAACGCTGTGCTGAAGCACCGTGATCTGTTGGGCGCGACCGACCCGAAGAAAGCCGCTCCAGGCACGATCCGCGCTGATTTCGCTGAAAGCATTGACGCCAATGCCGTTCACGGTTCTGACGCTGTTGAAACAGCGCAAGTCGAGATCAGCTTCTTCTTCGCAGGCATGAATATTTACGCACGCTGATATGTCGGCCCCACAGCGTCACAGCCCGCCTTCGGGTCGTTGCTGGCCTGGGGCCTCATTTCGTGGGTGGCAGGTTCGGCCTTTCGGCGCGGGTAATTTCCAGTGCAGAAAGGCGACCCTGTCATGACCACCAATCTTCTCGACTTTGACCTTGATGGCTTAGCCGCATTTTGCGAGCAACTCGGCGAAAAGCGTTTTCGCGCGACCCAGCTGTTCCGCTGGATCCATCAGCGCGGCGCGACTGACTTTGAGCAGATGACCGATCTGGCCAAGTCGCTGCGCAGCAAGCTTGCCGGCAAGGCTCACATTCAGGCGCTCACCGTGCTGTCTAGGCATGACTCTGCTGACGGCACGATCAAGTGGTTGTTCGACGTCGGTGCGGGCGATGTCATCGAGACCGTCTTCATTCCTGAAGCTGACCGCGGTACTTTGTGTATTTCATCCCAAGCCGGTTGCGCCGTGGGTTGCCGTTTTTGTTCGACCGGTCACCAAGGCTTCAGCCGCAACCTCAGCACCGCCGAAATCACCGCGCAGCTCTGGTTTGCCGAGCACTTTTTGCGCCAGCATTTGGGTAAACAAGAGCGCGTTATCTCCAACGTGGTGATGATGGGCATGGGCGAGCCACTGCAAAATTATGCGCAGTTGTTGCCCGCCTTGCGCGTCATGCTGGACGACCACGCTTACGGCCTGTCTCGCCGCCGTGTCACGGTCTCTACCTCCGGCGTGGTGCCGATGATCGACCGGCTCGGCCAAGACTGTCCGGTCGCACTGGCGGTGTCGCTGCATGCGCCTGAAGACGCCTTGCGTGACAACCTCGTGCCGCTGAACCGCAAATACCCGATTGCTGAGTTGTTGCAGGCTTGCGCCCGCTATCAAGTCTTTGCGCCGCGTGACTTCATCACCTTTGAATATTGCATGCTCGACGGCGTGAACGACCAGCCTGAGCACGCGCGCCAATTGGTTGCCTTGATGCGCAAGCACGCGGTGGACGGGCTGTCGTGCAAGTTCAACCTGATTCCTTTCAATCCTTTTCCGGCTTCGGGGCTGACGCGTTCGGCCATGCCGCAGGTACTGGCATTTGCCAAAATTTTGCTGGATGCCGGCATCGTCACCACCGTGCGAAAAACCCGTGGCGATGACATTGACGCCGCTTGCGGACAACTCGCCGGCGACGTGCAGGACCGCACCGATGTGCAAAAACGCATGGCAACCCAGCGCCAAGGGATGTTGGCCGGTATCAAGGTGGTCGTTGCACCGGCCAGTCAGCCATGAAGCTGAACGCCACGCTGACTCACGCTCTTGTCTGTGCGCTGGCTGTGTGGCTGTCTGGTTGCGCGCAAGCGGTGTCAGGGTTGGATGCGTCTGCCCGCTCTGATGTCCGCGCCGATCTTCAAACGGAGTCTGACGAAACGCCGAACCAGCGTCGGGCGCGGATTCGGCTGGAGCTGGCCACGGCTTATTTTCAGCAAGGCCAGACCCATGTGGCGCTGGATGAAATCAAGCAAGCGATCGCCATTGACCCCGCCTATGCAGGTGCCTACAACCTGCGCGGTCTGGTGTATTTGCGTCTGAATGACTTGCCCCTGGCGTCTGACAGTTTTGACCGCGCTTTGGCGTTGAATCCGCGTGATGCCGATGCCGCCCACAACTACGCTTGGTTACTTTGTCAGCACGCTCAATATGAGTCTTCGGCAAAGTATTTTGCGCAGGCGATTGGCAATCCGGTTTATGCCCATCCAGCCAAGAGTTGGATGGCGCAAGGTTTGTGTCAAATGCGCTCTGGGCAGACCGACGAGGCGGAACTCAGTCTGTCAAGATCGTATGGCTTGGATGCCGGCCATCCGGTGACGGCCTACAACCTTGCGCACTTGTTGTTTAACCGGGGTCAAGTTCAGCCTGCGCAGCCTTATATGCAGCAGCTCAACGGCGGACCTTTGGCCAACGCTGAGACCTTGTGGTTGGGCATCAAAATTGAAAGACAGCTGAACAATCCAGATGCAGTGCTGGCGTTGGCTGGTCGGTTGAGGGAGCGTTTCGCACAATCCCGCGAGTTGATCGCGTACGACAAAGGGGCTTTTCATGAGTGAAGACACTGGTCAATCGACCGATACAAACCCAAGCCCAACCTTGCCCGTGGCTCAGCCCGAACCGACGGCAGGGGCCTTGATTCGTCGTGCCCGCGAAGCGGCAGGTCTGCACATTGCAGCGCTGGCGGTGTCGCTGAAGGTGCCGGTCAAAAAGCTAGAGGCTTTGGAGACGGATCGTTTCGAGTTGTTGCCGAATGCCGTTTATGTCAGGGCTCTGGCGGCTAGCGTGTGCCGTGCCCTGAAGGTCGATTCGGCGCAGATTCTTCAGCTCTTGCCCCATCATTCGACGGATGATCTGAGTCAACGAAGCGAAAGCCGGCCCGCTCTTGTTGGTGCCAACATTTCAAATCGTCCCACCAGCCTCTCAGGAAAATTTTCAAAGCGAGCCGTGATCGGCGGACTGCTCTTGGTCCTGGGCGCCCTGGCGCTGGTATTTTTACCGCCGCTCGATTTTGCGTCATCCCCATCGGAAGTCGCCGAAGGCGATGGCGTGTCGACCCCGTCCTTGCCGGTGATGGCTGTTGAACCGACCGCTCCAGTCCCGTTGTCGGCGGCTCCCAGTGCTGCCGCCGCCAATGTGAATTCATCAGCAGCCGTTGCTGGTGTGGTCCTGCCTGCGGCTGAGGGCGTTCAAACCGGCACCCCGCCAGCCACTGGCTTGGTGGTCTTCAGGCCGACGGCTGAATCTTGGGTTGAAGTAACCGACACCCAAGGCGCCGTTTTGTTGCGTCGCAAGTTGCTCGCTGGCGAAGTCGCTGGGGCATCGGGGGCACTGCCTTTGAATGTCATTGTGGGCCGGGCCGACGTGACGCAGGTTCAAATTCGCGGCCAGGCGTTTGACCTGACGCCCATCTCCCGCGACAACGTTGCTCGTTTTGAGGTGAAATAAAAATGCAGCCCTGCCTTCCGATTGAGTCCGCCGAGCCACTGGCCCGACGCTCTGCCCAGGCCCGCGTGGTCTGGGGTTCGCGCGTGGTCACCGTCGGCGGTGATGCGCCTGTGCGTGTGCAGTCGATGACCAACACCGACACCGTCGATGTCATCGGTACCGCTATTCAAATCAAGGAGCTTGCTGTTGCGGGTTCTGAAATGGTTCGCATCACGGTCAACACGCCAGAGGCGGCTGAGGCCGTGCCGCATGTTCGCGACCAGCTTGATCGCATGGGCATTGACGTGCCCCTGATTGGCGACTTTCACTTCAATGGCCACCGGCTGCTGACCGATTACCCGGCCTGCGCCGAAGCGCTGTCGAAGTACCGTATCAATCCCGGCAATGTCGGCAAGGGCAACAAACACGACAAGCAGTTTGGCCAGATGATTGAGGCGGCTGTGCGCTGGAACAAACCCGTGCGGATTGGTGTCAACTGGGGCAGCCTCGACCAAGAGTTGCTGGCCAGTCTGATGGACCAGAACAGCGCTCGAAGCAACCCATGGGATGCCAAGCAAGTCATGTATGAAGCGCTCATCACCTCGGCGCTTGATTCGGCAGCACTGGCCCAACAAATGGGCATGGCGCATGAGCAAATCATTTTGTCCTGCAAGGTCAGCGGCGTGCAAGACCTGATCTCGGTTTACCGTGAGCTGTCCAAGCGCACGCAACATGCCTTGCACCTGGGACTGACCGAAGCCGGCATGGGCACCAAAGGCACGGTGGCGTCTGCCGCAGTGCTGGGCATCTTGCTGCAAGAAGGTATTGGCGACACGATTCGCGTCTCTTTGACGCCGCAGCCTGGCGAGTCGCGCACGCAAGAAGTGTTGATCGCCTCCGAGATTTTGCAGGCGCTGGGTCTGCGCAGTTTTGTGCCGAGCGTTACCGCTTGCCCAGGCTGCGGCCGCACCACCAGTGACACCTTTCAAGTGCTGGCGAAACAGATTGACGACTTCCTGCGTGGCCAAATGCCGGTCTGGCGTGAGCAATACCCCGGCGTTGAAAAGCTCAAGGTTGCGGTCATGGGTTGCATCGTCAACGGCCCGGGTGAGAGCAAGCATGCCGACCTCGGCATCAGTCTGCCAGGCTCTGGCGAAGCGCCTGCTGCGCCGGTCTTCATTGATGGCGAAAAGCGCATGACACTGCGTGGCGACCGTATCGCCGAAGAGTTCCAGGTTATCGTCGAAAACTACATTGAAAATCGCTTCGGTCGCAGCACTGCAACAACCGAGGCCGCATAAAAAACATGGCTGAAAAACTGCTTGCCGTCAAAGGCATGAACGACATATTGCCGCCTGAATCGGCGTGCTGGGAATGGTTAGAGGGCAAAGTCCGCGAACTGATGGCGCGTTACGCTTATCGCAACATCCGCACGCCAATTTTGGAGCACACGCAACTCTTTGTACGCGGTATTGGCGAGGTCACAGACATCGTCGAAAAAGAGATGTACTCGTTTGAAGACCGCTCCGACAAAAACGGCGACCATGCCTTTCTGACCATGCGGCCCGAAAACACCGCCAGCGTGGTGCGTGCTGTGACCGAGCACAACTTGCTGTACGAAGGCGGTAAACGGCTTTATTACATGGGCCCGATGTTTCGCCGTGAACGTCCGCAGCGTGGTCGTTACCGTCAGTTTCATCAAATCGGTGCCGAGGCTCTGGGCTTTGGTGGCCCTGAAGTTGATGCCGAACTGATTTTGCTGGCTGCCGCCCTGTGGAAAGACATCGGCATCACCGATTGGCGTCTTGAGATCAACAGTCTCGGCCAACCGGAGGAGCGGGCGCTGCACCGGACACAGCTGATCACCCACTTTGAACAACATGCCGACATGCTCGATGAAGATGCCCGGCGTCGCCTGCACAGCAACCCGTTGCGCATCTTGGACACCAAAAACCCGGCGATGAAAGCCGTGGTCGAGAGCGCCCCGCGCCTGATCGACTTCCTCGGCGCGGCCTCACTGGCTCACTTTGACGCGCTCAAAGCCATCCTCGACGCCAATGGGGTGCCATGGACGCTGAACCACCGGTTGGTGCGTGGGCTCGACTATTACAACCTCACGGTGTTCGAGTTCGTCACCGATCAATTGGGCGCGCAAGGCACTTTGTGCGCGGGCGGCCGTTATGACTATTTGATCGAGCAAATCGGCGGCAAAGCTGCGCCGGCTGTGGGCTGGGCGCTGGGTGTCGAGCGCGTGCTGGAGCTGGTCCGTGAGACCGGCCAAAGCGTGCCGGCCTTGGTGCCCGACGCTTATGCGATTGTCCCTGACGCTGCCGCCGTGCCGGTGGTTTTGCAGACCCTGCAAGCCCTGCGTGCGCAAGGTGTCAGCGTGCAAATGCACGCCAGTGCCGGTTCTGGCGCTGAAGGCATGGGCAGCATGAAGTCGCAATTTAAAAAAGCCGACGCCAGCGGCGCGCGTTTCGCCTTGATTTTTGGCGAGACCGAATTGGCCAGCGGTTGCGTGGCGGTCAAGCCCTTGCGCGGCAGCAAGGCCGAAGCCGAACAATCCTTGCGCAAACTTGATGAAGCAGCCTCTTGGGCGGCGATCCTACTCGGCTGAGCCAACCTCGGCCTCTACAATCCACCTTTCTTTCGGCATCGTGAACAAGACCCATGGCAAAACATCTGGACCTCGAAGAGCAGGAACAACTCGCTGAGTTGAAGCATTTCTGGAAGCGCTACGGCAACGCCATTTCTTGGGCTTTGATCGTCGTCTGTGGCGCTGTGGCCGCCTGGAATGGCTACCACTACTGGCAGCGTAGCCAAGCCGCGCAAGCCGCCATCATGTATGACGAAGTTGAGCGTGCGGCAGTCGCTGGCGACATGCCGAAACTGGAACGCGCCTTGGCCGACATGCAAGAACGCTACGGTCGCACGGCCTATGCCGAGCAGGCCGCCTTGTTGGCAGCGCGGGTGTATTACGACAAAGGCAATCTTGATGCGTCCAAGGGTGCCTTGGGCTGGGTCGCGACCAAGTCCTCTGATGACGGTTATCAAAGCATTGCCAAACTCCGCTTGTCCGGTATCTTGCTAGAAGCCAAGGCCTACGATGCTGCGCTGCAGGAAGTTTCAGGCCATATGCCCAAAGCATTCGCCGCGCTGGCGGCTGATCGCCGCGGCGACATTCTGGCGGCGCAGGGCAAAAAAGCGGAAGCCACCGCTCAATATCAGTCGGCCTACAAAGAGTTCGACGAACGTTCCGAATACCGCCGTTTGGTCGAAGTCAAACTCAACGCTTTGGGCGTAGACCCTGTGGGCGCCGCTAAAGCGGTATCCGTCAGCGTTGCGCCGGTCAGCGAGTCCCCAAAATGAAACTGATTCACCTGTCCGTCAGCGCCAGCACCTCGGTCCTTAAAGGCTGCCGCGGCTGGCGTCTACCCGTTGCTGGCTTGTTGTTGGCCTTGTTGTCGGCTTGCTCTGGTGGGGCCAACAAACCCAAGCCCGCCGAACTTCAATCAGTTGTGCCAGTCGTGCCGGTTCAGCAAGTCTGGAGCGCGCGGCTTGGCGCGGTCAACTTCCCCATGACGCTGAGCGTCTCGGGCAGTACCTTGTTTGCTGCAGCCAGCGACGGTGTGGTTGTCGCCCTTGATGCCCGCACGGGGCGTGACATTTGGCGTCTTAGTCTCGCCACGCCTTTGGCCGCTGGCGTCGGCAGTGACGGACGGATTGCCGCGGTTGTCACGCAGAACAATGAATTGGTGGCGATTGTCGAAGGCCGCGAAGTTTGGCGCGAGAAGCTGAGTGCGCAAGCCTACACCGCTCCCTTTGTGGCCGGTGGGCGTGTCTTCTTGTTGACGGCAGACCGAGCGATTCATGCCTTTGATGGCAACAGTGGCCGCAAGCTGTGGACACAGCAACGTCCAACCGAACCTTTGGTGCTGCGCCAAGCCGGTGTTTTACTCGCCGTCGGCGACACGCTGGTGGCCGGCCTTGCAGGCCGCCTGACGGGTTTGAATCCGGCCAATGGCAGTCTGCGTTGGGAAGTGCCGATTGCCTCACCCCGCGGTATCAATGACGTCGAGCGTCTGGTCGACTTGGTCGGCCCGGTGAGTCGCTTGAATGACATCCTTTGCGTGCGAGCGTTTCAAGCCAGTGTCGGCTGCGTGAATGCCGAGCGCGGTGTCTTGCAGTGGACCAAGCCGGCAGATGGCAGCGTCGGCCTGGACGGCGACGAGCGCTTGGTCTTCGCGGTGGAGTCTGACGGCAAGGTCGTCACTTGGAAGCGGGCAGACGGCGAGAGCGGCTGGAGCAGCGAGAAATTGCGCTTTCGTGGTTTGACGGCGCCACGCGTCGTGGGACGTTCGATTGCCATCGGAGATGCCTCCGGCTTCGTGCATTTGTTGTCTCGTGAAGACGGCAGCTTGATGAACCGCCTGACGACTGACGGCTCAGCCATCGTCGCAACGCCCACCTTGGCTGGCGAGACGCTCTTGGTCGTCACCCGCGCTGGCACTATTTTCGGCTTTCAGCCCCAATAAACAGGCTCACCTAAAGAGCCCGTCCTGAGATTTTGATGAAACCTGTAATCGCCCTGGTGGGCCGCCCGAATGTGGGCAAATCGACTATTTTTAACCGCCTGACCAAATCGCGGGATGCGATTGTGGCCGACTTTGCCGGCCTCACGCGGGACCGGCACTACGGCAATGGCCAGTTGGGGTCGCAGGAATACATCGTCATCGACACCGGCGGTTTTGAGCCTGACGCGGCTTCCGGCATCTACAAAGAAATGGCCAAGCAGACGCGTCAAGCGGTGGCTGAGGCCGACGTCGTCATCTTCGTGGTCGATGCCCGTGCCGGCCTGAACGCGCAAGACTACGACATCGCCAAATACCTGCGCAAGTTGGGCATCCCCACGCTGCTGGCCGCCAACAAGGCCGAGGGCATGCAAGAGGGCGGTGTGCAACTGTCTGAGTTCTTTGAATTGGGCTTGGGCGAAGTGCTCGCGGTCTCGGCCTCACACGGCCAAGGCATGCGGATGCTGATCGACATGGCGCTGGAGCCGCTCAAGCTGCCAGACCCGGATCAGGACGCCGAACCCGAAGACCCAACCGTTATCAAACTCGCGGTTGCCGGCCGCCCGAACGTGGGCAAGTCCACGCTGATCAACACCTGGCTGGGTGAAGAGCGGCTGGTGGCTTTCGACATGCCGGGCACCACCCGGGACGCGATTTCTGTGCCTTTTGAGCGTGCCGGTCAAAAATTCGAATTGATTGACACCGCCGGTTTGCGCCGCAAAGGCAAGGTCTTTGAAGCGATCGAAAAGTTCTCCGTCGTCAAGACATTGCAAGCCATCGAAAATTCAAATGTCGTGTTGTTGCTGCTTGACGCCACACAAGGCGTGACAGACCAAGATGCGCACATCGCCGGCTACATTCTGGAGTCGGGTCGTGCCGTGGTCTTGGCCATCAACAAATGGGACGCGGTCGATAGCTACCAACGCGAAACACTGGAGCGCTCGATTGAAACGCGATTGGGTTTCTTGAAGTTTGCGGCGATCCACCGGATCTCCGCCATCAAGCGTCAAGGGCTGGCGCCCGTCTGGAAGTCCATCATCCAGGCCCACGCATCTGCCAATCGCAAAATGTCCACGCCGGTGCTCACACGTTTGTTGCTTGAAGCGGTTCAGTTTCAGCAGCCGCAGCGTTCCGGCATGTTCCGCCCCAAGATGCGTTATGCGCACCAAGGCGGCATGAACCCACCCATCATCATCATTCACGGCAACTCTTTGGAGCACGTCAGTGAGTCTTACAAGCGTTATCTGGAAGGTCGATTCCGCAAGGAGTTCGACTTGGTCGGCACGCCGATGCGGATCCAAATGAAGACCTCGACAAATCCCTTCACGGACAAAGATTCGGACTAGGACTACAGGTCATCCCTGTAGTGCTGTGGTAAGGTTAAGAGTCTTAAACAACATCTCTAGAACACGGAGAATATCGTGAGCAATAACAACAACAACAAAGGTCAGCTGTTGCAGGACCCCTTCCTCAACACATTACGTCGTGAGCATGTGCCAGTGTCGATTTATCTCGTCAACGGCATCAAGCTGCAAGGCCAGATCGAATCTTTTGATCAGTACGTCGTGTTGCTGCGCAACACCGTCACGCAAATGGTCTACAAGCACGCCATCTCAACCATCGTCCCCGGACGTGCCGTTAACTTCTCTACGGCCGAGTCCGAAGAGGGACCTGCAAGCTGAGTTCCGTGGACACCCGTCCTGCAGCGTCAACATCCGTCCTGCTTGTCGGGGTTGATTTTGGTCACGCGAATTTCGATGACAAGCTTGAAGAGCTAGGTTTTCTGGCGCAAACCGCTGGCATGCTGCCGGTTGCGCGCATGACCTGCAAACGAAAAGCGCCCGATGCGGCGCTTTTCGTCGGCACCGGCAAGGCCGAAGAAATCAAGATGACGGCCCTTGAACACGGCGCCACTGAAATCTTGTTTGACCAGTCGCTCAGCCCGGCCCAGCAGCGCAACCTCGAACGCACGCTGGACATGCCTGTCAACGACAGGACTCTGCTGATCCTCGAGATTTTTGCGCAGCGTGCGCGCAGCCACGAAGGCAAGTTGCAGGTCGAGTTGGCCAAGCTGCAATACATGTCGACACGGCTGGTTCGGCGTTGGTCCCACCTTGAGCGACAAACCGGCGGTGCCGGTGTGCGCGGCGGCCCTGGCGAAAAACAAATCGAACTCGACAAACGCATGATCAGTGAATCGATCAAGCGCACCAAAGAGCGTCTGACCAAGGTCAAGCGCCAGCGGCAGACGCAGCGCAAGCAGCGTGACCGGCGCAACTCGTTCACGATTTCCTTGGTGGGTTACACCAACGCTGGCAAGACGACGCTCTTCAATGCGCTCGTCAAAGCCCGTGCCTACACCGCCGACCAGCTTTTTGCCACGCTCGACACGACCACGCGTCAGTTGTACTTGGGTGATGCTGCGCGCTCGGTCTCGCTGTCTGACACCGTTGGTTTTATTCGCGACTTGCCGCATGGTTTGATCGATGCATTTCAGGCCACACTGCAAGAGGCGGCTGAGGCCGACTTGCTGTTGCATGTGGTCGATGGTTCAAACCCCGACTACTTGGAGCAAATCGAGCAGGTTCAGCGCGTGCTGGCTGAAATCGGTGCTGACCAAGTTCCGCAGCTTTTGGTTTTCAACAAGCTGGATGCCATTGAAAAAGACCGTTGGCCGCTCCAGATGAATGATGCGTTTGAGGTCAATGATCCAGTCTCCGAGACGGCCAGGTCTCTTGAGCGAGTTTTTGTGAGTGCCAAAACGGGTGAGGGGCTGCCTTTGTTGCGGCAGGTGCTCGCCAAGCATGCAGGCACCTTGCCGGTAGACGAAAGTCCCCATGCAGATGAGTCCGTTGCTTGATTAGGCACAATGTCAGAGTTATTCAAAACCAGAGAATTTGCCCCATGAATCTGAACCCTGTACTGCAGACGGTCACGGCCTTGCCCGCACGGCTGAAGCAGCGCGCGCTAGGCATGTTCAATTTGAACGATCCACGTTGGGGTCGTGAAGAAGACAAGACCCCCGCATCTTCTGACGAATCCAAACCAGCGGCAGGTCATGACGAGTCCGCGCCGGTCCAACCGCCGCAGCGACCCAAACCTCAAGGGGCCAATCAGGGGCCGCCTGATCTGGACGAGTTGTGGCGCGACTTCAATCGCAAATTGGGCGGATTTTTTGGCGGCAACAAAGGTGGCGCCAACCGTCCGCAAGGCGGTTTCGGTGGCGGTGCTGGGGGCGGTGGAAATGCGGGCGGCCCAGGCGGCTTTCAGCCTGACATGAAGGCTGCCGGTGTAGGTGTTGGCCTGATCGGCGCAGTGGCTGTGTTGATCTGGTTGGGCACCGGATTCTTCATCGTGCAAGAGGGCCAGCAGGCTGTCATCACCCAGTTCGGCAAATACAACTCAACCGTAGGCGCTGGTTTTAACTGGCGCTTACCGTACCCGGTGCAACGTCACGAAGTGGTCGTTGTCTCGCAGATTCGGTCGGTCGATGTCGGCCGTGACAGCATCATCAAGGCCACGGGCCTGCGTGAATCGGCCATGTTGACCGAGGACGAAAATATTGTCGAAATAAAGTTCGCTGTGCAGTACCGCTTGAGCGATGCGCGGGCTTTCCTTTTCGAAACGCGTGATCCTGCCGCTACGGTTGTTCAAGCGGCCGAAACAGCGGTCCGTGAAGTGGTCGGCAAGATGCGCATGGACTCGGCCTTGTCCGAGGAGCGCGACCAGATTGGCCCACGCGTTCGGGTTTTGATGCAGACCATTCTTGACCGCTACAAAGTCGGCGTTGAAGTGGTGGCGATCAACTTGCAACAAAGCGGTGTGCGTCCGCCTGAGCAGGTGCAAACTGCATTTGACGATGTGCTTCGGGCCGGCCAAGAACGCGAACGTGCCAAGAACGAAGCTGAAGCCTACGCGAATGACGTGATCCCGCGGGCTGTCGGTTCGGCTTCGCGTTTGAAAGAAGAGTCTGAGGCCTATAAGGCCAGGGTTGTGGCCCAGTCTCAAGGTGATGCGCAGCGTTTTCGTTCAGTGCTGACGGAGTACCAAAAAGCGCCGCAGGTCACCCGCGACCGGATGTACACCGACACCATGCAGCAGGTCTACACCAATGTGACCAAAGTGCTGGTGGATTCAAAGCAGGGCTCCAACCTCTTGTATTTGCCGCTGGACAAACTCATGCAAGCGGCTGGGCAGGGTGTCGCGCCCAAAACAGGGCCTGAGTCATCCAGTGCGGCGGTGTTGCCGCCGATGAACCCGGTGCCACCGAACGCTGAGACACGCGCCCGTGAAACTTCACGTACTCGCTAAGGAATTATCGTGAATAGAGTTGGATTTATTGCATCTTCGTTGCTGGTGTTTCTGGCCTTGGCCAGCTCCATGCTGTTCGTCGTCGACCAGCGGCAGTTCGGCGTGATCTATGCCCTCGGGCAAATCAAGGAAGTCATTCTGGAGCCAGGCCTGAACTACAAACTGCCGCCGCCATTTCAGAACGTCAGCTACATAGATCGGCGTCTGCTGACGCTGAACAGCACAGACGCTGAGCCCATGCTGACGGCTGAGAAGCAACGGGTGGTCATCGACTGGTACGTCAAATGGCGCATCACTGAGCCATCTGGGTACATCCGTAACGTCGGTCTTGATGAGCGTGCCGGCGCCAACCAATTGAACCGCGTGGTGCGTAACGCCTTTCAGGAAGCCATCAACAAGCGCACCGTGAAAGAGCTCTTGTCGACCCAGCGCGACACCTTGATGGCCGATGTGAAGTCTGAAGTGCTGAAGGTCGTGAGCGGTACACAGCCATGGGGAATTGATGTCAACGACGTGCGCATCACGCGCATCGACTATGTTGAGTCCATCACCGAATCGGTTTACCGGCGGATGGAGGCTGAGCGCAAGCGTGTCGCCAACGAGTTGCGATCCACCGGTGCGGCTGAAGGCGAGAAAATTCGCGCTGATGCTGATCGCCAAGTTGCTGTCACCGTCGCCAATGCCTACCGCGAAGCTCAGAAAGTCAAAGGCGAGGGCGATGCCCAAGCGACGGGTATTTATGGCGAGTCTTTCGGCCGTGACCCGCAGTTCGCCCAGTTTTATCGCAGCCTGGACGCTTACCGCGCCAGCTTCGACAAAAAAAGCGATGTCATGGTGATCGATCCATCGTCTGACTTTTTCAAGGCCATGCGCAGTTCAGGCACTGGGGCTGCACCTAAAAGATAAGACTCAGGCGACAGCTCCTTCGGGGGCTGTTTTTTGGTTTTAATCGCTGTTGAATGGCTGCTGAATGGCTGCTGGCGCAGCTTTTCCAGCACGCTCATCCCAAACCGGCACGAAGCACCGGTAAAATCCTGCTTTTACAGCTCATCTTAATTACGCATGCCCGCTTGGTCGTCATCATGGCAATTGCCGGATCAAATTGCCGACGTCCTCCCCTCAGAGGCGCGTCACATTGAAGAACTCCGTCGTCTTTTTCTAGACACAGCTCGCCGCTACGGCTACGAGCTGGTCATGCCGCCGCTGCTCGAACACCTCGAGTCTTTGCTCACCGGCACCGGTGAAGCGCTCGATCTGCAGACTTTCAAACTGGTCGATCAGCTGTCTGGGCGCACGCTTGGTTTGCGCGCTGACACCACCCCTCAAGTGGCCCGCATCGATGCCCACCTGCTGAACCGCAGCGGCGTGGCGCGCCTTTGCTACTGTGGCCCGGTCTTGCACACACGTGCTGAGCGACCGCACGCGACCCGCGAACCTTTGCAGTTGGGGGCTGAAATCTATGGCCACGCAGGTCTTGAGGCCGATCTCGAAATCCAGCTGCTGGCCCTCGAAGGCTTGACCGCAGCCGGCGTCGGATCGCTGTCGGTCGACATGGCCGACGTCCGCGTGGTCAGCAGCTTGCTGGCCGGTGCGACGATCAGTCCGGGTACTTTGGCGCAATTGCACGCCGCTTTGGCTGCCAAAGATGCCAGCGAGTTGGCCAGCTTGCTGGCCTCGCAACCGTCTATTTCGCAGGCTGCTGCCGCAGGCCTGAAGGCCTTGCTGCAGCTCTACGGCGACGACAAAGTATTGGCTGAAGCTGAAAAAGCTTTCAAGGCGGTTCCCGCTGCTGTCGCTGCCTTGCACGACATGCGCTGGTTGGCCTCGCATGTCGCCAGTTTTGGCGGTGCCGTCAAGGTCGGTTTTGACTTGGCTGACTTGCGTGGCTACGCTTATTACAGCGGCACGCGCTTTGCCATTTACGGGCAGGGTGCTGAACTGGCCCGTGGTGGTCGGTATGACGAAGTCGGTGCTATTTTCGGACGCCGACGTCCGGCGGCCGGCTTCAGTCTCGACTTGAAAGAACTCGTCAGTGTGTTGGCGCCACGGCCTTTGCGGGCCGCTGTTTGTGCGCCTTGGGGCGTTGAGGCTTCGCTGCGCCAAGCCATTGCCGGACTTCGTGCAGGCGGTGAAACCGTCGTTTGCGTGCTGCCTGGCCATGAGCATGAGATCAATGAATTCGATTGCGACCGCGAGCTGGCCCAAGTGGCTGGTCAGTGGGTCGTGCAGCCATTGGGCAAGACTCTCGCCTGAGTCCGGCCGGCCGCTTTTTGCAACCCTTTACCAAGCAAGTACCAAGAATGACAAATAAACAAGCCGCAGTCGCGGGACGCAACGTCGTGGTTGTCGGGACCCAGTGGGGTGACGAGGGCAAAGGCAAACTGGTCGACTGGCTGACCGAGATGTCACAGGGCGTGGTGCGCTTTCAGGGCGGCCACAACGCCGGCCACACGCTGGTTATCAACGGTGTCAAAACCGCCTTGCACCTGATCCCCAGCGGCATCATGCGGCCCGGCGTCAAGTGCTACATTGGCAACGGTGTGGTGTTGTCCGCGGCCAAGCTCTTTGAAGAAATCGAAGGTCTTGAAAAGGCGGGCGTTGAAGTCCGTTCCCGGCTACGCATCAGTGAGGCTTGCCCACTGATTTTGCCGTTCCACGCAGCGCTCGACATCGCCCGCGAAGCTGCCAAAGAACAAGCCGGCTTGGCCAAGATCGGTACCACTGGCCGTGGCATCGGCCCTGCCTACGAAGACAAAATTGCACGCCGCGCCTTGCGCGTGCAAGACTTGAAATACCCAGAGCGCTTTGCCACCAAACTGCGTGAGTTGCTGGACCTGCACAACTTCATTTTGACGGGTTACCTCAACGCGCCAGCGATTGATTTCGACACCGTCTACAACGAAGCCATGCGCCACGCTGAGCTTCTCAAACCCATGATGGCCGACGTCTCGCGCGAGCTCAATGACGCCCACCGCGACGGCGCTAACTTGCTGTTTGAAGGCGCGCAAGGCACCTTGCTCGACGTCGATCACGGCACCTATCCGTTTGTGACTTCCAGCAACTGCGTGGCTGGCAACGCCGCCGCCGGTGCCGGCGTTGGCCCGGGCATGTTGCACTACATCCTCGGCATCACCAAGGCTTACTGCACCCGTGTGGGCGGTGGTCCGTTCCCGACAGAACTCGATTGGGAAGTGCCGGGCACCGTGGGCTACCACCTCAGCACCGTGGGCGCTGAAAAAGGCGTGACCACCGGCCGCAGCCGCCGTTGCGGCTGGTTCGACGCAGCGCTGCTTAAGCGCTCGGCGCAGGTCAACGGTCTGTCGGGTTTGTGCATCACCAAGCTCGATGTGCTCGACGGCATTGTGACGCTGAAGCTGTGTACTGGCTATGAACTCGACGGCGTCATCACAGATATTTTGCCGATGGGTGCGGAAGACATTGCACGCTGCAATCCGATCTATGAAGACATGCCCGGCTGGAGTCAAAGCACGGTCGGCGTGACGGATTACGACGCCTTGCCGCCTGCCGCGCAACGCTATTTGCAACGCATTGAAGAAGTCACCGGCGTGCCGATTCACATGGTCTCGACCAGCCCAGACCGCGACCACACGATCTTGCTGCGCAACCCCTACGCCGCTTGATTGCGGCCTGATCGCAGCTTGATTTCAGACTTGCGTAGACCCTTCGGTTATCTTGAAACTGCTCTTTTGATTGGAAGTCCTTCATGTTGACTGAAGACGGCAAACACCTGTACGTGAGTTACGACGAGTACCACAACCTGATCGAAAAACTGGCGATCAAGATTCACCAGTCGGATTGGCAGTTCGACACCATCTTGTGTCTGGCGCGCGGCGGCATGCGTCCCGGCGACATCCTCTCGCGTATTTTTGACAAACCCTTGGCCATCATGTCAACCAGCTCTTACCGCGCTGATTCGGGCACGGTGCAGGGCAATCTGGACATCGCGCGTTTCATCACCACGCCCAAGGGCGAGATCGCTGGCAAGGTCTTACTGGTCGATGACTTGGCTGACACCGGCCACACCCTGAACGCGGTGATTCATCAGCTGCGCAACAACTACAAGCCCATCACCGAACTGCGCAGCGCGGTCATTTGGACCAAAGGCGTGTCGACTTTTCAACCCGATTATTCGGTCGAGGCTTTGCCGACCAACCCGTGGATTCACCAACCCTTCGAAGGCTACGATGCCTTGCGTCCGGCGCACTTGATGGAAAAGTGGAAAGTCTGAGGCACTGAGAGAGCGTCAAGCTCAACAAGCTCACAAGGTCTGTAACATGCTGACATGCAAGACCTTTCCACTCAGCTGATTCACCATCCCTATCAGGCGCCGGCTGGCTTTGCCAGCGTCAATGTGCCGGTGCACCGTGCCTCGACGGTGATTTTTTCCAGTGTCGCGGCACTGCGCCAACGTGACTGGAAACACAAAAACGGCTACACCTACGGGCTGCATGGCACGCCCACCACTTTCACCCTTGAAGAACGCATAGCCACTTTAGAAGGCGGACGTTTTTGTACCTTGGTGCCCAGCGGATTGGCCGCCGTGGCACTCGTCAACATGGCTTTTTTACAAGCCGGTGACGAGCTGCTGATCCCCGACAACGCCTATGGCCCCAACAAGACGCTGGCCGAGCACGAGATGCAGGCTTGGGGTATCAGCCACCGCTATTACGACCCGATGAATCCGGCCGACCTGCGCGAAAAAATAACGGCCAAAACCCGTTTGGTCTGGCTCGAAGCGCCGGGTTCCATCACGCTTGAATTCCCCGACCTCCCGGCGTTGATCGCGGTCATCAAGGCGCAAGCTTTGACGCACCCGAAAGGCATCGTCAGCGTCTTGGATAACACCTGGGGCGCTGGTTTGGCTTTCAATGCTTTTGCATTGGGTGTCGATGTCTCCGTACAAGCCTTGACCAAATACCCCAGCGGCGGTGCCGATGTGTTGATGGGATCGGTCGTCACGCAAGACGAGGCGCTGCATCAGCAAGTTCACTTTTGCAATATGCGCGTCGGCTACGGCGTGGCCGGCAACGACGTTGAAGCCGTGTTGCGCGGTCTGCCCAGCATGGCGCTGCGCTACCGGGCGCAAGACGCGTCTACGCGCGCTTTGTCGGAGTGGATGCAAGGGCAAGCAGCCGTCGCCGAAGTTCGCCACCCGGCCTTGCCAGGCTCACCGGGTCATGCCGCGTGGCTGCGCGACTGCAGTGGTGCTGCCTGCCTGTTCAGCGTGATCTTCAAGCCCCAGATCAGCCAAGCGCAAATTGACCTGTTTTGCGACAGCCTGCAGTTATTCAAACTAGGCTACAGCTGGGCCGGTCCGATGAGCCTGTGCGTGCCCTACGACATCCAAAGCATGCGAACGCAAGCCTGGCCGTACCAGGGCGGATTGGTGCGTTTTTCAGTCGGGCTGGAGTCTGTCGCTGACCTGCAGGCCGACCTGACGCAAGCGCTTGCAAAGCTCGCCGCGTGATGCAGTACAGTACAGGCTATTCATATTGAAAGCAGTCTGTGGCAACACCTAATTATTCCTACGAAAAGCGCCAAAAAGAACTCGCTAAAAAACGCAAAAAAGAAGACAAGCTGAAGCGCAAAGCCGAAGGCAAGCCTGAGGACGGTGACGAGGATGGAACTGAAGGCGAAAACGGCGCTGTTGATGGCAGTGTCGAAGGCGCACCAGAGACGCCGCCGGCCGGTACACCAGGCTGAGATCAACGCTCATCAAGGTCGTTTCTTAGAAAAAAACTGCAGAGCTTTGCGGCCACTGCAGTTTTTTTTCGTCTTCCGTCGTGTCGTTCGCTAGGTTGATTTGACTTTTTACGCCGCCAGCAAAGTGCTGGCCAAAGCTTGCATGGCCTGCACGCTGTGGTCTGTTGGCGTGAGGCGTTTGGCTGAACCGTAGTGCTCAAAGTTGCGCTGCATCGATTGCAGGTAAACCGGGTCATAGTGCTTGGTCAGCAACTCGTGCACCACGCCGGCCACGTCACCGCTGCGGGCGCGGGCCTGCCAGTCAGCCACCACGGCTTTGCCGCGCGCTTCGGTCAGGGCATCTAAGCGGTCGCAGAAAAACTCAATGTCGCGCACAAAGAAATCGTAGTCTTGCAGCAGCAACTTGACGCGCTCTTCTTCGTTCAGATACAGGTGCAAACAAGGGCTGCGCCGCATGACGGCAATCAGGCTCTCGGGTACCACCACGTTGCCTACTTTTTTGCTCTCGCTTTCGATGTACACCGGCTTGGCCGGGTCAAACGCTTGCAGCGCCGTCCAGACCCGGGTGTCAAAGGCTTTTTGCGTTGGTTGCGCTTGGCCAGGGATCAGCCCCAGCACCGAGCTGCGGTGATTGGCCAGCGCTTCCAAGTCAAGCACTTGCGCTCCTTGTTCGGCCAGCGCTTGCAAAAATCGGGTTTTGCCTGAACCCGTGGTGCCGCAGACGACCTCGTAGTGAAAGCGCGCCGACAGTTGCGGCAGGTCTGCCACCAGTGCCGCCCGAAAGGCCTTGTAACCACCTTCGACCAAGCTCACCTTGAAGCCGATCTGGTCGAGGATGAGGGCCAGCGAGCCGCTGCGTTTGCCGCCGCGCCAGCAATACACCAGCGGTTGCCATTCTTTTGGTTTGTCGAGCAACTCGCGCTCAATGTGGCTGGCGACGTTGCGCGCCACCATGGCCGCGCCTTGCTTCTTCGCTTCAAAGGCGTTGATCTGCTTGTACTGTGTACCCACAATCTTGCGCTCGGCATCATTCAGGCTGGGCCAGTTGACGGCGCCGGGCAGGTGGTCTTCGGCGTACTCGCCTTCGCTGCGGGCATCGATGATGGCGGAAAAGCCGCCCAGCCGGGTCAGTGCTTGCTCGGCGGAGATCAGTTGCACGGTCACTTGAAAAGCTTCCTCAGTTCAGGCCAGACGTTGGCCAGGATGATCGGGTGCGCGGCTTCGTTCGGATGAATCCGGTCGCGCTGAAAAAGCGGGCTGGGGTCAGGGATGTCCGCCACGCCGGTGAGCAAAAAGGGCACCAGCCCAGATTGAGTGGCCTTGGCGACTTGGGGAAACAGACCCGCAAAAGTCTTGCTGTAGGCGGCACCGTAATTCGGCGGCACCTGCATGCCAACCAGCAACACGCGGGCTTTGGTTTTTTGTGCGGCACGCGTCATGGCCAGCAGGTTCTGCCTAGTGCCATCCAGCGCCAAACCGCGCAGTGCGTCGTTGGCGCCCAACTCGATGATCACGATGCTCGGTTGGTGCTGGCTCAGCAGTGCCGCCAAGCGCGCGCGGCCACCGGCCGTGGTGTCGCCGCTGATGCTGGCGTTGACGACGGTCACTGCCGACTTCTCAGCCCGCAGCTTGTCTTCGAGCAAGGCAACCCAACCACTGCCGCGCTTGAGGCCGTATTCAGCGCTCAAGGAGTCGCCGACCACCAGCACTGTGTCTGCGCCGCTGCGGGCTGCTGGAGACTGCGCCTGACTCAGCATGGGCAGGGCGAGCAAAACGGTCAGCAGCAAGAACAACATGCCTTGCGAGAGCAGGGCGCGATGTATCAAATTAGCCCATGGCATTCCGCACGTTTGCAAAGGCTTTGCGGCGGTAGCCGTGGCTGAAGAGCCGCGCTTGTTAAAGTCACTGCGTGCGCGAAGATTGTTGAGCGTTGTGTTTATTGAAAAGGCTGTCATGTCCGAAACGAATCCTGTTGAGCGTCCCGAGGCCGCACCGGTTGCCATTATCTCCGTCGAGCATGTTTTCAAATCTGTCACCGACTCGACGGGTACTCTGACCATTTTGCGCGATATTGATTTCTCCTTGGCGGCCAAGGAAACTGCCGCCATCGTCGGTGCTTCTGGTTCTGGCAAAAGCACCTTGTTGTCGATCATCGCCGGCTTAGACACGCCCACCACAGGCACCGTGCGCCTGGCCGGGCAGGATATTTTTGCCATCAATGAAGATGACCGCGCGGCCTTGCGTGCGCAAAAAGTTGGCTTTGTGTTTCAGAGCTTCCAGTTGATGGCCAACCTCACAGCCCTCGAAAATGTCATGCTGCCGCTGGAGTTGTCCGGCACGCGCGGGGCGCGGGCGATGGCCACCGAGATGCTGGGTCGGGTTGGGCTAGGTCAGCGGCTCGGGCACTACCCGAAGGTGCTGTCGGGCGGCGAGCAACAACGCGTGGCGCTGGCCCGTGCTTTCGTCGTGCAGCCTGCCGTGCTGTTGGCCGATGAGCCGACCGGCAGCTTGGACTTCGCCACCGGCGAGACCGTCATGAAGCTGATGTTCGAACTCAACCAAGAGTTGGGAACCACATTGGTACTGGTGACGCATGACCAAGCCATTGCCGCGCAGTGTCAGCGCAAGATCACGATTGAGGCTGGCCAAGTGGTGTTGACTAGCCCGTGACAGAGCCTGAGATAATCGGGCATGTCTTCTCCTCCTAAAGTTCTTTTTGGCTTTCATGCCCTTGGCGTGCGCATCAAAACCGCGCCGCAATCGGTCATTGAAGTTTTTTACGATGTCTCCCGCCGTGATGCGCGCATGCGTCAGTTCACCGACCGTGCCCGTGAGGCCGGTATCCGGCTGATCGAATCCGACGGCTTGCGCTTGGCCAAAATGGCCGGCAGCCATGGCCATCAGGGCGTGGTCGGTCGTGTCCATGCCTTGGCTGTGATCACCTCGCTGGACGAATTACTGGAACAACTCGAAGCCAGCGGTGTTGAATCGCCGTTGATCTTGGTGCTCGACGGCGTCACCGACCCGCACAACCTCGGCGCCTGTTTGCGCGTGGCCGACGGCGCGGGTGCTCACGCCGTGATTGCCCCCAAAGACCATGCCGCTGGGATCAATGCCACGGTGTCCAAGGTCGCCAGCGGTGCCGCCGAAACCATGCCTTACTTCATGGTGACGAACCTGGCGCGCACTTTGGGTGAGCTCAAGGAGCGCAACATCTGGTGCATTGGCACCAGCGACGATGCGCCCAAAACCATTTATGACGTCGACCTCAAAGGTCCGGTGGCCTTGGTGCTGGGGGCTGAAGGTGAGGGCATGCGCCAACTCACCCGCAAGACCTGCGACGAACTCGTCAGCATTCCGATGCACGGCGCGGTTGAAAGTCTGAACGTCTCCGTGGCCAGCGGCGTCTGCCTTTACGAAGCGTTGCGCCAGCGACGTTAAATCCAGCCGAACCAGCCCAACAGCGCACCCACCGCCAGCAGCCACAGAATGTGCAGCTGGGTGCGCCAGAAAATCACGGCGCTCACGCCGGCCAACAACCACAAGGGCCAGTGGTCGAGTGACTTGCCGCTGGCGCTGGCGAGAATCAAGCCGGTGGCAATCAACAGCGCCACCACAATCGGCGCCATGCCCTGCTTGAACGCACGCACGGCGCGCAAGTTGCGGTTCCGGTGGCCCCATTGGGTGGCGTTATAGGTCAGCACCGAGCTGGGAATTAACATCCCGGCCATGGCCAGCGTGATGCCCAGCAAGCCGTACACCACGCTGCCGGCGTTCATGCCGACATTCCAGCCCATCAGCGCGATAAACAGCACGTTCGGCCCAGGGGCAGCCTGCGCAATCGCCACCGACGCATTGAACTGGGCGTCCGTCAGCCAGAGGTTCTGGTCGACCAGAAAGCGGTGCATGTCCGGAATCGTTGCAATGGCGCCGCCAATGGCCAGCAGTGACAGGGAGAGATAGTGCAAAAAAAACTGAAGCCAATCAGCCATGCCCAAATTCAAGGTCAGCGTCTCGCTCATGGTTTCAATCTTTTGTAGGCGAGGGTAAAGGCCACACTGCCCAACCCAAACAAAACATAAGCCAGCGGCAACCGGATGACGACGATGCCGACCAAGCAAGCCAGACCCAAGACCGCGCACCAGCGCCAGCCGATGACATTGGTGTTGAGTGCGCTGATCAGTTTGATACCGGTGGACACAATCAGGCCTGCAGCCACCGCGCCCATGCCGCGCAGTGCGCCTGCGACGCCGGGGTGCTCCGCAAACTGCGAGTAGACCAGTGCAATTGCCAGCACCAGCACCAGCGGTACCGCCAGCATGCCCGCCAGTCCCACCAGCGCGCCCTTTAGGCCGAAATAGCGACCGCCAACGATCAAGGCCAAGTTGATCACGTTGGGGCCTGGCATGATTTGCGCCACCGACCAGTCTTCGACGAATTCCTCGCGCGTCATCCATCGCTTGTTCTCAACCAGCTCTCTTTGCACCACAGCCAGCACGCCGCCAAAACCTTGCAAGGCCAGCAGCGTGAACGACACAAAGAGGTCGGTCAGCGACTCTGGGCGGGGACGATCATCGGGGGGTAAAGCGCTCATGCCCGGATTATCGCTTTTAGCGATCCCCCCACGTCGTGAGGCTGTCAGACCGTCATGCCGCCTGAGACTTCGATCACCGCGCCATTGATGTAGCTGGCCTCGTCGCTGGCCAAAAAGGCATAGACGTTGGCAATTTCTTCAGGTTTGCCCAAGCGCTTCAGTGGCACCCGCGCCTTCATTTCTTGCAGCACATTTTCAGGAATGGTGTCCAGAATCGGCGTCGCCACAAAACCCGGTGCCACCGCGTTCACCCGAATACCTTTGGGGCCGAGTTCACGACTCCAGGTTTTGGTGAACCCGATCACGCCGAACTTCGTTGCCGCGTAATTGGTTTGGCCAAAATTGCCGTAAATACCCACCACCGAGCTGGCGTTCAGAATCACGCCACTGCCTTGCGCGATCATGGTGTCGGCCACGGCTTGGGCGCAATGAAACACGCCGCGCAGGTTCACATCAATGACTTGGTCAAACTGTGCCAGCGTCATTTTGAGCAAACGGGCGTCCTTGGTGATGCCGGCGTTGTTGACCAGCACATCAATCCGGCCAAACTGCGCTTTAACCTGCGCCACCACCGCATCGACACCGGCTCGATCGGTCACATCCATCAAGCAACCGACGGCTTGTGCGCCCAGCGCTTGGCATTGCTTGACGGCCTCGTCAATCGCCGGCTGACGCAGGTCGCAGACGATGACGATGGCGCCTTCGGCTGCAAATTTGAGTGCTGTCGCCAAGCCAATGCCCTGCGCCGCACCGGTGATGATGCTGACTTTGTGGTTGAGTCTGGTCATGGCAGCTTTCTTTGAAGTTGATTCACAAGTGAATGTACTTCAACGATCGGAATCATGGACCTAAGCCAGCGCCGACACTGTCGACAGCGCCTTATGCAGACTCGCCATGCCCGCGTCCCATTCGAGTTCCATGCTGGCGAGTAATTCAGTCGCCTCCAAAGGGCGACCCGCATGCACCGCTCTGGCGCCCTTGAGAATCAAGGTTTTGTTGGCGGCCGAAATACTGTCGAAGCTGTCGGCGGCGTCCAGCAAGTCAGGGTAACCCGCAGCGCTCAACCAGCGAAGATGGGCGGCCGCCAGTTCAAACGCTGCGCCAGCCTGACGAATTGAGGCAAACGCCCACGCGTGGTATTGCGCAAGGCCGCTGGTCCGTAACGCATCTCGATCATGCAGCAAGCGCTGTCCGAAGCGTGTGAACGGGTTGCTGCGCGGCCGATTTTTGAAGTGGCGCTGAAACATCTCGAAGGAGCGTTTGGCCAGCTCGGACGGCGTCAGTCGAACCAGTTGATCGACTCGAATAAATTCAGCGTAGGGTGGTAAGTAAGACCCATCTGGCGCATTCGTCATGCGGAACAAATGCGTGAAATCGTCCCCGGACAGTTCAAAGTAAGCAGCGTTGTGAAAGTAGCCCAGCTGCCGAGCTGAAAGATCCAGACTGTTCATCAAGACAGTGGTCTTTGCATGTTGGCTTCGGTAGTCTGTACCGGCGGTGTCGGGCAAGTAAAACGCATCGACTTCGCAGCAGATGAACTTGCCGGCAGACAAATACGCCTGGGCATGCTCCAACAGCGGACGCCAGACGGTGAGCTCCTGAACGTCGATGCCGTAAAGATCGCGGAGTTCGCTGTGCACCGGCTTGAAAAATGTCCACTGGTCACCTTCGAAGTCGGCCGTGTGCGTGAATGAAAACATCGCCATGGGGTCGCACCCCAGCGTGTGAACCAGCTCTATCCAGACGTCGGTGTAGCAGTTTTTCTCCGGCCACAAGCAGTCGTGGTCATGCAGCGCGTGGCGCTCATAGGTGTTTCCGTGCAGGCCGGGCCATGCGTCAATGCGGCTCATGGCCATAACTTCTCCCTGACCGCATCAGGCCATTTTTGGGGCTCAAAACCATGGGTTTTTATCAACGCCAGCGTGACCCGTTCAAGGCCAAAGCCAAGACAGGCTGTGTGGGCCAAGGCGTGCTCAGTCTGACGAATCCCAAATTTGCTGCTGAAGTGATCCTGATGCCAGTTGAAGGAGCAAACAGCGGTTGGTTTGTCGGTCGAAACGACCGGCGTCAAAATCTCGAACTTCAGGCGCTGCTCTGTTTGATCCGCCGCCATCATCTTGCCGATGCGACCAAAGAAAGGGTCTGACGCGACATCACTGTTCGCCGGCAGTCCCAGCCCTTGCAATAGTTTCAGGCCTCGTTGCAGCCACATATCGCGCCATTCAACGACCACCTCTGGCGCGCCCACGCGGACGTACTCACGGATGCGAAAAGATTGCAGGCGAGTCGGCTCAACAGACGGCTCGTGTCGGTAGACCCAGCTGTGCAAGGTGACCAATCGGCCACCTGCCGGCAGCAGTCCACTGAACAGCGGATAGACCGGATAACAAGCCGCAGGCGTCAGCATGACTTCTGTGGGTTCGAGCAAATCTTCCCAGCGTTTGCCTTGGCGCAGCCGCTCCGACAGTTCATACGCCTGACGTTCATTGCCGGCAAAACTGTGCACCGAACCGGCCAGTTGCGGGAAGTTATCCATGTAACCCAGCGTCTCTATCAGCGAGCGCGGCAAGATCGGCGGAAAGGTCATTTCCTCCGCACCGTCTGCACTGGCGATCCGGGTGACCATGGCGTCGAAGCGGTGCAAAATATCTTCAAAAACAGCGCCTCGCCCGTAGCAGCCATTGACCTTCGTTGGCATGATCAATTGGTGCGCTACCAAGCCTTGGTTAAAGTGCTCGACATCGTGAGTGGCTGTCATGCGACGTCCTTGTAAACCAGCAACATGGACGCGCTCTTGGCGGCGATGCGCTCATTGGAAATCATCAGCGACCCAGACAAGGCGTCTCGGTACTGCCGGCCCAGACTCAGCGGCGAGTCATTTTTGTAGCCCATGATGCCCACGATCTGCAAGGCGCGATGAACGATTTGCGGCGCGGCTTCAGAGCACGACATTTTCAAATTGTTCATCCGTAGCGCCCAAGACATGCTGGACAACTGGTCTTGCGACGTGGCGTCCGGTGCGATCGCATCAAAGGCTTGTGCGGCGGATTGCCAGTTGTGCTTCATGGTCTCCAATTGCATCGACACTTCGGCCAACCGTAGCGCCGTAGGCGGCATGGTGCCGGGCTTGTCCCGCGCCTGTCCGCGCACAAAATTCGCCGCCTTGGCGACGGCATCAGCGGCAATGCCCCACCACAGCGATGCCCAAAGAATGTGTGAATAAGGAACCATCGTGCGCGCAGAACTGTCCGCGTAAGGCCCCGGAATAATTTGCTTGATGGAACCTGAGCTTTCCAGTCGAAACCCTGGGCTACAGGTGCCGCGCATGCCCAAGGTATCCCAGCTGGTGGTTTGCTTGAGCGTGCAGTCGTCACGTTGCACCAGCACCAGCACCTGGTCATTCGCGGCAGCATCATGGTCGCGACGTGTGGTGACCAAAATACCGTCGGCGAAACCGCAGTAAGAACCCGTCGTGGCGTCTTTGTTCAAGATGAAACGGTCGTCCGTGCGTTCTACTGAGCAAATGCTTGAACGCGTGTCGCCGTATGTGCCGACTTCGGAGGTCATGGAGCCGAGCAGGTATTGGTGCTTGACGAGGTCACGCAGATAGCCTTTGAAAAAATCATCGTCTTGCCCATGCCGCGCAATGCAGCCGACCTGTATGTAGTGCATCGCCAAGACCATCGCACTGGAACCACAGCCTTGGGCCAATGTCGAGCACAGCTGAGCCAGCTCTGACAGGTTGCAGCCTGCGCCACCGAGACGGGTTGGCACAGCGGCAGACAAAACACGTGCCTTGCGCAACGCTGCCAGTGTTTCCGCTGGAAATCGGGCTTGACGATCGACATCCGCTGCATGTGCCGCCGCGACCTCTGTGGTCAGCTGACGTACCGTCGCCAGCAAGGCTTCAAAGTCTTTCGGGGAACGGATTTCCGCAGGGGTGACCAACGCATCTGCTTCAAAAATTATGGACACGGTTGATTCCTTTTTAGATAGGCAAGTCAGGTGATGAACGACTTGATTGTCTGCAAGGATTTATTGCTTTTTCCCGATGATGAGCATCGTGCGATTTCATGAAACGTGCTTGTTCCGCACCGTCCTACAGGCTGGCAAGCGATAGCGAATTTAAAGTGACTTCAACAAAGTTTTTAACCCCGATATGGATTGCAGGTCAGCAGGTCATCGCTATTTTTATGCATCAACACAGCGTCCCCATTTTGGATTTTTTACGTCGGCGCGTCACGCTTGAGCAAGCGTTTAGCGGCTTGTGCGTGGGCTTCGATTTGGTTCAAATTAGCCAGATAGAGGCTTCTTTGCAGGCGTTTGGAGACATCTTCAAAAAACGACTTTTCACGCAGGATGAACTGATCTATGCCAACTGCGACGAGGGACAGTGCGCGCAGCGACTGGCGGCCAGGTTCGCTGCAAAAGAGGCGCTCATCAAAGCACTTCAACTGAGCGAGGTGGGCGTTGATTGGCGGAATATTGAAGTGATCAAACAACCCGATGGGGACTGCCACTTACAGCTACACGGTGGCGTTGCCGAGTTGGCTTTGAGCATGGGTGCGATGCAGTGGCTGCTGAGCATGAGCCACGATGGTGACTATGCCGGTGCGGTAGTGATGGCTCTGGGTTTCACGCCGCATCGAAAAATTATTGAACTCTCTAAAAAGGTAAAAAATGTTGGAATCCATTGAACTCAAGATCAGAGACGTGTTGCGTGACCACGGTCGGTTGAACCAAGACATTGAGCACATCGACATGCAAACGGATCTGTACAAATCCGGTATGACCTCACATGCGAGTGTGAATGTCATGCTAGCACTGGAAGGTGTGTTTGACATCGAATTCCCTGACAACTTTCTCAAGCGAAGTGTTTTTGGCAGCATAGACTCCATCCGTCGTGCCGTGACAGAGTTGCATGCCGTCAGTTGACGTTGCCGCGCTTGACTGAGCTTGCGTCTGATGCTGCGTCTGTTTTTTCGTGCACGCGCAACCGGCGGCGTTTGAGCGACAACTGGTCACTGTGCGCGACCGACCCAGACCAGTTTTCTTCGCCACCGCTGTCTGCTGATGTCGCATGGCAAGCATTGCCAGAACTAATGTCTGCAGCGGCGGCATTGCGAGAGAGTCAGCAGTGGTCTTTGGCTGGAACGCCTAGACGCTTTGATGCTCAGGATTGGTGGTTTCGGCTTCAGTTTGATGCCGTGGATCACTTGCCCACCGACCGCTTGACGTTGGGCTTTGATGGCTTGGCGACGGTGACTGAGGTTTGGCTCAATGGGGTTTCGCTGTTGGTCAGTCGGAATATGTTTGTGGCCCACACCTGCGACGTGACGGATGCACTCAGACCTGTCGGCAACGAACTGGTCATTGTTTGCCGCTCGTTGGATCAACAGTTGACACAGCAACGCGGCCGGCCGCGTTGGCGCTCGCCGATGGTCGCGCATCAGCAGCTGCGCTGGTTTCGCACCACCCTGTTAGGTCGCACACCAGGTTGGTCGCCGCCTGTGGCAGTGGTTGGTCCGTGGAAGGATGTCTGGCTGGCGTCGACGCCTGCGGGCGCTGTTGAAGATATTGTTTTAACGGCATCGCAGGAAGGCTCGACGGGCAAGGTGGTCTGTCGTCTGCATCAGCGCAGGAGTCCCAATACAGCTCACACGTCAATCAGCCTGCTGTTAGAGCGCGGTGATAAGTCTTTTGTGCAACCCATGACGTATCACGCCGCGACGCAGATATTCGAGGCTGAATTGCATATTCCGCAGGTCGACTTGTGGTGGCCGCACACCCACGGTGAGCCCTGTCTTTACCGTGCAGCGCTGCAGATTCAATCGGCTGGCGCTGACACGGCGATTGACACGCGGCTTGATTTAGGCGCTGTCGGATTTCGCACCGTCTCGCTCAAAAAGCAAGATGCCGCGTTCTCTATTGAGGTGAATGGCACGCCCATTTTTTGCCGTGGCGCTGTGTGGACGCCGCTGGACCCGGTGAGTCTTCGGTCTTCACCTGATCAGTGCCACGCTGCTGTAGCGCAAGCGCGGGTAGCCGGCATGAACATGCTGCGGGTGGCCGGCACCATGGCGTATGAAGAGTCGCATTTTTACGATGCTTGCGACGCCCAAGGTATTTTGGTTTGGCAAGACTTCATGTTTGCCAACATGGACTACCCCGCTGCGGATGAATCTTTCATGGCCAGTGTGGCGCTTGAAGTACGCCAGCAATTGCAGGCCCTTCGCAACAGGCCCTGCCTGACGGTGCTGTGCGGCAACAGCGAAGTTGAGCAGCAAGCGGCGATGTGGGGTGCACCGGCCGAGGTCTGGTATCCGGCCTTGTTCGCGCAGGTCATTGCCCAGCTCTGTACCGAGCACGCGCCCGGCATTCCGTACTGGCCCTCAAGCGCACACGGCGGCGCGTTTCCGCATCAGGCCAGCGCAGGCACCAGTTCTTACTACGGTGTGGGTGCCTACTTGCGCCCACTTGAAGATGCCCGGCATGCTGACCTCCAGTTCGCCACCGAATGCCTAGCGTTTGCGAATGTGCCCGCTGAGAACACCATCAAGCGGATGCCCGCTGGCTTGGCGACCCGGGTGCATGACGCCAGCTGGAAAGCGCGCTCGCCCCGGGATTCGAACGCGGGCTGGGATTTTGACGACGTGCGTGACTATTACTTTGAGCAGCTGTTGCAGACGGACTCTCGTCAGCTGCGGCGCTGTGACCATGAGCGCTACCTGACTTGGAGCCGCATGGTCAGCGGCGAAGTGATGGCCGCCAGCATGACCGAGTGGCGTCGGCCAGCGTCAAGTTGCAAGGGTGCGCTGGTCTTGTTTTTGCGCGACTTGTGGGCCGGCGCGGGTTGGGGTTTGATCGACGATGCAGGCCAGCCCAAAGCCTGCTACCACTACCTCAAGCGTGTGCAGCAGCCGTGCACTGTTTTGCTCACCGACGAAGGCGTCAATGGCTTGTGGATTCACCTGCACAACGAACAGCCGCGTGACGTGCCGGTTGAGCTTGAACTCAGCGCTTGGCTGGGCGGTGACGTGCGGGTGGCGCACGGCCGCAAAGCGTTGACGCTGCCTGCGCGCAGTGCGCAAAGTTTGTCCGCCCTGAATTTTTTGGATGCGTATGTTGACTTGACGCACGCCTGCCAGTTCGGGCCGCGGGTCTGTGATGCGGTGGTCGTGACCATGACGGGCACCAGTGGATTGAGCGCACAAGCGGTTTACTTTTGCGGTGGACTTCAAACGACGCAGGAGTCAGACGTCGGGCTCAGTGCCCAAGCGACCTTGCTGGACCCACAGACGGCCGTCGTGACCGTGAAGTCGCAGCGTTTTGCACTCGGCGTTCATTTCGATGTGCCTGGATTTTTGGCCGACGACGAGTTTTTCCACCTTCCGCCCGAATCAGACATTTGCGTCACTCTGCGCAGCACCAGCGCCCAGGCTTTTTCAGGGCAGGTGATCGCGGCTAATTCGTTGCAGCAAACCCGCATTGAGTTGCTTTCGAACAAAACCCAGCAAGGAATTCCCCCGCCATGACACATCTTGACATTGAAGCTCCAGTGGCTGCCCGCCCGTTCTTTTTTAGCGCGGGTGGCGTCAGTTGCTTGGGCTGGTTTCATGCGGCCAAAGCGCCTCGCTTGGGTGTCGGCGTGGTGATGTGTCGCGCTATCGGCTACGAGTCCATGTGCGCTTATGGTGCTTACACGCAGGTGGCTGAGCAGCTGGCCTTGGCTGGCCTTGACGTGCTTCGATTCGACTACCCCGGAACGGGGGATTCTGCGGGCGACGATGCACAGCCGAAACGCTTGCAAAGCTGGACGGACAGCATCGTCTGCGCCACACAGCAGCTCGAAAAAATATCTGGATGCTCTGAATTTTGTCTTTTTGGGCTGCGTCTGGGCGCCAATTTAGCCGCCCATGCGGCTGGGCAATTAGGTGGTGTTGCAAAACTGATCTTGTGGGCGCCCTGTGCCACTGGTCGAGCCTTCGCCCGGGAATTGCGTGCGGCTGCGTTCACCCGTGATCGCAGCCATGATGGACAGCGCGAGCCCGTGTCCGGCGACATCGAGTCGCTGGGGTTTTTGTACACCGCGCAAACGCTGGCTGAGCTCGACGCCTTGCCGGGTCTGCCAGTGGACGGTCTGTTGGCGGATCGCGTCTTGTTATTGGACCGTGACGACAGGCCGAGTGCCAAGCAGCTGTTGGCCGCGCTTCAAAGCCGGGGTGTGGAGGCGACCTGTGCGCTTGCGCCCGGCTATGCGGCCATGATGAACGAACCGCGTGAAACGCAATTGCATGCGTCCACACTGACGCTGCTGAAAGACTGGCTCCTGGCGGATTTGAAGGACAAAAAAGATGAGGCCGACAAGCCCTTGCCTCGCCCCCTTGTCAATGCCGATCCAGAAAAACCATGTCAGCATCAATTTGACGGCTTGCGTGAGACCGCTGTGACTTTCGGCGGTGCGAGCGGCGGGCTGGCGCCCAAGCTCTTTGGTATTTTGACGGAGTCAGAACGAGAACAAGCAGAGTCAGGCTGCAGCGACACGGCCATTTTGATGCTCAACGTGGCCGGTAATTACCGCATTGGGCCGAACAGAATTTACGTTCACATGGCCCGTGAGTTGGCCCGGGCGGGCTGCCGCTCCTTGCGCTTTGACTTGACCGGGCTGGGCGACAGTCGCACGACAGAGGGCTTTCGGGCGAGCCATCTTTACAGCAAAGACTCCAGGCCAGAAGTCCGCGCTGCGATTGATTTTTTGAGTGCACAAGGCTGCAAGAAGTTTTATCTGCTGGGCATTTGCTCTGGCTCGTTCGTGGCGTTTCAATCGACGCTTGCCGACACGCGGGTGACGGGGCAAATTTTGCTGAACTCTCGCCTGCTGGAGTGGCGCGAAGCCAATCCCGACGGCACTTGGCAAGACTCCATGCAGCAGGCTTATAAGTCCGTCGCGTTCTATCGGCGGCAACTGCTCGACTGGCGTGTGTACCGGCGAATCTTTCAAGGCGACGTTGACGTTAGCGGCATTGCCAACCGAGTGCGTGTGTTGATGACCGCCCGCTTGAGCAGAACCTTGACATCCGCTTTTCGCAAGGATGCTTCTGACAGCGGGCCACTGCAAAAAGTGAAGCAACTGAGTCGCCGGGGAACCTACACCTTGATGATCGTCAATGCCGATGACGATGGCCGCGACTATTTGGAGTTCCACTTCGGAGCGGGTGGCAAATACTTGAAAGAGGATGCCCGTTTTCAAATGACGTTCGTCAACGACTCTGATCACACCTTTTCGGATCAAAACGGTCAAAAATCCGTCATCTCCAAAGTGAAGGCCCATATTGGCGTGAACGATTCGATCGCCCAAAAAGCCACGGCAGAGCTGTCGCAGCGCAGCGGAGGGGTCTAAGATGAGTATGGGTCGAGTCGTGCCGGCGGCTTTACCCTTTGTGCCTAGCCGGTTAGCAGGAGATCTACGATGAACAATATTCAATTTCGCAGTGTTGGCGCGGCGCTGCTGGCGTCGGTCTTGGTGGTGGGGTGTGGCGGCATGATGCCTGCAGCCGACAAAACAAACCTGGTCACTTTCACGACGCAGATGCGCGGCGCCAATGAAGTCCCGCCGGTGTCGACCAGCGCTAACGGGCAGGTCGATGCGGTGCTCAACACAGACACCAACCTGCTGAGCTGGAAGCTCTCATATGCGAACTTGAGTGGACCGGCCAGGGCAGGGCACTTCCATGGGCCCGCCGCTGTCGGTGCCAACGCTGGCGTGGTGTTGCCGTTTCCGGGCCAGATAAGCAGCCCGATGGAAGGCTCCGCCACACTCACCGCCGCGCAAGTGGCCGACCTGATGGCCGGTCGCTGGTACGCCAATATCCACACAGCGGCCAACCCCGGCGGCGAAATCCGTGGGCAAATGACCTTGCGACGTTGACCTGATCCGTCTCTGCGAGCGAAGCGCGGCAGTCCAGGAGCCCGAATTCGCAGTCATGGATGGCCGCGCTGCGCTCGCCATGACAGAGGGGTTGCCGCGCTGCGCTCGCAGCGACGGCACACGCTTCGTGCCCGGCCCCATAAAAAGGGGCCATTTTTTGGTGTTGGTGTATTCAAGGTAGAAACCCTACAATGACGGGTTACCCCAAAGCCCTATGAACGCCCCCATCGACGTCTCCTTTTTCGCGCGTGCCGCCAAGCCGCTGACCAGTTACCGCAAGTACTGGGCGGCCCGTTTTGGCACGGCCAAGTTTTTGCCGACCAGCCGCGAGGAAATGCAGGCGCTGGGTTGGGACAGCTGCGACATCATCATCGTTACCGGCGACGCTTACGTTGACCACCCGAGTTTTGGCATGGCCGTGATCGGTCGCATGCTGGAAGCGCAAGGCTTTCGGGTCGGCATCATCGCCCAGCCCGACTGGCAAACCGCTGAGCCCTACAAGCTGCTGGGCAAGCCGAATCTGTTTTTCGGCGTCACCGCCGGCAACATGGATTCGATGATCAACCGCTACACGGCAGACCGCAAAATCCGCAGTGACGACGCCTACACCCCGGGTGATATCGGTGGCAAGCGGCCGGACCGTGCCGCACTGGTGTATTCACAGCGCTGCCGAGAAGCCTACAAAGAAGTGCCCATCGTGTTGGGCGGCATTGAAGGCTCGCTCCGGCGCATCGCGCATTACGACTACTGGTCTGACAAAGTGCGCCGTAGCGTGGTGGTCGACGCCAAATGCGACCTGCTGCTGTACGGTAACGCCGAGCGCGCGATTGTCGAAATCGCCCACCGACTCGCTGCCAAAGAACCGATCGCCAACATCACTGACGTTCGCGGCACCGCCTTCATTCGCCGCCAAGGTGACGAGACCGCGCAAGGCTGGTTCGAGATTGATTCGACCAATGTCGATGCGCCAGGCCGGGTCGAAGCCCACGTCAATCCGTACCTGATGATTTCGGAGCAGGCCAAAGAGCAGGGCGCGACTTGCGCCCGCGAAGACGAAGCCGCCGATGTCGCCGTCAAGGCTGAAGCCGCTGGCTCGCCGGTGCTCAAGGCAAAAACAGCGCCGCAGGTCAATCCCGCCATCAAGCCACTGACCTTCGTGCAGAACCCGAGCTTGCCGTCGATGCAGGGCAAGATCAAAGTGCCGCCGCGTGACCGTTCGGTCATTCGCCTGCCGTCTTACGAGCAGGTTCGCAGCGATGCCGTGCTCTACGCCCACGCCAACCGCGTGCTGCACCTTGAGACCAATCCCGGCAATGCCCGCGCCTTGGTGCAGGCCCACGGTGTAGGCGTCACCGCCCGCGACGTCTGGATCAACCCGCCGCCGATCCCGCTGACCACCGTCGAGATGGACTTGGTTTTCGATTTGCCGTACGCGCGTTCGCCGCACCCCAGCTACGCAGACGAGAACGGCAGCCACGACCACGCCACCAAAATCCCCGCTTGGGAAATGATTCGCTTCAGCGTGAACATCATGCGCGGCTGCTTTGGCGGCTGCACGTTTTGCTCCATCACCGAGCACGAAGGCCGCATCATCCAGAGCCGTTCTGAGGACTCCGTGATCCGTGAGATCGAAGCCATTCGTGACACCGTCAAAGGCTTCACCGGCGCTATTTCAGACCTCGGCGGCCCGACCGCCAACATGTACCGCATCGGTTGCAAGTC